>NZ_CP049783.1:3267500-3867500 GCF_015710975.1 Paenibacillus polymyxa | reverse complement strand
CGATTTCGTCGGCAACCTCCATTTGCGTCTTTCCTTCATAAAAACGCATAGACAATATCATCTTTTCACGCTGGCCCAGGCGATGCATCGCTTCCCGGAGAGCGATTTCCTCAATCCATGAGACGTCTTTATTTCTGTCATCACTGATCTGATCCATCACATAGATTGGGTCGCCCCCGTCGTGATATATCGGCTCGAACAGCGAAACTGGATCCTGAATCGCATCCAATGCGAACACAACATCTTCTTTAGGCACGTTCAGCACCTCTGATATTTCAAAAATCGTTGGTTCCCGCGAGTTCAGATTTGTCAGACTGTCCCGCACCTGAAGCGCCTTATATGCAATATCCCGCAACGAACGGGACACACGGATCGGATTGTTATCCCGCAAATAACGGCGGATCTCTCCGATGATCATCGGCACCGCATAAGTGGAGAACTTTACGTTTTGCGAAAGGTCAAAATTATCAATCGCCTTCATCAGGCCGATGCATCCTACCTGGAACAAATCGTCCACAAACTCCCCCCGATTGTTAAAACGCTGAATCACACTCAGGACGAGCCGGAGATTGCCGTTGACCAATTTTTCTCTGGCTGATCGTTCATTATTTTGCTGAAGTGATGTGAACAGCTCGCGCATCTCTGCATTGGTTAATACCGGCAGTTTGGCGGTATCCACACCGCAAATTTCCACTTTGTTTCGGGTCATCGTGTCTTACCTCCCAAGGAGCAACATTAATGTACATTATCTCCTGAGGGCATTTTTTTATTCGCCGTTTCCATCGCTTCCGGATATCCCCAAGCATTATACCATTTTATTGAATTCTTTTCGTAAGCGCTTTATAATTCGTTTTTCCAGACGCGAAATATACGATTGCGATATACCCAGCAGGTCAGCAACATCCTTCTGTGTCTTCTCTTCTCCGTCTTGTAAGCCGAAGCGCAGTTCCATAATCAAACGCTCTCGATCCGTCAACTTATCCAGTGCCTTATGCAATAATTTACGATCTACTTGCTCCTCAATATTACGGTAAATGGTATCATTTTCCGTGCCCATCACATCGGAAAGCAACAACTCATTACCATCCCAATCGATATTCAGAGGCTCATCAAAAGAAACCTCCGTTCTCGTTTTGCTATTACGACGCAAATACATTAAAATCTCATTTTCAATGCATCGAGATGCATAAGTGGCAAGTTTGATTTTCTTCTCTGGATCAAAAGTGTTCACCGCTTTGATCAGCCCAATAGCACCGATGGATACGAGATCCTCAATGTTGATTCCCGTATTTTCAAATTTACGGGCGATATACACGACTAACCGCAAGTTTCTCTCAATTAGCATCGACCTCACTGCCGCATCTCCAGAAGAAAGCTTTCCAAGCAAATACTCTTCCTCGTCTCTTGTTAATGGAGGGGGGAGCGCCTCGCTACCGCCAATATAATAAATTTCTTCACTTTTCAGCCCGAATAAAAATAAAATACGATAATATTGCAGTTGCCATGCTAGCCTAAATTTCATCTTTAAATTCATTTGTTCCCTCATATCATTCTCCCCCTTTTGGAAATAGTACAAGTCTTACTGGCTCCGTCCATTTCAGCATCGAATGTTTCTCCTCGTCTTTAAACCTTGTCCTGTACTCTTCTCCATTATCCTGATTCTGTAAAATGATCACTAGCATATGCTTCTCGTTTCAAGCTTGAATCAGCACCCCCCTCTTCGTGTGCCGTCACATCTGGATGGATGATGGCACGGTATTTGCCCTCTGCCGACAACTTTCCCCCGTCCAAGCCAATCAGCACTCGATGATGTACAAAATGAATCCCATTCATCACCACCTCTACTCGATCTGGTTTGAGTGCGAGCATAAAGGAATGACTTTTGTTAATTCCACGATAGGGAACGAGACGAACACGATCCTGCCAGTTGAACGGTTCCTCCCCCAGATCCATCACTAGTTGATCAGCATTACCCTCAGAACATTTTTGGAGCCAGGAAGCGGGTAAATACGATTCCCACAAAACCGCCTCCATCACCATTACTGGGGTTCGGGTCAAAGGATCATGCAGTTGGTTACCTGTATCCAACAAGCCTGTACACTCAATATGATCCTGCCCGATCCACACCTGTACTTGCCCCAAAAAGCCACTCATCCTTTCTGTGCGCTGCTTCGAGGACTGCACAATACGAAAGAAAAGCATCACTCCGCCAAATGCGCATAAAATAAACCAGAATGCGATTTTCAATTCAAAAGACATTCCACCTGATGCGGTATACCAGATGCCATTAAACAATTCCCCCGTATTTTGGAGAAAATAATGCATCCCCAAAATGCCACCTGCTGCTACAAAATTGATCATGTAAAAGGCACCCATTGTACGAAGATACTTTTGCATGCTTCCAAAACCAAATGCCACCAGCAGCATGATGACCGATAAGGCCAGCTTGATTAGAAACGTAAATAAAAATGACAGTTCCGGCACAAACATCATGACTACGTACATTGCGCCAATTCCAGCTGAAGTCATCAATCGCCACCACACTGGACGAATCTTTCTCATCCAGGCGGTGGCCATTAGCAACACAGCATCAATGAACAAATTGGCCAAGAAAATTAAATCGATATAAACAACCAAGGATTCACCCGCCCAGCATTTTGCAGGATAGGCTTAAGTATAGTAGTCATATGGTTCAAAGTCTGTCTAACGGTGGGGACGGTGTCCGACTAATTTTGTCGGAAAGAGGAGAAGCACTAGCCGTACGGGATGCGGAGAAAACAGAAAGAAGCCCGCATCTCCAAGGAGGATGCGGGCTGTCTAGATATAAACTAGTTATCGTTATTATTATTGCGTGAACGGTTACGTAAGAATGTCGGAATATCCAATTGGTCACTGCTTTGAGAGTTACCGAATGGACGCAAGTTAGGAGAGGACTTTTCCGTTGCTTCGGAAGCCGCTGGGTTAGCTGCTGGTCTACGTCCAGGTGCTGGTTGGCTCGGCTTACCTTCAAAACCAGTGGCGATCACGGTAACCTTAATCTCTTCTTTCAAGTCTTCATCAATGATAGCACCGAAAATCATGTTCACTTCCGGATCGGAAGCTGATGTTACAATTTCAGCCGCCTCATTGACTTCGTATAGAGACAAATTGGTGCCGCCAGTGATGTTCATAATGACACCACGCGCACCTTCTATGGATGTCTCTAGCAACGGACTCATGATAGCCTTGCGCGCTGCTTCAGCCGCACGATTTTCACCCGTCGCTTCGCCAATCCCCATCAACGCGGAACCACGCTCCGTCATGATCGTTTTTACGTCAGCGAAGTCAAGATTGATCAGACCCGGTACAGCGATCAAATCCGAAATACCTTGTACGGCCTGACGTAGAACATTATCTGCTTCACGGAATGCTTCCAGCATTGGGGTTTTCTTATCCACAATCTCAAGCAAGCGATCATTCGGGATTACAATCAAGGTATCTACTTTTTCTTTCAATCCCTCAATGCCAAGTTCAGCTTGATTGGAGCGTTTACGCCCTTCAAATGTGAATGGTCGGGTTACCACGCCTACAGTCAGCGCACCGCACTCCTTAGCAATTTCAGCAATGACAGGGGCCGCTCCGGTTCCTGTACCGCCACCCATTCCCGCAGTTACGAATACCATATCCGCGCCTTTGAGCGTATTCATAATGAGCTCACGCGACTCTTCAGCCGCTTTTTTACCCACGTCAGGGTTAGCCCCGGCACCCAAACCACGAGTCAGTTTATCGCCAATTTGAAGCTTATGCTCAGACTTCGCCAAGTGAAGCGCCTGGGCATCTGTATTGACAGTAATAAACTCTACACCCTGAACTCCATTTTCGATCATTCGGTTAACTGCATTGCTGCCGCCGCCTCCGACGCCGATCACTTTAATTTGAGCCAAGCTCTCCATTTCAAAATCAAATTCCAACATACTATTCCATCTCCCCCTCAATGTGCATGGATGGCCCGTCCATGATTGGCATAATTAGCAATGAACGTTATATAAATTCACTGAACATATTTTTTAAGCGTTCAATCAACCCCTGCTTCTGCTCGCCTTCCGCAACGGGACTGCTGCTCTTGGTTCGGTTAGTCGGCTTCTTGGTACTACCGCCACTGTTGCTAACACTAGTCGATCTCCCGCGATAGTAACGAATAGCATTATGCAAGATACCAACTCCGCTCGTGTATCCCGGATCCCTTACACCGATAAAATCAGGTACAGCGATCCTTACGGAAGCGGCCAGTTCGCTTTGTGCCACCTGAAGTACACCAGGCATGGAGACGGTGCCTCCGGTAAGTATATAACCCCCCGGAAGCTCTGTGTAACCCAAGCGCTTAACTTCCGCCTGAATGAGTTGAAAAATTTCCTGTACTCTCGGCTCAATAATAGCAGCCAAATCCTGTTGGTTGAACTCCTTATCTACATTACTGCCGATACGGGTCACTTTAAAGACGACATCGGCTGCTGCATCATCATACCAAGCGCAGCCGTATTTGAGTTTAACTTTTTCGGCTTGATCGGTAAGGGTTCTCAGTCCGTAGGCAATATCATTGGTTACAAATTCTCCGCCGATTGGGAGTGTTGATGTGGCAACAATCGTTCCTTCCTGGAAAATGGCCACATTCGTAGAACCTGCACCAATATCCACCAGCACGGAACCCATCACCTTTTCATCCTTCGAAAGAGACAACTGTCCAGCTCCGAGAGGCAACAAGACGAGATCTTTAATCCTCAGGCCAGCTTTCTCAACGCAGCGCAACAGATTATGTATTGGGGTTTTGCCTCCAGTAACAATCGTAGCCTCTACTTCGAGACGAACACCGATCATACCACGAGGGTCCTGAATTCCTTCAAGGCCATCCACGACATACTGCTTGGCTACCACGTCAATGATTTCTCTCTCCGGTGGTACGGCAATTACTTCTGCTGCCTTCAGTACACGTTCAATGTCCTCCTCACCGATTTCACGGTCCTCGTTGGACACGGCTACTACGCCATGACTATTTTGCAGACCAATATGGTTGCCTGAGATCCCCACATACACTTCTGTTATTTGAATACCAACCATGCGTTCTGCGTGATCCACGGCGTTACGGATTGATTGCACGGTTTGATCAATGTCTACAATTGCACCTTTGCGAATCCCTTCCGAGTCGGCAGATCCAACTCCAATAATATTAAAGGTTCCATTATTCATTTCCCCAATAATAGCCCGAACTTTGGATGTACCGATGTCCAAACTAACAATGATGTCATTGTTGCTCAAGTCTGTGGCACCTCCTGACTCCAAAATGAATTTCGTTCTTTAAACACACTCTGTACATATTCAACATACTCCATGCTTTCCCTCTTTTTTCTACAAATTTTTTAGAAGCCAATTTATGGTTGCAGTCACATAAAAATTTGAAGAAAAAAGAAGGAGGCAAGTCTATTACCCATAAAATCAATTCTAGCATTTTTTCACATCACTGAGTAGTATCTTTTTCTTGGCCCTCTTCGCTCGTATCGGGTTTAAATGGAACGTAGGAATCCGCCTCCAGCATTGTGATCACACCAGGCTCTTCTGTTTCTAGCACTTGGTTCAGATAGCTGATTTTAGAGTTCAACAGTGAAACAGTTGTAATAACCTCAAACTGGGAACGCGTGTACATTTTTATACGGTCTGGAAAAGAAGGAATCGGCGCCGGAATGATTTCCGAAATATCAGCTGTCCATTCTCCCGGAATGCGTGATAAAGCATCACACAGCTTCGCTTTGTAGGGATCATCTGATTTCCATTTAGTCAAAATAGGCTTTTCAACCGCTATCCCACTGCTTCCTACGCCCACGCTTGTCCCATTTGCTAGAATAGCACGCAGGCTACCGTCACTTTGCAACTCGTAAGCTACTGTAGCAAACTCCTTAATGTGAATCGTAATGATGCCCGGAAACTGCTTGTCCACTGTGACTTGCTGAATCGACTGAATTTCCCGCAGCTTCTCAGAGACGTCGGATGAACTGACTCCGAAATATTGATCTCCGACAGCGAGACCACTTCGATTGAGAAGTTGCTCCCGGGTCGAAAATACATTACCATCAAAACGAATTTCAGAAACCTGACTCAACGAAGAACGGAAAAAGAGAACAGCGAGCAGTACAATAAACAACAAAATGAGAAGAATAGCAATCTTCCGGCTTGTTCTTTTTTTCGTTCTGTTCTTTTTAAGAACAGGTATTTGAGCATTTGGCATAGCTTCTCTCCACAAAAGCCCTTTGTCCCCCCGTTAACGGAGGGACATTATAGGCATTAATTTACGAAATCCAGCTGCTCGGGCACCGGAGACTGACGGCTCATTCGGGCACCCAATCCCTGGAAAAGACGTTCGATCCGGTCATATCCTCTGTCAATGTGATGAACCTGCTCGACAATGGTACGTCCCTGAGCGGCTAGACCGGCTATAACCAGTGCAGCCCCTGCCCGCAGATCGGTAGCCTCTACTGTAGCCCCGTACAGACGAGAAACCCCTCTTATAAAAGCAGCATTCGCATCGACCGTAATATCAGCACCCATTACATTCAGTTCATCTACATGTTTAAATCGGCTTTCGAAGACAGTCTCTTTCATGACACTGAAGCCGTCCGCCAAAGATAATAGAACCATGACCTGAGATTGCAAATCCGTCGGAAATGACGGATAAGGTGAGGTAACGATCCTCTCCACTGCTTTGGGACGACTCATACAACTTACGGTCATTATATCATTCAAGATGCCAATTTGAACACCAGCCCGCCTGAGGACGTGAATCAGAGCAGACAAGTGGGAAGGATTGCAGTGTGTCAATGACACACTACCTCGTGTAGCTGCCGCTGCGATCATAACCGTTCCAGCTACTATGCGGTCAGGAATGACCTCATACGTACAAGGATTGAGTTGACTGACCCCCGTGATTGTAATTGTGTCTGTTCCAGCACCGATAATATGGGCTCCCATGGCATTCAGAAAGTTTTGAAGATCCTGAATCTCTGGTTCCCTCGCTGCATTGGTAATCGTTGTTCGTCCTTCGGCCAGCGCGGCAGCCATCATAATATTTTCTGTTGCGCCTACGCTCGGAAAATCCATGTGGATGTCCGAGCCGATCAGCTTGCGGGCTCGAAACGTAATTTGCTCGTCTTTCTCCTCGATCTCTGCGCCAAGAGCTTTTAAGCCCTCCAGGTGAAGATCAATTTTGCGCTCGCCTATGGCGCAGCCTCCGGGCTGATAAATGGAAACTTCTCCGTATCTAGCGAGCAACGGTCCCATTAGAAAGATAGATGACCGCATTTGCTTCATCAAATCCTCAGGAATTTGGAACGTTCGGACGGACGATGTATCCACATATACCGTTTCCTCTTCATGTCGGCATGTGCAACCAAGTCTTTCTAGGATGTGCAGCATGACCTTAATGTCTAAAAGATGGGGGACATTCCGAATTTCCACCTTACCTTGTGCAAGCAAACTTGCTGCAAGAATAGGTAGTGCCGCATTTTTTGCCCCATGGATACGTATGGTGCCTGACAGGGGACGGCCTCCCTCAATCACCAATTTGTCCAATGTATCACCTCCGAGTTTACCGCTCACCCACTACGAAAACCTCCGGAATTAGCTTGATGCCGGTTTGAGATGATATTGTACTTTGAATATGCTTCATTAGGGTAAGCACGTCCTCTGCTGTCGCTTGACCGGTATTTACAATGAAATTAGCATGCTGTACTGATACCTCAGCGCCTCCCGCCTTCAAACCTTTGAGACCTGCGCTTTCAATAAGCCGGGCAGCATAGTCTCCTGGTGGATTACGGAACACGCTTCCTGCACAAGCTAACTGTAGCGGCTGGGTCAGCCTACGGCGGTCTTTAAAAGCCGCAAGCGCTGTTGAGATTTCCTCTCGGTCCCCCGCTTCATCTGGAACACTGCCTCTGTCACCATTCCACGTTGCTCATGCAGCACGGAGTGACGATAGCTAAAGTGCATATCCTCGGCATTGTACACAGCCAATTCCCCTGTATCCAGCACAATCTCAGCGGACTGGAATATTCGTGACACATCAGACCCGTGGGCACCGGCGTTCATGTAGACAGCCCCACCGACCGATCCTGGAATACCACCAGCAAACTCAAGGCCTGACAGACCCTGCTTGCTAGCCATAACACATAGTTTAACCAGTGAAACGCCTCCACCAGCAACGATCTGTTCATCCTCAAAACGAACATAATCAAATCCTGGTCCAAGCTTGATCACCAGTCCCCGAATCCCTTTGTCAGAGACGAGCATGTTGGAGCCCCGCCCCAACTGCATCCAGGGAATTCCGTGCTCGCTAGCAAGCTTCAAAATCCTTGCCAACTGCTCTTTGGTATCCGGGATCACAAGAGCATCGGCAGGGCCTCCGATCTTCCAGGTCGTATATTTGGACAGCGGCTCATGCTCCAGCACTTTTCCGATATCATGCTCCGCTAATAATGGCATCCATTGCTGCATTGTACTGAAACCTCCTTGTTGCTTGCCCCGCATCGTTATAAGGCTCTCACCTAACAACCGGCAGCCTGGGTGATGGTCACAATCTATAGGGTATCCTATGTAAATACCGTCCAGTGTGTGACAACCGCCCAAATCTGCGCTGCGGACTACCTATTATGGGCAAGACGCTCCATTTCTTTTACTAAAATATCTGCTGAGTCAGGCTTGCCAAGCGCAGATGCCAGCTCCGCCATTTGGCTCCGCCTTGCCTCATCCTTCATAATTTCTGCTATAGATTGAAACAGAGCCGGGCCACTTAATTCCTTTTCTGTGATCATGACAGAAGCCCCTGCCTTTTCAAGTGTACGAGCATTAGCCTCCTGATGGTTATTCGTCACATTCGGTGATGGAATCAGAATGGACGGAATGCCGAGCGATGTAATCTCTGCCAAGAAGGACGCACCTGCACGATTAACAATTAAAGAGGTACAAGCCAGCACCTCAGGCATATTGTGAATATAGGGAAGCACATGTAGATGATTGGGCAATGAGCCGATCTGATTTCGTATGCTGTCCAGCGTTTGCTCATAATAAGATTCGCCGGTTACATATACAAAATGGACGTCTTTCAGTTGCGAAAGTTGCGGAACCATTGCAATCATGGCATCGTTAATGGCCTTTGCCCCTCTGCTGCCGCCAACCACCAGGACCACAGAGCTGTTCATAGGAACCCCTATAGTTGCAAATCCCCGATCCCGGTTAGCCAGACGAACTGTTGTAGCACGCGGGTTCCCAGTGTATAGTACATTTTTAGCTTTGGGAAAAGCTCCTTCCGAGCCTTCAAAGCTAACAGCCACTGTATCCACATAGCGACTCAAAAATGCATTGGTCAATCCAGGAATTGCATTTTGTTCATGAATAATGCTGGGGATTCCCAACTTGGAAGCTGCATAAACGACAGGGCCGCATACATATCCCCCGGTGCCAATCACGATATCTGGCTTAAATTTCTTTAATAATGCTTTGGACCTGCGAACTCCTTTGAAAAAGCGCATGATCGTTTTTATATTTTCCACAGACAAGCTGCGACGAAATCCTGTGATATCAATAGCCTCAAATGGAATTTTTTCCTGAGGAACCAATTTACTTTCAAGTCCTCGTTGACCGCCAATGTATAAAAATTCAGCGTCCGGATCTATTTCTTCGCACTGTCTGGCTACGGCCAGTGCTGGATATATATGTCCTCCAGTACCGCCGCCGCTCAACACGACGCGCATAAACGTTCACCTCGCATAACGTGATAAATTTAATAAAATACCCAGAGCAGTTAACATTAAGGTCAGTGAAGAACCTCCATAGCTGATTAAGGGCAGTGTTATTCCTGTCACTGGCATTAAACCGATAACAACACCAATATTAATAACGACCTGTACCGCCACCATTCCGACAATACCGACTGCAAGCAAACTGCCATAGGTATCCGGGATGGTAATAGCGACACGCATCCCTCTCCAAACAAGGACCAAAAAAAGCCCCAGTACCGTCATTCCACCGATAAAACCAAGCTCCTCCGCCAGTATAGAGAAGATAAAGTCCGTCTGTGGCTCAGGAACGTAGCTGTATTTTTGCCGACTCATGCCGAGCCCCAGCCCCGCCAATCCGCCAGGACCAATAGCATATAGCGATTGAATAATTTGATAACCCGCGCCAAGCGGATCAGACCATGGGTCCAGAAACGCGGTAATACGCTGGAGTCGATAAGGGGCAGCCGCAATCAATGCAGCAAAACCCGCTGCCCCCGACAAGGCTAGTAGACCCAGATGCTTCAAACGCGCGCCTGCCGTAAATACGATCAGCATGGATGCTCCCATCATTACGGTGCCTGTACCCAAATCGGGCTGGAGCATGATGAGCCCAAAGGCCAGTCCCATGAGCCCAAGCGGAGGCAACAGCCCGCGCGTAAAAGAGCTAATATCATAGTCAGGACGACTGAGCCATTGAGAGAGAAAAAGAATCATGCCCAGCTTCATAAACTCGGAAGGCTGAATGCCAAAAGAGCTAATACCGAGCCAGCTTCGTGCTCCACCTCTTACTACACCAATGCCAGGAATTAAAACAGCAACCAATAGAGCCAAACAGATCAACAATACGACCTTGGCATATTTCTGCCAAATCCGATAGTCCGTTCTGGCCGTAAAGTACATGGCTACAAGGCCGAGCCCCGCAAACAACAATTGTCGTTTAACAAAATAGTAGGAGTCCCCGTACTCGTGAAAAGCGAGGACGGCGCCCGCGCTGTATACCATAACCATGCCGATGGCTAACAAGCTTACAATACAGACGAAAAGCCATATATCTGGCGCCGGACGAGATTGCTTCATCAGGAGGCCACCCCTTGCATAAAAGTAGGGGCTTATCCAACCCCCCTACTTACAATTTATGCGCCGCCTCTTTAAAAATACGTCCACGCTCTTCATAGGATTGGAACATATCCCAACTTGCACAGGCGGGTGAGAGTAATACCACATCTCCCGTCTCAGCAAATTCAGCTGCCTTGTTTACAGCCTCCACGAGCGTAGCGGCGGCACCCTCCCCATTATCGACGACCTTGACATGCTCTATTCCAGCCTGACGAGCCCGATCTGCCAGCTTATGCCGTGTCTCACCCAAGAGCACAACGGCTTTCACACCATCCTGCAAGGACGGTACAAGCTCCGCATAATCAGAGCCACGATCCAATCCTCCGGCAATGAGTACGATGGGTTGCTTAAAGGAAGATAAGGCCATCATGGTCGCTTTGGAGTTGGTTGCTTTGGAATTGTTGTAATAAGCTACTCCACCGTGTTCTAAAACATATTCAAGCCGATGTTCTACACCGCGAAAAGAGCTTAATGGTTCCATCAATTTTGCTGGTTCTGCGCCTGCGGCTATGGCGATTGCGCAAGCAGCTAGAGCATTTTCTACGTTAAAACGACCCGGAAGCCCAATATCGGTCACGCCTATAATGGGTTGCAGTACCCCATTTCCATCACGGTATACGATGTTTCTTTCAATATCATCCGTCACATCCGGTATGTATGGCGGGTCAGCGAACACCCCTTCCTGCAAACGTTCCGTCATTGAGAAAGGAAGCAGCTTCGCTTGAATATAGGGCACAAGCTCCCGGCAGACGGGATCATCCCAGTTCACCACCGCGGTATCCGACGCTGTTTGATTGGCAAATAGACGTGCCTTGGATGCAACATAGTCCTCCATGCCTCCGTGGTAGTCCAAATGGGTCTCAGCTACATTGAGCAAGCAGGCTACAGCGGGCTTGAAATCCTTTGTTCCTTTTAACTGAAAGCTGCTCAGCTCCACAACCATCCACTCGTCCGACTTGGCGTCCACAGCCGCCTCGCATAACGGCGTACCGATATTACCAGCCACGATCGGATTCATGCCGGATGCCTCCAACAACTTGCCCACCCAAGTGGTCGTGGTCGTCTTTCCGTTGGAGCCAGTAATTCCGATAATCGGAGCTTTACATAGATGGTAGGCGACCTCAACCTCGGTCACGACCTCAATGCCGAGCTCGACAGCTTTCTGTACGGGAGGGGCCGCGTAAGGAATTCCTGGATTTTTGACAACCAGTTTCACTCCAGGATGAATCAGTCCTTCCGGGTGACCCCCGCATAAAACGGAAATTCCCAAAGCCTCTAATTCAGAAGCTTCGGGACATTGTTCCCTATCTTTTTTATCATTGACTGTGAGCTTTGCCCCGGCCTGATGTAGCACCTTGGCCACTTGTACGCCGCTTTTGGCCAGACCGATAATGACGACTTCCTGATCTCGGTATGCGTCTGGATGATTCATTTGTCTACAACCCCTTGTTGAGATAAAGTCCGAGTCCTGCCAACAGCAGTCCTACAGCCCAGAATGTGATAACTACGCGCCATTCGGACCAGCCGGACAGCTCGAAATGATGATGAATCGGGCTCATTTTGAAAATACGCTTGCCACGGGTTTTAAAGGAAGCTACCTGCAAGACCACGGACAGCATTTCAATCACGAAGACACCACCGATGATGAGAAACAAAATTTCGCTTTTCGTAACAATGGCAATGGCACCAATGGCTCCGCCGATTCCCAGCGAGCCTGTGTCTCCCATAAATACCTTGGCAGGATGAGCATTATATACGAGAAAACCAAGTACAGCACCAATCATGGCCGCTGCGCAAACGGCAGCCGGAAGCGAGGTTGCTTGAATCGCCACAATGGCATAAGCAGCAAATGCAATCGCACTTGTACCGGACAGCAGCCCGTCCAGCCCATCTGTAAAATTGACAGCGTTGCTGATCGCCAACATCATGATAATAATGAACGGATAATAGAACCAGCCGCCCCAATCAAATGACCATGAGGTGCCTGGGATACCGATCGCCGTGCTGTGATCATTGCTAATCAGAAGCCAGCACATAATCGCGCCAAACAATAACTGCCCGAACAGCTTTTGACGCGCCGTCAGACCGAGCGAGCGTTTGAATACGATTTTAATATAGTCGTCCAAAAAGCCGATCAGCCCAAAACCGAGCGTAGCAACCAGTAGAACGTAAAAGTCCGTATTTTTGATAGCTGAAAACTTAAGAAAGGTCAGCGTAAAAGCCAGCAAGATTACGATACCCCCCATTGTAGGCGTACCTATCTTTTTAAGATGGCTTTGTGGCCCGTCATCCCGGACCTGCTGGCCGAATTTCATTCGCCGCAGCAGCGGAATGAGCAGTGGAGCGGCAATGACCGCCAGTATAAACGATACGACGATCGTCAGCAGTAATAATTGAATATCCATGGGAGTCTCCCTCTCGTCAACATCAGTTCTGTAGCGGACCGTTTTTCAGCGCATCCACAATTTCTTCTAATCGCATCCCTCTGGATGCCTTAACCAGCACAATATCATCGGCATGGAGATAAGACCGCAAATGCTGGATCAGCTTTTGCTTATCAGTATAAGCGTGTACGTTAGCAGTTGGCATTGTCCCTTGCGCACCCTGCGCAATCGAAGCGCCTAACGCACCATAGGTAAACAGTGCCTCTATGTTATGCTTTGCAGCAAAACGCCCAATTTCCTCATGAAATTGCTTTTCCTCAGCGCCCAGCTCCAGCATATCCCCAAGCACGGCAATTTTACGTCCACTCGTTTGATATGCAGACAACGTCTGAATTGCAGCCTTCATTGAAGCAGGACTGGCATTGTAAGCGTCATTTAGCACGGTAAGTCCATCCGAACACTTCACGACCTCAATGCGCATGCCCGTCAGCTTTAAAGACGACAATCCTTTACGTATATGGTCTGCATCCACATTGAAATGACGTGCTACCGCCAGCGCTGCCAATCCGTTTACAACATTGTGCTGTCCGAGTAAGGGAAGCCGGAAAGCCTCTTGGCCGGATTGGGCTGTTATGAATGAGCTACCTTCTTCATCCGAAGTGATTTCAATTGGATAATCATCATTGTCCGCAGCTAACCCGAACGTGAATAATTTTAATCCTTCAGGCTTGACCGTTTCAGGTTCTGCCAACACTTGTGGAAGTAGTGGTTCATCCCCATTATAAATAAGCAATCCACCAGATTTAATCCCACTTGCAATTTCCAGCTTTGCACGAGCAATTTCAGTGCGAGAACCAAGCTGAAGTAAATGCGATTCGCCAATGTTAGTTATGACAGCTACATCTGGTTGGGCAATATTAGCCAACAGACGGATTTCCCCGCGTCCACTCATGCCCATCTCCAGAATCAGGATATCTGTATCCTGCGGCATGGACAGTACTGTTAAAGGCAACCCGATATGATTGTTATAATTTCCTTCGGTTTTGTGTACTTTAAAAGTCGTGCCCAATAGAGCATTTACAATATCTTTCGTCGTCGTCTTACCGTTGCTTCCCGTGATTCCGACGACAGAAACGTCAGTTTCGCGCAAGTATGCGGCCGCTAGATGCTGAAGGGCTTCTAACGTATCCTCGACCTCAATAGCATTTACGGACGGAGGTGTTCCATGATCCTTTTGCCATAAATATGCTGTTGCCCCTCCCTCGCTTACGATCTGCTGAACATAATGATGTCCATCAAATCGTTCACCCGCGAGTGGAACGAACAGTCCCAGACTCTGCGGCCTGCGTGAGTCTGTAAAAACGCCCTCAACCATCCGTTCAGCGTCCGCCTGTGCGTGAAGTGTTCCTCCACACATGGATGCAATCTGACCGATTGTTCTTTTCATCACTTGGATAAACCCCTTATCGCTTCTTTGGCTACGATGCGATCATCGAATTCATGCACCGTTTTTCCGATTAACTGGTAAGTCTCGTGACCTTTTCCCGCAATCAATACTACATCGTCAGGGCTTGCCATTTCAACAGCTTTATGAATTGCAGTTCTGCGATCCACGATCAGTTCATAACGTTCGGCAGGTACACCTTCATCAATCAACCCTTGTTCGATGTCTTTCAAAATCAATATCGGGTCTTCTGTTCGCGGATTGTCGGATGTAATAAACGAATGATCGCTGTATCGTGCAGCAATTTTCCCCATCAACGGACGTTTCGTACGATCCCGATCTCCGCCGCATCCAAATACACACCATACTTTACCAATCGCAAATTCCTTTACGGTACGAAGGACATTTTCCAATCCGTCTGGCGTATGGGCATAATCAACGATTACAGCAAAGGGTTGACCCGCATCAACAGGCTCTACGCGCCCATCTACGCCTGCGATAGATTCCAGACTCCGCTTGATATCCACCAACGAGATTCCTTCCAGCAAAGCAGCTGAAATGGCTGCTAGTGCGTTGTACACATTAAACTTGCCTACCATCCGAAGCTCAATATCAGTATCTCCTTTAAAAGTGGAGACATGGAAGGATGTTCCCTTGGCACTTATAGTGATACGAGACGCTTGCACATCCGAATCCTTTTCCACGCCGTAGGTAATCACTTGGGCCGCTGTTTGAGCCTGCAAATAGGAAGAGGCCGGATCGTCTGCATTCAGAACAGCATATTTACTATTGGATGCATCACGCGAGAAGGCATTTCCCAATCTGGAAAACAAAAGTCCCTTGGCAGCGCGGTACTCCTCCATCGTGTTGTGATAGTCCAAATGGTCCTGCGTTAGGTTTGTAAATATAGCGGTACGAAAATCTGTTCCTTTGACACGGCCCTGCTCCAAAGCATGTGAGGATACCTCCATGACACAGCATTGAACCCCTTGCTCTGCCATATTCCCGAGATAACGTTGCAGTTCTACTGCTTCAGGCGTAGTGCCGGACATAGGATAAGACTGGCCATTGTAACGCATTTGGATGGTACCAATCAGCCCGGTGTTCACCCCGGCGTCCTTCATAATTTTTTCAAGCAGGTATGTTATCGTTGTTTTCCCGTTCGTTCCGGTTATGCCGATCATGCGCATGCGGCGGCTTGGTGAATCAAACATGTAATCCGCCAAAACCGCCATGGCATGTCGCGCATCCTTAACAACAAGCTGCGGAACAGGCACATCCAGTTCTCTCTCTACGACCAAAGCCGCCGCCCCAGACGCAACGGCCTGCTCAGCATAATCATGTCCGTCCACTGTAAAACCAGGCAAGCACAGAAATAAGTCTCCTGGCTGGACACGACGTGAATCCGCCCCGATTCCTCGGCAATCCACTGTACCGTCACCCACCACTCGGGAAACGGCCAGCAGTGAAGCCAATTGTTGAAGCTGCATCTTACATTCCTCCATTGCTCTCTCGTTATTCATAGTATGGTATAAAAAGAACCTATCAATCCCCCATATATATACGGATCGTTGATCCTCGTTCCAATCGAGAGCCTGGCTTCGGTGCCTGACTTACGACCGTCTTGCCTGACCCAGATTTCACGAGCATAAAGTTCATATTCATATCTTCATATAAATCAGCTGCAGTGGCACCTACCAGATCAGGTACCGTTTCAATCGGATTTTCGCCATACTTGTACTCTTTGGCAATTTGATTAGTACGAGGTGGTATTTTCAAGGCAATCAGTGCATCTTTTAAAATATTTTGCACGATTGGCGCAGCAACTACACCGCCGAATTGAATCCCTTTCGGATTATCGACAGCAGTATAGACGACAATTTGCGGGTCATCCGCCGGAGCAAAACCAATAAAGGATACAATATGCTCCGAGGAAGAATAACGTCCGTTAATCACCTTTTGTGCTGTCCCCGTTTTACCTCCAACCCGGTAACCCTCAATAAAGGCAGGGCGACCTGTACCTTTAGCGACGACACTTTCCAGCGCTTCCCTTACCTGTCGAGAGGTATCCTCTGAAACAACTCTACGCACCAGTTCCGGCTCCACTTTTTCGAGAACCTTTCCAGTTCCGGGCTGAATCCAGCCTTTTGTAATGTGAGGCTTATAAAGATTGCCGCCATTGATTGCTGCCGATACAGCCGTAACCTGCTGAATCGGAGTGACAGATACCCCTTGACCAAAGGCCGTAGTAGCCAGCTCTACAGGTCCGACCTGAGGTAGCTTGAACAAAATGCCATTGCCCTCACCAATCATGTCAATTCCTGTTTTGCTGCCGAAGCCGAAATTGCGAATGTACTTGAACAGTGTTTCTTTGCCCAGACGTTGTCCCAACGTTACAAAACCGGGATTGCATGAATTTTCTACCACTTGAAGAAAGGTTTGGCTGCCATGCCCGCCTTTTTTCCAACAACGCAGACGTGCTCCACCAACTTCAATATATCCCGGATCAAAGAAACGGTCATTTTTGAGATTGACCTTCTTTTCTTCCAAGGCAGCGGCAAGTGTAATAATTTTAAAAGTAGACCCAGGTTCATATGTCATCCAAATCGGCAGATTGCGATTATAAATTTCAGGCGCATATTGCTTGTAAAGCGCTGGCTCATAGCTTGGCCGTCCAGCCATGCCTAATATTTCACCCGTCTTCGGGTTCATCGCAATAGACAGCGCGGACTTCGCCTGAAATTTGACCATGGCTTGGTCAAGCTCTCGTTCCATAATGGATTGCACCGATTTATCAATGGTTAATTGTAAATTCAGTCCATCCTTCGGTTCAATGTACTTTTCAGAAGAACCAGGCATCAGACGGCCACCTGCGTCTGATAAATACGCGATGCTTCCATCGATTCCCCGAAGCTTACTGTTTTGCTGCTTCTCTACGCCTGTCAGCCCTTGATTATCAATTCCGGTAAATCCAAGAATATGAGCCGCTAGATCACCATAAGGATAATAACGTTTGTTGTCTTCAGCAACAACGATACCCGGCAGCTTCAAATCACGAATTTTCTGGGCTTTCTCCATCGTAATTTTTCGTCCACCGGGCTGAAGTTTTTGGCTTGCTGTTCGTTTGGTAATCAGCTTGAGCACTTTATCCTCACTCATATCTAGCAACGGCGCCAGCCTGCGAGCCGTTTCTTCCGGCTCCTTAATCTGTACTGGTATCGCCATGACAGTCGGCGAACTGACATTATAGGTCAGCGCAGTACCCTGTCGATCCAAAATTTCGCCACGCTTGGCGGCAAAAGGAATATTGCGGCGCCACGATTCCTCAGCCTTGGCTGAGAGCTCGCCTCCTTTACCCAATTGAACATAGGCGAGCCGGATCGACAAGGCCGCAAACAGTACAAACAATCCCAGTAGCCCCCATACCAGCCTACGCCGCATGGTCACGTTAGATTTTTTCAAACGCGCCCCCTCCGTTCCTCAAATACTCATGACATGTCTTACCTCATGAATATTCAAAAGAACGGACATTAGAACAAGCTATCAGTTATCTTCGCCTTTAATCGCGGCAGCACTTTTCTCATCTGCTACAGCAGATATTCCTCCCTTTGGAGTTCCCGCATTGGTTTCAGTATTCGCAGTAGTATCGGCTTTGGTTTTAGTATCGGCTTCCGTTTTCGTTGCATTGCCTGTCTCGTTAGCTGCAACTCCAGTAGTCGAGTCCTGTGTTTCCTCCGGCTTCACTCCGGTCACTGTTTCTTTGGCCGGCTGAAGCGTCACACTGACGACCCGCTTGCCATTTACCATTTGTGCCTTTTGAGAGACAACATACCCTTCCCCGCTTACCTGAACACCAACCTTCATAAGCGTCAGAACTTGAAGTGTGTCACGCAACGAGACACCTGTAAAATCGGGAATCGTCATGTTGGCACTATCCTCAGTCAGCAAATAGATGCGCTGTCCCGGTTTCATTTTGACGCCTGCTTCAGGATACTGACGAACAATTTTGGAGCCTTTACCTACCGTTTCGTAAGCAATCCCCTGTTTGAGCAATGCGTTTTGCGCATCCTTCTTCACTTGGCCTGTTAATTGTGGTACCGTTGGTAAATTCACCGTTTTCGCTGCAGCCCCACCTGATTTATTCGTTTTGGTTCCCGTTTTGGGAACCCCCATATATTGCAGCGATTGGGACACGATTTTTTTAAACACAGGTGCTGCTGCTGTACCGCCGCCTACCGATTTGTTAGGTTCATCCATAACTACCAAGACAGCTATTTTCGGATCATTTACTGGTGCAAAACCAATAAAAGACACGACATCCTTCGAATGATCGTAAACTTTTCCGACGACTTTCGTCGCTGTCCCTGTTTTACCAGCAACACGATATCCGTCAATATAAGCTAGACGTCCCGTACCAATTTCCTGGTCAGACACGACCTGCTCCAGATAGCTGCTTGTCTGAGTTGCCGATTCCTGAGTAATCACTTGGCGGACTTCCTTCGGTCGAATCGTCTGCACTTCGCCTGTATCTGGGTTTATAATTTCCTTCACCAGATGAGGCTGCATCAACTTCCCACCGTTAGCAATCGCCGAGATCGCTGCCACCTGCTGAATTGGCGTTACCTGAACCCGTCCGTGTCCATATGAAGCCGTTGCGACTTCGGATTTGTACTGGGTATGGAATGTGATAGCACCGGTAGACTCACTCGGAAGATCAATGCCTGTTTTGACACCAAACCCAAAGTTATTGATATACTTCTTCAGCCTCTCGCCACCCAGCTTATCCAGCCCCAAATGGACAAAACCGACGTTACTTGAACGCTTGACCCCTTGAAGATAGGTTAATGTTCCCCAGCTACGGCTTACGTCACGAATATCCCAGCCTCCGACACGAATCATACCAGATTGGTAGGTCTCATTCGGATTAAATACCTTTTCTTGAACCGCAGCAGCCAAGGTTACTATCTTAAACGTGGAGCCTGGTTCGTAGATAGACTGAGTAGCATTATTACGGAAATTTTCCAAAGGTGTACTCCCATATGTATTGGGATTAAAATTCGGATAAGTCGCCAAACCGAGAACATCCATCGTTTTGGGATCAGCCGCTACGACAGTCATCGTTTTGGGATTATACTTTGCGATAGCTTCCTGCATGGCATCCTCTATATAATACTGAATCGTATCATCAATCGTCAGCTTTAAATTTTTACCATTTTGTGCCGGCTCATAGACACTTTCCGATCCCTGAAGAGGAACTCCCTTTCGGTCCCGCTGATATAGAAGCTTTCCAGCCGTGCCGGAGAGCTCTTTATTGTAATAAGCTTCCAACCCCATACCTGCTGTACCATCTTTTCGCAAATAGCCAAGGACATGAGAAGCCAGCTTATTTTCTGGATAATAGCGTTTGGATTCCTGAACAGTGTCCACAGCTCCAACTACCTCATACTTATCCTTCAAATACTCTTTGAATGTATCCACCTGTGCCTTCACCTCAGGGTCTACCTTCCAGCCTCCATTACGAATCTCACGGTTTTTTAAATAGTTACCCTTTTTATCCTTTGCAGATAGATGTCTTCTCAGTTCATCCTCAGGCGTTTTGAGAAGCTGATGCAGCTTGGCTACAACCTCATTCTCCAGATCATACTCCTGAATGATGCTAGGGTTGACAACCACCGTGTAAGCCGGTGCATCCGTAGCTAGTACATTCCCTTTACGGTCCATTATAGTTCCACGCTTGGGCTGAATCACCTGGTCTCTTTCTATCTGTGCAACTACCTGATTATGCCAGTATTCCCCACTCACAACTTGAATCCAAAATACTTTAAGTAGCAGAACAAGAAAAAAGAGGGTAATACATCCCCCTATCAGCAGTGTGCGAAGCTTTATTCTTTTGACCATAGCTCAAACCTCTCTGCAAAAAATATACGTCAGAGCATAGCTTGATGCTATGCTCTTAACTATTTGGCAGCCTGCTTTTCCACACGAATGGGCTCTCTTGTTGGTTCGATATATCCCTGTTCCTTTGCAGTAGGCACAATCTGATTCTCCAGACGTTCCTTCTGAATCTTCAATTGGGCGATATTGGTCTGTAATTTGGAAATGTCCTTGCTGGCTGTATTAATCGCATAATTAATTTGATAAATGTGCGCATATCTGCCAATCAACGTCCCCGCAATGACAATGCATGCTACAAGTGTCAATAGATACAGCAGCTTTTCTCGAATCGGCAGCTCTCTGCGGCGTGTAACGACTTTAGTGGTCTCACGATACCGTTGTTGCTGAACCTGTTCCTGACGGGCTCTTTCTTTTACAGCCAAATTACCGCGTGTATAAGCCATGTCGCCTCTCCTTCTCCATTAAATTTACAATTTTTCGGCAACTCTCAGCTTGGCTGACCGGGATCGTGGATTAAGCTCTAACTCTTCTTCTGATGCCACAATCGGCTTACGATTCACCAGCTTTAGATCGCCTACCATTTTGTCATCCAGAATCGGCAAGTCAGACGGATAGATGCTTTTCGCCAAATACTCCTTGAAAATATGCTTGCATATCCGATCCTCCAAGGAATGAAACGTAATAACCGAAATTCTGCCCCCTGGAGCCAGACATTTTACTGCCTGATGCAAAGTATCTTCCAGTGCACCCAGCTCATCATTCACAGCAATCCGCAAAGCCTGAAAACTGCGTTTAGCCGGATGTCCCCGGTTCTGCGTGCCGCAGCCGGAATTCCTTCTTTGATAATATCGACAAGTTCCCCCGTTGTGTGAATAGGCTTGTTCATTCTACGTTCAACCATGATCTTCGCGATCCGCCTGGAGAACTTCTCTTCTCCATATTGAAACAGGATACGCGCAATCTCCGCCTCCGGCCATTCATTAACAATTTCATATGCCGTAAGCGAACTGCTCTGATCCATCCGCATATCTAGCGGTGCATCATGATTGTAACTGAATCCCCGCTCCCCCTCATCGAACTGGGGCGAGGATACACCCAGGTCGAACAAAATACCCTGGACCTGCGGGACGCCGTCTTTTTCGGGCAATCCCAGTTCGGCCAGCTTGTCCTGCAAGTGGCGGAAGTTGGATTTCACTAATGAAATCTTTCCTTCATAGGCTGACAGCTTCTCTCGTGCATTGTTCAATGCCCAGTCGTCCTGATCAAAGGCAATAAGCCTCCCCTCAGGGCCAAGCTGTGATGCAATGACGGAACTGTGTCCTGCCCCTCCCAACGTGCAGTCCACATAAATCCCGTCCTGCCTGATGTTTAGTGCCTGTGTTGCTTCTTCCTTGAGTACGGTAATGTGGTGAAACAAACGGCTGACCTCCTAAATTACAATTCAAAGTTGAAATCAACCAATTTCTCAGCAATGTCGTTAAATGCTTCTTCTGATTGGTTGAAATATTGCTCCCAAGTATGCTTACTCCAAATCTCTACCCGGGTGGACACTCCCAATACGACGCACTCTTTTGTAAGCTTGGCGTATTCGCACAAATTCCCCGGTAAATTTACCCTGCCCTGTTTGTCCAATTCGCATTCAGTCGCTCCCGAGAAAAAAAACCGGGTAAACGCACGCGCATCAGCCTTCATCAAAGGCAGTGCTTTAAGTTTTTTCTCCATGACAGCCCACTCATCCATAGGATACACGAAGAGGCATTGGTCAAGCCCGCGGGTAACCACGAACGAGGCACCGAGAAGTTCACGAAACTTGGCCGGGACAGTAAGCCGACCCTTCTCATCAATGCTATGTTGGAACTCCCCCATAAACATTGGTTTCGTCACCCCTTACCCCATTCTCCCACTTTGGCCCACTTTCCACCACCTAAGCATAATAGATTCGCTTTAAAAAATCAAAGACCTCTTTTTCATTACAAAAAAGTGATAAACCTAGAATTCGGGCATATGTCTGTTATTGTTGCCCCGCGTCATAAGATGCCAAAAAGCCCCTTATCCCATGAAGTCGAACCCCCGACAATATGCATCAGGTTTCGAAACAACACGGAATAAAGGGCTTATTCTCTATCCATCATGTCAACCTATACAAGTACTTGCTTAAAAATGCACCATTTCTGCAGCGGACATCGTGACCGAAAATAGATTAGGCGTTCCAGCTGTCCAGATAGACCTTTTGGTCTTCTGTTAATGTATCAATCTTGATTCCCAGACTATCAAGCTTGAATCGAGCCACTTGCTCATCAATTTCATAAGGTACATTAATCACAGCTTTACCCAGCTCGTTGTAACGATCATTCATATATTTCAAGCCAAGTGCCTGAAGAGCAAATGTCGTATCCATAATCTCTGCTGGATGACCGTCAGCGGCAGCTAGATTCACGAGGCGCCCTTCTGCGAGCAAATACATTTTACGTCCATCTTTAAAGCGGTATTCTTCGATATTGCGACGCACTGTGCGAATGGATTCGGAGCGTTTAGCGAGCTCAGGCTTGCTAACCTCCACATCAAAATGCCCTGCGTTACACAGCACAGCTCCATCCTTCATAACATCAAAGTGTTCCCCTGTAATTACAGCTTTATTTCCAGTTACTGTAATGAAGAAGTCGCCCAGTTTGGCAGCTTCCACCATTGGCAATACATGAAAACCATCCATATGGGCTTCTACAGCCTTGATTGGATCAACTTCCGTTACAACCACGTTGGCTCCCAGCCCTTTCGCACGCATTGCAACCCCCTTGCCGCACCATCCATAACCCACCACAACCACTGTACTTCCTGCCACAACCAGATTAGTCGTACGAATAATACCGTCGAAAGCTGACTGGCCTGTACCATAGCGATTGTCGAACAAATATTTACAGTAAGCATCATTTACAGCTACCATCGGAAAGTGAAGTTGCCCTTCTTTTTCCAAGGCCTTCAAACGAATAATCCCTGTAGTGGTCTCCTCTGCTCCTCCACGGATCGTAGAAATCAGATCAGGCCGTTCAGATTGCAACAGAGTAACCAGGTCACCACCGTCATCTATAATGAGATCTGGCTTAGTTTCCAGAGCCTTGATTTGCAAATTCTTGAATTCCTCTGGATCTGGATTGTATTTAGCTAATACCGTAACGCCATCTTCTACTAATGCGGCGCAAACATCATCTTGTGTCGACAAAGGATTACTACCCGTAATGGTGACCTGTGCTCCACCTGCTTGTACCACTTTAGCTAGGTAAGCCGTTTTGGCCTCCAGATGTAAACAAATCGTTACCTTCAGACCAGCAAAAGGCTGCTCTTGCTCGAATTGTTGACGTATACGGTTCAATACCGGCATATGGGCTTCTACCCAATCAATTTTCAAATGACCTTCAGGGGCCAAGTTAAGATCGTGAATAATGCTATTTTGCAGAGAATGGGAAGTCATATGTTATTTCCTCCTAAATATTAGTTAAATTCGTTTATGATCATTATACATAAATCACACGATGCGTTCCCGACAGATCCAATGGTACGTTCATAATCATATTCATCAGGTCGAGACCATAACGATTCAGAAAATGATAGATCGTATATGCACGCTCCTGCGGCTGTCCAAATGGGAAAAGCGACCACTCGATATGATCCCAGTGGCGAAGTGCTGTTCCATTTTGCCGAAGCAGCGCTTCCTCCACCTTTGCCTCCAGATAGGAAATCTGCCCCAGAATTTTCTCGCAGTTGGTTTCTCCGAGCTGTAGCAAACCTTTCTCTATCATCCCTGTCTGCTGTATAAGCGGTTTATAGATGCGGACAAAAGCATCCTTAGCCTCGGAAAACTGATCCTGCATTCCAAGCTGATCTTGAGTGGCGATCCATTGCTTTTTTCGTTCCTCAAGCCCGTCTCTAACTTGGCCAAAAGTTAGTTCGTACTTAAGCATATGCTTTTCCACGCCCGGCTCCAGTAATGTAAAAGACATACGCGGCAGCAGTATCGGCATCTGCATCCCGAGCACTTCGAAAGCGTCCCGTGTAATTGCCCAGTAGGCAATTTCTCCTAGACCCAGCACAGACCCCAGTACCGGGAACAGCGAATCCTGCATGAGCGGACGAGTTAGTACATTGTTACTAAAACGTTCGGGGTGTCTATCTATCTCTTCAAGCAGTTCAACCGCTGTAAATGCCACCAAACCGCGTCGATCTGTGAATAATCCAGCTTTTTTGAAAAGCAGTAGGCGTTCCTCTTCATGAATGTAAAAAAGGTTCGCACCACCTTCATGCACATCCGCTTGTAAGTGATAACCATAGTCCACGATCCGCGTAGCGGTTGTCCTATACGCTGTCTCCAACTCATCATTGTGCTGAACCAACTGTCTAAAAACGGATGCCTCTAGCTTGCGCAGCAAAGGATCTGCAGAATCCATGAGCACCAATCCATAGGTACCAAACAAACGACCCATCAGCTTGGCAAAGGCATCACTTAGTCCATATGACTCTGTCAAACCCTGCTCAATCATGTGCATAATATCGGTCTTATGTTCTGAATCTGGCAAGCATTGCTCTATATCCGCCATCGCTTGCTTCCACTCAACCGTATCGACTTTAATAGCACTAACTGAAGAACGACGTTCAGGCTGCTTATTCAGCTTGATTTTAACTGCTTGCGGGTCTTTTGCCATTACGTATGTATGATTGACCTCGTCCCAGTCATGATCTTCACCAGCAATCCAGAAAATTGGAATAACCGGACGTCCAAGCCGTTCTTCAGCTTCTCTAGCTGCTTTAATAATCGTAGCGGCTTTATAAATGACCAGCATTGGGCCTGTGAACAGTCCACTTTGCTGTCCGCCAACTACTACTAAAGCATCTGGGCTTTCCAAACGGTCCAATGAAGTATGAACCGCCTCATGCGAATTGTGTTGCTCATTGTATATACGAAGACATGCTACGACATCCTTACGATTTAATCGCAGATGCTCCGTCTTATCCAGCCACTTCGCCCGTTGGGCATAAGCATCGGCGTGCAGAATATCATATTCATACAAATCGCTTGCGCGTCCTGTACCCTGTATATAGTCTTCTGCCAAAGCCGACCCTCCGCGAAGCGTTTCCGGAACTATTTTCATGGGTCTGCCTCCTGTCTCCACCAAAACCTTACTGCTTGATTGTACCGAAAGCCCATGTCCACGTCAAAGCTTCCTACAAAAAAAACCGCCGAATAACTCGGCGGTTGGTATATAGAACAAGATCAAGCGTAAGGTTCAGCTACAAAATGCCCTTTAGACACTTCGATAAGCGTGGCATTTTCCAGGTTATAAGCCCCTGCCTTATTATCGGACGCGTTATGAATCGGTCCGCCTTGATCGTCAGGCATAATAATTCGCTTTTTGTTGGCTTCAACTTCCGGATCAGGAAGTGGAATCGCCGACAAAAGCATTTTCGTATACGGATGAATCGGATTGGCATATAATTCAGAGCTTTCAGCAAGCTCCACCATTCTGCCTCTATACATTACAGCTACCCGATCACTGATGTGCTTGACCATTGACAGATCATGCGCAATGAACAGGTACGTCAGGCCAAGTCGTTCTTGAAGCTCTTTCAACAAGTTGACAACTTGAGCCTGAATAGATACGTCAAGCGCTGAAATCGGCTCATCACAAATGATGAACTTAGGATTAACAGCCAATGCACGGGCAATACCGATCCGCTGACGTTGGCCACCAGAAAACTCATGCGGATAGCGCGTTGCATGGTCAGGGTTCAAACCAACCAGATCGAGTAACTCCTCAATCCGTTTCTTACGTTCTGCACGGCTACCAGCCATATTGTGAATATCTAGTGCCTCACCAATAATATCAGACACGGTAAAACGCGGGTTCAATGATGCATACGGATCTTGAAAGATCATCTGCATATCACGACGCATTGCTTTCATTTTCCCCGGTGATAATTTGTAAATATCTGTGCCGTTAAAACGTACGCTACCTGCTGTAGGCTCATACAAGCGCAAAATAGTACGACCCGCTGTAGACTTACCACAACCGGATTCGCCAACCATACCCAGCGTTTCACCCTCACGAATATAGAAATTCAGGTTATCCACCGCTTTGAGCACACGGTTTTTGCCAACATTAAAATACTTTTTAAGGCCTTCAACTTCAATTAAATTGTTGCTACTCACCATGATCTCACCTCCTATTTCTTCAACTTCGGATCAAGCGCATCACGCAAGCCGTCGCCAAAAAGGTTGAACGCAAGCATAATCAAACTGATCAAACCTGCTGGGAAAAGCATCCGCCAAGGGTAATACATCCACCCTGTCAGAGCTGATTCAATCATTGAACCCAGCGATGCCTGAGGAGCCTGTACCCCTAATCCAAGGAAGCTCAGGAATGCCTCGGAGAAAATAGCACTTGGAACCGTCAAGGTCAATGTGACAATGATTGGTCCTACCGCGTTAGGCAACAAGTGACGGAACAACAAACGACCCGCACCAGCACCCATTGAACGGGAAGCAAGTACGAATTCTCGGTTTTTAAGTTGCAGCATTTCACCACGTACAATCCACGACATGTTAATCCACCCTGTTACACAGAGCGCAATAATAATGGTGGTGATACTTGGCTCCAGTACAACCAGCAACAGAATTGTAACAAGCAAGTAAGGAATGGAATACAAGATTTCAGAAAATTTATTCATGATTTCATCAACGCGGCCACCAAAGTAACCCATAATTCCACCATAAATTACACCAATCATCAAGTCAATCATTGCAGCAGCCGAACCAATGTTCCGCCGATGGAGGAAGATTGGTGCTCAACAAATCATTCGTGCGGTCATCGTATGGCGACAGCATCGGACCAATAATTGAAGCAAGCACTATGAGAACCAAAACGCTTAAGCTCGTCATAGCCAATTTATTTTTACGAAGACGCTCCCAAGCATCTCGCCAAGCGGATAAGCTTTCACGCTGAATAACTTCAGACTGCTTTTCATCCGCTCCGACCCTCTGGAAATCTTCCGGTTTCACCTGAAGTTTATCCAAGTTCACAGCATTATCTTTAACAGACATAAAGTTATCCCTCCTTCCCGCCAGTAAGCTTAATCCGCGGATCAATAAATCCATATGCAATATCCGTAATAAAACGTGCCACCATCAACAAAATACCGTAAAAAATAGTAACTCCCATAATCATCGTATAATCACGGGTTGTAATACTATCTACGAACACCTTACCGATACCGCCAATCCCGAAGATTCGTTCAATAACAACCGAACCCGTAATAATATTGGCTGTCATTGGTCCTACATAGGTAACAACTGGAAGAATGGCATTACGTATAACGTGTTTGAACATAATTGTAATGGATTTCAAACCTTTAGCCTTGGCAGTCTTAATGTAATCTGCATGGAGTACTTCCAGCATGCTGGAACGCGTTAGTCGAGCGATAAACGCAATCGGTGAAGCAGATAGAGCCGCAACTGGCAAGAAGTAATCCATCGGGCCTTCAAAGCCCATAACATTAAACCAGCCTAACTGTTGAGCAAAGAAAAATTGAATTAACGATGCCAGAACGAAGCTGGGAACCGCAATCCCCATGATAGCTAATACCATAGCGACGTTATCTATGAGCCTACGATGATACAAAGCTGCTAGCATTCCTAGCAAGATACCGACAATTATCGACACGATTATGGCAACAAAACCGAGTTTGAGGGAAACCGTAAACGTTTGTCCGATAATGTCAGTTACACTTTGATTCAGCTTTTTCATAGAAATACCAAAATCACCTGAAGCAATATCACCTAAGTATTTAAAATATTGGACATATACAGGCTTATCCAGCCCATATTGCTCCATTAACCGGGCTTGAATCTCAGGAGAAGTCGCTTTTTCACTCATGAAGGGGTTACCCGGAATTGCTTTCATGAGAAAAAACGTCGCAGAGATCAGAATGAACAAAGACAGCAACATATAGAAAAATTTACTGATCAAATAACGCGTCATTGCCCGTTTACACCCCCCATAAATTATTTTCGACACCATTCGATTTTATCGAAATAGAATTGGACTGTCCAATCTACTTATTTGCATGGTTACATGATGATGGAAAAGACTAGGACACACAAAAAAAACGGGATATATATGGTTCAATCCACATATATATCCCGAAGTAACTATCAAACTTCAGAATTGAGCTTTAGTTACTGTGTAATATACGCTCTTGTGAAATCAATTGCTCCACTAAAGTCAAGTCCAATGTCTTTAACATTCGGTTTCGTTAAGGAAACATTTGAATAGTAATAGATCGGAAGCATTACCATATCATCTTGAACCAAAATTTTCTCTGCTTTCGCAAAATCTTCCATGCGTTTAGCTGGATCAGTTTCTGTTTTAGCAGCTTTAATCAATTCATCATACGCAGGGTTAGCATAACCTGAGTTGTTGTTACCATTGCCTGTTGTCCACATATCCAGGAATGTCATTGGATCATTATAGTCAGCAGACCAACCACCACGAGCGATTTGGAAATTCAGCTTGTTACGTGTTTGGATAAATACGCCCCACTCTTGGTTTTGAGTTTTAACATCTACACCAAGATTTTTCTTCCACATATCAGCTACTGCCAAAGCAATCTTTTGGTGACTTTCACTGGAGTTGTACAGCATAGTTATTGTAGGAAGCGTAGTCATGCCTTCTTCTTTCATACCTTCTTGCAGCAATTTTTTCGCTTCAGTGAAATCTTCTTTGAAGAAATCATCTTTATGCTCGCTACGGAATTCTTGAGAAACTCCTTTGATGCCTGGAGGTACAAAGCCGTAAGCAGGAATTTGACCGCCCATTGTTACACGTTCAACGATCGGTTGGCGTTGAATAGCCATCGCAAACGCTTTACGGATTTTAGCATTGTTAAATGGTTTTTCTGTTACATTAAACAGATAGTAGTACGTACTTGCAATTCCTTTAGCCTTAAATTCATTAGGCAATTCGTTTTTCACAGCCGTAATTTGGTCAGTAGGAATTTCACCTGTTGGCATACCTGAATAATCAAGTTGTCCACTTCTGTACGAAGCCAGTTCAGTTGCACCACTGTTTACAAGGGACATTGTGATTTTGCTCAACTTGATCTCGTCTTTACCCCAGTAGTTTTCGTTCTTGGAAACTTCGATCTTTTGACCGCTATCCCAAGCCGTTAATGTGAAAGGTCCGTTAGTAATCATGCTATCTTTCTGAACTGCCCACTTGTCATTACCTTTAATAGAAGGGTTTACAGGATAGAAAGTGTAGAAAGAAGTCAATCCCAAGAAGTAAGGAGTTGGGTGTTCCAGCTCTACTTGCAATGTATGGTCATCAACAGCTTTGACACCTACATCTTTAAAGTCTGTAACTTTTGTTCCTTTATAAGATTTCGAAGTGCTCAGGTTGTAGCCCTCAGCATTCTTGATATAGTACAATTGGTAAGCATATGGAGGTGCAGGAGCCGTTGAAGGATCCAATACCCGTTGCCAAGCGAATACGAAGTCGCTTGCTTTGACTGGGTCGCCATTACTCCATTTTGCAGTATCACGAAGTTTGAACGTGTAGGTTTTGCCGTCATCGGAGATTTTCCAAGATTCAGCAACGCCAGGGATTTCTTTGCCGTCAGGACCCATACGTACGAGACCTTCATACAAAGTTTTCAGAACCGCGTTGGTTTGACTATCCTGAGCTTGTGCCGGATCGAAGGTTGGCGGCTCGGAAGAAAGGTTAACGCGCAAAATTTGCTTGTCGGCCGGGGCCGGCGTAGTCGAGGTGTTTTCTTGTGCGCCCTTACCATTGGTATCATTCTTGCCGCCGCAACCTGCGAGCAGTGCGCCAACTGCAAGAACGAGTGTCAAAAGGACTAAAAAGCTTTTCCTTTTCATCTAGCGTTTTCCCCCTAGTTCTAAAGTGGTATATGTTTATAGATTATACAACCAGCGGTCAAAAAAATCTACATTACATTTCTTCAAATTGAGCTTTTTTTTCAAAAAAACATGATTAATTCATATTTTTTCATCATTTCATGTCATATTTCATCACATAGAGTTGAATATATTTTTAAATATACCAACAACAGTCAACAAAGTATACGCCAATGTCATCGCCATAAAAGTTAATCTCCAGACCGCTCTACATAATCTTTTACCATCAACCTTTCCTTTTATTCGGTTTTGAGCTCCTCCAATTAAACCCAATGCCAGTAACAAGAGCAGTAGAATCAAATAAAAACCGAATCGGGATGTAAATAGGACATTAAAGAGTGCTGCGACGGAAAATATCAGAAAAAAAGTGGTAATATCCATAGAAGTAAGCAATGATTTCTTCTTTTCCATTTTAAGAATGTAGCGACAAACCGCAAACACGATCAAAAACGGAAAAAAGGGAAGAATACTGAAAGTGATAATAGTACCTTGTATAAGACTCAACTGATCACCCCTCTTTTAGCCGCATTCCTTCAATTAATTGCCACAATACCTCATGAGTTGGCGCACTAATCCCAGCTCGCTTTGCCATCTGCACCAGTTGCCCGTTAATGGAAGCAACTTCGGTCATGGAATGTGCAAGTACATCAGCTAGCATAGACGAGTGATTCTCTGCCGTTGCCCGGCAAACATCCATAATTTGATCCCACCATGCGCTTTCCCAGCGGATACCATGAGCTTCATATACTTGAATGCCTTCATCATACAGCTTACGCATCATATGTATTCGAACAGGCTCCGATAGCAGCTCGCCATTCCGAACTCGCCATACGGCTGTCAGTGGATTGATCACAGCGTTAATCAACAACTTGCGATAAATCCCTTTCTCGATTTCTTTCGACAAGCAAACGTCAAATCCTGCTGCAAGCAGCCGATTTAACACATATTGTTTGAAATCAGTGTTGTGCTCTCCCTCTACTTCCTCCGAATATCCAATTTCAGTCACGCCCGATCCTGCATGCACAATGGATGCTGCGCCTTGTTTCTTGGCTCCTTCGGTTGTCACAGCAGGATATACTACAGCTTTAGGCCACGCCTGCCTGATGCGTTCTATATGACCGATTCCATTCTGCAAACAAATAATCCCTGTACCTGTTTCCGTTTGAGCCACAGGCTGAATCTGCTCCAATACTTCTTCTATCGCCCCCTGTTTGGTCAAAAACATGATCCATCGTGCCGAAGTCTGTGAATTTAACCGTTGCCAATCTGCCAATGGCGCTACCTTTAATTGGTCCCCCGATACATGAACAGCCACCTGTCCCTCCTTATCAAGCACAGTAATCCCTTCACGAGCAATGGTGTGTGCCTGTTCAAGTGTTCGTGTCCACAGCCTTACTGTAGCACCCGAGGCCGATAATCTCCCGGCAAACAGCAATCCCAGCGAACCCGCTCCAATAATATCAATCACTTTGTATCGTCTCGCTTCCATCTTTTTTTCTACTATATCATATGCACTCCAATGTAATAACAAAAAACGCCAACTACGGCCAAGCGATAGTTGACGTTTTATTTAGATAGCTATTGTAATCTTGCTACTCAATGCGCTCCAGATTCCCATTAGCGTCCATTTTGAACCTGGATTTAAGCTCTTCCTCATCTTCAGTGATTAAAGCCAAACGCCGGGCACGGTCCATAATCTGAATCAGAGCTTTATAATCATCATTTACAACACGATAGTCGGTCTGCACATCATTCACTTCTTTGGACAGCCGGTCATTAATGGAGCGAAGCTGATTTAATTCTTCTTCCTTTTCCCGCAAATCTTTCTCCAGCATCTTAATCTGCCGATTAGTCTCCTGCACAGATCCCTTCCATTGACGCAAGAAGCGAATTACGGCATCAATAGATAACGTATCTTCACTCGTGCCATCGGTTCTGTATCCCCCTTCGACTGTATCGAGCGTGGCAAAGGCCGCTACCTGCGATACACCTACTGGGCTCTGCTTGCGAATATAACTGCGCTTCTGGCGCTGCGCTTTGGCAATGCTAATCGCTTCATCGTAACGTTTGCGCACGCAGCTATTCCAACGAAAGCCGCATGCTGCAGAGGTTCTACCTATTTTTTGTCCAACCTCCTCAAACGCAGCGAGCTGTGTTCCACCTTCCCGGATATGCCGCAATGTCACCTCCGCCAATATCAAGTCATCTTCCGCACTCCATGCATCTTGTCTTATTGCAGTCATGCCTCTAGCCCTCCTAACAACATCCTGAAATAACCGTCTTCATGAACCGATCTTGCCGGTATTTGAATAGGGTATAAAAGCTGTTTATTCATTCCTATGCCTCTCGTAGAGTTCATAGAATCTATTTGATACTAAATTGTATTTCCATTTCTGCCAGAACTCATACGTGAAGTAAACAGTTTCGGGTTTCACGCATGCTCTGACTGCTGTACAATAAAATGAATGGTTAAAGAATAAAAAAGGATCATATACATTACCATTAGTCTTTTTCTGGAATACATAAAAGGGGAAACTAAATGAATAAACGAATAAAAATCGCGATCTGCACCCTGCTGGTCCTCATAATGATGCTGACTTCCATATATGTACGTCCTACTTTGGCCGCTCCCTCTCCTGAAGAAAATCAGATTTTACAAGATAGCCTGTCTATCGTGGAGATCGACCATGAAATCGAGCGGATTAGTCAGGAACAGCAGGCTCTTTTACAGCGTCAGCAGGAACTGCGTAGTAGTCTAGCTGATCAACAGGAGCAAATGAACCTACAACGTAAGCGTGCAGGTTCTGTGCTGCGATCTTACTATATGGGAGAAAGGGACAAGCTGCTGAGTGTAGTGCTAGGGGCTAAAAGTATAAAGCAACTTCTCTCTTTGTACGATTATTACTTATTATTGATCAGTCACGATCAGGATGTGCTTCAGGAATACGAAGCCAATTATCAATTTATGCGAAAAACAGAGCAGCAAGTCGCCCAAGCCACGACGGAATTGGGGACGGTTAAAACAAACCTACTGGCACAACGTAAACGGATTCTCCAACTTCAGTCGCGTGTAGATGACGGCGTTAACGCCAGCGATAATCCTGATACTCTACGCAAGTTAATTGGCGAAATGACAGCTTATTGGGAGAATGTAGGGGTATACGAGGTAAATAAACACTTTAAAGCATTAGCTCAAGCAATGCAGGATTTACCCCAATTCATTCAACAACAGCAAGGTGCTATGATTACAAATGGAAAAATCATTACGATAAGCATTCGTGAAGAAGAATTTAACCGTTTTTTAAAGTCAGAGAATGAATTGTTTAATCACTTCAACTTTTCCTTCGTGCAGGATCAGATTGTGGTAGAAGGTCAGCAAGGAACGATGGAATTGAGGGTAGAAGGTCACTATACAGTAGAGAATGAACCCAAAAATGCCATTCTATTTCATGTAGATCGACTGGTATTTAACGGACTGGAATTGCCGGACACGACTCGCAACAAACTGGAAGAAGATTTTGATCTCGGCTTCTATCCACAGCAGCTTATATCATACGTCAAAGCTACAGAAGTACATGCTTTAAAAGGTATTCTTGAAGTTAAGCTCGAATTAAGTTTTAAGTAAGTTTTTGCTCACCTACATTGTTCTGATTTTTGATATGAACAAAACAAAAGACCTCGGAATGTTCCCGAGGTCTTCATTATTTGTAATAACGATCAGGGATTATAACAGATCAGCTGCCAACTGCGCGAGCTTGGAGCGTTCTCCTTTTTCCAACATAATATGTCCGCTAATCCCTTCTTGCTTAAACCGCTCCACCACATAGGTCAAGCCATTACTGGCTGCATCTAGGTAAGGATGATCAATTTGCTCCGGATCTCCCATCAGAATGATTTTACTTCCCTCACCTACCCGAGACACAATCGTTTTGATCTCATGTCGGGATAAATTTTGCGCCTCATCGATAATAATAAATTGCCCAGGTATCGAACGTCCGCGAATATAAGTGAGCGCCTCCACCTGAATACTGCCCAAGCCCATCAAAATTTTGTCGATATCCCCAGATTTTTTGGCATCAAACAGATACTCCAGATTGTCGTAGATTGGCTGCATCCAGGGGCGAAGCTTTTCTTCCTTTTCTCCCGGTAAATAACCGATATCCTTGCCCATAGGAACAACAGGCCGAGCAATTAACAGTTTCTTGAAGCGATGCTCATCCTCTACTTTAAGCAGCCCCGCCGCCAGTGCCAGTAGCGTTTTGCCTGTACCTGCTTTTCCAGTAATCGTCACAAGAGGGATATCATCATTAAGCAAAAGCTCCAATGCCATCCGTTGTTGAGCATTACGCGCGCTGATTCCCCACACCGATTCGTTACTTAAGTACAAAGGTTCTAATCGCTCTGCCTCCTGATTTACTTTCAGCAGTGCTGATTTTCCAGTGCCCATTTCATCTTTCAAAATAACAAATTCATGTGGATACAGCGTATAAGGTAGTTTCAGTGGTTTGATTGGTAAAAAACGGTTAGAGTAAAATTCATCTATGATGGACGGATGCACCTGTATCGCCGAGTATCCGGGGTACAACTCACTTGGATCACCTGTTCTATCGGATAGGTAGTCTTCAGTCAGCAGCCCCAATACATCTGCCTTGATTCTGACTAATACGTCTTTACTAACCAACACCACTGAACGCGGATCAGATTGCTCCTGTTCTTCCAAATGATAATTTAAAGCAACTGCCAAAATCCGGTTGTCGTTCGAAACTTCCCCGAACATCTCCTGGACTTTCAAAAAACTCCGGTGGTTTAACTCAACCTTAAGCCTTCCCCTTGGGGAAGTGGAACGCCGCTGTGAAGATGCCCCACTTCTCTCAACCCGTCCAACAATCGCGATACATTACGGGCATTCCGTCCAATCTCATCCGCGTTGCGTTTTTTGGAGTCGATTTCTTCCAGAACAACAGCTGGAATAACAACTTCATGTTCTTTGAAGGTAAAAATGGCTTTCGGATCATGCAGTAGCACATTCGTATCCAGCACAAAAATTTTCTTCATTAAATCCCCTCCAAAGCGGCGTGGACAATCTCATGTTTCATACCTATACCTATTCACTGGCTACCCAATACTTGCTGATTCCCTGAAAAAAGAACCCCAAAACAGCATAATGCAACGAAAAGTGTAGCTGAAGATAGCCTCAGAGCCTGTACATTTTTAAAATTAGACACAAAAGGCCCAGTGATTGCTCACTGGACCTAGACTGGGTTCACTTTAAATTTAGACATACCTCAACCCCCTTATGCTATATAAGAGCTTTACTCGCTGCGAGTATAACATAAGCGGGGAAAAAGATACATACTCAGGAATTGGAAGAAGCTTCAGTGCTGTCGCTTGCTTTTTTGGCTAATTCCTCTTGTAGCGCTTGTTTGGCCAAATCGAGCTGTTGCTCATCAATGTACACATAAGGGCTACGCCACGTTCCTGATACAGGATTGTATTTTACATTTTGCTTGGAAATATTCCAATAGGTTTGTACGATATTTTTCATTTGCTGTGACTCGATATCAGTCATCATATTCTTATCAACCGATTTAATAATTGCACTAAACTTGGTCAAAGCATTAAAGGATTGCATTTGGTCAATTAGGGAATGAAGCACCTGATTTTGTCGACGATTGCGATCAAAGTCGTCAGATTCAGCCGTTCTCGGACGACAATTCGACTTGCGGTAGCGAACAAAATCAAGAGCTTGGTCACCGTTCAAATGCTTGGCCCCAGCTGTCAAGTTAATATCGGTGCCATCAGCACGGTCTCGATAACACATATTTTTATCAACCGTTACATCTACGCCACCTAGATTATCTACAACATCTCTAAAGCCCTGGAAGTTAATAACCGTTACATAATCAATATTAATGTTTAAATATTTGCCGATCATCTTCTTCATTTGCTCTTCAGCAACTTCACCAGAGTCTTTCTCTCTAGCCTTAAACACCGGATAATACTCATTCAGCTTGCGTGGTTTATACCCATCCATTTCTAGACGCGTATCACGAGGCAAGGACACAATGGTAGACGATTTTGTACTAGGGTTCAATGTAGCTACCATAATAACATCTGACAAATACGTCGGATGGTCAGGGCGATAGTCGGTTCCAAGCAATAAAATAGTCAAAGGCTTAGCCTCAGCCAGTTGCGTTTTGGGCACTTCCTTGTTGATTCCAGTATCCAAAACTTCCTCTACCTGATTGTAAATATAGTAGGTATAACCACCTGCTGCCAAGATACCTATAATGAGTAGAAATAAGACAAACTTCATAAACGATCTGAAAAAGCTTTTTTTCTTTTTCGTTTTTTTCGGTTTGGCGGATTTTTTCCCGCTTTGTGTCCGGGGAGGCAATCCATTCGAAAGATTACTCATGCTTCAACACCTTTTCCTGCGTTTTGAGAAATATAGCTTTCTCCAAGTTTACAATCCTAAAACACATACAGCGGCGCATCCCATTTCCGGGCGTCGCCGCTGTGGCCAAAGACCAATCCTATGAATTAACTATTTGCTTGTGCTGTTTTACGTTGTTTCTCCGCACGCTCGCGCTCACCTTTGTTCAAGATCTTTTTACGCAAACGAATGGATTTAGGAGTGATTTCACAATACTCATCATCATTCAGGTATTCAAGCGCCTGCTCCAGAGAGAAGATAACAGGTGTTTTCAATTTAACTGTATCATCTTTTGTTGCGGAGCGAACGTTTGTCAATTGTTTTTCCTTACAGATGTTAACGACAATGTCGTTATCACGTGTGTGCTCACCAACGATCATACCCTCATAAATTTCAGTCCCTGGCTCCAAGAACAAAATACCACGATCTTCTACGCCCAGCATACCATAAAATGTAGAGGTGCCGTTTTCCGTGGATACGAGTACACCTTGATGACGTCCACCTACTTGACCGCCAACAAATGGTCCATAGCTGTCAAATGCATGGTTCATTACACCGTAGCCACGAGTCAAAGTAAGGAAGTTTGTAGTGTAACCGATCAAACCACGTGCAGGGATCAGGAATTCCAAGCGAACCTGTCCAGTACCGTTATTAATCATGTTGACCATTTCGGCTTTACGGGAGCCCAGGCTTTCCATAACTGCACCCATGCTTTCTTCCGGAATATCAATGAGGAGACGTTCGATTGGCTCCATTTTTTTACCGTCAATTTCCTTAACGATAACTTCCGGTTTGGACACTTGCAGTTCGTAACCTTCACGACGCATGTTTTCAATCAGGATTCCCAAATGCAATTCACCACGTCCAGATACAATAAAGGCATCCGGGCTATCGGTTTCATCAACACGCAAGCTGACATCTGTTTCGAGTTCTTTCAGAAGACGCTCACGCAATTTACGAGATGTTACCCACTTACCATCGCGACCTGCGAAAGGACTGTTGTTAACCAAGAAGGTCATTTGCAGTGTAGGTTCATCAATTTTCAGTACAGGCAACGCTTCAGGATGATTTGGATCGGCAATGGTTTCACCAATGTTGATGTCCTTAATCCCCGCGATCGCCACAATGTCACCAGCGCCTGCTTGATCGGTTTCAATCCGTTTCAGTCCTTGGAAGCCGAACAACTTCTCAATACGCGCTGATTTACTGCTGCCATCACGTTGGATAACTGTAACCGCTTGTCCCTGCTTGATGATACCGCGGTTCACCCGACCTACTGCAATTCGGCCCAGGTATTCGTTATAGTCCATCAGTGTTACGAGGAATTGAAGAGGCTCATCTACTTTCTCAGTTGGAGATGGAATATGCTCTACCACTGTTTCGTACAATGCTTGCATGTTGTCATCTTGCTTTTCAGCATCCAAGCTGGAGGTTCCGTTCAGTGCCGAAGCGTACACAACAGGGAATTCTAATTGATCATCATTTGCACCCAGCTCGATGAACAGATCCAGTACTTCGTCAATGACTTCTGCTGGACGCGCTGCCGGACGGTCAATTTTATTGACTACAACGATAGGCGTCAGATTTTGTTCCAGCGCTTTACGCAGTACGAATTTCGTTTGCGGCATGCAGCCTTCGTAAGCATCAACGACGAGCAAAACGCCGTCAACCATTTTCATGATCCGTTCCACTTCACCACCAAAGTCGGCGTGTCCCGGTGTATCTACAATGTTAATCAGGTAATCTTTGTAAGTGATAGCTGTATTTTTAGCCAAAATCGTAATACCGCGTTCACGTTCCAGATCGTTGGAGTCCATGGCGCGCTCCTGAACAGCCTCGTGTTCTCTAAATGTTCCAGACTGTTGAAGCAACTTATCGACAAGTGTCGTTTTTCCGTGGTCGACGTGGGCAATAATCGCAATATTGCGAATGTTCTCTCTTGCATGCATGGTTTGTATCCATATCCTTTCCGTATATCAAAATAGTGTCTCTATCCTGAAGCAATGCTCATTCAAGGCTAACAATCGTTCTTTAGGCCCACTCCCTGCCAGCCTTCTATATGTTTCAGGCTTTATACAGACAGCTTCTCTCTCCGATTCGCGTGAAAACCTTAAAATAAGCGTCAGAAATCATTCCGACGCTCTTTTCATATCCATTATATTATAGTAGAAATATGTCATAAAGCAAGACATTATTGCCTGTTCCGTAATTTACCGCCATGAAATCTGCACAGCTTGTCGGTTTACCAGTTGCGTTTGCTACGGTTGTTTATGACCAACCAGATTCCAGCTCCAATCAGCAAAACGGCAATAATATACATGATGCCTGTACTTAGCAAGGTAATAATTAATAATAGCACCGATATCAAGCCTAATAGCACGCTCCCTGTGTATACATTGTGAGATAGCGAAATATCATTAATGGCATACTCCCATAATCCAATCGCCACACCTAGAAGGAACATAGGCCATAAGTAGACCATTAAATGCCATCCCCAAGTATTGCAGAGAAAAAAGAGGAAGCCGTATACCGACAAAATCCCTGCCGGCAGCAACATATAGGGTGATACCTTGCGCATCATATACATTGCATGCAGCACGATTCCAGGTATTAAAATCAGCAAGGGCCAAAGATTGCGTCCCAAGAAGGAGAACGTCCCCAATTTCCCCAACAAAATAATCAGTCCTACGGCAACAATGCCTACTCCGATCATACGCTCTTTTCCGGAATTCATCGTGGTCTCCTTTGTTTGCTTGATTTGTTTTTGAGTCATTAAATGTAGTTGTTTTTAAGTACACTTTTATGAATATAGAGTTTTTACAAAAACCGAGCAAACTCCCCGGCATCTGCAAAACCCTATGTCTAGTTTAGCCGATGTTTTCCAAAAAAACCACGTTCAAATATGACGGGCCCGTAGCTGTCGATATATTCCTGCAATGACAACTGCTACGGCCAGCAAGAGCGGTAACCATGCATGTATAACCTCACCCATGTCTGCTAACCATATGCCCAACTTGGGATCACGCAGTAGCATTTCTCCTGCCGTAAAGGCCAGAATGGCAGATCCCAGCAGAACAAGGATCGGGAATCGATGAAGCCAGATTGCTATCACATTGCTGCCCCAGACGACAATCGGAATACTAATTGCGATACCAATGACTATAATAGCAATGTCCCCATTGGCTAGAGCTGCAATAGCTAATACGTTATCTAGACTCATCACAAAGTCTGCTACTAATATCACTTGTATTGCCTTCCAAATGGTTGTTTCCGCTCTTACTCCTACATGATCATCATTCTCATACAGCAACTTGAATGCAATCCATAACAGAAGTAAACCGCCCGCCGCCTGAATAAAAGGTATGCCCAGCAAAATAACAGCTACAAAAGTCAACACACAGCGCAGAAGGACCGCACCGACTGCCCCCCACCATATTGCTTGACTTCGCTGCCTTGCAGGCAAGTTTTTGCTCGCCATGGCTATAACAACTGCATTATCACCGCTTAGCACCAAATTAATCATTAATATTTTCAATAGCAAAATGATATGCTCCATATGTACAAACACCCCCATCCTACATGTATGCGAAATCGGACGAGGCTATGCTTGCAGGCATTTCAAATAAGTCATCATTTATTAATAACTGATATCCAATTTGTTGAGTATATACCTTGAATTCAATAACAAACAGCAATATAATGAATCGTATTTCCGAAAAACGGGTATTAACATAAACAACATGCAATGTTTTTGATGATGTTTAATCAGGGAGATGAGAACGATTGACATGTCTGTACTTCAGTTCTTTTGGCTATTGCTTAATGTAATATTTATTGACCTTCTACTCGCAGGAGATAACGCGATTGTAATTGGGCTTGCCGCCAGAAAGCTGCCTCCTGCAATGCAAAAAAAAGCGATTCTATACGGCACCGGGGGTGCCCTTCTCATCCGCATAGCAGCCACTATTGTGGTACTCTGGTTGCTCCAAGTACCGTGGTTGTTACTCATTGGGGGTATGATGCTAGTCTGGATCGCGTATAAGTTGCTTGTGGACCAAGAGGATCATGCTGAAGTTAAAGCAGGCACAACGCTATGGGGTGCTATCCGCACCATTATTATCGCCGATGCGGCAATGGGTCTGGACAACGTGATTGCTGTTGCTGGCGCGGCCCAGCAACATTTGATACTTGTAGTACTGGGCCTGTTAATCAGTGTGCCGATCGTTGTATGGGGAAGCACTCTTTTTATCAAGCTGATCAACAAATTCCCATGGATCATCTATTTAGGATCGGCTGTGCTTGGTTATACGGCCTCTAATATGATCACTGAAGAACGTAAGCTGGCACCATACTTTACGGAGCATCCGGCGCTGCGTATCTTGTTTATTGCCACCGTTATGGCTGGCATTTTGCTCACAGGGTATCTTCAAAATCGCAGAGCAGTATCCCGTCGAGAAAAAGCCATCTGAAAGAGGTTTCAAAAGGACCTCACCCAAATAAAAAGGCAGACCCCAACATTGTTGCGGGTCTGCCTTTTTTATTAAAACCAATCTTCCTGTATAACTTCCTCTTTACGCCCCTCTACAGCTCCACCTGCCTCAAGGACAACCGTCTCCGTTGTAGCTACAGCCTGATCGATCAAAGCATTTAAATCCCGAATAGAGGCTTCAATCTTCTGCACTACCCACAAATTCGGATTGGTCGTGGGAGATTTGGGAACAAACAATGTACAGCAATCCTCATACGGGAGAATGGATAAATCGTAGGTGCCAATTTGCTTAGCGATTTCTGTGATCTCCTGCTTATCCATCATGACGAGAGGTCGCAGCAAGGGGAGTTCCGTCGAACGACCAATCACATTCATGCTGGATAGCGTTTGACTAGCAACTTGACCCAGACTGTCGCCCGTCACGAGTGCCAATGCTCCTTCACGCTCTGCCAGCATTGTTGCAATTCGCAACATAGACCGCCTCATTAGCGTAATAATCAAATTATCCTGCCCAGTGCGAGTAAAGGCCGTCTGCACCTCTGTAAACGGCACAAGGTGGATTTTGATTCGGCCCGCGTAGCCTGCTAATACTTTTGCCAAATCAATAACCTTTTCTTTCGCACGCTCACTTGTAAATGGATAGCTATAAAAATGTACACATTCGATTTCCAAGCCTCTACGCATGGATGACCATCCTGCTACCGGACTGTCAATTCCACCGGACAGCAGCAGCATAGCTTTGCCGTTCGTCCCTAACGGAAAGCCCCCTACAGCCATAATAACATCACTAAAAATATATGCCGCCTGCTCTCTTACCTCCACACGCAGCTCAATATTAGGTTGACGTACATCGACCCTCAGCGCCGGAAAATTCCGCAATAGAGGAGAACCAATTAAATGATTCATCTCTTGTGAAGAATGGGGAAACCCCTTCCATACTCTGCGGGCATTTACCTTGAATGTCGTTCCCTCGTCTACGTTCAGCTCATGCATTAAAGCTACAGCCGTCTCAATGATAGCATCTAACTCAACAGGCGCCATTTTGACAGGGCTAATCGTCGTGATGCCAAACACCTTTTGCAATACTTGAATGATCTGTTCATAAGGCTCTCCCCCGAGAACCACATAAATCCGTCCAAATTCCTTGCGCAAAGAAGCACCTGGAAAAGGCTTAAGCAGCAGTTTTACGTGTTTCAGTACAGCCTTTTCAAAACGAGCACGATTCTTCCCTTTTAATGTAAATTCGCCGAAGCGAAGTAACAGCATATCATAGTGCATTTTAACGTTTCCACCTTTCAAGGGATTCCAGCTTGGCTACAGCCTGTCGAAGTGCGAGTATGAGCTCGTCGATATCCTGTTCCGTATGTTCATCACCAAAGCTGATACGAATGCCGCCGGCTGCTTCTGCCTCATTGCGGCCCATCGCCAGCAGTACCCGGCTGGGCTCGGCTAATTTTGAAGAGCAAGCCGATTTGGTGGACACTGCCACACCCAATTGCTCCAGCGTATGCAGCAGTACCTCGGCCTTCATGCCCGGATACGAAAAGTGGACAATATGCGGCGCTTCTTTCCCACTGTTCAGCCGCAGTTGAGGGATTGTTTTCACTTCTGCGACCACCCGTTCTCTCCACTCGATCATGCGCCGTGCAGTCTCTGCTTGTCGTTCGCCCGCCAGCCGTACCGCCTTAGACATACCGACAAGCAGTGGTACATTTTCGGTACCCGCACGAACCCCTTGCTCCTGAGAGCCGCCACTAAGCAGTGGGAAAAGCTCTACACCTTCTCGAACGAATAGCAACCCCACACCTTTGGGTCCACGTAGCTTATGCGCTGAAAGGCTATACAGATCAGCTTGCCACCCCCGGATATCAACCGACAGCTTTCCAAACCCCTGTACACCGTCAATATGAAATAGGACTCGGGGGAATCGCTTTTTCAGCGCGGCTCCGATATCATGTAATGGTTGCACCCTTCCCGTCTCATTATTGACATGCATGATACTGACTAAAATCGTATCTTTACGAACAGCTGCACAAACCTGTTCGGCAGTCACATGACCTTCCTCATCCACAGGTAAAAAAGTAACCTCAAAACCCAAATTTGTTAGCTGTTTGCATGCTTCATACACAGACGGATGCTCTGTCGATACAGTAACGATATGTTTGCCTCTGGTCTGATACTGCAAAGCTGCTCCCTTAACGGCAAGATTATTACTTTCCGTTGCCCCGGATGTGAAGACAATCTCCGAAGGAGATACTCCCAAAGCTGCAGCGCATACTTCGCGCGAGCGCTTAATCAACTTATCCGCGTCCTCTCCATACCGATGCATGGAAGATGGATTGCCATAATGGCGTCTCATTACCTCGGCAACGGTTGTAATCACCTCTTCAAAAGGCGGAGTTGTCGCGGCATAATCAAAATATTTCATCAAACTCCCCTTTCTGCCCCACAACTGCTACAACAAAAAAGACCAAAACAGGGAAAGGCCGCTTCATTACAGCGACACCCTTTCCCCATATTGATCCTGTCTGCGGACCTAATCGAATTGAAATTACGCACTTTTATGCTATAAGCTATAGGGCTTAGATGGTATATTTTTCACGTGCATTCTGAATTTTGGAAATATATCTTTGCGTTTCTACCGGAAGCTTGTCCAGTACAGACATCAACTGCTCATCACTACTTACTCCAAGCCGCTGCACCCGTCCAGGACCTGCATTGTACGCAGCCAGCGCCATATTTTCCTGTCCGTTAAAACGTTTAATCTGGTAAGACAAATAGCGTACGCCAGCATCAATATTTTGTGCAGGATCATAGGGGTCACTAACTCCCAGACCTTGAGCTGTAGCATCCATCAACTGCATAAGTCCTTTGGCTCCGGCCGAAGAAGTAACCGATGGATTAAATGAAGATTCCGTATCAATAACTGCTTTAATCAAAGCTACCGGAACGCCGTATTTCTGACTTGCCTCATTAATCAAACTATCATACGCTGTAGCTTTTGTAGGTCCGTCCGTTGCCGCATTGGAAGAAGCTGGATATACTGCCAATGGTGAAGCCGTTCCCCTCGAAGGTCCCAGTTGAAGCCAGAGCAAGCCGTTTTCATCTCTGGTAACATCGCCTGAATTTTCTTGAGTGACAGCATCATCTGTTTCCAGCTGACCTACTTGTTCCAGCAATCCAGAAAAAGCATCCGCTGTACCCGTCTGAGTCGTAGCACTCATATTATTTAACAGCTGCATGTCTAACATGGATTTGGACACGCGCGGATCAATTTGCATGTGGTGTTCCCAACTTTCTATAGTTGTTATATCCCAAATAGCTTGTCGTTATTGCTATGATACAACTTTTTACTATGTACTTCCATACTTTTTAATGAAAAAAAGCTCCGTTTCTGTCGAAAAGACAGCGGAGCTAAGATATCGGAACCTTTACCCAACAGGGTTAGCGCACAAACGGGATAAAAGCAAAATAACTCAAGGTTGCCAATGCGCCAAGACCAATCGACCAAATACCGGTTGTTTTACTGCCATTTACATAAGCAAAAAATCCTAAAACTGCCGCAATGGGTCCCAGCACAATAGACCACATAAACAATGATGCGATACCAGCAGCCAGCCCAATATAGCCGGAAATACGACCACTATTGTTTATAACCTGCTCTTCACCCTTGTTCTCATGTTTGGTCACAACTGGCGAGCCAGGAGCAACCTCTGCGGCATATTCCTCACGATGATGGCGGCGCTTGGCAGAGCGCTCCTGAACGTGACGAGGATAATCTACACGTTCACGGCTAACATGCTCTTCATTCTTATGCTTATCGTTTTCATGATCTTCCATAATTCCTGCACCTCCAAATGGAAATGAATCGCGTAATAAATCTACAGAGACTTCGGCTTAAAGGTGTGGCAACAGGTTGCAGCAGACGTTGCAGCCTTATCACGTTCTTCTGAACTAAAGCTTTCCCCCGCATATTCTTCTTTAAATTTTTTCCCGGCATGACCATCTACTTCAATCATGATCAAATCTGCCTTGCAAAAGTTGTTTTCTCCCCAATAATGGCAATTGGCTACACTGCACTTTACGATTGGCTTGGCCTCTTGGCTCATGATCATCACCTCGGATTCATTGTCCCCCCGCTCGTCTGCACCTATGCGTTCATGGCATATGGCAGTTGGTGACATACGAAAAAAGCCGCTTCCCTTCGTCTCCTCCAAACTGGCAGGAAACAAGTAGAAAACGGCTTGCTTGTCTTGTTTTAGTTTTTGATTAGAAATGAATTTCTGGATTGAATGCTTTAGGCATGAGTACGACGAGTCTGCATCCGGCGCTGTGTCAAATAATCACTTTCATAATAAGTCAGATCATCACGCAATTCTTCAAAGTTTTTCGTAATGTCCATGATCACTTCGCGTGCGGCTGGCACTGTCGTTTTACGGAAGCGGATAGCATCTTGTCCCGTATAAGCATAGCGTCCGTCCTCTGCGTAAGATTCATTTTTGGGATAAAAAAAGCTGTTCACGCAGTCATGGTATACGTTATACAATGCCTTTTCCGCAAAATCGACGTCAAAGTTGGCACGGCGCAAAGCCACACCCAACTTTTCATAGGATACTTCGGAAAAAACAAGGACATGGCGGAGATCCGACAAAAAACCTTTGTAAAAAAGTACGGACTCCTCATTGCCATCCACAGCCAGTTGCGGCAGAGCATGCTCATTGAGGAATGTTTCCACACGTTTTACGGCAGTTTTCAGTCTCTCCTGCGCCGACTCACATAATTTTTGTACGTTGACTGCTGACATCAAGGCAGCTCCCCCTTATTTGTTGCTTGTTCATCAATTTGGTTACCCGAAAATAGTCCCTTCTAACCGAAAGAGCTGTAATTTTCAGTATTTATCCTACCACAAATAAGCATTGAAAGGTATAAAAACATGCCAACCTCCTCACGCTAAACCATAAATTTATGAATACTTAAGGAGGACGGTTTCATGTCTCGGCGAAAATGGTTAAAACCCCTGCTTGGAGCAGCTGCCGGGGTGCTTCTGATCACACTGATGCTGCCTTCACGCGATCACCGCCACACACCACAGCCCGAATATACGACCAAGATGGTACCACAGCAGGAGAAGCAGCTTAAAAAAGGAATGTTGGCTTTGGACCTGTCCGCTACAGATACCCTCACACGGATGGACGCAAGACAGGATATTCAATACGTAATGCGGGAGCTGAATGGTAAAACTGCCGATCAGAAAAGACAGTTCACCCACACATTGCAACAATCACACAGTCATCTTCATACGCTCCAGTGGATTCACATTAGGGACGGAAAGACTAACACCTATACAGGTAGCAAAGCACAGACAAGTCTGCTAAGCCATCCTCAAATTCAAAGCAGCTTGGCTGCAGCTCGTCGTTCCGTCACGCAAAATAAATCCTATGAATCGGCTGCTTTTCAGGTTGAAGGCGGTAAATATTTCGTCATGGCTGAACCATCGGCTGACGGAACATGCGGTGTTGCTGCTCTAGTCAGTCAGCAAGTATTGCGTGATGTGGAGAAGCATCAGCGCAAAAATTTGCGTTTAATTCCCTATCCAAAAGAAGGTAGCTACAAAATCGAATCCGTACATCCCGACACATTGCACGATATCACTGTCAAAACGGGACACGACAACGAAAATGCAAGCCATTATTTTGAAAACGAAATTGTCGTTCGCTTCCGTCACAATCCTGATTCACGACAACTGCAGGAAATTGCAGCAGACTTACACTGTGAGCCAGGTCGCAAGCTTGGTTATACTTATGTATTTCATTCGGATAAGATGAACTTTAAAGAGCTAAAGCAATACTTTTCACGAAAGTGGAATCCACTTTATGCTGAGCCTCACTATATGTATCTGACTAATGAGAAAGCACCTATCAAAGCGGACAGCTCTATTCCTAATGATCTGCTTTTTTCTCGCTATCAATGGAACCTGCCTGCTACCGAAACCAACAGAGGTTGGAAACTAAGCAAAGGCAGCAAGGATGTAATTGTCGCGGTTGTAGATACGGGAGTGGATTTGGATCATCCTGATCTAAAAGGTCAAATTCTTTCAGGGCATAACGTGGTCAACCCGTCTGAAAAGCCTTATGATGACGTCGGTCACGGAACGCATGTCGCTGGCATCATTTCTGCGCTCGTAAATAACGGTGAGGGAGTCGCCGGTATGACGTGGTACAACAAGGTCATGCCGATCAAGGTACTTGACCAATCTGGCTCCGGTACGACTTACTCGGTTGCAGAAGGTATTATATGGGCAGCTGATCACGGGGCCAAGGTCATCAATTTGAGTCTCGGCAACTATGCACAAGCTTCATTTTTGCATGATGCAATCAAATACGCTTATGACAAAGATGTTGTATTAGTTGCAGCCACAGGCAATGATAATACGGAGCGACCTGGTTATCCAGCAGCATACCCTGAAGTATTTGCCGTTTCTGCTACAGATTCTTCTATGCACCGCGCATCCTTTTCTAACTACGGCGATTACGTGGACGTCATGGCTCCAGGTGCAAGTATTGCCAGTACGTATCCAGGGAATCAATATGCTGCGCTGTCGGGTACTTCAATGGCCAGTCCACATGTATCAGCGCTAGCTGCCCTGATTCGATCCATTAACCCTGATCTAACCAATAAAGAGGTAATGGATTTAATGAGAGACAGCGTAATTGATTTGGGCACACCAGGACATGACAAATATTTTGGGTATGGTCAAATCGACGTGTATAAAGCATTGAAAGCAGCACAACGTCCGTATGTTCCCCTGCAATTCTATCCACAGCATTTCAGTGACAAGTTAAAATCCCTATTGAGGAAACTGGAAGCCTAGGATACCCCAGAAAAAGCAGCCATGTTGCTCCATGGCTGCCTTTTTAGGCTTTCTTAACGCTTAGAACTGGTACGGACAGGCCGCTTTCCATGACTGCGAGTATGACAGCATGGGTCACCAGGATCCTTGACAACCACCGGAAATACGTGGTGGGGCACAGGTATAACATGCGCCTGATTGATAATTTCAATCGGATGAACAACAGGCACCACCTGTGGGTAAAATTGATGATTTACAAATTGGATCGGCGGGCACACAACCGGGTCGTAATGGCAATGACTCATAATGTGCAACTCCTTTCGGTGAATTAGTACAGCATATTAAGAAGGCGTATGCTGTGCTTGGATGTTTACCCCCTAATACATTTATCCCTTATAAAATAGGCTTTCGTTCCACAATGACCGAATGATCAAGAATTTCGCCTAACAAAGTACATAACTTGCGCAGACCTGATTTAAGTGTTTCCTTGTCCGCATACGAAAAAGAAATACGGATATGATTACTATCCATACCACCTGCATAGCACACCGCACCAGGCAAAAAGGAAATGCCTTCACGGTCAGCTACCCGCTCCAATTCTGGAATATCCACCATAGAGGGAAGTTTAATCCATAGATTGAGACCACCTTCAGGAGCATACCAGGCAACCTCTGGCGGAGCATAGCGCTGGAGCGTATTCAATGCGACAGTTAGACGATCACGAATTTGTTCTCGCAATGAAACAAAATGCTGATCAAGTCGATTTCTGATAAAGGGTAGCAGTGCTTTTTGCGTTAATAGAGGGCTTCCCAAATCCGTAGTTGACTTGGCAGCCACTAAACGATCCATTACGCTCCCAGTTGCCGCTACACAAGCTATACGGCAACCGGGAGCAACAGTTTTACTGAAGCTTTTGATATAGACAACATGCCCGGATTGATCATGCGCCTTGATAGAAAGCGGTGGTTTTGCTTTGTAATACAGGTCGGAAAATGGATCATCCTCAACAATGAGACAGTGATAACTTTGAGCCAGATCCAGTAATTGCGTGCGTCTGGCCACCGTCAAAGTTACGCCAGTAGGATTGTGGAAGGTAGGTATCGTATAGATCAATTTTGGGGGATGGGTATCACAGAGACGTGTCAAAATATCAATCCGCATCCCCTGCTCGTCCATCGGAATCATAATTACTTTGGCACCACGACTAGTGAACACATCAATGGCCCCAGTATAGGTAGGAGCTTCCATGTAGACCACATCTCCCGGGCCAACAAACGTACGCGCCACTAGGTCAATCCCCTGTTGAGCTCCGCTGGTCACAAGCAGTTGCTCTGCCACTGTAGGTATACCACGTTCACTCAAGTGGTCTGCAAACACTTCTCTTAGTTCTAAATCACCTTCAAAAGTCCCATATGCAGCCATTACATCGGAATTTTCAGAGGATAAACGTTGAGTATCTGCTATGATTTCGCGCGTGGGAAGAAGCTCCGGTTGTATTGCGGCTATATGAAAAGAATAGGTAGCCTTTCGGCTGTGGTTAAAGTTTCTCCATAATTGTGCGCGCGGCAAATAATCGATGAGCGACATCTGCCAAGACAAATCCTGCGCCCCCTCACGATAAATCGGGACTGAAGCTTCCGCCACATAGCAACCTTTTCCCTGTGTGCACGTAACCAAATTCATGGACTCTAGCTCGGCATACGCCTTGCTTACAGTTACAGGACTCACCGCAAGCAGACTGGACAGATGACGGATAGAGGGAAGCTTCGTACCCTGAGGTAGTAGCCCTGACTGAATGCGATCCGCTAATGTTTTGGTAATCTGTAAATATAATTTGACACTGCTGTTGCGGCTGAGATCAATATGCATCGGAACCCTTCCCTCCAAAAATCAACTGTTACATTTAGACGTTTACTGTTATACTTCATTATCGATATAATACAACAAATTTCTTAGCACAGTATAGAACACAGGAGATGATTGGATTGGAATACAAATTTTCGGGTATGGCTCGTACTCAGGGCTCGTCCATGGTAAGGGACATTTTGAAGCTGACACAGGGAACAGATGTATTATCTCTCGCAGGTGGCCTTCCGGCCGATGCCTTCTTTCCCGTCGAAGCGGTTGCTAAAGCCTATGAGCGGGTATTCCGCCTCGGCGGTACTACCGCACTTCAATACGGCCTAACCGAGGGATACATTCCTCTACGGGAACGTCTGGCAGCAATCATGTCATCCCAAGGCATCTCCGTCACCAGAGATAACATCCTCATGACAACAGGCTCGCAGCAGACCATTGATCTAGTTTCACGTGTGTTGCTTGATCCGCAGGATACTGTATTGGTGGAGTCCCCTACTTATTTGGCTGCTCTCCAGGTATTCAATTCCTATGGCGCTAACATTGTAAGTGTAAATACAGACGCTAACGGTATGCAATTAGATGATCTTGAGGCCAAAATCAAACTGCATCAGCCAAAATTTGTGTATGTCATCCCTACCTTCTCCAACCCAGCAGGAAGTGTATGGAGTATGGAACGCAGAACAGGCGTTGTTGAGCTATGCCGTAAATACGGAACTTTAATTTTTGAAGACGATCCTTACGGGCGACTCAAATTTGATGAGAACCTTAACTTCCCATCCCTATTTTCTATTGATCAACAGCTAGGTGGCGACGGTCATGTAATGTACACTTCTACATTCTCTAAAACTGTCGCTCCAGGTGTTCGCTCTGGATGGTTGGTGGCCGATCAAGCGATCGTCGTTAAGACCGCGAATGCCAAACAATCTGCTGATTTGCACTCCAGCAGTATTGACCAGCGTGCTTTGAATGAACTGTTGGACTTCTTTGATTTGGAGGGACATATACGTACCGTGTCCGCTGAGTATCACACTCGTATGCTGCGTCTTACATCGTTAATGAAAGAACGCCAATGGGAAGGAATCACTTGGAATGATGCACTTGGTGGCATGTTTATGTGGGTTACCTTACCTGAAGGCTTCCGTTCTGAGCAGTTGCTGCAACTCGCGATTCAGGAAGGAGTCGCATTTGTGCCTGGACAAGTTTTCTATGCTGACCTGAGCGGCAGCAACCATATGCGAATCAACTTCACGCATACCGATCCAAGCCTGCTTCCAAAAGCAGTTGACCGATTGGATCGGGCGTTGAAGATGTATATGGAGGAAAATGTAGTAAGAAACGCGCGTTAATAGAGTGCTGATTGCAAGTCTCATCCTCGCACGTTTATACGACACAGGATTTGTAAGTCAAAAAAACAGAATGAAGCCTCCAGTGCTATGCTGGGGGCTTCATTCTATAAATGTACGGATTTTGCGCAATCCGGCTGTACATTAAAAAGGGTGCTTCATCATTCCCACAGGAATATGACGCACCCTTTTTAATGCAACAAATACATTTGGATTAAAGATTTCTCATGCAAACAGGTCATTAATAAAATAGATTCATACATTTTAAGGTGTTGCAGTGGGGAAAGTTTTCCGTAAGCCGGGTTCTGTGCTATTCGTGGTACAGACGGGAACTACCCTCCCACTAAAAGCGACAATCATCTATCTAGGCCGAACATTGCTATCCAGCTCCAGCGACCAACCTAGACACGCCTCGGGCTAAGGCTGCTTCGCGAAGAAGCTGTGTCCCTTTAGGTCTTGCTCCAGATGGGGTTTACCAGGAACGAAGTCACCAGCGTTCCTCGGGGTCTCTTACACCTCGGTTCCATCCTTGCCTGTGCCGCAAGCGGCCATCGGCGGTCCATTTCTGTGGCACTATCCTTCAACTCGCGCTGACTGGACGTTATCCAGCATCCTGCCCTATGGAGCCCGGACTTTCCTCTCGTGGCTTACGCCACCAGCGATTGTCTGTCAAACTTTCCGAACAACATTACATAGTATACAGGGAACGCGTGAATGATACAACCCTGAAAATATTGTAAATTATAGAGATCTCTTTTTACTTGCTCAAATAAAACGGATGTACCTTTCTCTGTAATGAATCATCTGCCACGTAGTAAGCAGACCTTCCCACGTATAACGGAATTGAAAGCTTACTAAAATCAGGAACGTCCTCATCGAGAAATAGTTCATCATCCCGGTAGGTCTGCTGTATTTCACCGACGATCCAATCATGATCTCCATAGGTATGAATATCCACGACTTTACACTCATAAGCGAGATACGCTTCCAGCAATATAGGCACATCCACTGAAATTCCGTCCTCATATGCAATCCCAAACTGCTGAAATTTATCTACATTTTTACCACTAAAGGTACCTGCAGCCTGAATCCATTCCGATCTGTGCGCAGGCAAAAACTGAACACCAAAGCCTCCACTTTTCTTAATCAGTCCGTAAGAATACGTTTCCTTCCTCAATGAAATGCCATACATGCCCGGTGATGATCCGATATATGTATGCCAGCCTGAGGCCATGACATTATTTACTCCCTCATAGCGGGAAGTAACAACTGCAACCATCCCTGGATAGGCATGAATCACAGAATCGGCTATCAACTTTCGCATACAACCTCTCCCTACGAAAAAATGTAATAGTTCACCTTTATCATCTCATAGATGGAAGTTTTTACAAAAATTGAAAAGGCTCAGTGTCCACTTCAGATACGTATACTTCCGTTGAGTATCGACCTTCTGCCAAGCGTCTGCGCATCCAATCTGCGGTTTTAGGCTTCATAATCTTTTCTGCGTTATGTCCAGGGTCAATAATAGCAATGCCTGCCATCAGGGCATCGTGAGCCGTGTGATAGTCGATATCCCCCGTCACTAATACGTCAGCGCCTTTAAAAAGCGACTTATTCACATAGCGGCTGCCAGAGCCTCCAAGCACGGCTGCTTTTTTGATCATACGGTCCAAGTCACCCACCACACGTACATGCTCAACGTTGAGACCTTTTTTCACAACATCTACAAACTCCCGTAACGTGCGGGCTTCCTTGAGCTTGCCCACTCGTCCCAAACCAAAGGTACGACCTTTCAAATCCATAGGGTACAGGTCATAAGCCACCTCTTCATAAGGATGAGCCTTCAGCATCGCTTGGACAACTTTATTGCGTACACCCTGCGGTACAATGGTCTCAATACGAACTTCTTCACTACGTTCCATTTTACCTGGCTCACCCAAAAACGGCTGTGTGCCTTCACCCGGTACAAAAGTTCCATAACCATCAATGTTAAAGCTGCAATGGCTGTAGTTGCCGATATGTCCAGCTCCCGCATTCAGTACGGCATCCAGTACACGTTGATGATGTGTTTTGGGTACGAAAACGACAAGCTTGAATAATTGCTCGGTGTGAACATCCTCCAGCGTACCTTCACTTTGAATCCCCAGTGCTTCTGCCATCCAATCATTCATGCCGTCCTCAGCCGTATCCAGATTCGTATGACTGATGTAGACAGCAATATCATTCTTGATCAGCTTTTCATACAATCTGCCTGCAGGCTGGTCCGTGTTCAAAGCTTTTAGTGGGCGGAATATAATCGCATGATGCGCAATAATGAGATCAGCTTTTATGCGGATTGCTTCTTCAACAACCTCATCATTAACATCCAGGGCTACTAATATACTTTTGATTTCCTTTTGCAGACTACCCAGTTGAAGCCCAATTCTATCGTCTGGAACTGCCAAGTATTTCGGAGCCAATTGCTCCATGTAGCTAATTACTGTCTGTCCTTTGGCAAACATGCAAGTACCTCCTCCAGCTGTTCAATTTGCTTGCGCAATTGCTCCTGCTTATGCTGCGCAGATTCCTGATCTGACCGAGCCACTTGTGCCCGCACATCCTGAAGCTTGCGAATCTCCAATTGCCATTTCGAAAAAAAGATTTCATTTGGTGCTTTGACCAATAACGGTCCGAGTTGTATCAGCAAATCCTCTGTCAGTACCAGCGAACTACCAGAAAGTTCCCATGGCCGATACAGGTCATCCTGTTTCAGTGAACTTTCCGAAGCAGGTACTGCCGTCAGAACTTCATATATTTTACCATCTTCTTCCATGATATGTTCATTTGTTAATACCCATTGATGCTTGATTAGCCAGCGCCGTAAAATATCCTCGCCCACGTTGGGCTGTAAAACAAGCTGTTTCACTGAAACAAGCTTGTCTTTCCCTTGCTCCAAAATAGAAGCGATCAAGGCTCCGCCCATACCCGCTATCGTAATAACATCTACCTCATTGGCCTTGATTACAGCCAAGCCGTCCCCTTTTCTAACCGCAATGCGATCTGTGAGACCTGCTTCAGCCACCTGCTTTTGAGCCGCACGCAATGGTCCATCGTTGACCTCACCCGCTACAGCTTGCGATACTCTGCCGGAGCGCACTGCAGCCACAGGGAGTAGTCCGTGATCCGAGCCAATATCAGCCAGTCTGCTACCGGCAGGAATTTGTTCCAAAATATATTGTAATCGCTGAGAAAGTTTCATGACGTCACCCACGTAATCCATTTTTTTCGAGTCCAAAATAAAATTCCTACAACAAAAGCCAACTTCAATATGCTAAAAAAAATCACTTCCCCTGCTGCTTGATGGCGCAGGACGATCGTGTCTGCTTCCGCCATAAACACTAGGGTCAAGCCTATAGCAAAATAAACCAACGCGAAACGTGGAAAGCGGCGATGTACCCACCAGCTTAACCCAATCAACAATACTGCGTGTAAAATCCAAAATACCTCAAGCATCGCTAAAGTAGCTGTAGGCCAATAGCGGCCTATAAGGACCGCATACACTAAAAGCAGCCCAGCAAGACCACAGTAATGAAGCAAGCTGATGCGCAAAGTTAATCCCACAAGACACCATATCAAACCGCATAGACCCACCAGCACTAAAAACCAAACCTTAGCTTCACCTTGGTGAAGCTGAATGATCCAGACACCTGAACCCAGCATAATTGCACTGCCTAAAGTGCTCAACATTGCACTCATACTCTTTTCGGAAGACCGCCAAACCGCGGCCATCCCATAGCAAATCGCAGTAACTGCACTTGCCGAGCATATTTGCATTGCCAACGGAAAAGCGGTAAAATAAAAACCGATCAAACAAATGCAGGAAATAATGACAAAACCAAGAAGCCAGGCGATCCCATGCCCATGTCGAAGATATGTAAGCAGCCCGGTGTTGTTACGGTTCTGGCTTTGTGCCGGATTTTCATCTTCCCGATACAGGTTGGACAGAAAATCGCAATATTGCTCAGGGAGCAGCCGACTTTGCCGCCAATGCTCAATTTCATGTAACAGTATTGTCCGTTTTTTCTCCTGGTCCAAGCTTCTTCCCCTCCACCAAGGCTGCCATGAGATAAAAAAAGACCTTCTGCGCGCTTCAAGCCGCAGAAGGTCCGCAATGTTACGCTTCTATTCGAGGAAATCCTTCAGTCGCTTACTGCGGCTTGGATGGCGCAACTTACGCAGCGCTTTGGCCTCAATCTGACGAATACGTTCACGTGTAACACCGAACACTTTACCCACTTCTTCAAGAGTTCTGGTTCTTCCGTCGTCCAAACCAAAACGGAGACGCAAAACATTCTCTTCCCGTTCGGTCAACGTATCCAGTACATCCTCGAGTTGTTCCTTCAGAAGCTCATAGGCAGCTGCATCTGCAGGCGCCAATGCTTCCTGATCCTCAATGAAATCCCCTAGATGTGAGTCATCCTCTTCACCAATTGGTGTTTCCAATGAAACCGGTTCTTGGGCAATTTTCATAATTTCCCGTACTTTTTCCACGCTTAGCTCCATCTCGGCAGCCACTTCTTCCGGCGTAGGTTCACGCCCCAGCTCTTGCAACAGTTGACGCGATACGCGAATCAGCTTGTTGATCGTTTCCACCATATGCACTGGAATACGGATCGTTCTCGCCTGATCGGCAATTGCGCGCGTAATCGCCTGACGAATCCACCAGGTTGCGTACGTACTGAATTTAAAGCCTTTTTCGTAATCAAATTTTTCTACTGCCTTAATCAAACCCATATTACCTTCTTGAATTAGATCCAGGAAAAGCATGCCGCGACCAACATAACGTTTGGCAATACTTACAACCAGACGCAAGTTTGCTTCAGCCAACCGACGCTTAGCTTCTTCATCGCCGTTATTGATCCGTTTGGCAAGCTCCACCTCATCATCTGCAGAAAGCAGCGGTACACGACCAATTTCCTTCAAGTACATCCGGACCGGGTCATTAATTTTAATACCGGGAGGCAGGCTCAGATCGTCATCGAAATTAAAATCATCCCCGTCATTGTTTTCCGGGTCGTCATTTTGACGCAATCTGGTAACTTCTTCGTCGTTATCATTCACAACCTCAATCCCCAAGTCACCCAGCTGCTCATAAAACTCATCCATTTGCTCGGGGTCCTGATCAAACGGCGACAGTTTTTCCATGATATCTTTGTAGTTCAGAGAGGAACTTTTTTTACCCAACTCAATCAGTTGATCTTTAACCTGATCCAGTGTTAATTCCGTCTCCAGTTCAGTATGCTGATCATTCGCCATCTTTCGACTCCCTCCTCCTAGAAACATCCGACCTCTGTGTGTTCATTGTCTCTCTAGGGCTATAATCTCGCTTGCAATTTGTGCTGCACGCAAAAAATCACCTGAGCGCTCAGCGGTTCTCATTTCTTCCCTCTTCAAATCCAGTTGCTCCTGCAATGGAAATTTTCGCACTTGACGAATATAATCATCCAAAATGTGCGGTGCCCATACGCCTGGAGCATCCATCATCATGATCGAACTTACGTTCTTCTCCAGTCGGTCGTCTTGCAAAGATGAAATAAAACGGCTTGTATCCGGTAACTTCCCTTGCGCGTAATAGGCATATAGATAAGCAGCAATTGCTGCATGATCCTCAATATTAAAGGCGTCCCCCAGATGCTTTTCTACATACTCTGCAGCTTCTAAATCCTGCATCATCCAGTGAAGCAGCCTGCGTTCAGCCACATGGTAAGCCGGCAACAGATTGGGCGTAGAGACCTGCCCTTTTTTATGCCTACCATTATTCCACCCATTTTCGTTATTATCCCCAAAGTTCTGTTTTTTTTGCAGGGATTGACGGAGTAAATTGCATTCTTGCTTTAAGGTTTCAAAATCCACCTTGACTTCGGCAGATACTTCGCGCAGATACACTTCCCGCTCAGTCGGGGATGACAGAGGTGCAATGACATTTAATGCTTCGCGGGAATACGCAATTCTTCCTTCTTCCTCTTGCAGTATATGGTTTTTTTTCAGATATATAAGCTTAAATTTCACCGTTGAAACAGCACTTTCGATAATTTGGCGCTGGAAACGTTCAGCGCCGTATTGCCGGATAAAATCATCCGGGTCCATACCATCGCTGACCAACGCTACTTTTACGTGAAGTCCCGCATTTTCCAACAGCGGAAAATTTTTAAGCGCTGCCGCTTGTCCTGCCCGGTCACCATCATAACAAATAATAACCTCGTCGCACAGTCCCTTTAACATCGTAGCATGATGCTCCGTTAGAGCAGTCCCCATGGCGGCCACTCCATTTTGTACGCCAGCTTCCCATGCCGAGATCACATCGCCATAACCTTCAAAAAGAACACTTTGACGAAGCTTGCGAATTGAGGTTTTAGCATGATGGAGATTGTACAGCGTTCGGCTTTTGTTAAATAGCTTGGTCTCCGGTGAGTTCAAATACTTCGGCTGCCCCTCGCCAAGTATACGGCCCGCAAAGGCAATAACTTTTCCGTTTCGATTCCAAATAGGAAACATGATACGATCTCTGAATCGATCTACATATCCGTCACCCTCATGTCGGGGAGAAATAAGCCCTCCCTTCTCCATCTCGACAGGATCAAAAGAACGCTTCTCTAGAAACTGAACGATCGTATCCCATCGGTTGGGTGCATAGCCAATTTGGAATTGGTCAATGATCTTGTCACTGAATCCCCGTGAACGCAAATATTCCATGGCTGGTTTGCCGTGCTCCGTATTTTTAAGCAAAAAATGGTACATCTTAGATGTTAGTTCATACGCTTGCAACAGCCTGTCCAACTCAGGATGCTGATGCGATGAATCACGTCCCTGCCATTCGCCGAGCGGAATATGACTTTCTTCTGCCATTGTCCTGACAGCTTCGGGAAAGGATAGTCCTTCGATTTCCATCATGAACTTGATGGCATTGCCTCCCGCGCCGCAGCCGTAGCAGTAAAAAATCTGACGATCCGGTGTCACGGTGAATGAAGGGGTTTTTTCGGAATGAAAAGGACAGAGGCCTTTCATATATTTCCCCTGTTTGGTCAAATGCACGTACTTGCTTACCGTATCTACAATATCATGATGTTGTAAAACTGACTCAATGATATCGTCCGGTATGTTACCTTGTCCGGCACTCATATTAACCACCTTCATCTCTTTAGCACGTAAATATAATTCGATACCGTTATTCATTCTCCTGCAAGCGAAGTAAAAGTTTTGTCAGTTTATGTTGAAAAACTTCACGATCCTCTAATGTAAACGGTTTAGGACCTTTTCCATAACGTCCTTTTTTCCGTTCTTTGGCAGAAGTGTGGCGTCGGTCCAGCATGAAGTCTATCGAATCGTTTCGATACATCGTTCCGCGAAAAGACATCACTTCACACCCTTTTGCCAAGGCAAGTGCAGCAAGACCATAGTCGTTGGTTGTTACAATATCTCCGCGGCGGATATGATTGGCAATATAGAGATCGGCACTCTGGTCGCTTCGGTCTACTTTAACAACGCTTACGCCCTTGCTGCCCTGAATGAGATGATCATATGAAGATACCATAATAACGTCAATATGAAAACGGGAAGCTGTCTCTGCTATTTCACTTTTAACCGGACAAGCGTCCCCGTCAACAACGATCCGTATATCCGGGAAATTTCCGGACCCTCCCATGAACATCCCCCATCTCGCATCCGCATTCGAGTAAAATACGGAACGGCTGCAAGATCACTCTTACACCGTTCCGTATATTTATACCCATTTTTTCAAGTTGTTCATACTACCACAACCGACGTTTAAACTACAAGCTTGGAAAAATCAGCAAAACGCTTCAATTCTGAGTCAATAGCAGCCAGCAATGCCAAACGATTATTACGTACAGCATCATCCTCAGCCATAACCATAACGGAATCAAAGAACGCCGTCACCGCAGGAGTAATGGATGAAGCAAGCGTCAATGCTTGTGTCGCATCACCTTCCTGTAAAGCTGTACAATAAGACTCATAGGCGCCATACCATGCTTCATATAGGTTTTTCTCGCCCTGTTCCGTAAATTCACCCGTATTCACTGACTTATGAACTGCTTTAGCAGCCAAATTACCTACGCGATTAAAAGACTCGACTGTTGCCTTGAAGGCATCCCCTGTTTGTACAGCAGTCATTAACGCAGCTCCGCGGTTAACAACGGAAGCAACATCGTCATATCCAGCTGAAAGCACAGCATCCACAACGTCATAACGAAGTGTCTCGGACAATAGTTTCTTCACGCGTAATCCGAAAAACTCATGTAATTCTTTACGTATTTCATCTGCGGAACGTTTCATATTTCCAAAGTTGCTGTGCACATCAAGCGCGATATTGAACACATCAGACAACGTAGCCGAAAGCTTACGATCTAACAGGATCTGCACGATACCCGCTGCCTGGCGACGAAGTGCGTAAGGGTCCTGTGAACCTGTCGGAATAATACCGATGGAGAAGCAGCCTGTAATGGTATCTATCTTGTCTGCGATACTTACAATCGCTCCAGCGTTCGTTGAAGGAACCGTTTCACCTGCGAATCGCGGCTGGTAATGCTCAAACACCGCTCTTGCCACTTCTTCCTTCTCTCCAGCCTTACGAGCATAATCTTCGCCCATAACCCCTTGCAGTTCCGGAAATTCATAGACCATTTGTGTTACAAGGTCAAATTTACAAATATCTGCTGCTCGGCTAACCGATTCCTGTGTATCTTGGGAAACGCGTAGCTTCTCTGCCAGAGCATCGGCAATGCGGCGAATTCGGCGCACTTTGTCTCCAACCGTTCCCAGCTCTTCGTGGAAAACGATGCTTTCCAGCTTGGAGAGTGCATCCTTAATTTCCAGCTTCTGATCTTCTTCATAGAAGAATTTGGCATCAGACAGCCGCGCACGCAATACTTTTTCGTTTCCTTTTGCAATGACTTCCAGCGATTGACTGCCACCATTACGTACCGTAACAAAGTATGGCAGCAGCTTTCCTGTGCGATCCAGCACTGGGAAATAGCGTTGATGTTCACGCATGGAAGTAATCAATACATCCTTCGGAATGTTCAGGAACGCAGGGTCAAAGCCTCCGAACAGCACTGTTGGAGTTTCCACCAGATACAGCACTTCTTCCAGCAAATCGTCCTTGACCGCAATCGTCCAGTCTTTTTCGGCTGCAAGTGCTTCAATCTGCTTCACAATAAGCGATTGACGTTCCTCAATGTCCACAATGACATGCTGCTTGCGAAGTACTTCGACATAGTCAGCTGGACTTTCTACAACGGCCTCCTGTCCAAGGAAACGATGTCCTCTTGTCACATTCCCTGACTGTACGCCAGCAATCTCCAAATTAACAATATCGCTACCAAACAAGGCTACCAACCAGCGGATTGGACGAACAAATTTAAAGTCATAACTCGCCCAGCGCATAAATTTAGGGAATGTCATGGCATGTAAAATGTGTAGTAAACCTTCAGACAGCACATCTGCCGTCGGTACACCTATGCTGCTCTTGGTCGCGTAAATATATTCCACGCCTCCAAGCTCTTTGAACGTGAACTGTTCAGGATCAACACCTTGGCTACGGGCAAAGCCTAGAGCAGCCTTACTCCAGTTACCGGCTTCATCAAGTGCGATTTTGCGGGAAGGTCCTTTAACTTCTTCGTTAATATCTTCTTGCTTCTCTGCCACTTCCTTAACAAGTACTGCCAAACGACGAGGTGTAGCATAAGCCTCTACAGCACTGTAAGCAATACGCGAGCTGTCGAGCCACGCTGTCATACGTTCCTTCAACTGCTGAATCGCATTCGGGATAAACCGTGCAGGCACTTCTTCCAGCCCGATTTCAAACAATAAATCCTTAGACATTTGCCGCACCTCCTTTCTTCAACAGCGGGAAGCCCAGCTTCTCGCGCTCCTCTAGATAGGTCGCAGCGACCTGACGCGCCAAATTGCGTACTCGTATAATAAAGCCAGTCCGTTCCGTTACACTGATTGCTCCGCGAGCGTCCAGCAAGTTGAACGTGTGAGAACATTTCAGCACATAATCATAGGCTGGGAATACAAGATGCTGCGCCATCGCTTTATTCGCCTCTTCTTCATACATATTAAAAAGAGTAAATAGCATTTTGACATCAGATACTTCAAACGTATACTTGGAATGTTCGAATTCTGGTTGATGGAAAACATCACCGTACGAGATTCCATTGACCCATTCCAAATCGAACACATTTTCCTTGTCCTGGATGTAGGAAGCAAGACGCTCCATACCGTAGGTAATTTCAACCGCAACCGGACTGGCATCAATACCACCCACTTGCTGGAAGTAGGTGAATTGGGTAATTTCCATACCGTCCAGCCATACTTCCCAACCTAACCCCCAGGCTCCCAGCGTCGGTGCTTCCCAGTTGTCTTCCACGAAACGAATATCATGCTCCAGTGGGTTAATCCCCAAACGGTTCAAACTCTCCAAATACAATTCCTGAATATTATCAGGTGAAGGCTTTAAAACCACTTGAAACTGATGATGCTGATACAGGCGGTTCGGGTTCTCACCATAACGTCCGTCAGACGGACGGCGAGAAGGCTCAACGTAAGCTACGTTCCACGGCTCAGGTCCAATTGAACGTAAATACGTCATCGGGTTCATCGTACCTGCCCCTTTTTCCGTATCATAAGGCTGTACAATAATACAGTTGTGTTCAGACCAAAATTGTTGCAGCGTTAAAATCATCTGCTGAAAATTCATGGGCACACGCTTCCTTTCCAATTCCCTAAAATGTTGGTGATTTCTAAACATTAAGCTCATATGTACAGGGCTAATTTATCCATAAGCCTTGCTAGAGACAGCAAAAAGCCCCGCCTCTACGCCTGTACAGACGTAGGGACGAGAGCTGACTCCCGCGGTTCCACCCTACTTGATTGCGATCCTACATCACCAGTCAGATCGTAATCCTCTTTTCCGTGTCCATTCAGACGCTCCCGAGTGCCATGTTCACGAACAATTCCCGCTGGGCTTACACCGTCCCCAACTCGCTAACTACAGAGAATACGTATCGTTACTTTCTCGTTCAATGCATCTGCTCCCAAAGGAGATATATAGTAGGATATTACACTTTTTCAGGGATACAGTCAAGAGAACGCCGTATTTCACATATCGTACTTATCAAGCTGATCCAGGAAATTACGGGATTTCAGCTTAACCTCCAACTGCATATCCATGAACTGACGCATGACATGTTTGATCTCCAGCTTGGTGGAGTCCTTCACGTCGATATTGCCGAGTCGATTTAAATCCATTTGAGCGAACAAGCGCAGCAACTTCAACGTACGTGGAGCAACACTCAACGCAGCTGGATCAAAATGCTTGTAGCCCCGACACAAAACCCACCTAACCTCGGACTGATAAACATATCTTCATCAGCACATTGTTGACCGCTTGAAATACAAGCATCAAGCTGAGGTGCATATCCGGCCGCCTGCAATATTTTAAATTCATAAATACTCATGACGATCAGCGGATCCTTGCCACTCTCCAATGCCTCCAAACAGGCTTTAAGCTGCTTAAACCAAAATGCACCTGTTTCCTCATCCTGTAATACCCGATCAAGCAGTTCACAAGCATAGGAAGCGTAAGCAGCCTTTGTAATATCCTCGCGCAGTGTATGGTGGGATTGGATAATTTCACCGGCATTCAGTGTGCCTAAGCCTGTGTTACGAAAAAAAACAAATTCACCGTACGTAAACGGCTGCGTTAAAGCAGCATGACGGCTTTTGGATTTTTTCGCGCCTCTGACCAGCACACCTACTTTGCCTCCGCTTTCGGTGCAAAGCGTAATAATTTTGTTCCCCTCACCGTAATCCATGCTGCGGATGACGATTCCTTCCATCCTGTAAAGCATGCTTCTTCCCCCAAACATTCGCGAAGAAGCCAGTGGTTCGCTCTATTCACGGGCTTCTTCATGCTCGTCCGACTCTCCTTCATCCGTGTCTTGCTCCCTTGTCACGGCGCTCTCCCTGTATAACAGATACGCACCGACATCTCCAGTCATCGCAAAATACTTCCACGAAAAATCTCGCATTCGTATTCATCCTTTCTTCGGAAATGACGTCTGCATCTCAAAAATAGGATGATGCGAAGAGGGAAGTAGTATGCGATGAAATTAATGGATTACGTTGAAAAAGGCTACTGTGTACGGTCTGGACACCGCTTCGCGAATGATTTGATCTTACGATCGCTGTTACCCCTGAATTTATTTTATCCAATGAGAAAAGGAGTAAATTCAGGGGTAAAGGCGAACGCTGACGCTTCTTCAGATTCAAATTCTTCGCTCCGCTACAACGTGCATACAGTTACAATAACTCTTTTAAAAAGCACTCCTTATTTCATCGCTGGAAGAAAGGGTAAGAGCAAGAAGTTAAGCGCCGCTTATGCGCGGCGCTTGGGATGATTAGAAGACTGATACTTATCTCCGTCGTAGAGATCGGTACGGCTTTTTTATGATACTTACAACAACTATACATATTATTTAACATCAATCTTAGCCTCAATAGACCTTTGATGACCAAAGTGATGGTAGATATCGATATCTGCTTTTAAGCGTCGCGATGGAAGCCCAGGTCACGAAGGACACGTTCCTGGTTACGCCAGTCTTTTTTGACTTTAACCCAAAGTTCCAAGAAAATTTTGGAGCCTAGCAAATTTTGGATATCCTGGCGAGCTTGTTTGCCCACCTCTTTGAGCATGGCTCCCTGTTTGCCGATAATGATCCCCTTCTGGGAATCACGCTCTACAAAAATAACCGCCATAATATGCACTACACCATTATCCTGTACTTTCATGTCTTCAATCATAACCGCAATAGAATGGGGTACTTCCTCACGTGTCATGTGCAAAATCTTTTCCCGAACCAGCTCGGCAATGACAAACTGCTCTGGATGGTCGGTAATTTGGTCATCAGGATAATATTGCGGACCTTCTGGCAAGTATTTTTGAATCTGGTCCAACAGAGTGTTAACATTATTGCCCATTTTGGCCGAAATCGGCACAATTTCCGCAAAGTCATACAACTTGCGATACTGCTCAATCAGGGGCAACAATGCCTCCGGCTCAATGCGGTCAATTTTATTCAACACCAATATAACTGGTGTTTTGACTTGTTTAAGCTGTTCCGCAATAAAACGGTCGCCTCCGCCCAAACCTTCAGCAGCGTCAATAAGAAAAAGTACCGCTTCTACCTCACCCAATGTATTAAAAGCGGTCTGATTCATATAATCGCCCAGTTTTGACTGCCGCTTGTGAATCCCCGGTGTATCCAAAAATACAATTTGTGTGTCCTCTGTGGTGTATACACCGTGAATTTTATTCCGTGTCGTTTGGGGTTTGTCTGACATGATGGCAATCTTCTGCCCAATGACATGGTTCATCAATGTTGATTTTCCGACATTGGGTCTGCCCACAATAGCAACAAAGCCGGATTTAAAGTGTTTCTTAGCCATTTTATTTCCTCCAGCGCGATTAAGCACCTAATTTTTATTTTGCTCTTTTCATTAAAGCAGCTGACTCATTAACGTCAACAAAGGTCTATAAAATACAAATATGCCAATAATTACAGCAAAAACCGCTGCCAGGAGCACGGCTCCGGCGGCGGTGTCTTTAGCCGCTTTGGCCAGCGGATGAATATCAGGTGAGATTAGATCCACCGCTGCTTCAACAGCGGTGTTGATCAGTTCGGCTACCATGACTATGGCAATGGCCATGCACACGAATAACCAGTCGAGCCGGGAGATGCGCAGAGTTAACCCTGCCACAATGACAAGGAGCGCCACGACCGCATGTATCCGCATATTTACTTGCGTACGCAGAGCGTATACCACGCCTTCTGCGGCATAGCGAAAGGTCATTCTCCAAGGCTGACGTCTCATTACCGTGTCAACCCCACTTGAGCCAGCACAGCTTCCTGCTTACCCATCATTTCCGCTTCACTTGCATCGTCCTGATGATCATAGCCTAACAGATGCAGAAAACCGTGAACAAACAAAAAACCGATTTCACGCTCAATTGAATGTCCATATTCTTCGCTTTGAGCTTGGGCTGTCTGTACAGAAATAATAATATCTCCTAGAACATCCGGTACATCGTTTAAAGGATTTTCTTCCGTCGGTTCGTAAATAATTTCAAGCTCTTCATCTAGTGTTTCCTTCATAGCAAAAGACAACACATCAGTAGGACGATCAATTCCGCGATAATCCCTGTTCAACTCATGTATTTGATCATCATTCACGAAAGTAAGGGCAACCTCACCGTCTATAACCCCTTCCGCTTTGCCAGCCTCCTCTAATAAGGTGTTCAGCATCGTAATCAACGATTCGTTAATTACCATATCGTTTTGTTCATTATTCCAAGCTAATTGAAGGCCCATGCCAACCGCTCCTTTTAATTCTAATGCTTTACCTGTGCTTCATGCACAAGTAATATTAAGCTTTTCCACTTTCGGGCTTAGGTCTTTCCTCTGGATATTCAATACGGGAATGAAAAATTCCCATTACTGTTTCCTTGAGCGTTTGGGCCACGATATCAAGCTCCCTCATGGTCAGTTCACAGTCGTTAAACTGGTGATCATCAAGACGGCTCTTAATAATTTTTTCAATCATGGATTCTACCTGCTCCACCGTAGGTTTTCGCAAGGATCGAACTGCTGCTTCCACACTATCAGCAATTCCTACTACAGCAGCCTCTTTCGACTGAGCCTTCGGTCCCGGATAACGGAAATCATCCTCTGTGAAGTCAGGCTCCACCCCCCGTTCTTCCGCCTCACGCAATGCCTTGTGGTAAAAATAGTGCAGAAATGTCGTTCCGTGGTGTTGTTCGGCTATATCACGAATCGGCTTGGGTAGCTTGTAATCCAATTGCATTTCCACACCATCACGGGCATGGGCTATAATGATGGATTTACTAAGCTTGGGCTCTATTGTATCATGCGGATTTTCCATCCCATTTTGATTTTCAATGAAGTACGAAGGCCTTTTGGTTTTACCAATGTCATGATAATACGAACCAACCCGGCACAACAACCCATTTGCTCCTATAGCCTCCGCTGCGGCCTCCGACAGATTACCTACCATTACACTATGATGATATGTTCCGGGAGTCTCGGTAAGTAGCTTGCGAAGCAATGGATGATTAGGATTTGACAATTCGACAAGCTTCAGTGCCGACAAGATGCCAAAGGTGGATTCAAAAAATGGCATTAGCCCTATAACAAGGATCGCTGTAACCAGACCACCTGCAAAAGCAAAGGCTACCCCATAGAGTGTCGTTGTTTGAGTCCAGTTCCCTTGGTCAATCAGCGCCAAAGAAAAAACAGCCAGAGCCCCGAACAGGCATACCATAATAGATCCCTTGAACAGCGTTGAACGCTGGCTGGCCCGGTGGGTAGAAAAAATCGACGCCAGACAGACCACAAGGGCAAAAAAACCAAAATTAAAATCAAAAATTTGTCCCTGACGAACATTCAAAATAACACTTGCCAATATACTGAATATAACGGCACATACGAATGCCAGCGACATATCAAGCAACAGCGTTACAAGCATAGCTCCAAGTGCGATAGGTGCCAGATAGCCGAGGTAGGATCGTTCACTAGTCTGCAGTATAGAAATTAACAGCATAGCTCCCACTGTAATCACAAAGATTAACACCAGCATGAGCAACTGTGCATTATTATACTTGAAGTTTCGTGTTCGTGATTGAAATTGACGAATATACATAAACAGACCCAATGCCAGCATCATAGACAGCATCAGCAAGCCAAATTGTGGCCAATAGTTGATCTTATCCTTGAGCAGCTCATTCTCATCAAGCAGTGTATAGATTTCCTGGGTAATAATCTCACCCTTTTTAACAAGTACTTCACCCTGTTTAATGTAAACTGTCGGTGTATCTTCACGAGCCTGTACTTTAGCGTCCTTCGTAGCTGTATCATCATAAAACTTGTTGGCTGTAATCACAAGCCTTGCAAGTTCCTGAACAACCTCCCGGGAGGTACGTTTAGTAAGAGAGCTTGTACTCACCCGTTCAGCTACCTTGGCTCGAGCCGTCTGGGCATCCGTAATTTGATCATTCATCAATCCTGTTACAATCTCACGGGCTACGGGCCGCATTTCGGCAATATCCTCAGATGTAAGTCGCGGAATTTTGATGTATGTCTCCTCTGGAATTCGGTACGTTTGCTCTTTCGTTTTTTCCAGCACCTCATCCAGCAATTTATCTGGGTAGGCAACTGCATTACGGCTGTTGTTCACAAAATTTTGCACGAATTCCCGTGCACGTTGAGGAATCTCATCCTTATAAATCGAAATCTTGTCTGCTCTGGAGACCTGATCATCCTGATTGAGCCGTTCAATTCGATCCAAAATACCGGTAATCAGGTTATCGTTGCGGATCGGTACAATGGTATACATGGGCTGCACGCGCTCAGCAGATTCCTCTTGGGCCTTCAAAGTCGCCTTACTGTTAGGAAGCTGCATTGGAGCGACAATTTCCTTTTCACTCGGTTGATTCACCCGGATGTCATAGCGTTCGGGAAGCAGCTTGGACGCAAAACCCACATAAAAAAGAACCACCAAAAATAAAAACAGAAGATAGCGTGTCGCCACGCTATACTTCCATCCATTCATTCTATGCTGGAACGTTTTTCCTTTAGATAATTCCTTCGAGGTCATCTAAAACAATCCCTCTCCATCATCTTTTTCAAGGCAGCTATGCTGCTCATTTTGTTCGTTTTCTGATCATACCCACTATACTCGTGCTCAAGGGCTTATGCTTGATTTTCAGCAACACGGTCATAAGCGACGATGATTTTTTGAACCAGGGAATGACGGACAACATCCTCTTCCGCAAACTGGACAAAGCCTATTTCCTCAATCCCTTTTAAAATCGCATTTGCTTCAATTAGACCGGATTTTTTGCCACGAGGTAAATCAATTTGTGTAACATCGCCGGTAATAACCATTTTGGAACCGAAGCCAAGTCGAGTCAAAAACATTTTCATTTGTTCTGGTGTGGTATTTTGGGCTTCATCCAAAATAATAAATGAGTCATCCAGCGTACGACCCCGCATATAAGCCAGTGGCGCAATTTCTATCAACCCGCGCTCCAACGCTTTTGCCGTCTGCTCAGGACCCATCACATCGTATAGGGCATCATACAACGGGCGTAAATACGGATCAACCTTTTCCTGTAAATCCCCGGGCAAAAAGCCCAAGTTCTCACCAGCTTCTACCGCAGGACGAGTCAGTACAATACGCTTGACTGAACCTTCCTTTAGAGCAGCTACGGCCAGCACTACAGCCAGATAGGTTTTACCAGTACCCGCTGGGCCAATCCCAAATACAATATCGCGTTTTTTAATCGTGGTTACATAGTGCTTCTGTCCAATCGTTTTGACACGAATCGGTTTGCCCCGAAACGTTGTCGTAATTTCTCCCTTGAACAAATCAAGCAACTGATCGGCGCGCAGATCTTTTGCCAGCTCAATCGCATAATGGACATCCCTTTCGGTCAGTATATACCCATTACGAATTAACTGGAGCAAAACATCGAACAATTGTTCGAGCACTTCCACTTCGTGAGCATCTCCAAAAACATTAATTTCCGCCTCACGAGATGCTATTTTTGCAGGAATAGCTGCTTCGATCAATTTTAAAAAGGAATCCTGCGGGCCGAATAACGCCTGACCTTCTCCCGCACTGTTCAATGCAATTTGTATGCTGCGTTGTTGTTCTGCCAAATAGCCTCATTCTCCTTGGTTATGAACTAACGGAAGTTCTTCCGCAATATCCTGTTCCACTTCAAAAAGTACTTTCATATAAACTTTACCATTCTCTCTCTTCTCATGCAAAATTTTTTGGCTCATTATTTTCGTTCCTTTGCCGTATTTAGCTAAAATATCCGCGCGTGCGCCTTCTATTCCTGACATTTTGGCTTCTGTTTCCGTTAACTTCTGCTCTTGTATCTTGGTCTCCCTCACACTTTCATTCATCCAACCCATCGGAAGTTTGTAAGAACGCCATGTTAGCGGATCATGTTCAACGGTTGTTTTATGTGTAGAATAAGGTATTTTCCCATATCCCCACAATTGTATCGCACGGTTGCCTAGCACCAGATACAAGCGATCGTGGCTATTCCCCGTATATGTGCTGCTGCGTCGTACCATGGGACTACTAATTTCATATTCATGCCACACAAGCCCCTTAATCTCTCCTTTGGCTACGACCTGTTGCTGATTCTCCTCATCTCCAAGCGTTCCTGAAATGAGAATAGCTCCTTTTTTGACCCGTGTATTTTTATGCACAACAGGACGTCCCTGCTCGGCAAAAATTTCAGTGACTACCGCGTCCGCCTTACTGATGAGATGACGTGGACTGTAGAGCGGCGGGGGAGTAGGCTGTGAAGCTTCAACGACCTGAATTGTCACCAAGGTTCCCTGCCTTTCCACACCGATCCAGGACGCCTCTGGAAGCTTCTGCATGAGTGCGCGCGAAAGCTTGTCCTGGCTGGAAAGGCGAAAACTCCATTGAAACGGATAAAGCCCCTCCTGTCGGGCTGCTTTGAGAACAGCTTCCGTTGGGAGCTTGTCATTCCCCTTCACTTGAATGTCCCAGATGAGCGATGACATCAGCAGGAGTCCTATCCAGAACAAGGCCAGTCCTGCGAGAAAAAATTTACGTTTGGCGAGTCGTACAGCAGTAAAGGGAAGTCCTTGACGTTTGAGAACATGCATTTTGCAGCCTGTCCTTCTCAAAAGCGGACGCAACAGGAAGACGTGCGGCAGCAGAAGGTTCATTTCTGCAAGTCTAGTACCCATCGGCCGCACGTTCCAAACAGGTATATGGTGATCAGTGAGTAAATTAATGAAAGCTTCCACACTTTCGCCCTCGACAGCTAGGGTAACCGTGCCACGCAGCTTTGCTAAAGCGGGATGTTTCACGAGCCTTCCTCCGTTCCTTCCAATTGAATATCCGTAATATGTCCCTCTACACTTACCTGGTCTGGCAGGATAGACGTAATGATTAGATCATGGCCTGACACTCTTAGCCTGCCTTGCGCAAGTGCAAGTACGAGCTGGTCTGGTGTAAAATCCACCACACCCCGGTGATTTTCTACATAAAGCTGGCGGCTGCCGATGAGGGTTAACCGCGGCAGATCAAATAGAATATCCTGCGGAAGCTCCAACGTCTCGCTGGCCCACTTTCGCAGTTTGCGGCTCATCCGGCTCATACGGCGAAATCTCCTTTCCTGTCATCAGAACAACTGTTATCCAACGGCTAATAGTTGTTCTGATGGCAGCTATGCTGCTTTTTTTATAATCTTCTGTTATTACCATTAGCACTCCATCGTTGTTACGACAGCAGCTATGCTGCTTTTTTAATCGCTTGTTATTACTATTCGGTTTATCCTATGTCTCGATCATCACTGGACGCTGTTACACCAGCGTCACAGATATCTGTACTGTACATTTTATGATCCAGTCATCGCATTTATGAGGCTAAACTTACAATTCGTAGCAACTGCAATATTAAAGAGAAAAAAGACCATGCTCTATAAAAATTCACATAAAAAAAGACAACCTCGTTTTCATATCAAAACAAGGCTGTCTTTTTAGTTTCACAGTATGAAATGGTTAGTTTTCGGAATCCTGATTCAAAAGAGAGTTTTTTCGGGAGTATAAAAAGTAAATAACCATACCAATAACAAGCCAAATGATAAAACGAATAAACGTTTGACCATTCAGATTAAGAATAAGCACCCCACATGAAATGATAGCCAGAATAGGAATAAATGGAACCCCAGGACATCGGAAGGCTCTTGGCAAATCAGGTTGTGTTTTTCTCATCACTATGACAGCGACTGAAATCAGAATAAATGCTGATAAGGTTCCAATGTTCACCAAGCTTGCTAACTCATCCAGCGGGATCAACCCACCCATTAATGCAGATAAAGTACCAAAAAACAACGTGTTAATATAGGGTGTTTTATATTTGGAATGAACCTTTGACAATACTTTAGGCACTAAGCCATCACGTGACATCGCAAACATAATACGGGTTTGACCATATAACATTACCAGCATGACCGTTGTCATCCCCAAGATGGCTCCGATATCCACAATACCCGCCACCCAATTCTGACCGGCAACCTGCAAAACTAATGACACCGGATGGGAGATACCTTCAAATTGCATAAACGGCACAATACCTGTCATAATCGCGCTAACGATCACATACAAAAGCGTACAAATAGCAAGCGAGAAAATAATGCCACGTGGTAAATCACGAGCTGGATTTTTGGTTTCTTCAGCAGCTGATGAAACAGCATCAAAGCCAATGAAAGCAAAAAACACAAGGGCTGCGGCTCCAAACACCCCACTGAACCCAAACGGCATAAATGGTGTCCAGTTGTCTGGCTTCACATATTTAATAGCAACAATAATAAACAATAAAACGACAACAATTTTTACAATAACCATGATGTTGTTAATTCGTTTGGATTCTTTTATTCCAAAATAAAGCAAGAATGTGATAGCCATCAAAATTAAAAAAGCTGGAAGGTTAAAATAAGTAGTTTGGTCTTTTAAAGCTCCTGGCGCAGCAGTGAATTCAACTGGGATATAAAGACCAATTCCTTTCAAAAAGGATACAAAATAACCCGACCAACCTGCTGAAACAGCGCTGGCAGCCAACATATATTCCAAAATTAAATCCCATCCGATAATAAAAGCCAATAACTCTCCCATCGTAGCATATGTAAAAGTGTAAACAGAACCGGATACTGGAACGGTGGAAGCAAACTCAGCATAAGCCAATGCTGCGAACAAACAAGCGAGCCCCGCAATCACAAAAGACATTACCAAACCCGGACCAGCCGTAACTGCTCCCGTACCTGTCAAAACAAAAATTCCCGTTCCGATAATGGCTCCAATCCCAAGCATTGTTAAATCAAACGCACCCAATTCCCTTTTAAGTGCTTTTTCCCCACGTGTAGCAGCGATCAGTTGATCAATGTTCTTCTTTCTGAACAAGCTATTCCCCATCCATCCCATCCTCCTAAACATAAATTTTTACTTTTTGTATAACCCTGTGACATCACCTCGATATAAATCAAATTTTAGCTAAATATGGGGTAAATTTTCATAAGTTCTATCGTTGAGAACATTATATATAAAAAAGAAAAAATGAAAACGACTTTTGGAAGGCTTCGTTCATATTGTTACATTTGATCATTTTTCACATAAGTATTTTCACAAATGAGATTCTAAATTAGACAAAATGCCGTCTTTTAGATGACAGCAAATGTGAGAAGAATGTAGCATATATGATATCATCACATTCGTTGTTAGGTAATTTGAGCATTTGTCGTTAGGTCTTTTTTTATTCCAGCAAGTTTATGTATTGCTAAAAACATCGCAAAAAAAAGATCCGCCACAGCCAAAGCCGTGACGGATCACTATCATTTTAACGTCTTCCTCCACCCATGTAACGCTTGGAACGCGGAGGGCCTAATATCTCTGCCCAAATTACACCTCTGCGTAGGTCAGCTGCATTCACGGTACCCCGCTCTTGAGAAGTTTGCTCTAGCCCATCTGTAATTTCCTCCGAATCACTCGCATTGGATATACGATCGAGTCGGGCTAAAACCATCCTTCGCTCTTCTTCCATAATACGAATCCGATCCTCTAGAGTCGTACCGTTATCTAATGAATCTTGGTCCATCTGTTCTTCCTTTTTCAGCCCGTCTCCCACTTCTTCTATACGACGAGCTTCCATCACCGCCCGTCGCTCATTAGGAAATTGACGTTGCAGCTCTCCAGTAACATCTTGCTGACGTCTCTCTATCTCAGGTTCCGTTGTGAAAGGTCTGGACGACGTCGAGGACCCGCGCGAACCATGATCACCACCAAAGGTAGGCATACCTTGCCGCGGGGAAGATTTCCGATCTCCACCTTGAATGCTTTTCCCCAAAAAGGACACCAGTGCAAAGCCAATCACGATCAAGATATACAAATGGTCAAAGATCCAGCTGATAAAATTCATTACTCACCGCCTAACTGCTATAGTTCATCGGCCCGTCCGTTAGTTAATCCCGGTTCTTGTTATCATTCCCCGAGTTCTCATTCGGTTTGCCTAAGGAACTACGCATTTGCGTATCTGCCTCAATATTTTTTAAATTCATATAGTCCATGACGCCAAGTTTACCGCTACGCAGCGCTTCAGCCATTGCCAGAGGCACTTCGGATTCAGATTCCACCACGCGCGCTCTCATTTCTACAACACGTGCCTTCATTTCCTGTTCTTGCGCTACAGCCATCGCACGCCGTTCTTCGGCTTTTGCCTGCGCAATACGTTTGTCTGCTTCCGCCTGCTCTGTTTGCAGGAAGGCACCGATATTTTTACCTACATCAACATCTGCAATATCAATCGACAGAATCTCAAATGCTGTCCCTGCATCCAAACCTTTGGACAATACGGTTCTCGAAATGGAATCTGGATTTTCCAGCACGTCTTTATGCGAGTTACTGGAACCAACCGTTGTTACGATACCTTCACCAACCCGAGCAATAATCGTTTCTTCTCCTGCACCGCCGACGAGTCGATCAATGTTGGCACGCACCGTAACACGAGCTTTAACCTTCACTTCGATACCATCCTTGGCGACTGCAGCAACAATAGGCGTCTCAATAACACGCGGATTAACGCTCATTTGGACCGCCTGCAGAACATCACGTCCCGCAAGATCAATCGCAGCCGCACGTTCAAATTCAAGCGGAATGTTAGCGCGCTGCGCGGCAATCAACGCATTGATCACTCGGTCTACATTCCCCCCTGCGAGAAAATGACTTTCCAGCTGATTGATATTCAAGCCCAGACCAGCTTTGGTAGCCTTAATGAGGGGATTGACAATTCGGCTTGGCGTGACGCGCCGCAACCGCATAGCTACTAGCGTAATGATACCGATCCGCACACCCGAAGCCAACGCCGAAATCCACAGCATCACCGGGAAGAAACTAAAAAACACACTCAATACAATAATCACTACTACGGCAATCAGCAAAATACTGACAATACCCGATTCGAACACTCGCATCATCCTCCATTAATCTAATTCTTCGTTGTTAGCTTGCTAGACGCTCGCGTCTGCCTTGACTACAATTCGCCCGCCTTCTACTTTGGATACGATAATCGGCATATCCGGGGCGATAAACTCCCCATTCGTTACGACATCCACTCGCTCGTCAGCGATTAGCACCGTTCCAGCTGGACGTAATGGGGTCAGACTGACACCCCTCTGACCTAATAACGTTTCCCGATTCACAACCGAAGAAAACCCTTGGTCAGCCGTTAAACGTTCCTGAAGTATAAAACGGTTCCATATCCCTCGGTCCTTAAAGACAACCGCGATGATCGCCACCACAGCAACAGCCGCTGCAAAAGCAATCCCCAAAGATATAAACGCATGCTGCATGTTGTATGCAGCACGGACTACACCCGCGACAAGGCTGATGGAACCCAAAATACCCAGAATACCAAAGCTTGGAATAAACATTTCAAGTATAAGCAGTGCCAGACCGATAATGAACAACAGCCACGTCTCCGAACCTGCAAAGCCAGCGATATAATTACCAAAGAAATACAAACCAAATCCAAGTACACCTAAAACTCCCGGTACACCAAAGCCAGGTACAAGCAGTTCAATAACTACACCCGCGATACCAACAAATAAAAGCAATGTCTGCACGATCGGGTTGGTCAATATCTCGGCTGCTTTTTCAGCCCATGTGCGCTCCACATGGATTACATCATCTGTACTGTAGCCCATCCACTGGATAACTTCTTGTTCCGAAGACGCGATGTGATCCGCGTACCCCAATTTCAGCGCTTCCTCACTGGTTAAAGAAATGATCTGGCCATTTTCCTTATTAAAGTTCAGCTCCGGGATAGATACAGTCGATTTGGAGTCGACCATGCCTCTAGCAATATCGGGATTGCGCCCGCCAGCTTCTGCGGCAGATGCCATGCTGCTCTTCCACCAAGCTATCGTTTTTGGGTCTGTAATAGCATTCCCTCTGCCGTCTACTAACGCTGCTGCTCCAATAATACTCCCCGGTTTCATAGCAATCTTGTTAGCACTCAACGCAATATAGCTACCCGCTGAGGCCGCTTCGCCCTTTATATAGGCTACGGTCGGAATGGGACTGTCTTTAATCAGTTTGCCCAGCTTCTCCGCTGTATCTACCCGTCCGCCGGGAGTGTTAATATCCAGTAAAATCAGACCTGCTTTGGAATCAACCGCTTCTGCAAATCCACGCTCCATAAATTTGCCCAGACCCTGTTCAATTTCCTGATCAACTGGTATAACAAACACAGCTCCACCCTTTGTTTGAGCCGCCGCTGATCCAGAATGAACTAAGGGTAACAACAGAACGGATATCATAATCCACAACGTTAAAAAGACCAATTTGCGGCTGGAGTGGTGATGCTCTCTATGCATTTCTTTCCCCCCTTTCGATCTTTCCTTGTTACAGCATACCAAACTTTGTTAGACAAACTAAACAGTTTTCAGGATTTAATGTGAAATTATTGGGTATATTGCTAATCCTGACGCCTGTCAAATACTTTACGTCCCTAATGAACATCACGTTTCACACAATTACGGGAAGCGCTTTCGTGGAGGCGTTTTCCACCATTCTCTTTTATGGCAGGCATCACACATATAGAAATAACACCCTCTGTAAACAGAGGGTGTTGTGTTTTCCTGTTTGTCGCAGGGTTTATTGCAGAAATTGCTGAACCGCCTGGTTCACGAGCTTACCGTCAGCACGACCTTTTACCTTAGGCATTAAGGCCGTCATTACTTTCCCCATCTCGGCTTTCGAAGAAGCACCGGTTTCCTGGATGGTCTGCTGTACAATAACTTTAATTTCTTCTTCAGAAAGTTGTTCAGGAAGGTACTGAGCGATGATCTCTATTTCTGCTTTAGTGCTTGTCGCAAGTTCATCACGACCGGCTTTTTCAAACTCATGGAGGGCATCTTTTCGCTGTTTGATCTCACGACTCAGAATATCAAGCACTTCGTTGTCGTCCAAATTCCGTTTCAAATCTATTTCAAGATTTTTAATCGTAGAACGAACCATTCGAATGGTGGAGAGTTTGAACTTGTCCTTACTCTTCATTGCTTGCTTCATATCTTCGTTCAATCGTTCGCTCAAATTCATGATTACTTAGATCCTCCTAGAACTTTCTCTTACGAGCAGCCTCGGACTTTTTCTTGCGCTTTACGCTTGGCTTTTCATAATGCTTGCGTTTCTTCACCTCAGCCAATACGCCATCCTTAGCAATGGAGCGTTTAAAGCGACGAAGTGCAGCATCAATTGTCTCGTTTTTGCGAACTTTAGTTTCAGACACCAGTTTTCCCTCCCTCCGACCAGACCGTCCAAGAGCAATAACACGGTTCATCAAATTTTATTATAGGTGAAACGGAAACCAGGTGTCAACCTATAAGAAAAAATGAGTACATAGAAGGAACTTTTTTTCCCGTCACTTCCGCATTACTGAAAAGACTAGCTCTGTCATTTTTAAGAATGCGAGTCCGAAATACCTGTCAGGGCACCTAATTTGGCGCCGCCCAGCAAGTGATAATGAAGATGGCCTACCGCTTGTCCACTATCCGGTCCACAGTTGTTAATTAACCGATAACCTGACTCAGCGATTCCCAACTTTTTCGCAACCTCAACCGCAACACGATGAATCTCCGCGATAAGAGGAAGATCCTCCTCCGTTACAGCATTCATTGAAGGAATGTATTTTTTTGGAATAATGAGCACGTGTACTGGCGCCGCAGGCTGGATGTCATGAAATGCGAGCACATTGTCGGTTTCCAACACCTTTTTGCTGGGGATGCTTCCATCCACAATTTTCAAAAACAGATCGTCCATTCAAAACCCTCCTTTGGCAGTGAGCCGATCATAAGCAATTAAACATCAGCAGTCCTTGCTCTCGGCATTCAAAGTTATGTATTTTCCACACCAAACAGAAACATAACCAATCATGATTGGTTATGCCTTTGTTTCTATATGTATCATAACGGAAAATGGGGCTTAATACCAGTTTCCCTTACTAACTTCCTCTATTATAGATTTAACTCCTTTATCAATTAGATCCGGCTGTGCACGCGAAATACTTATACGCAAAAATTTTTCTTGTTCCCTGTAGCTTGATAAATAAAAGCCTTTGCCAGCTACAACTTGGATGCTTCTTGCGTTAAGATTGTGTACCAAACGTTCCAAATTCACCGTCCTCGGCAGCTTAAACTGCGTATAAACACCTGAGGTTGCAGCTGGAGTTTGAATGTACCCGGACTGATTGTATCGTTCCACCGCCTTGTTCAGAATACGAATACGCTCCGAATATAGTTTGGATATCGTGTGTTTATGCCGTTCATACATTCCATTTTTAATATAGATATCAAGTGCTGCCTGAGACAAAATGGATGTGTCAACATATCTTTTATAGGTACTGAACGTCTTTAATAAGTTTTCTGGCAGTACCGCAACCCCTAATCGCAAGCCAGGGAAAATGATTTTTGAGAAGCTTTTCAAGTAAATAGTGTGCTCTGTCTGATCGTATGCATAAATGGGATCAACAAGATGATCAACTCCCAAATCAGCCATATAGTCATCTTCTACGATGTACACATCATATTTGGCAGCCAAGGCAGCTATCGTTTTTCGTTCTTCCGTGTTATATGAGATACCAAGAGGATTATGATGCCTTGACATGGTATAAAAAAATTTGATGTTACCCTGCTTAAATTGGTTCTCCAACTCATAAAAATCCAGACCTTCCGCTGTCCGCGCAATCGCATTGACGGGTATGCTCTCTTCCTCCAAAAAACGCAAATAAATATCGTAGCTGGGCTGCTCGACCAAAATCTTTTCTTTGCCATTGGGAAACGGCATTTTCGCGAGTATTTCTAATGCTTGTTGAACACCTGAAGTAACGATAATCCGATCTGTTTTTGCAAACACCTGAGTATCAGCCAAATGAGAGACGAGCGTATGCCGCAATGTTTCCAATCCTTGCGAATCCCCATATGTGAACAGATGATATTTGTAAGTGTCAATAGCCTGATTTAGACAATGCTGAAAATCTAGATATGGAAATACATTCAAATCTGGGGATGCTGAAGCAAAATCAACGTAGTCGGAAATATGGCTATGGTGTACGTCACTGGGGTTTTCCACTACATAGTATCCGCTTTGCGGTATGGAATAAATGGCATGCTTCCTTTCAAGTTCAGCATAGGCTCGCAGAATTGTGCTTTTGCTGCACTTGTATAGCTCCGAAGCATCACGGACCGATGGTAGCTTGTAACCAGATCTATATTGTCCTTCGCGAATTTTAAGCTCTATATCTAATAAAACCGAAACATATTTTTTCACGATATCCTCCTGCCTGTTCAGTACATCCTCTTTATATGCTTATTTCTTCTTATGTTTCTGTACATGCTTGATGTTAACATGGTTTTTAGATAAACAGGATACCTCTTTTCACTAAACTGTACCCATACAGTTTCCATTCATAAATCATTGTAACCTCGCTAAAGGCTGTAAGCGTTATAGCTCATTAACATATTGAGACGGTAGATGTGAAAAAGAGGCTGTTTCTTCATGCTGGAAGAAACAGCCTTACTTAGTGATGATGTATGGATACGCCTATATAGCCACTTGTACTGTACAAGGGCTGTAGGCGGGAGAGAGTAGAACGATGGTCAGGCAACGAAGAAGATCAGATTAGTAGTAAGGCAGTAAACTAATCGCTGTCAACGCAGCAAGTGGCAGAATCAAACGATTAAAGCGGCGACGGCCGTATGGGAATCCATACGCATAGGCGGGTACTGGGACCGGGTAAGGGTACGGATAAGGGTACGGAGGATAAGATGCATAGCCACCATAAGCACGGGAGCCGCATCCACAATTGTTGGGCGGATAGGGGAGATTAACATTCTCCATTTCTTCTCCACCCATAGGAACGGCTAAGTATATCTTTTCATCATCCACATGCTCTACAATTCCGTCATACATTGTCCCGTCCTTTACCCATACGCATACATAACGATGCATATGCTGTTGACATAGTGTTTTAGCATCCATCTGATGCGATGCTGTAACATTTTCGGTTATCATGCTTTTTTCCATGGTTGTTTCCTCCTAGACTCTTGCATGTATACCGTATGTTATTCAAAAACGGGCTATGTGCTACATCAAATTGGGCGAATTCCGGCTACAAAAAAAAGAAGCACCCCGGGAGCTCTTGGCAGAGCCCCTCTGAACGGACGTATGACGGGAAGACTTCTTCCGCAGCATACGTCCGCCGGGGTGCTGTATGATTAACTTGTCGGCTTAGCTGTATTATAACAACAGTTTGAAACTGTATCTGTGATCCGTATCACATTGTTTCAAAATGTTTCCATAACTACACGAGAGCCTCCACCAGCCTGCTCTGCGGGAAGAACAACCAGCTTGCGTGGGAGCCGGGCCCGCAATTCAGGCACATGGCTAATCACACCAACAGATAATTGATCGTGATGCAGCTTTTCTAGCGAGGTAATTACTGTGTCAAGCAGTTCGGGGTCCAACGTTCCAAATCCTTCATCCAGAAAGAAAAATTGTAGAGGGTATTGGCCCCGCAATTGAATTTGAGCCGACAGCGCAAGCGCAAGCGACAAAGAGGTCAGGAACGTTTCGCCGCCGGACAAGGTCGATACCGGACGTTTGACCCCACCGTTGGCATCATCACTAATGACAAAACCACCGCTGGAATCTACTTCTAGCGCATAACGCTGCTTAGTCAGAAAACGCAGGCGGCGTGAAGCGGATTGGCTGACCTGCATGAGCTGCTCTTCGGCAATATATTCAACGAAGGCATTGCCTCGAAAAACAGACTGGAGCTTGGACATTTTTTCCGCCTCGCTACGCAGATGTAAACGATTGGACTCCAGCTCCATCCAGCGGACGTGCCGACGCTGCAAGTCCTCTAAATCACGTTCGGCCTTGGCGCGATTCTGAAGCGCCTCTTCGTCGCGTGCACGGCAATCACGCAGCCTCGCAGTGGTCGTTTCCCACTGTTCCTCTGTTATTGTTGCTCCATTCAACTGCTCTTCGACATGTTTTAAGCGGGAAGACAGCTCCTTCTCCCGTTCTCGGTGCAAATTCACTTCACGCTCATAGCGTGTGGCTTCTTCCGGTCCCAAGCAGCATTCCAAGACCTCTGCTTCCGTAGCAAAAGAGGAAGCTTCCAGACGGATGCCCCAACGGGATGATGCTGTCTGCCGTCTTTCTTCTGCCGAGTCGGAGGCCTGCCGCGCTATCAGTGAAGCATGAACAGCCTGCTGCTTGCGTTCTTCCGCTTCGGTACGGCGGCGTGCAGCGGCTTCGGCTCCGTTTTTCAGTCCCAACAAGCGTGAGGTCGCTTCTTCCAGCAATGAGGCTGCTTGGCCTTCTCCAACCCACTTTCGGAGCTGTTCTTGCTTTTCACGCAGCAAATCATCTTTACTTTGCAGCCCTGTACGACGGGCAATAATGATTTTGTCCTCCTCGATGATGCTTTGCTGTATCTGCTGTACACGCGCTGCCTTTTCTTCGAGGAAGGTCACGCTCGTCTCCAGGCGGGATCGCAGCTCCTCCGCACGCCGGTCGCGCTCCTGCATGGCGCGATAACGCTCCGCAGCTTGGTCGGGGCCGACATCCGGCAGCTGCGCTGCCCATTCGGCGCGCAGCCCCTCGCTGCGCGTGGTACATGCCTCGCGCTTGCTCCGCGCCTGCGCCAGGGCTGCAACCGCCGCTTCCTGCTCGGCGGCTGCACGGATACGCCGCTGCTGTCCGGCGGCGTCCGCCTCACGCAGTGCCTGTGCCTCGGCAGGCAGCGTATGCGCACGCGCTGCCAGCTCAGCCGCTGTACGCTCCAGCGCTGCACAGCGCTCCGCCCATACGGCGACACCACGAGGCACAGCAGCCGCAGGCGTAAAAGGCTCGCCCGTGGCGGCAGCGCCGCTGTCTGCGGCGGCGGGCTGCGTCAGCAGGCTGCGCTGCTCGTGCAACTGCTGGCGCAGTGTGAGACGCAGCTCCTGTAAGCCGAGCCGCAGGCGGTGCAGCTCATCCGGCGCAGCGGAATCCGCGCCATGGGCCGCAACAGCGGCAGGCGCGGGGTGATGCAGAGAGCCACACACTGCGCATGGCTCTCCTTCGCGCAGCTCGGCAGCGAGGTGCTGTGCGAGACGCGCTAGCTCCTCGGCACGGAGCTCGTGACGCAGCTGCTCCTCCTCGGTAACCAGTGCCGACACATCGGCTGTAATTTCCGCATCCAGCGCCAGCAACGCCTCAATGCCTTCAGCCACCTGTGCAGCAAGGACAGAACGCCGTGCCTCCGTCTCCTGTGTCTCCTGCTCCATTAGCTTTAGACGTTCGTCTGCTAGTGTAAGCCGTTTCTCCTGAGCTAAATACTCCTGTTCAGCTTCACGCCATTGCTCATGCGCTGTCTCCAGCTGTTGTAGCCGCTGCACAGCCTCTTGCAGCATACGCCGCTCATCTGCCCGCACTTCATTTTGCTTCAACTCCTGCTGAAGCTCCTGCTGCCGCTTTAAACCTCGTGTCTGTAACTCTTGTTCCTTTGCGAGACCTGCGGCATGCTCTGCAAGGGTTTGTTCGCTATGCGCCAGTTCGGCCGCCAAACGTTCTTGTTCGGTCCGCAGCACCTCCGTATCACGTTCCAGTTGAAGCGCCTGCTCCAATTGGTCAATCCGAAGCAATAGCTTCGGTTCTTCAGCACTGAGTGCTTGCCGCGCCTGCTCATCTGCTTGCACAGATACAAGCGCCGCCTTCGCTGCGGAGGTAGCCAGGACTGCCATTTGTTCAGCATTCTTTTGCCGTTTTTCTGCTTCGGCAACGGCTTCCTTCCAATCTGTCAGTGCAGGCAACAACGCCTCCGCTGCAGATGCTTGTCGCAGCTTGCGCTCCAGCAAAGCAATGCCTGGTTCCTGTCTTGCCATATCCTCCAACTCATTCACTCTTTGGCTAAGCTCGATGACCAGTTCCCGTGTTTTGTTCAGCACCTCCGCTTCCCGTGAAACACGCTCTAGCTCGCGGCGCGAGGCCTCTGCATGGTCCATCGCTTCTTGGAGGCGCAGCTTTACAAGCTCAAGCGCTTCAGCACTCGCATCCCCCAGCCCTTGCTGCTCCGCTTCCAACGACTTCAAGGCGATGTCGTTATCCTTCACACGACGGCTCAGCTTCTGAGCAAGTTGATCTCCGTACTTCTCCAGATGGAACAAACGCTGAAGCATCTGTCTACGTTCACTGCCCTTTAAGGATAAAAATTCCGCAAACTTCCCCTGCGGTAATACGACAGCGCGCGTAAAATCGTCCATTTTCAGGCCGATGTACTCCTCCACACAGCGCGTCACATCCTGTACTTTGTCAGCAAGTACTTCCTCGCCGTCTTCTGTATATGCAATAAAACGGCTAAGCGTATTATTAACCGATACGCCTCCTGCACGTTTGAAACGTCGTTCTACACGGTAACGGCGAGGTCCTTGAGCTGACATTAATTCAAATGTAAATGCTACAGACAGCGTATCCTCGGCATGATTCATGATGCCTTGTGTACCATTCACCGCCCGCTCCACTTTACCGTACATGGCCAACGTAATAGCATCCAGCAATGTTGATTTACCACTACCCGTTGGACCAAAAATTCCGAACAGCCCCGTTTCGGTCAAATCGTCAAAGCGAATTTCCTGGGACTCCCGGTAGCTTTGCAATCCCGCCAGTTTCAGAAGGATCGGCTTCATACCTCATCCTCCTCAGCGTGGTCTCTTGCATCATCCTGTTCTACCAATTCTAGAAACAACTGTACTAATCCTTCATCCGGCTGTGCTCCGCCCGTCTGTCGTTGGTAAAACGCCCGGAACAGCTCATGAACCGGCAGTTCTGAACGTTGCTGTTCCAACTGTGCCGCAGCCATTTCTGGGTACACGGGGCGAATATGAATGATGCCTTCACGGCTTTTGCGCAACCGTTGAATATCTCCCATTGACATCGCTTCATCCAGCGTAATTTCCAGGTCAATAAAGGCATCAGCATCCAATCCTTCATCCAGCCAGCGATATACTTCCTCCAGACCTCCCCGTGCTCGCCACCTCACTAATGGGCGTCCACTGGTAATATACAGTTCCTCAACCTGTGCTGGCTTGCCGGCAATCACGTCAATTAACGTAACTGATTTGGCTTGTCCAGCTTCGGAAAAGCTATAAGCCAGCGGAGAACCACTATAACGCATCAGTCCATCGCCCTTCACATATTGGGGACGATGCAAATGCCCTAGAGCCGTATACTGCGCTCCAATGCTCAAAGCAGACGGATCTACGGTATAGGCTCCCCCGACCTGAATCGGACGTTCCGAATCCGACTCCAGCCCGCCAAGCACATATATATGGCTCATCGACAAATTAACAGTATCGGGCCGAAACGCTGTACCCAGCTGTGACATCAGCATCCCTACACGACGGCTATATGCCTCGCGTAATATGGTTTCATCCCCGTCTTCAGACAATAGCTCATTCAGACGAGACTCAGACGGATATGGCAAGGCCGCAATACATGCCATTTCGCCCGTTCGCGGTGTATGGACACGCACTGCTTCCCCGTGAGGCAGTCCCAGCAATGTAATTCCACGCCCGCTCACCAGCGGGGTGACCGAGGATACTCTTTCCGGCTGATCATGATTGCCGGCAATGACGACTAGCGGTCTTCCTCCAGCCGTAAGACGAGCAGATGCTTCATAAAACAATTGCTCTGCGGCGGCCGAAGGATTGACTGAGTCGTACACATCCCCAGCCATCATAATCAAATCAGCCTGCTGGTCGTCAGCCATTTTCACCAATTCTTCCAAAAACGCCTCCTGCTCCTTCAGACGGCTTCGACCTTCCAATGTGCGACCCAAATGCCAATCACCTGTATGCAAAATCCGCATGCTATTCCCCCTCTCCCTATCTATATCACTACAGCTGCACACTCTCTCCAGCTTCTATAAAATACAACCATTTCTCAGCAACCTTTTTGCCTGTAATCTCTTCAATCACACGGGCATACAGCTCCAATTGAAAACGATATTGGTCTGTTAAATGTGACAGCGTACGATATTCAGAGATCCGGTCTGTTTTATAATCCAGCAGCACAAGCCCTTCGGGAGTTTCAAACAAACAGTCAATGATCCCGTTCATCAGCACTTTATCGTCCTGCCCGCTTTCCGTAACTGTCTTCTGTTCTGGCAACACCGCAGGTAAACTGTGGTTCCAGTAATCGGTTGCCCGCATGGTATAAGTAAACGGAAGCTCACGCTGAATACGGGATGAACCCAGCATTCTCTCCCCTAGCTCACTAGAGAAAAATCTTAATATTTTATTCGTATCCAGCGCCTTTGCATGAACATCCAGTAAGATACGTTGATTCAGCAAACGAGCTTTGGTTTCCTCAATAACCTCAGCGCTCATGACTCCATCTAGGGGCACATGCAGCATCAACGTATGATAGACCGTCCCTCGTTCTGTAGGAGTCAGTCGCTGATTTCCCATAAACTTAGGTCTGCGCAAGTGTAATTGACTGCCCCTAGTGTCAGAATCTTCGCGATCCTCTGGTAAGTCTGCTTGTTGGGAGATAGAAGATAGATTCAGCCAATCATCAGATCCTATCTCCTGCATCTCCAGCCATCTTTTCATCTCTGTGACCGATGTATTGGCTGCTGTCTTGCCCGCCCGTTCATACGGGTAGGTCCAGGAAAGAGCCGCAGCAATATCCGTTTCACTTTCTTCGTCTAATTCGATTAGCTCAACATTTCTCAGTGCTTCTGTTTTCTTTTGGCGTTCTTCGGCCGATACCTCTTCTCCACGATCCGAGTTCACACGAGAGCCAGAAAGTGTTTCTGAGGCTACGATTTTAAATAACCAGTCTGCCCCCGGCATGTGTTCCAGTCTATGATAGTACCCCTCCTGATCCCCTGCCGCTTCCCTCAGCGAAGTTGCAGAAGGATGACGAATCAATGCAGGACCTACCCAGTCCAGATAGCTGCGACCTGCCGCCAGCATATAGTCTGGCAGTACTGTTTCCGCATGTTCCTTGGCACGTGCCCAACCTGCTGCGCGGGAAGCGAGATCCTTCACGGTTCCGGTCATAATCAGCTTTTCACGCGGACGCGTAAGCGCTACGTATAGCACACGCATTTCTTCAGCCAAAAGCTCCAGCTGTGAGCGTCGACGGATCGCTAAATTAGGCAGCGTAGGGTAGCTAACGCGGTTTTGTTCCTCCACATATTTAGGACCAAATCCCAACTCCTTGTGCATAAGAAACGGCGCATTCAGATCCTGCTGATTGAACATTTTTGCCGTCCCGGCAATAAACACGACAGGAAATTCAAGTCCTTTACTTTTATGAATGGTCATAATGCGGACAGCTTGATCTGGTTCAGTCCCCCCGCTGATGGATCCTAAATCACCGCCTCGCTCCCGCAGACGGGAAATAAAGGTTAGGAATCGAAACAAGCCTCGGTTGGACGTAGAAGTCTCATACTGTCTCGCTCGGTCATATAAAGCCCGTAGGTTGCTTTGACGCTGTGAGCCGCCAGGGAGTCCACCCACCCAATCCAGATATCCTGTTTCCTCCAGCACATTCCAAATCAATACACTTAAGCTGCCTTGTCTGGCTTCCTGCCGCCATGCGTCCAAATTACGCAAAAATGAACGTAGTCGGGTAGACAACGTATTCCCGTCATTCCTATGGACTGGGTCAGGTGAAGATAGCGGGTCCTCAGTGAAAAGATCCATCTCCATAACATCAGCAGAGGTCTCTTTTAAACTCTCCTCAACTTGTTCAGTCTGTGCCGCCGCCAGCAATGCATCATAAAACATTCCATCCGGCTTCTCTAGACGAATTTGTGCCAGTTCATCTTCGGTCAAGCCGACAATTGGCGAACGAAGCACGGATGCAAGCGGGATGTCCTGCTGCGGATTATCAATAATGTGCAGCAGGGACAACATTACCTCAACTTCCGTTGCTTTAAAAAAGCCTGTCGTCTGCTCTCCAGAGGCTGGGATGCCCTCAAGCCGCAATTCTTCCACAATTAAGGGAGCCCATACGCTTGCTGAACGAAGCAATATGACAATATCACCGTAGACTGCTGGACGCATCGCTTTTAATCCCCTGTCATAAATCAACAGTGGCTGTCCAGTATCTCCAGTCAGCTCCTTAATCCGTTGAGCGATTGCACGAGCCTCCAACTGAGCCGTTTCAAGCTCCGCAAGCTCGGCCAGCTCACTTTCCTGTAAAGCCGATTCGTCCCCCGTTTCAGACAACTCCGAAACCTCAGAAAGACCACGCCCGCCTTTATCAACTAACAGCAGCTCAGGTGCGTATGCAGATGTAGCGTCCTGCTCTGTCTTTTCGGGATAGGACGCGCCATGTACAAGCCACGCTCGCTCATCGTACTCAATTTCCGCCACATCCACACTCATAATCTGGCGGAACACCAAATTAACCGCATCGACAACTTCCTCTCGACTGCGGAAATTACGCGCCAGATCAATCAAAAAGCCATCTTCCTGCTCCTGTATACCGTACCGTTGATACTTATTCAAAAACAGCCCTGGCTCTGCCAGCCGAAACCGATAAATACTCTGTTTCACGTCTCCCACCATAAAACGGTTACCCGGTTCCTCGCGCGATACCAGTCTAACGATATCTTCCTGTACGGTATTCGTATCTTGATACTCATCCAGCAGTACCTCGTCGAACTGCGCCTTGTATTCAAGTGCAGCATCGGAAGGTAACAGCTTGTACGGAGTAGATTCGGGGTGTCTTAATATTTTCAAACAATAATGCTCCAAATCCCCGAAATCCACCAGTCCTTTTGACTGCTTGTGCTGTTGAAATCGTTCCCCGAAAGCAATCACAGTCTCCACCAGTTCGTCCATCAGAGGAGCGGTCGCATGCAGTTCCTCCAAATAAGCTTCTGCTCTCCGACCGAACAGGGAAGCCTTCATATCTGTAATCATTTTTTTGGCAGCCTCGCGCAGCGTCTTAACCCGTTCCTGCAATGCAGGCTCGGTTTGATCTTTTTTAACTGGCTTGAGCTTGCCAAAGGATGCTGCTTGAAATTGATCATACAAGGATGCCCACGGCTGTGTCTCGAGCTCTTGCAGTAATTCCTTCACCATCGCCGTATCCTCTTGCAATGTCATGGCATAGGGTGCAGGACCGCCAGGCTGCATAGCTGTTTCATGCGCCTGTTCCAGCAAACTCGCTGCTCCGCGCAACGAAAGGGCAGCATCCGTCAAAATACTACGAACCCAGGGAGTCTCCCCCAAAGCTGCTACATCCTGTACACGAAATGCTGCTGCCGTCTCGCGCAGCCAATGCTCCGGCCAAGGATGACTTTGAGAAAAATCATACAAACGCTGAACAAGCACATACATGGCATCATCGGTGCGTTCTCCACTAAACCAGTCGACCAGTCTGCGGAATGTGCTGCCTTCATCATGATGCTCATATTTCTCCTCAAACAGTTCTTCTAAAAGCTCTTGGCGCAGCAATTCTGTTTCATGCTCATTCATAATCCGAAAGCCGGGATCAAGAGGAATGGCCTGATAATGCCTGCGGATGACCTCCATACAAAAAGAGTGAAGCGTCGTAATCGATGCTCGATTCAACAACGATAGCTGGCGACGTACATGTTCACTTTCCGGTTCCTGTTCCAGCACACGTTCCAGCGCTTCGCGTATCCGTTGACGCATTTCTGCGGCTGCAGCCTTCGTAAAGGTCGCCACCAGTAACCGATCTACACTGAAGCCGAGCTGAGGATCGACAATTTTACGAATAATACGCTCTACGAGCACCGCTGTTTTACCAGACCCCGCCGCTGCCGCAACCAGCATGTTGTTACCGGATTGCGAAATGGCACGCCACTGATCATCGCTCCACATGCTTCCTTCCGGCTTCGGTATGCCTTTAGCGTTTGATGTGCTTATCATTGCTTCATCCCTCCTTTCCCTTCCTGTGTATGACCGAGCAGATCCCAGACCTGATCCTTGCCCGGTTTCCCCCATTGGTTATAACCACTGCCTTCCAGACTGTCGTCAAATTGACAAACAGGCTTAAAAGAACAGAAGGTACATGCCGTTTCTTGCTGGATGCGATAAGGTTCAATGGCAACATCGCCTTCCGTCATCCGTGTGCCAATCGTCCGAATATTGTTGCGCACCGACGCTAACAGGCTATCCCACTGTTCAGGCGAAGCAACGGAAGCACTGCTATAAAAACTGCCGTCTGCTTTCACTGCAACAGGTAGAATAGAGGAATATCCTTTGTCCAATGCTGTATCCATTTGCCCAACTACATCCCGATCCGCGAGCAATAATCCCTTCATCTTAAAACGTTTCAAGAGCTCCTGACGCGCCTGTTCTGCGCTAAGACCGTTAGGTGATTGCAGCATCGGATTGTGGACGTGAAAATACAGTGTACCCGCCGGATAAGCAGTCTCGCCCAACCATTCCTCCGCCGCATTCAGCAGCACGTCCAGGTAGGTGAGCATTTGCAGGGATAAGCCATAATACACCTCATGCAGCTTAAGATCCTTTTGGCTAGACTTGTAATCAATGACACGCAAAAGCAATCCTTTTTCTCCTTCTGCCACATCCACACGGTCAATCCGTCCGACAATTTCCATCACCACGCCGTTATCTAACCGGAAGCTTAAGGGAGGAAGCGGCTGACCCGGTCCGAAGTCCAACTCCAGCCCAATCGGCTCAAAGCTACCTCTCCGTGCATGTTCACCCAAAATTAATGAAGCACGGCTCACAATGTCTTTTAACTTGCGCAAAATATAGCCATACCGCTTGGAGCTCATTAAAATCTCGCCTTGCAGGCGAGGAGCAAGACGCTCCACCGTACTTTCCGCCTCTTGGCGACATTCCTCGGTAGTGAGGCTTCCCCAACTGACATTACGTTCACGCAGATTGATCGCCATCTCACCAAGCGCTGCATGGAATAATTGTCCGATATCCGGAGCCTTCAGACGATACATTTGACGTTCCTTCAAACGAAGACCATGAGAGGCAAAGTGAGAAAATGGACATGCGACAAAACGTTCCATCCGAGATACACTGGTACGCAGCTTGCTGCCATACAGACGGCGGCTCGTTTCCTTCTGCATTTCGGCATGATTCTCGTAAAAAAGTGAGGTCAACAGCTGACGCAACTTGTCCTTCTCACGTCCCTGCTGGCTGGCATACCAGTTATATACCTCCCACCAGGGAGATAAAATATCACCGCCACGCCGCCAATGCCGTAATTGCGCAATGAGCTGCGGCAATGCCTCAGACGGATGGGAAGCGTACTCCCATTGCGTCGTCCAAGCGTCTTCAGGCAGAGGGTATCCAGCCAGTGGACGTTCGTTCAGGCCAGGAAACAGTTGCCGCACATGTCGCACTAACTCTGACGGCAGCAATGGCTTGCCTTCTTCATCAGTCACTGCATAGCTCATCCACAGGCTTTTACCAGCAGAGGTAAGGGCCGTATAAGCGAGAAATCGTTCGTCCAACAGACGTCTTGTCATATCTGGCGCCAGGTCTACGCCTTGTTCATTTAATGCCGTACGTTCCTGCTCATTGAGCACCCCATCCTCATGGAACACAGCCGGCATTACACCTTCGTTCATACCTATCACAAAGGCATGTTGAATACCGGATACACGCGTACGGTCCGTGTTTCCGACCAGTACCTGATCCAGAGCCGGTGGAACAAGCCCCATACGGAACTCAGCCAATCCCGTTTCCAGCACACCCGCAAACAAAGCAGTATCCAGTCTCTCATCACCCATCATTTCGACGATTTGATCCAGCAGTTCAAGCACCGCATCCCATACCTGACGGTGCTCCTTCGCCTGCTCGGGATTTCCAGCTTCTTCTGCCTGATGAATGAAGGCGTCCAGCTTGTGACCGATTTCTGCATCCTCCAGCAACAGATATACGGCTTCGCTCTTCTCAAGCGCCGTTCGTGCCTTACCTATACGCTTCTCAAACGCATGCAAAGGCGTCACAATCACATCTCGGCACAACTCCATCAAATCCAGCGTTTCATCCCGTTGACGGTTACGTTCCTGTTCCTCCAGCTCGAGCGACAAACTGGGCACAGCCTGCCACGCCCGACCATCTGTCCAACGGCTACCTTGTATTCCGCAGGCCAGCACATAGTTTTCCAGACGGTCCATCTGCTCGCGGCTCACTCGACCGTCCAGCGGCAATAGAAGGTCTGTTTTGACCGCACGAAATACATCCTCGTATCGCCAGCGTCGCTGCACGATATCCAGTGAAGCCCGAATCAATTCCACCAAGGGATGATGAAGTATACTTCTCCGCTGATCCAAAAATACTGGAACCTGATATTGCTTGAATATCGGTTCCACCCATGGCTCATAATCTTCAATATGACGCACAAACAGGGCCATTTCCCGATAACGTGCACCTTCATCGCGGGCCAGGCGGCGCATTTCGCGTACGGCTCCTTCCAGCTCGGCACGACGATTTGCCGCAGCATGCAGTTTTATACCCTTAGGTTCTGTACCTGCCCATTGCTCTCGTAGCTGCTGTAGCCGCAGCCGCTGTTCCTGATTCCGCAGCCCTGTGCGATGTTCGAAATTAGCCTCCAAATACGCCAACGCTGGACGTTCCTTAAACCTAGGCATCGGATCGGGGCGTAATAACTGTGTCTGCGTTTCAATCATCAGCTCCTCTGCCATTCCTTTAAGCTTGACGTAGGTAGCCGCTGAAGGATGAAACAAATCCAGCTCATGCGGAAGCTGTCCACTTTCGTAGCTGCGGTTACAGGTCAGCGCCACTGTCAACGAAGAGGCGTGCAGCATAAGCTGCTCCACCACCTTGTATTCATGTGGTGTAAACCTCCGGTAGCCATCCATCCAAATGTCTGCTCCGCGCACGAGGGAAGACTGTGCAATCTGTTCTGTCAGCATGCGAAGCGTATCTTCACCATCGATATATTTAAGCGTCAGCTCCCGTTCAAAATCCTCATAGATTAGACTGATATCCTTGAGCTTGCCTCTTAAAATCGGAGTGGACTCCCCCGCAGCATGCATTCTATCCAGTTGCTCCGGTACAGACCGAGCATCATTTCCGTACTGCTTTAGCTCTGTGAACAACGTATTCAACCGATCCACAAAACCGAGTTGGTCTCCTGAATCTTTAAATAAACTCAGTTCATCCTTGCGACGACGAATAATTTTATATAAAAGCATCTTCTTGCCTTCTTCCGTTACAGGCACCAGTGCTGAACCCCCTGTTTCCTGCATGACTAAATAGGCAAGACGATGGAATCCCATCACCTGGGCGCGCACCGACCCCTGAATACCGTTTCCGTCTTCTGTAAGCAACGCATGTTCTGAAGCAAATGACGATTGCTCAGGCACAAGTAACAGCATAGGCTTACCTAGCGGCTCCTCGCGTAACATAGAGGTCATTTCATTACGGATTAACGTACTTTTACCACTACCAGAGCGGCCAATCAATAAGCGGACCGACATGATGCGGCCTCCTTTCCAACCAACAACATTCTATTAAACAGTATAGCATATCAGGCAAAAGAGAAAAGAACGTACGTTTGCCATGTTGTAGCAATTGGGCTCTTCTCAAAAACAAACAGTCCCGCAGGATGGCTTGGTGCAAGCCTTCTCTACAGGACTGATGTATACTAAAATTGAGTTTGTTTTCACCTATTTATCTTTATCGCCTAATAGTAGTTTAACTTTGACAAGGGTATGAAATCTACAGCTGTGTCCGGCTGCGCACCTCAAAGATGGCAAATTTCAAATAATGACCTTCCTCCACACCTAAAATTTGGGGATGGTCCTTCCCTGCCGCTCTCCAATCTACCAGTCGGAGGATTTTGCCAGCATCTGCAGCCGCTTCCTTAATCGTGTCCAAAAACAGCTCCGGCCGCATATGGAACGAACAACTCGCTGTTACCAAATAACCGCCCTCATTGACGAGCTTCATTCCGTGAAGGTTGATATCTTTATATCCACGTGTAGCTCCTTTGACAGCACTCTTCGTTTTGGCAAAAGCCGGCGGATCCAGAATAACGACGTCAAAGGTACGTCCGCCACCCGCAGTCAGCGGCTTAGATGTATCTCCTTTGCCGCCCGCTCGCGCGGTGCGTTCCTCTACACCTTTAACCTGATTACGTAAATATTGAAAAGCATCGTCGACGACAAACTCGACGCGATCCTCAAAACCGTTCAGCTTCACATTATCCCGAGCACTTTCAATCGCATGTTCAGAAATATCCAGACAAGTTACTTTTTTCGCACCATGTTTACACGCATTGAGCGTAAAGCTACCAGTATGTGAAAAACATTCCAATACAGTTGCACCGTCCCAGAATGGGAATTCAACAACCTTACCACTTTTATTCACAGGCTTTATGACCGTTGTGCCGTCATCCCCTGGGTTTGCAGCTACTTCTTGCAACGTAATTCCGCTACGCGCTCCCCAACCTGTCATCAACGGCGCGATTGCCGCACGATTTTCACGCTGGTCAAAGAAATACCCGGTCTTTTGTCCCTCTTCGATATCGACCTTGATTTGTAAGCCATTTTCCGTTACCACCACATGGCGCGGGCAATCGCCGTACAAAGGACCCTTCGTCTGTTCCAACCCTTCCAGCTCACGGATGGATACATCACTACGCTCATATATACCAACTGGTCCCATTACTTCAACAAGTGCATCTCTGATTTCTTCCCTGCGCCGATCCATGCCAAGCGTTAACAGCTGAACGACCAATACATCACCAAAACGGTCTACAATCAGCCCAGGCAAAAAATCAGCCTCGCCGTACACCAAACGATAAGCGTTTCCTCCGGTCACAAAGCGTTCGCGGTGCTCCAAGCAATTGCGGAAACGTTGGGCAAAGAAGCTTTGGTCCATCACTTCTAGCGGCTCATAGGACATCACACGCACTGTAATTTGTGAAGCACGATTATAGTAACCTGTCGCCAAATAACGCCCCTGATGGTTCAGGATGCTGACCAAATCACCGGCTTCTGGATCACCCTCAATCTTGGCTATTTCATTTTTAAACACCCAAGGGTGTGCTTGCTCCAGCCTTTTTTTACGGCTACGCTCTAATATTACTGAAGGCAAAATCCTTCACTCCTATTCTTGGATTACTCAAAGTGTTAAAACATTTTGTTCGATAGGGGCGCGGCTCCGCCGATTCATTTGGTCTTACGATCGCTGGCGCTTCTCCAGCTTCAAATGAACCGCTTCGCTACTGCCCGCCTGTATGTCGACGTCACGCTTTAAAAGCTTGTGAAGATACTACAAAATGTTCGTTCCATAAAAAACTGCTCGGCCATGCTTGTCATGGCTGTCCTAGGTAGATCATAGGCTGTTACATAAGTATTCTCATTTTCACCTAGAAAAGGGGGGGCTAAAGCCGTGTTTATACATGTAATATTGCCGCTGTGCGGTGGGCTGATTATTTTTTTAGGTGGAATGAAGCTGATGGAAGCTGCCCTCCGGCATTTGGCCGGCCCCTTCCTTACTCGCTGGCTAAACCGGGCTACGGTTTCCCCTTGGCGGGGTATGTTGTTTAGCTCAGGCATTACCGCCCTACTGCAAAGCAGCACCGCCGTAACGGTGCTGACGATCGGACTGGTCAATGCCGGGCTGTTGACCTACGGCCGCACGCTCGGCATCATTCTTGGTACCAATATTGGTACCTGCCTGACAACCGAGCTGATGGGCCTCCAGCTCGGCAAGCTGGCTGCTCCACTGCTATGTGGATCACTGCTATGCTGGGGCACTGCTGTTCTGTGGGGGGAAACGGTCGCTGGCCGTCAGTATGCAGCTGCCGGAGCTTCAGCCACCTCCAATGGGCTGAGCCGCCCACAGGCTGTACAATTTATCAGCCTCGTCTTTGCCGGATTTTCGCTGATTCTCGCAGGTATCCGCGTGATGCAAGCCGTTGGCCCCTGGATTGAGCAAGCCGGACTATTCCGCTGGTTTCTTGATCATGCTGCAGCCAACATGTGGTGGGCCTTCGCTGCTGGAGCCTGCCTAACCGCACTGGTTCACAGCAGCGCAGCTGTCATTGGTATGGCGATTAGCCTGGCTGCTGCGGGTGCCCTGCCAGCTGATGTAGGGATCGCCATCGTCATCGGCTCCAATGTGGGCACCTGCGTGACTGCCCTGATTGCCGCTGTTGGCGGCAGCGTGTCCGGCAAATTTGTGGCCTGGTCCCACGTGCTGCTGAACGTAGGCGGGGCATTGCTCTTTATGCCGTTAATCCCCGGGCTGGATATGGCCGCTTCTTGGATATCTACTGAGCCCGGAGCCAAGGTAGCGCATGCCCAAACCCTGTTTAACGTCATCAGTTCTCTGCTTGCCTTGCCCCTCTGCTATTTACCTGCATGGACTCGTATAGAGGAGCAAGTGTCTTCCCATAGGGTTAAACGTTAATTCCTAGCATAGACAGCGCCTTGTTCAGAATGACATCATTATTGTCATATCCACCCTGACGCTGGAGACGCCATGCTTCTTCGGGCGTATGCCATGCGACGCCTTTGATTTCTTCTATCTGTGCCTGCAAATTCCCATCCAGTGCCTCTACGAGATAATAATGAACTTCCTTGTCCACTTCCCCATATTCAGGGTGCTGGTACGTATAAGCAATCATATCCACATGCTGAATAATCCGCCCGTTCAGCCCTGTTTCCTCACGAATTTCACGTAGAGCAGTTTGTTCGATTGTTTCACCTGGCTCCATTTTGCCTTTAGCCAGAGATGTCTTGCCATATCGGTCGGTGATCAGCTGAATTTCAAGCTGCTCCCCCTGTTTGCGAAACACTACGCCACCTGCGGAAATTTCCTTTTTTGCTGCCATCCTGTAATCTCCTTTCCTTGCGCAACAAGGATTCCGTCCTCTCTGTAGGGAAAGGCGAAATCCTTGTTGGCCATCGCTATTGCCTGTTCAGGCTCTTTTTATTTTACAAAGCTGTTTGCAGCCCGTTCTCCAATACGCGGACCAATTGGCCTTCACTTTCATTAACGCCCGCCTTCGTCAGCTTCACGCGGCACACCTTGCCAACCAGATCCTTATTACCTTCAAACACCAGTTGAATATAATTGTCACTATAACCATAAAGTATACCGCTATCTTCCGTCCCTTTAGGGGCTACTTCAGGAATAACCTCCAGCACCTGACCAACAAACTTTTCAGCATATGCCAGCTGCATTTGCTCTGACAATTCAATCAGGTCACGCACACGCGCATTTTTCACGTCCTCGTCCACCTGATCCTCCATACGTGCTGCAGGCGTGCCAGTACGCTTGGAATACGGAAACACGTGCATTTCCGAGAAGCCGATTTTTTTCATCAGCTCATAGCCATTACGGAACATTTCGTCCGTTTCTCCAGGGAAGCCGACAATTACGTCTGTTGTAATTGCTACATCTGGCATCGCTTTACGAATCATGAGCATTTTGTTATAAAACTCTTCTGTCGTGTACTTGCGGCGCATCCGTTTCAGCACGGTATCGTCCCCTGCTTGAAGCGGTATGTGGAAATGGCGAACCAGCTTATTGGAGCGTTTCAGTACATCCAGCATTTTTTCATCAATCTGACTGGCTTCAATCGAGCTGATACGGATACGTTCCAGCCCTTCCACTTTCTCCAGGTCCCACAGCAGATCGGACAGGTCATAATTATCCATATCGTCGCCATAACCACCAGTATGGATACCCGTGAGTACGATTTCCTTGTAGCCTGCGTGCACCAGTTGACGCGCCTGTGTAATAATGCTTGCAGCATCACGGCTACGGGATAAGCCCCGCGACCACGGGATAATGCAGAAGGTGCAGAAGTTGTTACAGCCATCCTGAATTTTTAGAAACGCACGGGTATGATGAGCAAAATCAGGCACATCCATTTCCTCAAACACACGGGTCTTCATTATATTACGCACAGCGTTTACAGGTTGACGCGACTCTTGGATCTCCTTCACAAACGGAATAATCTTATCTCGATCCTGCGTACCAATAACAAGATCAACACCTGGAATATCCATAATTTCGGCCGGAGAAGTTTGAGCGTAACAGCCCGTCACTGCCACAATGGCATCTGGATTTCGGCGAATTGCACGACGAATGATCTGACGGCTCTTCTTATCACCGGTATTCGTAACCGTACATGTATTAATTAAATAGACATCAGCAGTCTGCTCGTCAAAATCCACCTGCTCATAACCTTCTTTTTTGAACAGCTGCCAGATCGCTTCTGTATCATAAAAGTTTACTTTACAACCTAATGTGTAAAATGCCACTGATGGCATATTAAACCCCTCCCATTTCTCCTGTCTCATATAAAATGCATGCCAATGCAACCATACCTGCGGTTTCCGCACGTAAAATACGTCTTCCCAGTCCTGTAGACTGTGCCCCGGCCTGCTCGGCCTCTAGGCTTTCCGCTTCAGTAAAGCCGCCTTCCGGGCCCACAACTACCAGCACACGCGGCTTGTCTGTGGACGCCCATTGTCCTGCGAAAGGCTGGATTACATCCCGTAGCTGCCGACCCTGCTCTTTTTCATAACAATAACATATCAAATCATACCCAGCAAAAGAAGACAGAAGTTCTTTCCACGTCAAGGGTGCGCTAATTTCCGGAATCCGGTTACGATGGCTTTGCTCAGCCGCTTCCTTCACAATCTTGCGCCAACGCTCCAGTCGCTTGCCTTCCTTTTTGGCATCATACTGTACGACCGTACGCTCCGATAAAAACGGTACGAACCCGGTGGCTCCGATTTCCGTACATTTTTGCATCACCGTCTCCATCTTGTCCCCTTTAGGAAGACTCTGCGCGATGGTGATCTGAACATGCGGTTCAGAGGTCATCTCCAGCGATTCGATAATCGTCGCCTTCACATGGTCCTGCTCAATCGTATCCAATGCAGCCAGCGCTTCCCTGGATACCCCGTCACTGACTATAATTTTGTCACCACTACGGCCTCGCATGACTTTGGCGATATGTCGCGCGTCCTCACCCGTAACAATTACGTGATCTTCTAGAAATTGCTCTGCCGGAATAAAATAACGCTGCATTCTCTCACACCTATTCTAAAAATAACTATTGTCCACTAACGTTCCGTACAAAATCCGATGAAATCACCAAGCACCATCATATCATCTTTTGCGCCTGTATGACCAGTCTGTTCCCTTTTCCGATTATGTTATACCAATTCTCGTAAAAAAAAGGAGCCCTTAGGCTCCAAACAATCCGGTAATGTAAAAAGAGAACTGTAAAAACTGTATATAAATCATCTGAGACAGCGTGTAAAGAGGTTCAATCGTTACAGCTCGTACTTGCGGAATTACCAGTATAAGCAGAAAAATAAAGATCGACCATTGCTCAAAGTGCTGAAGCTTGCGGCGCACAGGAGTCGGAGCCACGTCCTCCACAATCCGGTAGCCATCGAGTGGAGGCAGTGGGATCAGATTAAAGATAAACAAAAACAAATTTAAATTGATTAGCGCATTGATAAACAAATAGATTGCCTGAGCCACCCGCTGGTTCTCCATTCCCGGCAATACCTGAAAATGAAGAAGCACAGCATAGATCAGTGTAGTCACAAATGCAAGCAGCAGATTGCTCAGCGGACCAGCAGCCGATACAATAATGCCCATAAGGCGCGGGCGGCTAAAATTGTCACGATTGACCGGGACTGGCTTGGCCCAACCAAAGCCTCCGATCAACAGTAACAGCGTACCCAGCAGATCAATATGCACTGCCGGATTTAAAGTCACGCGCCCCAGTAGCTTGGCCGTAGGGTCGCCAAATTTATTGGCATAATACGCATGCGCAAATTCATGCACCGTAAACGATATGATCACAGCCAGCAAGTAAAATGGAAGGACATTTAAATTCACACGAAAAATACTTTGTAAAAAATCCATGCTTACCTCTTTCTCGCCACAAACGCCAGCCAATCTTCATCCCGGTTGATTTCGGTAATCTCAAAGCCAGCTGCTTTCAATGCGGTTTCGACAGCCTCTTCTTTGTTCTTCCAAATTCCTGATGCAATATAAATACCGCCTGGCTGTAGGGCATTATATACATCATCAATGAACAGCAAAATGATCTCAGCTAAAATATTAGCTACCACCAGCTTGACTGGCAGTTGAATACCCAGCGTTGGATCGCTTGCATTAAGCACGGAGAGCAAATCGCTTTCTTTAATGGTGATGCGCTCCTCCAGTTCGTTCAAACGCGTATTTTCACGCGCACTGGATACCGCTACCGGGTCAAGATCCAAGGCAAGTACATGCTTTGCTCCCAGCTTGACCGCTCCAATCGCTAAGATACCGGAGCCTGTACCAACATCAATGACTTCTTCTCCACCCTGAATCACGGATTCCAGCGTTCTCAGGCAAAGGGATGTCGTCGGATGTGTACCAGTACCGAAGGCCATACCTGGATCAAGCTCAATAATTTTTTCATCTTCACTCGCAGGCTCATACTCTTCCCAAGTCGGTTTGATGGTCAAACGATCCGATACACGTAAAGGCTTAAAATATTGCTTCCAGGCATTAGCCCAGTCATCCTCGTGGACCGTTTTCAGCTCATACCGAACCTCGCCAGGGTCAATATCAAAAGTTCTCAATTGTTCAACCCGCGGCTCAATTTGTGCACGCACGCTGTCCATGTCTACTTCTTCGGCAAAATAGCCCTTGATGGTCGCTTGTCCTTCAGGAATGTCGTTCAAAGGACGATCGTACCATTGTCCATAAGACGTGTCCCGGGGCTTATTAAGCGAACCGGATTCTTCAATGGAAACCCCTCCCGCACCTGCTTCGTGCAGAAAATTCGAAATCATTTCGACGGCTTCTTCACTTGTATGTATTGTAATTTCATTCCACAACATGGTTTACATTTCCTCCTCATTTCACATGCATACATTACATTGTACTATATACTCGCATAGGAGTTCAAAAAAGCCAGTATGACAAAGACAATATTAGATTATAATGCTAGTTATTGTTACGGCTATCATCTGGTATAAATCTACTAATGAATAGAACAAAGGAGAAACATAAATAAGACGGGCTATCCCACAAATCACCTTTATAGGTGGGATACCCGCCTTATTGTATTCTACTCGTTGTCGTTTATGATCCGTTGCTGACGGCGGTCAGCTACTTCACTACGTCGGATCGCTTCCAGATCCTCAGCATCTGCCTGCTCTGCCGAGAACTCAACATCTTCGTTTTTGGCAGATTGCATGCGTTTGATTTTCTCGGTTTTGGTCAGCACTTTATCGAACCGTTTGTTTTTAGACATCGGTCACTGCTCCTTCCAAACTTGTCACAGCATTCCACCCGCTTGTTCCACAATCGACATCGCCTGATGATGAATTGATTCGTCCACCACCGCAGTCAACAAAATATCGCGGCCTGTCGGTCCACCTTGTCCTCCATCACTCATGCCACTGGCAGCAGGATCAGCCGCAGCCAGTATCGCTGGAGAAGCATCTGTAAAATCCACGCCCTGTGTGAGTGAGGACAAGCTGCTAATCTGTCCCGAAAACACAGGCAATCCGGCGTTGCCTGTAGACTGCCGCGGATACCGGCTAAAACGATCTATCGACATATCCGTTACCCGGAGAGCTTCCAGTTTTCTCGCGGCTCCCTGTGCTTCCTCAGGACTTTTGAAATACGCCAAAATATTTTTTTCGCCCATCCCAAAATCTCCCTGTGTAGTATTGAGCGCAACTCGTGTTTGAGAACATAGATCGTTACGCTTTGTTATATCCTGCTCATTGGCAAGACTTTATATTCTCCACGAAAACTTAACGGATACAGACATTGTCATGAACAGCAGGGCAAGACGGTGAGCTAAAGTTTGTGAAGAACATAACTTTTACGGACGTAAAGTAGCAGCCGGAGCTTCACCTGACATGGCTACTCCTGTCTCCCAGGCTGCGTGAATAACAGCATCCCGTACCTTTTGCACCACCTTCGGATTAAAAACATCCGGTATGATATAAGTTTCACTTAGCTCCTCAGGGCAAATTGCATCAGCGATGGCAAGCCCGGCAGCCAGTTTCATCTCCTCGTTAATCGTCTTCGCATGGCAATCCAGAGCGCCCCGGAAAATTCCCGGAAAGCACAACACGTTATTAATCTGATTAGGAAAATCGGAGCGACCGGTAGCAAGCACACGTACATAAGGTGAAGCTATTGCCGGATCAATTTCTGGCTTCGGATTCGCCATGGCGAACACTATAGGATCAGTTGCCATGCTCTGTATGTCTTCCACAGTCAGTATATCTGGACCCGACACACCGATGAACACATCAGCTCCCACAATCACCTCGGATAAGCTTCCACTTAGATTATGCGGGTTAGTCATGTTCGCATACTCTGTCCAATGCGGGTTACTGTATTCCACATCGCGGTGAATGGCTCCTTGCCGATCGACCCCAATCAGATTGCGTACTCCTGCCTTGAGTAGCATGCGCGAGCAAGCCATACCCGCCGCACCGATACCGGCAAAAACTACTTTGACATCTTCCATTTTTTTGCCGCATACCTTTAATGCATTGACCAAACCCGCTAATACCACGACTGCCGTACCATGCTGATCATCATGAAATACTGGAATGTCGAGTTCCTGCTTCAACCGTCTCTCGATCTCAAAACAGCGTGGTGAAGATATATCTTCCAAGTTAATGCCGCCAAAGGCAGGAGCGATCATTTTGACAATTTGAACAATCTCATCAGGGTCCTTCGTATTGAGACAGATTGGGAATGCGTCGACACCTGCAAATTGTTTGAACAGTACTGCCTTCCCCTCCATCACAGGCATAGCTGCCTCCGGCCCGATATCTCCTAATCCAAGTACCGCTGTTCCATCTGAAACGACTGCTACTGTATTTTTTTTGATCGTTAATTGAAACGCTTTGGCTGGATCATTGGCAATTTCCATGCAAATTTGAGCCACACCTGGCGTATAAACTTTGGACAACCCCTCCATCGTTTCAATTCGCTTCTTGGGTAAGGTCTCCATTTTGCCACCTTCGTGTAATTCTCTGATTTCATCTCTTAAACTGCCCATATATTTCTCCATCCTTTCATGACTGTATATGATATGAATTTTATAGCTTGGTCTAAAACTCATCAGCTCCATAATTGTAGTAACAAGGTTGCTAAAATGACGGTGCCTGCTCCACCAATCCGTGTTGCAATTTGGGCAAAAGGCATCAGTTCCATCCGATTGGATGCAGACAGAATGGCTACATCGCCCGTGCCCCCCAATCCGCCGCGACAACTGGTCACCAAGGCAGCTTCTACGGGATACATATGAATCCATTTTCCTGTGAAGTATCCAGTAACAATCAATGCAACCACTACAGATGCACAGGTGATCGCATAAGGAACCGTTAGAATCCCAACTACACTATCTAATGGCACATACAAAATGCCTAACCCCACCATCAAGGGCCACGTCAAACTAGCGGTTATACATTTGTACAAATGAAAAGCTCCCTGCTCCAATGTGTTCGGCATGATCTGAATACACTTTATTAATGCGGCCGCCAGAATCATGAGAATCGGCCCTGGAATATGGAGATATGGCTCTAGCAGCTTACCCACAATAAAAAAAGTACAGGCCAACAGCAGACCACCACCCATTAATGGAAAAGAAACGGTTTGCCCCAAATTTACCGGAGCTAACTTGTCTTCGTCCTTTTCTAGTTTTAACAACCTCCCGTTACCAGAAGTTTCTGGTTTTTTCTCCGCTAATCTCTTCAAGACGCCTGCACCTATAATTGCAACAATGTTACCGATAATGGCAGCCGGGATAAACTGGGATACGAATTCCGCAGAATCCTTGCCCAGTACCATTCCATACGAAATGGACAACGGTAAAATACCTTCTCCAATCCCACCGGAAATAATCGGAATGATGATGAAAAAAAATGTATGATAAGCACTGTAGCCAAAAGCCATACCCACCACCATACCGACAGCAACAGCAGCAATAGATCCTATGATAATGGGGGCAAAAATTTTGACAATTCCATTCATCAGCATTTTGCGATCCATGCCAAGAATGCTTCCTGTTACTAGACATGCGATGTAAAAATAAAGAAAATTCGAGGTTTTCATAAGCGTGTGCACAGCCCCCATTGCAGATGGACTGAACATATTCCAAAATACCATTAACGATGGAACCATAAGGGATAAAATGGCTGGACCACCTATATGTTTGAGCAGTGGAAGTTTGGCCCCTAGATCACTGAGCAGTATACCTAAAATCATGATGACGGCAAACCCGCCCAATAGATCGTTCGGAAGTCTTTCTGTAATTGCAGCCGCATAAACAATTAGCGCAATCACGGCGTATAGCGGAAGAGGAATAACTCCCACCTTTATCCTGCCCAGCATCCTAAACCCATCTACAGTATTTTTACTCCATCTTTGCCCTTTTTGCATGACAGGCTGGTTCGTAGCATTTTCCATAAATCTCCCTCCATAAAGTGAAGAATGATGATCATGTTCCCATTCTACACCTTGGAAAACGCTTTATTTGGTTTTAAAACTAAGAACTAACTTTAGTAACTAAAGTAATCAGAAATAGGGCTATATATAACTATTCATGATTCCTTCTGCCTGCGGCAACACCCGGTATTGGTAAACAGGACGTCCAATGGTACCATATATAGTTTCCATAGAAAGCACTTCAATCTCTGTCATAAAAGCCAGATACTTGCGCATAGACACCCTGGAGATCCCTGCACTCTCCGCAATATCCTCGGTGGAAAACAGAACCTTATGATGCTGCTGTATACAATTCCATATCATAGCCAGCGTGGATTTCGTTATCCCCTTAGGCAACCGTGCCAAGTCTTTAGTCAAGCTTTTATGATAAATTAGTCGGTCCAGCTCCTCCTGCGACAGTAGACTACGCTCACGAACAATACTAATGTGTTCTCGGTACCCGGTAAGGGCCTCTAAAAAACGGTTAAAGTGGAAAGGCTTGATTAAATAATCCACCGCGCCAAAGTTCATCGCTTTTTTGATGCTACTCATGTCACTTGCAGCTGAGATGACAATAACGTCCACATTCACTCCAGCCTCCCGTATAAATGACAGTAAATCGAGGCCATTACTTTCTTGCATATACACATCCAGCAATATCAGATCAATGGCTTGTTCAGCTATATATTTCTTAGCCTCTTCCACCGAAGAAGCCCAACCACCACATTGGAACCCCTCTACCTGCTCCGTATATTTGCGGTTGAATTCCGCAACCATCGGATCATCTTCTACAATCAGGACATTAATCATGTTCATCATTCCCCGCTATAATGTATGGAATCTTAATCTGAAAACAGCACCCCTGCTCGACTGGGATCAACTTTACACTACCTTGTAGCCTTTTCACGCTTTGCGACACTAGGTAAAGTCCCATCCCTCGTGACTCTCCCTTGGTCGAAAAACCTTTTTCAAAAATGGCCTTCCCAAGGCCCTCCGGTATACCTGGACCATTGTCGCACATGATACAGGTCAGACAGCCATTTTTCTGGTTTTCTTCATAATAAAGTGAAAGGGTAATCCGCTTGTGCTCCAGAGATTCCATCGCCTCCACTGCATTATCAAACAGATTGCCAAGAATAGTAATCAGTTCATGAGTCGTTTGAGTTTGACTGGATTCAGGCAAGTAACTACCCGGAGTCAGTTCAAAATTTACCCCTGCCTCTCTGGCCCGGCTTAATTTCCCTAACACAAACCCCGCCATCACTGGGTCCTTAAGCTGCCGAGTAATGGAGCCAATCTCTACTTGATGATGCTCGACAGCATCCATAATATAGTGCTCCAGTTTATCATACATTCGCAAATGCACCATCCCCATAATGACATGCAACTTGTTCATAAATTCATGAGCCTGCGCGCGTAGTGCTTCCGTGTACAGAGAAACTCCTGTCAAACGTTCAGCAAGCTGTTTCATCTCCGTCTTATCCCGAAAGGTTACAATGGCTCCGACAATTTTTCCTTTGACCCGTATCGGAACACTGGTGGTCAGCAAGGTGATCCCACCCAGCTCCATTTCCTCATCCATCAGTGGAGTGCTTACTTCCAAGACCTCTTGTAATCGGAAAGCAGATAAATAAACAGTAATTTCCTGTCCAGAGAATGAGAAATCTTCAATCCCCGCTTGCCTCAGTAGACGGATCGCTTCTGCATTCATCAGCATGATACGACCGCATTCATCCACCGCAATGACACCTTCCTTGATGGACTGTAACATCGCGCTGCGTTCCTCCAGCAAACGTGCGATTTCCGGCGGCTCCAGACCGACCAGCATATTTTTGATTTTACGAGCCAGCACAACCGCTCCTCCTGTGCCAATCAACATTCCGATCCCAATGGCGATAGCAATAAGACGGGTGTTGCCTTCCTGGGCCCGCTGTACATCCTGCATGGATATACCGACAACAATCGCACCTACCTGTTTTCCCGTCACACTAAACACGGGGGAGAAGGCCCGCATGGACATGCCCAATGTCCCCTTTGCAACGGACACGCTCTCCTGACCATGAAGTGCAGTATACTCGTCCCCTCCGACAAAGGCTTTGCCGATCCTCCTAGCATCCGGGTGGGTTTTACGAATTCCCTTCATATCCATAACCACGACAAATTGGATATGATTCGCCGTTGAGACCTTCTTCACATACTCCTGCATGGAAGGAGAAGAACCTGTCTGTTGCAATTGCTCAATAATAAGCGGTGTATGGGCGAGTGTACGCGCAATGGACATTGCCTTTTCCTCGAGCCCCTTCTCCGTTTCATGCTCAACTCTCTCGGCAAATAACAGTGTTACTGGCAGGAGCACAAGTGCCATAACCAGACAAACGAGCAGCGTTATTAGACCTCTAAGCTTTAATAGCGGCTTACCTCGACGCAGACTTGTCCGTATTTTTTCGATGGAACTCACCCCTTTCTAGTTGATAGAAGCTCAATTGTTAACTCTGGTTATACAAAAATGGCTATGTATGTGTTTACGTGAATATAAAAAAAGGGACTATCCCGCAATTGCGGAATAGTCCCTCGGATTCATAATTGAAGCTCCGCGATTTCGACTTTGGCTTAGTCGCCTCGGAAAGCCCGCTTCACACGGTCAAAAAAGGACTGCTCATTCTCATGTGTCTGCTCTCCACTAAGCGAAGAGAACTGACGCAGCAAATCCTTCTGTTCCTCACTCAGCTTGCTAGGCGTTACCACAACTACCTTAATATGCTGGTCACCTTGACCTACACCGCGCAGTTTTGGCACACCCTTTCCTTTAAGACGGAAATAAGTCCCTGTTTGCGTGCCTGCTGGAACTTTCAGCTTCACTTTCTCGGTCAACGTTGGGATCTCAACTTCATCTCCCAAGGCTGCCTGTGAGAACGTCAGCGGAATTTCACAGTAGATATCGTCTCCCTCACGCTCAAAGAAGTCGTGCGACTTCACGCGGAATACGACGTACAGGTCACCTGCCGGTCCTCCGTTGACACCGCCTTCGCCTTCACCGTTGATACGCATTTGTGCGCCGTCATCCACACCCGCCGGAATGCGAATATGAATTTTACGTTTCTTGCGGACACGGCCTGATCCGCTACAAGTCGTACATTTTTCTTTGATGATTTTACCGGAACCGCCGCAATTGGAGCAGGCGCGTCGGTTAACCATGCGGCCAAACGGTGTATTCTGTACCACTTCTTCCTGTCCACTACCGTGGCAGACGGAACAGGTTTGTGGTTGAGTACCCGCTTTGGCTCCCGTACCATGACACGTATCGCATGTTTCCGTACGTTCAATTTGAATGTCAGTCTCTTTACCGAACACTGCTTCTTTGAATTCAATTGTCATCGTATACTGAAGATCGTTCCCTCGCTGCGGCGCATTCGGATCACGGCGACCGTTGCCGCCGCCACCAAAGAACATATCAAAAATATCACCAAAGCCGCCACCGAAGTCGGCACCACCGAAGCCGCCTCCCATGCCCTGATTCGGATCTACATGGCCATATTGATCATATCTTGCCCGCTTCTGACCATCGCTGAGAACATCGTAAGCTTCTTTAACTTCTTTAAATTTAGTTTCTGCGTCCGCAGCCTTATTCACGTCCGGATGATACTGACGCGCAAGCTTACGGTAAGCCTTTTTGACTTCTTCATCCGAAGCGCCTTTTGCGACACCCAGCACCTCATAATAATCACGCTTATCAGCCAATGTTCCACCCCCATGCCTACAACGTGTCTGCACTACATATAAAAGGAAAGCCAAAGGCACGGGATGACCCGGCTTTGACCTTCCCATCTTTCAAGGCAGTACAACCCGTAATATGCTTATTTATCTTGGAAATAACGGTTACCCTTGGGCTAATTGTTATTTATCAAGGCAGCTACGCTGCTAATTACTATTCAGTATATCATAACGCACCGGTATACCGTAAAGTTGCCACTATCCGATCCGTTGCTTAGTCTTTCTTCTGATCTTCGTCAACAACTTCATAGTCCGCATCAACTACATTGTCACGGCCTTTGCTGTCTGCTGCTCCGTCTTGAGCTTGCGCTGCTTGAGCAGCTTGCTCATACAATTTCACAGACAATTGCTGAACAATCTCAGTCAGCTCTTCAGTAGCTTTTTTGATGTCTTCCAGGTTATCGGATTCTAGCGTTTTTTGCAGATTTTCTTTAGCTGCATTTGCTTTTTCGACTTCACCTGCATCCGCTTTTTCGCCCAGATCTTTAATCGTTTTGTCTACGGAGTAGATCAGTTGGTCTGCAGCGTTTTTCGCTTCTACCAACTCTTTACGTTTCTTATCTTCTTCCGCATGCAACTCGGCATCCTTCATCATACGTTCTACTTCTTCGTCACTCAAGCCGCTAGAAGAAGTGATCGTAATTTTTTGGCTTTTGCCTGTGCCTTTATCCGTAGCAGATACGTTCACGATACCGTTCGCATCCAGATCGAAAGTAACTTCGATTTGCGGTACACCACGTGGTGCTGGAGGGATATCTCCCAATTGGAAACGGCCCAGTGTTTTGTTGCCTGCTGCCATTTCGCGTTCACCTTGCAGCACGTGAATTTCTACGCTAGGCTGATTGTCGGCATACGTCGAGAATACCTGCGATTTGCTCGTAGGGATTGTCGTGTTACGATCAATCATTTTAGTGAATACGCCACCTGCGGTTTCAATACCGAGGGACAGTGGAGTTACGTCAAGGAGAACGACGTCTTTCACATCACCTGTCAATACACCTGCTTGAACTGCCGCGCCCAAAGCTACCACTTCATCAGGGTTTACGCCTTTGTGAGGCTCTTTACCTGTCAGTTTTTTGATTGCTTCTTGTACAGCTGGAATACGTGTGGAGCCGCCGACCAGAACGATTTTATCGATGTCGCTAGCACTCATGCCTGCATCTTTCATCGCTTGACGAGTAGGTCCCAAAGTACGTTCTACCAGACCTGCGGACAATTCTTCAAACTTCGCACGAGTCAGGTTCAACTCCAAATGCTGTGGAACGCCATCAGCTACTGTGATAAACGGCAAGGAAATTGTCGTTGTCAGCACGCCGGACAGTTCTTTTTTCGCTTTTTCTGCTGCATCTTTCAGACGTTGTACAGCTGCTTTATCTTTGCTCAGGTCAATACCTTGATCTTTCTTGAACTCATTTACGAGGTAATCAATAATCACTTGGTCAAAGTCATCGCCACCCAGCTTGTTGTCGCCGCTTGTTGCTTTAACTTCGAAGAAACCATCGCCCAGTTCCAAAATGGATACGTCGAATGTACCGCCGCCCAAGTCATATACGAGGATGGTTTGGTCTTCGGATTTTTCCATACCATATGCTAATGCAGCTGCTGTTGGCTCATTGACAATCCGCAGAACTTCCAGACCGGCAATTTTACCTGCGTCCTTAGTTGCTTGACGTTGACCATCATTGAAGTAAGCTGGAACAGTGATAACCGCTTGAGAAACCGTTTGGCCCAGGTAAGCTTCAGCGTCAGCTTTCAGCTTTTGCAAAATCATAGCAGAAATTTCCTGTGCGGAATATTCCTTACCGTCGATGTTTTCTTTATGATTTGTACCCATGTGGCGCTTGATGGACATGATTGTACGATCCGGGTTCGTAATTGCTTGGCGTTTTGCCGTTTCCCCTACAGTACGCTCCCCATCTTTTTTGAAACCGACAACGGAAGGGGTTGTGCGCGCGCCTTCCGGATTCGGAATAACGACGGCTTCGCCGCCCTCCATAACAGCCACACAAGAGTTGGTTGTACCTAAGTCAATACCGATTACTTTGCTCATCGGACAATTCCTCCTTCTGTATATACGAGGCCCTCAGGCCAGAATGGTTGAATCAAAAATGATGTAATTCTAATGTATATAGAAAAAGTTACATGCTAACTTTTACCATCGCTGGACGAAGCACCTTGTCCTTCAGCATGTATCCTTTTTGTACCTCTTCAACGACGATGCCTTCATCATGCTCTTCGCTCTCCACCTGCATAATAGCCTGATGGAAATCAGGATTAAACGGTTGTCCCACTGCATTCATGGCCGTCACTCCCTCTGCCTGAAGCACACTCTCAAACTGGCGGAAAATCATTTCCACGCCTTTGGTGAATGACTCAGACTCCGCTCCTTGCGATGCTGTTGCCAGCGCTCGCTCGAAGTTATCCAGAACAGGCACCAACTCGGTAACAAGCTTCATAGACGCATATTTAGCAAGGTCTTCCTTTTCTTTCAGCGTACGGCGGCGAAAATTATCAAAATCCGCCTGTGCGCGCAAAAACCGTTGCTGATGCTCCTCAGCCTCTGCACGAAGTTTTGCCACCTCTGTGTTTTCTTCCTCGGCTTCCAGTGCTGCCGCTTCATTCACCAGCTCGTCCTGCTGGCTCGTTTCGGCGGCTTCCTCTGTGCTTACATTTTGTTGTTTGTCATCTTGGAACGCTTGTTCTTCCTTCAAAATGTTTCACCTCCTTCAAGTTGTAACTCCCCTATAAAAGCACGCAACAATGCACCCGCGCAGGATACAAACCGTATCCCAGCGCGGAACATGTAGGACCGCAACCTATGCGATCTTATTTTATTTAAACCGTTGCGTTAGCATTGCGGTCAAATCCTTAGACAGGATACCCAAAATATTAATAACTCTCGCATACTCCATCCGCGTCGGACCCAATATACCTATAGTACCCAACGCTTCTCCGTCTACTGCATATGTAGCAGTAATCAGGCTGCAATTGGCAAATGCTTCATGATCATTTTCTGTGCCGATGCGGACTTGAATTTCAGGTGCTCCGGCTACAGGAGTCATCAGTTTAAGTAGCGTTGGTGTTTCCTCCAGCAGATCGAGAATATGTTTAACCTTTTCTACATCTTTAAATTCAGGCTGATTCAGCATGTTCGTCGCACCGCTTAAATATAGGCGCTGATCTGATTCATTATCGAGTGCTTTATCCAGCACCTTCATAGCGTCCTCAAAATGAGATACATGCTTCTCCATTTCCTGACCCAGCGCGGTGTAAAGGCGTGATTTAAGCTGATAAATCGGTACACCGACCAGCTTGCTGTTCAGTAAATTCACAACCTTTTCCATCTCGGAGATTGAAATTCTAGGCGGAATATCCACCGTTTTATTCTCCACCTGACCGGTATTGGTCACGATAATCGCCACAGCCGTCGTTTCGTTGAGCGGCAACAGCTGAAAATGACGCAACGAAGTATGAAAAACCTCCGGCCCAAGCAGGATGGAAGTATAATTGGTCATATGGGACAAAATGCCTGATGCATGCTGGATCACTTGCTCCATTACATTCAGCTTTTCGGCGTAAAAGGCTTTTAGTTCCCGCATTTCCATAGGCTTCAGTGTATTTAGCGGCACCAAATGGTCCACATAATAACGATAGCCTTTATGAGACGGGATGCGTCCCGCAGAAGTATGGGGTTGCTCCAGATAGCCCTGTTCCTCCAAATCCGACATTTCATTACGGATTGTGGCTGGGCTGAATCCGACATCCTGCCTTTTGGATATGCTGCGGGAACCCACTGGCTCAGCCGAACGAATGTAGTCATCAATAATCGCATTCAAAATGAGTCTCTGACGTTCGGTTAACAAGCGAATCCCCCCTTGTCATTTATCCATAATAGCATGATTGTTAAATGGAATCATTAGCACTCGTTCGCGATGAGTGCTAACTGATAATACAAAAATACCAAACCGACCTGATCATTGTCAAGTCAGATCAGTATTTTCAATAAACGATATTTATTATATCCATTTTAATTACTATGGCAAAACAGAGGGTTTGCATTTTTTCACGGAAAACCTCATTATTTACCATATCCAAACCATATTTATGTATAGGGATGCGTAAAACTGAAAAATTTGAGACTGTGCCTACAAACTATATAACTTTATTGCCTTTAAGGAGGAATGGGGTCTGAGAAGCAAGCGCCGCAACCTTTTATACGCATTAATCGCTCTTTTACCTACAATTTGTATGTTTTACATTTTAATCGAATTGTTTCCGTACACAGGACTAGGAAGAATACTTGCTTTGCCACTAGTTTTTATTCTGAACGCTGCCCTTATCATTTCGGTGATCCACTTAATTCGTAAATTAAGCCCCCTATGGTGTGCCTTAATTTTGGTCCCTACAATTCTGTTAAGCATGTGGAATACCATTTTATTTTACCCACAAGAATTCAGTCCAAGCATTCCCAAGCAAATCAAATATAGTGTGGCAGCTATACTGCATTATGATGATGTAACACCAGCCGACTGGGAAGGGTACACATATCATCCAAGCCGAACCGGAGAGTCTGAAAAATATGTTGTCGCCTTGTATAAATACAAGCGTCAGGTCCCGTTAGATGGCACTACATACTTTTATAATGATACGGATTACCATAAGGACCATCCCATAGGAAGCTTGAGTGATATACCTTCGGAACTGGAGCCTCATCATCAATTCATTTGGTGGTTACTCCAAACATTTGAGAAATAAACAGGGACACAATAATGTAAGCCGTAACACATACACACGGCTACGTCCTGATAAAAAAACACTGAACTGACCTCATTATTGACAGGTCAGTTCAGTACTTTCAACACTGCGATTTCATCACAATTGTTTTGCTTACTACAGTGAATGCAGTCGGTCCATACCTTCTCGGGGAAAATCTCTTTGCTAACTACATCAAAACCGTTTTTTATAAAAAAGGATACCTCGTAGGTCAGTGCCATAATTTTAGGAATACGTTGCCGCCGTGCTTCTATAATAAGGCCTTCCACAAGCTTGGAGCCTATCCCCATTCCTTTATGCCCCTCAGAGATGCCAAGGGAGCGAATCTCTACCAAATCAGCCCCCAATTTGCATAAAGAACCACAGCCAACGACTTGGCCGTCCACCTCTGCAACAATAAACAGCTCCAGTTGGCGCGTAAGCACTTCCCTTGAACGTGGCAGCATAATCCCCGCTCTGCATAGCCACTAATCATTTGATATAAAGGCTCCACATCCTCAGGAACCGCACTTCTGCACAATACATCTTTACACACTGAAGCCATCTTGCTCTCCTCCTGCCGCTTGCCGCATATAATGAATAAATATACAACATAACGCATAGAATCGCAATACTCCATTTACCCTGCTGTGGCAGAATGGTGTAATAAAATGATAGCCCAGCTTACGATGTCAAAATGTATTGTATTGAAACCTGCAACTTATGAATTTACCGTGATAGAACCGATGAACTCTGCAAATACGTCATTTCCGAATAAAATACCGCGTTCGCTCAAACGATACCCATCCTCGATTGATTCAATTAATCCCGCATTCAGCATTTTTCTGAGAGGAACTGTAAACGTGTCTTCCAATGTCTGACCAAATTGAGCCTCAAAGCGGGATTTAGACACACCTTCCAGCATTCTCAAACCGACCATGAGGAAATCCTCCATGGCTTCCGCCGTCGGCACCTCAAAACTGTCCAAACGCGGTAGGCCATTCCGAGTAGCCTCCACATAAGGGTTAATGCCCTTAATGTTCATATGACGCTCTCTGCCAACATAACCATGTGCCCCAGCGCCAAGACCATAATAATCCTCATTCCGCCAATAAGTCATATTGTGCTTACTACCCAAACCTGGTTTAGCGAAATTACTAATTTCATACTGTTCATAACCCGCTTCTTTCATGCGACGCATAAGGAGCAAATACATTTCCAGTTCGTCATCTTCATGTGGAAGTGGCAGCTGGTTTTTCTGGTATAACGTGTGGAAGAGCGTGTTCTCTTCAACCTTCAAACTGTAGATAGAGTAATGAGGAAGATCCAGCTCCAGCGCTCTACTGACGCTTTCATCCAGCATGTCGACCGTTTGGTTCGGCAAACCGAACATCAGGTCAATCGACAGATTGTCCAAGCCGGCCTTACGTGCGTTTTCCAAACTACGATAGACGTCATCTGTACTATGAATACGACCTATGCCTGTAAGCAGCTCATTCTGGAAAGCCTGCACACCAAAGCTGAGTCGATTGACACCGCCTTCTTTCATCACAGAAAGTTTTTCAAAATCAGTTGTGCCTGGATTGGCTTCCATAGAAAACTCAATATCTTCCGCCCAGTTTGGAAAATAGGTACGAACGCTCTTCAGGAAATATTCCATTTCCTTCGGATTGAGGGTTGTTGGTGTTCCGCCCCCGACAAAAATGGTTTTTATCTGTCCTGGCGGGTGAAGTTTGACCGTATGTTCCATCTCCCGTTCCAAGGCATACAGATATTCCATAACAGGCTGATCCTTGAGCACATAAGAGTTAAAGTCACAGTAAAAGCATTTATTCGTGCAAAAAGGTATATGCAGATAAACCGCTTGAGGCGCGGATGAATATTCATGTTTTTGTATGGATGCGGTCATACCGATCCTCCTTGTCGATTCAGGGTTTAGTGAGAAAATGAGCCGAGGTCGAGACCAACCGCTTCGTGTTCCATTTGATCTTCTGATCGCTGTTACTCCCCAATTTTCCATTATATAAGCACTCTTAGGGATAAAATTGGGGAGTAAAGGCGAACGCTACGCTTCTCCAGATTCAAATGGCCCACTCCGCTGCTGCCCACCACGAGTCGGCCCATTTTTGTGGTGTAGGTGTTGCAGTAAAAGAGACACTGCTTTAAGAAATACTCTAAAGTTTTAATGATACTATGCTTTGTTACGCTGATTGTAACTTGAACGAGCTCTCTGTCCTGAATAGCTTGCTCAAATAAAGAACGTCCATTCTCCATGCATGGCAAATGCCCCATGAAAGAATGGACGAATACTTCAAACTGCTTTACTCATCTATCTTCAGTACCGCCATAAATGCTTCCTGTGGTACTTCTACGTTACCGACCTGCTTCATACGCTTCTTGCCTTCTTTTTGCTTCTCAAGCAGTTTCCGTTTACGGGAAATATCGCCGCCATAACATTTGGCCAAGACGTTTTTACGCATAGCCTTAACGGTTTCACGCGCAACAACCTTTGTTCCTACAGATGCCTGGATTGGCACCTCGAACATTTGCCGCGGGATCAACTCGCGCAGCTTCTCACAAATGATACGTCCGCGGTGGTAAGCTCGATCTCTATGCACGATGAACGACAGCGCATCGACCTGCTCACCATTCAACAGAATATCCATCTTCACCAGATTTGATTGGCGATAGCCTGAAATCTCATAGTCAAAGGAAGCATAGCCTTTGGTGCTGGATTTTAGCTGATCAAAGAAATCATATACGATTTCAGACAAAGGAATCTGGTACGTAATTGTTACCCGTGTTGTATCTAGGTACTCCATGTTCACGTACTCACCACGCTTGTTCTGACAAAGCTCCATAACTGTACCTACATAATCATTTGGCACGATGATACCCGCTTTAACATATGGCTCTTGTACATGTTCAATACGCCCTACTTCTGGGTAGTTGGAAGGGTTATCGATTTCGATCGTTTCCCCATTAGTCAATTGTACACGGTAAATTACGCTTGGTGCCGTTGTAATCAACGGAATATTGAATTCACGTTCAATACGTTCCTGAATAACGTCCATATGCAGCAGACCAAGGAAACCGCAACGGAAACCGAAGCCCAGCGCACTGGATGTTTCCGGTTCAAAGCTGAGCGAAGCATCGTTCAGCTGCAGCTTTTCAAGCGCCTCACGCAGATCGTTGTATTCCGATGTTTCAATCGGATACAGACCGCAATACACCATCGGATTAATTTTCCGATAGCCTGGCATCGGTTCTGGTGTTGGATTTTTGGCATCCGTTACCGTATCCCCGACACGAGTGTCGCCCACATGCTTGATTCCGGCCACGATAAAACCAACATCACCGATATTTAGCTCATCCACGATCGTCATACGTGGCATGAAAGCTCCAACCTCGATAACCTCAAACGTTTTGTCAGTCGCCATCATTTTAATTTTCGAACCCGCACGGATACTGCCGTCCACAACACGTACATATACGATTACGCCTTTATAAGGATCATAATGCGAATCGAAAATAAGCGCCTTAAGCGGATTATCCGGATTTCCTTGCGGAGCAGGCACACTTCTGACCACCTGTTCCAATATTTCCTTGATACCGATTCCAGCTTTGGCTGAAGCATGTACAGTTTCACTCGTGTCCAAACCGATAACATCCTCGATTTCCTGCTTTACCCGTTCAGGATCAGCACTTGGCAAATCAATCTTGTTAAGCACTGGCAAAATCTCCAGATTGTTGTCGAGCGCCAAATAAACATTAGCCAATGTCTGCGCCTCAATCCCCTGCGCTGCGTCTACTACCAGCAAAGCACCTTCGCAGGCTGCCAAACTACGAGATACCTCATAGGTAAAATCGACGTGTCCCGGTGTATCAATCAAATTCAAAATGTACTCTTCGCCGTCATCGGCCTTATAGGTGAGTCGCACTGCCTGGAGCTTAATTGTAATCCCGCGCTCCCGCTCCAGTTCCATCTGGTCAAGCACTTGCTCCTGCATTTCGCGGGAAGTGAGTGCACCGGTGTACTCCAAGATCCGGTCAGCCAGCGTGGATTTACCATGGTCTATATGTGCAATGATACTAAAGTTCCGAATTTTACGTTGTCTTGCCAAAATGTCAGTCATGCCTTACCCCCACACAATGCCTAGTATCAATCAGCTTATTATAGCAGTTGTAAGGGGGGCAGCAATATTTCTATTCTGTTACCCCGTCAAATACAGATACAACCCAGCGAATACCTTGTCTTGACAGGTTTTGAAGCAGCCCAGCCGTTTTATCGGCCATGGTATCCACCGAAGCCTGCTGCGCCTTTACGGCTAGCAGCTCACGAGGCGTCTCTAGGCCCTGCCGAATATTGTCATTCTGAGCAGTCTTCGTATCCCATTCATGTGTCCAGCGTGCGGTCTGCTCCTCACTTCGTTCGTTTGTTTTTCCTTCATTCGTGTCCGTTTGTGGCTCGAACTCGACCTTTCCACTTGTATTATACGTACGATTATACGCTCGGGCATTAGCTGCCGGGGTATCTTCAATCACCGTCTGCTCATAATCAACTTTCTGTTGATTCACCGATGAAACTGGATTCTCGTCCCATTCCGGGCCATAGACTGAGCGCAGGCCAGAGCCTGCCAGCTGCATGCCAAGTAATACGCCTGCTCCGATCAGAAGCACAAATCCAAGCGCTTTTTTACGAAAATGTCCGGTCATTATATCCCCCCCCTAACTGCTACCTTATTTAATTACCGCTGTTGTTCTTTTTGGTGTCAGATACGTTAGTACCCGCCTTCTGTGCTTTCTGATCCTCCCAATACACTTCACTGATCATGTCCGCCAAAACGTCAGAAGTTCGTTTTAACTCCTCCTCGGTGTTGTCAATCCCTCCGATTTCGATCAAAATGCTATGAGAAGACAAGCTTTGATTGTATTCACCATTGTTTCCTTTGCCGCCATCTTTTCCCCATACACCGCGCGATACGCCGTGATATGATTTTTCCAGCTTTTCATGAATGCGAGCAGCAAAAGCTTCATTTTTGCGCCAATTTTTGTTGTCATGTCCGATAATAAAATACACTTTGGCATAAGAAAGTCCATTAATCGTGGCTGTTGTTTTTCCATGACGTTGGGAATCACGATGAATATCGAGCAGATAAGTTAAACCTTTATTTTGAGCCAAAGCCTCCTTGACTGTTGTGCGTGAATATTTATAGGAGTAGTTCCAATTGTAATTTTGAACTGTGGTGGCATAATCCTTGTTTACATGCAGTGTAGATATCCCTTGCTTTTCCAGTCTCTTCTTTACAAAGTCTCCTACCCTTGATACATTAGCTGACTTAGAGCCTGAATTGGGGTTGGAACTGGTTTTGCTCAGTAATGGGTTATATGCTTCTCTGGGATGAGAATGGTAGATTAATATACGCTTCTCGCCTTTGGCGGAATCACCTGGATCATCCTCACGTGCAGGGTCTGTTTCCGGTGTTGTCGGAATATCCGGCGTAGTAGACGGCGGGTTCTCAGCTGCGTTTGAGCTCCCAGGGGTATCTGTCGTTCCCTGATCAGGCTGATAATCCGTAGGACCCTCTACCTTGATGTTCCCCGAACCCTTACGCAGCAAGACAGGCGCTCCAGCAGCCATGCCAGGAATTTCACGAGAAATGAGACTTTTGGGATCTTGCGGATTAATACCTGTAAGCATCTGAAAAACAAATGGCGACCATTGTTCACCCGACAACGAAGAATGCTGTTTCTTTTGTGCCAAATGAGGTACCTCCATACCTAGCATATCCGCGAAAAAACCGCTGGACACCGAGCCTGCCAATCCTTTCATCGAAGAAACAGGAGAAGTTTGCAAACGATTTTCTGCCAGCCCTCCTAGTCCCAAAACGACAAATAAAAGCGCCGAGCCCATGATGAGCAGCACAAGCGTATGTCCCATTGCCAAAATTTCGATACCTTTTCTTCTCCATCTTCCGACGTTCCAGGTCTGAATTTTTTTCATGTGAGCCTTGTCCTCCTTCGTCCCGTCGAAACCCGCTTATTGCATTTCAGAACACAGGGTTCCTATCTGTTTCGGAAATCTCTTATACTTCAACTCTATGAACGGAGAACAATTACTAGAACACAAAAATCTCTATCTACAGGACAAGCCCATCCCTTTTTGAAAGAGATAGGCTACCTGTTAAATAGAGATTTTCTGCCGTGTCTTAGAAAGATGGTTTTGCTAGCCTTTCATTAATGCGTATAAGCGGCGACATTGTCGGGATCAACAGCTTCATGTAGAGCTGCGTTCAAACCGGTCGCAATGATATTCGCGATATCTTCAATAAATTCATCGATCTCTTTTGGAGTCACAATCAAATCATGCCCCAGCGGTTGAAGTACCTCTCTCACCAGCCCGAGTCTCTCAGGTTCTGAAATATCATCCAACATTCCCAGAATTACTTTGGTAGAAGCCTTTTCTTTGGTAAAATGCGTTTTCATCAGTTCGATTACATTATTGACGATGGTCGAAGCATAGCATACCGTTGGAACGCCGATAGCAATACACGGAACTCCCATAATATCCTTGGTGATACCGCGGCGCTTGTTGCCAATACCTGAACCCGGATGTATTCCGATATCCGCCACCTGAATGGTCGTATTGACACGCTCCAGTGAACGTGACGCCAAAGCATCAATAGCAATAATAAGCTCTGGTTTTGTGCGGTCCACAATGCCTTGAACGATCTCACTGGATTCGATTCCCGTGATACCAAGAACACCCGGCGCAATCGCACTCACATCCCGATATCCAGGGTTGATCTGATCAGGTGTCAGTTCAAAATATTGACGGGTGACCATTAAATTTTCAACGACAAGCGGACCCAGCGAATCAGGAGTCACGTTCCAATTCCCCAGCCCTACCACCAGCACCCTTGCCACCTTAGAGATCCCTATTTTTTGTATAAAATGCTCCATTTCTTTTGCAAAGGCAATGGCTACCCGTTGTTGGAGTCCAGTGTCGCCTTCACGCAAGCCAGGTACTTCGAGCGTAACGTAATGCCCTTGTACCCGCCCAATACGGTTGGCTCCTTCCTCATTTAATACATCCAGCCGCGTAATTTTAATCCCGTTATCTTCCTCCACATTCTCATTTATACCCGCCAGCGGTACAGGCTGATTCCGTTCTGCCAGCTCTCTTGCCTCTAATGCCAAATCCGTGCGTACCGCATACTTCTGCAAATCCAGATCCATCTGTTAAACCTCCTTGTATACCATCTCTGGCTATAGTGTGCGAGACACCCAACAGGTTTATGCACATCCATTTTCATCCTGTAATTTGCATCGTCTTAGAATGTTTTCTTATTGCAATTTGAGGTGTGGCATGCTAAAATATTTTAAGTTGTGAAACGTTTGTGTTCATAAGTAATGCCTTTACAGGAGGTGAATGTAATGCCAAACATCAAATCCGCTATCAAACGCGTTAAAACTAGCGACAAACGCCGTGCGTTGAACGCTTCCCAAAAATCCGCGCTTCGTACAGCAGTTAAAGCTGCCGATACAGCGTTGGTAGGTAACGAAGCTGAAGCTGCTGCTGCTGCTTTCAAAGTGGCTTCCCAAAAGCTGGACAAGGCTGTAACTAAAGGTCTGATCCACAAAAATGCAGCTGCTCGCAAGAAATCCCGCTTGGCGAAAAAACTTAACGCTCTTACAGCTCAAGCGTAAGCAAGAGCTACTTTTATACGTTAATGAAAAAATCCTGACCAGCCTTGGCTGATCAGGATTTTTTAGTTTATAACTTTATGAGATTAGATTGAAGCGCCTGCCCCCATTTTCATTAAAAACAGTTCCAGTCCCAGCACCTTGTCAACGACACCTGTCTTCATATGATAGTCCAGTTCGCCCAGTTCATAGAGAAGCTGGCGCAGCTGCTCAGAACGGAAGCGTCGTGCTTGATCTCCTGCAACTTTCACCCCATAAGGATGCAAGCTGAGCTGACTCGCAATTTGTTGCTGAGAATAGCTTTGACCTGCCAGCTCTTTGACCTGCAACATAATACGAAACTGCCGTGTGATCAAAGCTGCTATCTTGATGGGTTCTTCTTTTTGCTTAAGCAATTCATAAAAAATACTGAGCGCCTTATCCAGCCGCAAATTAGCCAGATCCTCAACCATCGCAAATACGTTCTGCTCTGTATTACGAGGCACAAGGGATTCAATGTCAGCGGATGAGATCGTTCCCTGCGCTCCTGCGTACAAGCACAGCTTATCTATCTCGGCTGCCAAGGATTGAAGCCCGACACCCGTGTATTGAATGAGTCTCTCAGCCGCTCCTGCTGCCAACTGCACTTCTCTTTCTGCTGCACGCTTATGGACCCAAGCCACAAGATCATCTCCACCCATAGGGGCGAAAGCAATAACTGAGGCATCACTTTTCAGTTTCTTGACGATCTTTTTCCGTTCATCCAACTTTTCAGCCTGAACCGTAAAAACGATGACGCTATAGTCAGTCGGGTTATCCATGTAAGTCAACAGCGTCTCAAGACGGTGCTCTATTTTGCCGTTATCTTTGCCTGCAAATACACTGGTATCCCGTACAATAATTAGCTTCTTTGGCACCAGAAAAGGCGCTGTTTCTGCGTCCTCTACAACCACCTCAATTGGCGTCTCGGTTAAATCATAAGAACTAATGGCGAAGTCACGATGCTCCTCCTCCACCACCTTCTCTTTTAGCATCTCAACAAACTGCTTCATTTGATATTTTTCATTGCCATATAACAGATACACTGGCGAAATATCACCTTTACGAATAGCCTTAGAGGCTGTTTTTACATCCATTTTCCGTTCCCCCCACCCACTGATCGTACCTGACATCTGACCGGAAGGCAAGTCATGACACAAACAAAGGGACCCCACCTTTAGGCAGAATCCCTTCACCACCATCTATATCAACACGGCAGCAGAAAGCTCTAGAAACTTTCGGCCGTCGGGATACGACGTCGGTTCATATAGTTTATTCTCTGTTTCTAAAAAGTGTGCCAACTTACGAAAACTATTTTCCAGTGCCACGCGGAACGGTGTACGTATATTTACTTGCAGTCCCATCCTGCTCTGTCTCATACATAAAGGTCTGGCTGTCATCTGACCAGCTTCCTTTGACCCAAGCACCCTTCAGGGTACGGACTTCCAGTGTTGTTCGGTCTACACCGTTATCGGAAAGCTTATACACTTTCAGCTTTTTGCCCTCAATAGCCACCGCATAGCTACCATCAGGCGAGTTGAACTGATCTGTAGAGGCCGACTGGGCACCATAGGTGGAAGCATTATTACTGTCCGGAGAGACCAGCGAATTAGATACAAAGCCTTCTCTACGAACCGGGTCTTGTGACACCGATGATTGCTGATCATTAGAATCGGCATTGCTGCTATCCGCCCCTAAAGAGTTCCCCTCATCCTTGGTGGCACTTTTGGATGTCGCATCTTTCGAAGTTTCATTTGAAGCAATTCGACTCTGTACCTTTAATTCTTGACTAAGCGACGAAGATGCATCATTTGTACTTGTATCATCGCTATTATCCTCCTGAGCGGTACTCGTACCCGCTAAAGGTGCCTTTTCCATTTTCGGATCCAGCTGTTCATCAGGAGCAATCGTGGGTTGATCAGTTTTTTTCTGTTTTAGCTGTTTGTCATCGGATGTAGGAGCATCTGCAGGCGAGTCATCCTTTGTCGCCTGACGATCGATGTTCGGCTGTCCCTGCTTTTCATCCTGATGGGATGAATGCTTAGTCGGTGCAGACTTTGTTGAAGGTTCCTCGCCAGCTTGCTGATCATCCACCTTCCCAGTATCCTGTTTGGAAGGATTCTTTTCGCTATCTGAACTGTCTGTTCCCTGGTTGCCCAGGTCAGGTTCCTTATCTGCAGGTGTCAGTGAGGAATCAGCACCTTGTCCCTGTTCAGATGGCTGCTTGGTCGATTCCGCTCCAATGGCTGCATCACGTCCTCCACTCCCATTGGTCGTACCTGGAATTTCCGTCTGAGTCTGCTGGCTTGTCACCTCGGGTGACTGGGATGTAAGTATACCTTCCGCATCCTGCACCGTTTTAGGCTCGAAGTTGAATACTACAATCCCCAGTACAACGGCAGCAGCAGCCACGCCCATGGCAGCACGCCCTCCCACCCGGTTCCACCAAGGTACAGGCTGAGTACGTTGTCTAGGCCCTGCTCCAGACTCTGGATCAGCAGCCACAGGCTGCATTTCCTGAAGCGCGCTTCCCTGCTCTTCACGTGCGCGGTCAATGGCATCAAGCTGAGGCATGATGGAATCCACCAGGCTGAACGCCGGGGAAACCGCAGGCAATTCCTCCAGCTCGCGAGAGAGTGTCTGAAGAATATGGAATTTTTCCGCACAGTCCGGGCAAGTCGCAATATGGTTCATTAATTGGGACGTCTCTTCTTCGCCCAGTTCATGATCCACATAACGCTGCATCCAATCCATCACCTCTTCTCCACACTTCATCCTGATACACCACCTTTCTGATATTCCTGAAGTAGCCCTTGCAATTGCTGTCTTGCACGATACAAGTATGACTTGACCGTATTTAGCGGCAAATCCAGAGAATCGGCAATCTCGTTATAAGAGAAATCCTGCAAATATCTCAGGACAATTACCGTCCGGTGGTGTTCTGGGAGCTGTTGTATAGCCTCACGAACATCCTGTGCCATGTAAGAGGTTAACACCTCAACCTCCACGTTTTGGGGGTCGTTAAATATCATGTCATGCTCGTCAATGGAAACCGAAGGCTTTGTTCTTCTGAATTTGTCGATGCATATGTTCGTTACAATGCGCTGGACCCAGGTTTTAAACTGTGCTTTTTCCTCATAAGAATTAATTTTGGAATATATTCGTATGAGGGCTTCTTGTGAAGCATCCATGGCGTCCTGCTCATTATTTAGAATGTAATATGCCGTACGGTACACATGCTGTTCTATCTCTCTTAATAGGGTAATGAGAGCGTCGCGATCGCCCGATTGAGCGGCTCGGATGAGTCCCTGCTCTACCACAAAGGATCCCCCTCTCCCTGCAATATTACAGACGTATCCCTTTTGCAAATTGTTGCAGGATAGACGCCTGACGCTAATTTTATTTTTTTAATAAAAAAAATTATAACAAAATGCCCAGAATCCCCATTGTATCCTCCCTTAGAATAACAGAAAAAGGGAAGGTAGTCACCTTCCCTCAGCCCCTACATACATCTAAATACTAGACCTATTAAACTGCATGAAACATTTTGTCACTTCTTAGAAATCAGAAAATCAGATATGAGTTGTAATCGATAAGATAGAGCAATCGGATCTTGAAAATAAAAATCGTCGATTAAGAATTGATATACCTTATCTGATTTAACGACAGGCAGGTTCTTGGCTGTTACAAGCCTGCTTTTTTGTAGTTGAAGATGATTTTAACAAAATCATTTTGAATTCGTCTGTTCACGTCTGCGTTGATACCGAACACTCAGCTTCCCTTGCTGCGCACGAATCTGTACCTCTCCCATTGTATCTGTTCGATATATGGCAGAATCAACCTCCGCCAAACGTTCCAATACTGCTTGATTCGGATGGCCATAAGTGTTGCTTGCACCAACTGAAATGACGGATACTTTAGGCTGCCAGTAGGACAACCACTCTTCCGAAGTAGAGTACTTACTTCCGTGATGTGCCACTTTCATAACGTCTACAGCTTTCCTTGCAGCTCCTGTCGCCCCCTGAGCTTTCACACTGGATGGAGAATGGGTTAATTCAGAAAGTAACAGCGACTCTGCGGCATCATCCATATCTCCTGTGAATAAAAATGAGGCCCCCTCCATCTCTAAAATCATGGCAACGGAATAATGATTCTGTTCCTTCATAACAGGCAACTGCTCAGATTCGTTCTCCTCCAGCTTAAACGGATAGAGAAAGCGAATTTTCGTATCCCGGTCTGGTTCCCACTCCATGCTATGATGTGCACCGTACAGCTTGATCTGCTTGTCCAAAGCCGTGTTTAACAACTTTCGAAATGGAGCTTTGTCTGTTAGGGTACCGTTAAAAAACAAGGTGGTTACGGGAATCTGGTCAAATATAGCCTGTAGTCCTCCGGCATGATCATGGTCTCCATGCGTTAAGATGACAGCGTCCAGCCGATGCACCCCACGTTGCTTTAGCAAAGGGACAATCGTATCCGCGCCAACCTCGTAGGGATCTGTACGCTTGCGCCAAGCATTTTTCCCTGTTGCAAAGTCCATCGTACCCCCGCCATCTACCAAAATATGTTTCCCTCCCGGCGTTGTAATTAAAATGCTATCACCTTGGCCCACATCCAGATATTGAACAACTCCCGTGTTTCTTTCACTAGGAGATTGGTACCCTATACATAGTATGCCAAGCCAGGCAATACCACTTAAAGCCAGTGCCACATGACGATATCCATCCCACTGTCGATGCGCAAATTTCCCTGCACCCTTCGGTTCATGATCCGTTTGCAAAATAGCCGCCCACTCGGCAGAAGCCGCTAGTCCTGTATGCACAGGTGAAGCTATGGGATTAGATTTCACATCGGAAATGTCGCCTGTTTGCCTTCGAGATATCAACCATGTTTTGAGCCAGTACAGAACGCTGTACAAAGCTGCGTAATATGCCAGAACCCACAGAATAGAAGAAGACGGCCAAATACTCACATAAGCATCATCCACATTCATCCATTTCACAAGCGAAAAGGTTAGATCGTTTAATTGCTCCGCTGGCCACGCAAGGATGCGAGCCCCCTCCCCCCATAAAAAGGCCATTCCCATTGCCACCGTACCTAGTGGAAGCACGATATATGTAATTAGGGGGACAAGTAAAAAATTAGCCGCAAATGATAATATCGAAAATTGATTAAAGTAGAACACCGTCATTGGAAACGAAACAAGCTGTGCCGTAATTGTGATCGCAACTTCACCACCGATCAGGAGGGGCCATTTGGCGAAAAACGGCTTCATAAGCGGCATATATATGAGCAACCCACCTGTCACCAAAAAGGAAAGCTGAAAGCTGACGCTAAGCAGGTAGTATGGATTCCATAGCAGCATAAGCAACGCAGATATACTTAAAATATTAAGTCCGTCTTTGAGCAACCCTCGCCGAGCTGCAAACAAGCCGATCATCGCCATAATCCCTGCTCTTACAACAGAGGGAGAAGCACCTGTCAGCAGCACATAAGCCGGAATCAGTACCATCACAATCGTAAGGGAGGTTTCACGGCTAACTCGTAACAGCTTGAGTAAATATAATAATGTGGCCGCATATACCGCCACATGCATACCTGATATCGCCAAAATATGCGTTAAACCAAGCTGCGTAAATTCATTATACGTTGCTGGGTCCAGCTCATCTGTAACCCCAAGTATCAGACCTTTCATATATCCTGCGTGAAGAAGTGATGTAAAAGCAGATTCCATTTTCTGACCTAACTGCTCTCTAAGCTGATCATTCCATCTCAATAATGTGTAGCGGTTCCACAGTGAAGCCTTCTGCCTCTGTAACGAGGCGGCTCCAGCCCCCTTGATAAGCCAGTGAATTTCCTGCGTGTGCAGGTACTCACTGTAATCAAAGCTACCAAAGTTCCCCGCTTTTGCTGGTGCCTTTAAGCTGCCACGCAGCAGGATTGCATCCCCACGCTGCCATGCTGCCGCAAGTTGCTGTTCCTGCTTCGCAGCCAACTTGATATGAACAATGGCCTGTTCAGAAATAGACCCCCGATGTTCATCCTTATTGGAATGACTGGCAAAGTGATGAATTGAAGTAACTCTCATCTCAAACTGCGCGCGATCACCATCAATCTCAACTTCTGAAGCAATAAACCCTGCTGCTTGAACAGGCATGTCTTCTATGACAGAAGAAGATACATGAAGTGCACCAGGAATACTGCTCACGTTATGCGTATCATGCCAAAACCAATGAAATCCACCACCACTCAATGCAATCCATAGCAATACCATATGTCGGATAGGAATTTTCATCAATAAAGCTATAAGCGGGAAAACCAGAGTAATTCCCGCCCACAGCACCAAAAGTATACGTCCCGAATACAGACACGCTCCCGCACTTCCTATAATCCAACAAACAGTGAGGCTTAATATAGGCCTAGCAAACACAAGTTGGGCTTGAATACAATCACCTTCCCATTAGCAAACATTGCTTTCTGTCAACACACAAAACAAAAAAAGAACCCCTGACAAAATAACATTGTCAGAGGTTCTTCCTCGTTATTATTTAATCCTTAACATCCATCAGCGTTTCCTGCGGTGGATGATAAGTCTCCAGCATGCGAAAGGCGATTCCCTTTTCCTCCATCATAGCTCGAACCTTGTCGGCATCTTTTGGATAAGGTCGGTGATATACAATCTCCACAATGCCGCTGTTCGCCAGCATATTGGCACACGTCCAGCACGGCTGGTCGGTGACATATACTGAGGAGCCTTCACGGTCAATCCGGTCAGTAAACAGCAGCAGGTTCTGCTCCGCATGAATAGTGCGAATACAACGCTGCTTCTTAACCATTTCCTCCCGTCCATCACGGTGAACGACCTCATATTCCTCCGAGATCATACAGCCTGCCTCAGAACAGTCAGGCACCCCGGATGGTGCTCCATTATAGGCCGTCCCCAATAGCTTCTTACCTTGCACAAGTACGGCTCCAACATGACGCCGCGAGCAGCGCGAACGGGTGGATACCATATAAGCGATATCCATGAAATAGGTGTCCCAGTCCTTGCGTACATCTGCACTCATTTCCATCTCTCCCGTATAAACAAGTTAAACGTAAAACATATCCGTTACAGCCACTCTCAAAGCCTACACCGTAAACTTAAATAAGTTATAAGCTAACATACGGCTTCATTTTCGCTAACATTTTAGCTCCGATTCCCTTTACATGATCCAAATCGTTCACACGTTTGAACAGCCCGTGCTGATTACGATAGTTCAAAATAGCCTCGGCCTTTTTAGCCCCAACTCCCGGCAGCTCCATTAACTCGGCAGCAGTCGCTGTGTTAATGTTCACCTTTTTTTCACCGGAAACGGATGGAGTAGCCGAATCATTCACCGTATTTGTCCTACTCGTCGTTGCAGCATTCGAACTGGCAACAGCTGTGTCTGATCTCGAATCCGCAACATCTGACTGCTTTACGGTACTTGAATTCCCCGCCATGGAGTGTTCAGAGTTTTCACTTAAATCAGCAGATATACCCGTAGAACTCTGCTTAGTATTATGCTTCACATTGTCAACAGCTTCGTCATTCGCACTGCGTTCAGCTTGGTCTGAAGCCTCTTTTACAGCATGCTTTCCTTCGGCATACTCACTGCTGCGCTGTGACTCAATTGGCTGCGACTCTATCGCCAAAGCCTGCTCCACCTTATGGTTAAGCAAACTCCACTCTTCTTGTGGCTCAGTTCGCTGCCCTCCAGCAAACAAAATAAGTCCACTCCCGATTACAGCAAGCGTTATTGCCGTTCCTGTCCATACGCGTTTCATTTTTCGTATCGTCCCCTACTCCACATGGATTTCGAGAATTTTGAGCCAACTGAAAACACCGTCTCAATTAAACAGAGCAAGTCTGTTCAATTCCCGTCAAACCGGAGGTTGTAAACACCTCCATACGGTATCGCTGTGAGTATTTATACACAAGGGTGGTACGACCCCAGGCACGATCTAATGTGCTCAGACATAAAATTCGTCATGTCGGCCAAGACCAAGTGCATACACTAAGAAGAATGACAGCACAGCGTCTATACCGCAAAGTATGAAAGGAGGACGTTGAACAATGAAAGTTGGATTTATCGGGACTGGCAGCATGGGAAGTCTGCTAATCGAATCTTTTATTCATTCGGACGCACTCAAACCGCAGCAAATATTAGCAAGCAACCGAACGTATTCCAAGGTAACCGAGCTAGCCCGTCGTTATCCAGGTTTGCATGCAGCCCAAAGCAACCGTGAGACGGCAGCGGAAAGCGATATCCTATTTATCTGCGTGAAGCCGCTGGAATCAAAAACCGTAACGGATGAAATACGCAATGTCATTACAGAAGAGCAGATCGTCGTTTCTATCACAAGTCCAGTACAGATCCGTATTTTGGAGCATGCACTGAAAGCCAAGGTGTCCAAAATTATTCCGAGTATCACTCACCAGATTGGAAGCGGAGCCTCACTGTGCATCCATGGAAACCGGATTACAGAGGAGGATCGCTCCCTTCTGGAAGAGCTTATGTCCCACATCAGCAGGCCAATTCGGGTTAAAGAGTCTCACACACGGATCACATCGGATTTTTCGAGCTGCGGCCCTGCTTTCTTGGCCTTTTTTATGGACCAGTGGATTCAAGCCGCAGTTCAAGCTACGGGTATAGACCGTACAGAACTATGCGCATTGGCCGGTGAAATGATCATCGGCACTGGAAAGCTGCTCACGGAAGGCGGGATGACACCAGCCGAGTTACAAGCAAGAGTAGCGGTTCCCGGAGGTATAACCGCTGAAGCTCTTGCGTTGTTAGACATCAGCCTGCATAGTGTCTTCCCTGAGCTAATACGGGTCACGCACAACAAGTATGAAGAGGACATGCAAAAGATAGATGCCTCCTTCGGCTTAAAGCCGATTAACCGGCAACAATATTAACCAGCTTACCCGGAACAGCAATTACCTTGCGAACCGTTTTACCAGCCAGTGCTTCCTGAACGCTGTCCAGCGACAATGCAAAAGTTTCCATCGCTTTGGCATCAAGATCTTTGGCAATCGTTGCACGCTGTACGATTTTACCATTCATCTGAATGACAATTTCCACTTCAGCGTCTACCGTCCATGCTTCATCATAGGCAGGCCAAGCCGCGTAGGTAATGCTCTCGTTGTGTCCCAGTAGCTGCCACAGTTCCTCGGCTAGATGCGGTGCAAGCGGCGACAGCATTTGCACGAAGTTTTCCATCGCTGCACGCGGCAGAAGGTCTGCTTTGTATGCATCATTGGTGAAGATCATCAGCTGGCTGATCGCTGTATTGAAACGCAATGCATCCAGATCCTCGGTTACCTTTTTCAGCGTTTTATGCCAGGTCCGTTTGAACTCGTCGCTACCGCCGTCATTTTTAATTTTTTCGTTCAGGCTACCATCCTCGGAAACAAACAGGCGCCATACGCGGGACAGAAAACGATGCGCTCCCTCTACCCCATTCTCATTCCATGGCTTGGTCGCTTCCAGCGGCCCCATAAACATCTCATAAATACGCAGCGTATCGGCGCCAAACGTATTAACAATATCATCTGGATTGATGACATTACCGCGTGATTTACTCATTTTTTCATTATTGTTGCCTAGAATCATACCCTGGTTGACCAGCTTATAGAAAGGCTCTTTCGTTTCCACTACGCCGATATCATACAGCACCTTGTGCCAGAAACGGGCATACAGCAAGTGAAGAACCGCATGTTCCGCTCCGCCAATATACAGGTCAACAGGCATCCATTCGCGCTGTTTCTCTTTGGACACAAGCTCTTTATCATTTTTTGGATCAATAAAGCGCAGGTAGTACCAGCAGCTTCCTGCCCATTGCGGCATCGTATTTGTCTCGCGACGTGCTTTCATACCTGTTTCAGGATCAACGGTTTCTACCCAATCTGTCGCATTCGCCAGTGGGGATTCACCTGTACCTGAAGGCTTGATATTGTCCATCTCTGGCAATACGAGCGGCAGTTGATCCTCAGGAACTGTTTTAATCGTTCCATCTTCTAGATGAATTACTGGAATCGGCTCGCCCCAATAGCGTTGGCGGCTGAACAGCCAGTCACGCAGACGATAGGTTACTTTGCCCTGCCCCTTACCCTCAGCTTCGAGCCATTCAATCATTTTCGGAATAGCTTCCTCATTGGTCAGTCCATTCAGCAGGCCTGAATTGACATGCGGACCATCCTCGGTGTATGGCTCTTTGTCCACGTCTCCACCTTGAACGACCTCAGTGATTTTCAATCCGAACTTCTTGGCAAATTCCCAGTCACGTGCATCATGGCCCGGTACTGCCATAATTGCACCTGTTCCGTAGCCTGCCAGTACATAGTCCGCAATCCAGATTGGCAGCTTTTCGCCGTTCACCGGATTTACTGCATAAGCTCCTGTGAATACGCCTGTTTTATCTTTGGCCAGATCCGTACGCTCCAGGTCACTTTTCCGAGCAGCTTGTTCACGATACTGTTGTACAGCGTCCTTTTGCTCAGGTGTAGTGATCATATCCACCAATTCCTGCTCTGGGGCCAGCACACAGTAGCTTGCACCGAACAATGTATCTGGACGGGTTGTAAATACTGTGAGTTGTTCGTCATAGCCTTCAATTGGAAAATGAACCTCTGCCCCGGTAGACTTACCAATCCAGTTCCGCTGCATATCCTTAATGCTTTCGGACCAGTCCAGTTCCTCCAGATCGTCAAGCAAACGATCGGCGTATTCCGTAATTTTCAGCATCCATTGACGCATGGGTTTGCGGATAACCGGATGGCCGCCACGCTCACTCTTACCATCAATTACTTCTTCATTCGCCAGTACCGTTCCCAGTGCTGGGCACCAGTTCACGGGCACTTCAGCTACATAAGCGAGGCCACGCTTGTACAGCTGGATGAAAATCCACTGTGTCCATTTGTAATAATCAGGATCAGTTGTGCTGATTTCACGATCCCAGTCATATGAAAAGCCAAGTGATTTGATTTGACGGCGGAAGTTATTTACGTTCTTCACCGTAATTTCGCGTGGGTGCTCGCCTGTATCCAGCGCATGCTGTTCGGCAGGCAGACCAAAGGCGTCCCAACCCATCGGATGCAGTACGTTGTAGCCACGCATTCTTTTATAACGTGAAACAATATCTGTAGCTGTATATCCCTCCGGGTGGCCTACATGCAGACCAGCTCCAGACGGATACGGAAACATATCCAAAGCATAAAACTTCGGTTTACCCGGTTCTTCCCCAGTGCGGAACGTTTTGTTCTCATCCCAATATTTCTGCCATTTTGGTTCAATACTTTGCGGTTGATAGCCGTGCTTCGGCTGTGTGTCTGTCATTGTCTTTTCCTCCTCAAACGGTATGCAACAAAAAAACCTCTGCATCCCGTAGCGTGTCAGCGCTAGGGACGAGAGGTTATATTCCCGTGGTACCACCCTAGTTAGCAGAAAGCGTTCTTCGCATTCTACTCCCTTTGCACCTGATAACGGAGGTGATCCGATGCGTATTAATAACAGGACACTGACACCTATATAGGTGCTTTCCTGCGTTGGACGCATATCTCCGAGGCGAGTTCGCTTTGCACTGTCAACCGGCTTGCACCACCCGCCGGCTCTCTACATGTCCAGACAAAACTACTATTCCTCATCAGCGATTATTTAACCGTTAATAATGGCACTATTATATTGAAAACCGCGAAAAAAGTCAAATAAGGACTACATTTGATACGAAGCGCCATCTTCATACTAGTTGTCCATGACACATGAATACGAATGTTTTATAATAACTCCAAGTTGCAATGGTTCAAGTTGAGATGAGATAAGAAAGGTGAGTGGAGACATGGCACAGATTAAAATTTTCGGGACAAAAGAAAAGCTAAATCCGATCAAAAAGCAACTTTCAGAGGTGATTCACTCTGCCGTGGTGGATGCGTTCAATTATCCTCCAGAAAAGAGGTTTCATCGTTTTTTTCCTATGAATCATGAAGATTTTATATATGCAGATGGTCGCTCCGACGCATACACCATTATTGAAATCAGTATCTTCGAAGGCAGAACGACAGAAGCTAAGAAGCAACTCATCAACCTGTTATTTCAAAGAATTAACGATCTTTTGGGTATTTCTCCACAGGATCTTGAAATTACTATATTTGAAACCCCGAAACAGAATTGGGGCATTCGGGGTGTACCGGGTGATGAACTTCAGCTGAACTATAAAGTGAATATATGAGAGCAAAAAGACGCCCTTCATGACTTCATGAAAAGCGTCTTTCTTTTTCTATATTAGCTCAATGAATCCTAGCTATTTTACAGCGACATAAAAAAGTCTCGCCGCGTCATCTGCTGCTTCTACCCATTCAAAATCTGCATATACCTTCACATCACGAAAACCCGCTTTGGACAATTCTGCCTTCATCCAGTCTGGATCATAAGCACGCTGTACATGAATTTCCTCAAAACGCTGGTACAGATCGCGTCCTTCATGTTCTGCTTTCGCAAAGATACTGAGATGATGCTCAATTTCACAACGGGGAGTGTCCAATGCGCATGTCCAGATATACGAAATAGAGCGTTCATCCAGTACGAATGGTTGTTCTTCATCATAACGCAAAAATGTCTGGGGATGATGTACATCAAACAGAAAGGTTCCACCAGGCTTCAGACCAGCATACGTTCTGCGAAAAGTAGAAATGATATCTTCTTCCTCAAGTAAATAATTCAGGCAATCGCAAAAAGAAATGACAGAATCCACGGGCTCCGGTAAAATCCATTCTCGCATATCCTGCTGTATCCAGCGAACGCTCCCCTCACGAAACAATCGCTGCCCTTGAGGAGTAGTTTCCATTTTGCGACGGGCTACTGCCAGCATGTCAGAGGACAAATCGATGCCAGCCACCTCGAAGCCTGAGTTAACCAGTGGAATCGTAATTGAGCCCGTTCCGCAGCCCAGCTCGGCCACTGTATGTGGCATACCGTATCGATCCCAAGCCTGCCGTGCAAAGCGCAACCAGTCCGGGTACGGCATGTCCTGCATTAGCTCATCATACACATAGGCAAACTTGCGGTAAGAAGCCATCTTTATTCCCCATTCCCGTCCTTCGGTTTAGGCATCTTCTCCACCAGGTAGGTCCAGTTTTCTTTTTGTGTAACCAGCCCTTCCTTCATCAGCTTGCCCATCGCACGCTTGAAGGCGGATTTACTGATACCAAACCGTTGCTTGATAATATCCGGCGGCGTTGCGTCAGAATATGGCATACCGCCACCCGGACGTTCCTTCAGAAATGCAATCAACCGATCCGCATCCTCATCACGGCCTACTTCCTTGCGTGGCGACATCGCCAGATTGACCCGACCGTCTTCACGAACAAGCGTGACCCGTACCTTAACCTCCTCGCCCAAGCGAAGCATGCGGTTACGTTCCGACGAATGAATCATTCCTATTGCACCAAAACCAAGCACACCCCCGTCCACCAGGACGAATGTTCCCATCTGAAGCGGCTTGTACACCGTCGCCTGCACCCATGTATTAAGCCACGAACTAGGAGCATGGAAACACAATGGAGCCAGTTCCTGCTCCCCTGCCAGCTTAGCTCGCAGTCTGCCTTGTTTGTCATGCTCCATAATGGCATACACGTAGTCACCCACCCGAGGATGCAGATCACGGTTTTCTGGCAACTCACGAATCGGCAGCAAAAGTTGGCGCCCCAATCCCATCTCCAGGAAGCATCCCAACCGCGGATGCACATCGGCCACCTCAAGCTTGGCCATTTCCCCCAGAGACAAGAACGGCTTTTTCATAGTTGCAGCCAAACGGTCCTCTGTATCATGGAAGATAAATACCTCCAGCCGTTCACCCACCTCGATTTCACGAGTCAGCTCGGTATAATGCAGCAGAACATCCTGCTCACCGACGGTAAGAAAGTAGCCGAAAGGAGATACCTCACGATCCACCATAATGGTGACATAAGTACCAGCGATCAAACTCATACCTTCTCCACAACCTTAGCATCCGACCAAAGCCGTTCAATGTTATAATATTCGCGTTCGTCGCGATGGAAGACATGCACTACAACATCTCCCAAATCCATTAGAACCCAGCGAGCAGAATCCATTCCTTCGATTCCTTTGATGGTTACACCTTCATCATGAGCGCGTTTGCGAATTTCTGTTACAATCGCCTGTACTTGTGTATCCGAATTACCGTGACAGATTACAAAATAATCCGCAACTAGCGATACTCCACGCAAATCCAGTGCGACAATATTCATTGCCTTTTTATCATTAGCGGCCTCAACCGCCGTTTGCATTAATTTCTCATTCGTTAGGGTCATTCATGAACCTCCGTTTTTTTCTGTTTTAGCTGTCGAATCAAGTCATTGCGCGACAAAACCGTCAGCGGAAAAATAACCTTTTGCTTTTCCAGCAACAATGAAATCGTAGAATCAAAGCCAGCGATAAGGCCCTGCTCCAAACTTTTCTTTGCCTGTTTACGGATATGTTCAACCCCGGGAAAATCCCGCCCCGGTTCGATGTAATCAGCCAGACACACGACTTTATCCAGCAGGCTCATACCTACGCGGCCTGACGTATGCCAGCGGATCGCATTCCTTATTTCCGGATCATCCACTCCGTAATCTCTTGCCGCAACGCAGTACCCTACCTCTGAATGCCAGAGCTGCTTGTCATGCTCCAATAGCGCCTGATCACATTCGGGATAGTTACGAATCACTTCCTCCATCTGCTGAACAGGCCAATATTTCGCTACATCATGCAAAATAGCCGCCAGTTCTGCCTTATCCGGGTCTGCTCCATAACGCTTCGCAAGCTCAACAGAGGTATGCATAACACCCAGCGTGTGCTTCCAGCGTTTTTCAGGCATCTGGCCAGATACGACTTCCATTAGCTGCTCACGGCTGTACTTCATACAAACCGCCCCTTGTAATATAGTCATGAACACGATCAGGCACAAGATAACGAATAGTGCGGCCTTCTGCCACACGCTCTCGTATATCCGTCGAAGAAATGTCCACCACTGGCATATCCGCCAGCAGTACCTTGTCCTGCAAATAATATGGCAACTCATCCAGCGCAAGCTGGAAGCCCGGTCGCCGCACCCCAATAAAACAAATCCGCTGCGCCAATTCCTCAATCCCCTGCCAATGAGGCAAGTAGTTCACCATATCTGCACCAATAATAAAATAAAAATCTACAGCAGGATGCAGCTCCTGAAGTTTCTTGATCGTGTCAATGGTATAGGATACCCCCCGCGAAGCACTTCAATATCCAGCACTTCAAAAGCAGGATGACCCGCCACCGCTTCACTCGTCATCTCCAGACGCTCCTTGCCGCTTGCCCCCGCTTGATGCTTGTGCGGAGGAATATGAGAAGGCATAAACCATACTTGATCCAGCCCATAGGCATCTCTTGCCGCTTCTCCAGCCAGCAGATGTCCAATATGAATGGGATCAAATGTACCACCCATAATACCGATTTTCATAATTTTCTCCCCGCGTATTATCCTCTAGGCAACTCGATTTGCTTATGATCACGAGATTCCTTGTACAAAATAATGGTGCTCCCAATAAGCTGTACAAGCTCGGAACCCGTCTCTGCTGCCAGTTCTTCCGCAATTTCATGTTTGTCGTCTAAACAGTTGTTCAAAATTTGTACTTTCATCAGCTCACGCTTTTCAATCGCATCATTGATGTGACGCATAAGATGCTCATTCGTACCGTTTTTACCTACTTGAAAAACTGGGTCCAAATGATGCGCCATGGAGCGCAGATATCTTTTTTGTTTACCTGTTAACATGTATATTTAACCCCTTCGTCGCCACATATACAATGCAGCATTTCCATAATTTTAATGTATATCCGACTTACGTTAGGCTTCTCAGCACAGCCGCTCTCATTTGGTCTACTGCAGGGGCCACTCCCGTAAAATACTCAAAAGCCACTGCCCCTTGGTACACAAACATGCCTAAACCTCCATGTACAGTGCAGCCACGCTGTTCACGACTTTCGCGTAAAAGCCTCGTTTCCAGCGGGTTGTAGATCAAATCGCTCACAATGATTCCCTGCGGAATCAGATTCGTTTCCAGTGGAAGCTCATCAGATAAAGGAGACATTCCCACCGAGGTTGTATTAATCAATACATCCACTGTCGTGAGTACATTCTTGGCTTCCTCGTTGGAATAGCCCATTACTGGAATTGCTTCTGTCGTCCACTCCAATGCCAGTTGTTCAGCTTTGTCACGTGTTCGGTTCAGAATAATGACCGATTCAGGTCGCTCCTCCAACAAAGCATGAATCACGCCCCGAGCAGCCCCACCGGCTCCTAGAACAGCAATTCTTGCACCCTTTAACTCAACAGAAGTCTCTTCTTTAAGGGAACGCACATAGCCAATTCCGTCCGTATTATAGCCCTTGAGCCGTCCATTGTCATTCACTATCGTATTGACAGCGCCGATGAGCCGGGCCCCTTCATCAATCTCATCCAGATATTTCATAACTTCAACCTTATGGGGAATCGTCACATTGACTCCGCGGAAATGCAAAGCCCGAATCCCCTTCACAGCATCCTCCAGCTGATCCGGTGTGACATGAAGAGGTACAAAATCTCCCTCAATCCCCGCTGCCTGTAAAGCTATTTTATGCATAAGAGGCGATTTGGAGTGCTTGATCGGATCACCCAATACGCCCAATAGTACAAGATCTCGTTCGGTCGCTCCAGACTCCCCGCTGTTCATCGTTGCTCTCCCCCATATTGCAAAATATTAGGCCGCTCAAATACATGAATGGCGGCAGGAACCCGTATGTGTTCCTTGCCGCCCTATAGCTTGGTTACAGCATTGTTAGATCAACGCAGGCCGCAAAAGCACACGGACTCCCCGAGGAGCATGAACCGCTACCAGAGCTCCGTTCTCACTATTCACCCTAATCCATCCCAAACCGGATATATAGATGTCCGATGGAGATTTGCGTGGAACGCGGAACTCATGTCTGGTCCATTCTGGCATCTCTGCCAATTGATCGCGTGTTGGTGGAGACAATAGCTCCCCGGCATGATCAGCGAACAACTGATCAGCTCGCTCCAGCTTCGTGCGATGTATTTTAAGACCACCGTTAATGTAGCAGGTAAAAGATTGGTGCTGACCGTCTACAAAATCAAATCGGGCCATACCGCCGAAAAACAATGTTTGTCCGGCATCAAGCTGATATGCAGCAGGCTTCAGCGGCTTGTCCGGCATAATAGCACTCAAGTCCTGACGGGAGACAATTTCACTGAACCGCCAAGGGTACACAATACCCGGAGTATCAATAATGTGCTTGCCGTCGTCGAGCGGAATATTCACCATATCGAGTGTAGTTCCTGGGTAACGGGATGTTGTGAGTTCCTGCTCCATATCGCTATAATCACGAATCAAGCGGTTAATGAGCGTGGATTTACCCACATTTGTGGCTCCGACTACATATACATCACGGTTACCACGCAGTTCAGATACCACATCCAGCAGACGGTCAAAGCCCTGATTTTTTTTAGCAGAGCACAGTACGATTTCTTCCGTGCGTAGCCCTTGCTCCTTCGCTTGCTTTTGTACCCAGTTACGTACCTTGTTCCAGTTTGTGACCTTAGGCAACAAATCAGTCTTATTGACTGCCAGTACAACCGGATTCGAACCTACAAAACGCTGTAGGCCGGAAATCAAGCTACCTTCAAAATCAAAAATATCTACAATGTGGATGACGAGCGCATCCTTGTCCCCAATCTGACTAAGCAGCTTCAAGAATTCATCTTGATCTACCGTCACCGAAGAGGTTTCATTATAGTTTTTGATCCGGAAGCAACGCTGACAGATGACCGGTTCACGAGTTAATAATTTTTCCGGAATATATCCCGGAAGGTCCGGGCTAGTGGTCTGCATGGCGATACCGCAACCACTACATTTGACGGCAGTTCCGCCGTCAGGTCTTTCAGTCATTCTTCTTTTCCTCCTCAAGCCATAAGCCTTTCTTACGTAACCTTGTGAGCGCGATTCGCTCCAACCGTCGATTAAATCGGGTCATGACTCCTTCATCATGAATGGATATCGGCAGCACCAAAACGGTATGCAAACCCATTCGGTTGCCTCCCAATACGTCCGTCAACATTTGATCCCCGACCATAATAGTCTCTTCCGGAGTAAGCCCCATCATACGAATGGCTCTACGAAAGGACGAGTTGGATGGCTTCCGGGCGGCATGTATAAATTCAATGTCCAAAGGCGTAGCAAACACGGATACACGGTCCATATTGTTATTAGACACGATGACAAGCTTAAAACCCGCCTGTTTGACCTTTTCAAACCAGGCCACCAGCTCGGGAGTTGCGTTCGGCGCTTTTGCACCGACCAGCGTGTTATCCAGATCCGTAATAATGCCGCGATATCCTTGAGCATACAAGCCTTCAAGATCAATATCAAAGACGGTATTCACCCGTAATTTGGGCATCAGCATTTCAAACAACGTCGGTCACCTCAGTTTCATACGACAAACTATACCATATTACTATGGCTTAGTAAAAAGCTATCCGCAACAAACGGACAGCTTTTTACTAAACATATAGATTAAGATTAAAAATTGCGACACCAAACCTAGTAAAAATGACTAGCCTTCATCTTTCTGGTCAGACTTGGCTCTTCGCCCAGCCCATCGTTTTATCCATGGTTCTTTTTGCAACAGGGAAGCTTGCTGGCGAACACTGCGCCAATCCTCAGCGGTTACCGACGAAGGACTATAACGCGCTTGTTCAAAGCGTCCTAGCAACTGATGTAAAATCACAGCGCGCTCCGGTGCTTCTTGTGACCATCTGTCGACTGATTCCCTCAGTGTCTCATGGCTTGCGCGGACATAGCCTTTCCTTCGCATGTACCGTAACCAGTGTTCCGTTTCGACGACCACTTTTTCATCTGGGGTCAGCGGTTTACCTGTGCGTAAACGCAGCAGGTAAAAGTGAATATCTGCTCGGTTACGCCAGATGATATAAGCAGCCCACAATAGGATAATGGCAGCAGCAGAGCCTATAATTACAGGATGAATCTCTAAGCCTTCCCCTGGATCTATCTGCGGAGTCTGCTCAGGCTGCTCTGATTCTGGCTGATCCTTGACCTCTGGGGCGTCTGGAGTCTTTGAATCCTCCTGCTCTGTAAGTAACGGCATATCAAAGCCAGGCGTAGCTTCTATCGGAACCCAGCCATATTCGCCTAAATATACCTCTGCCCAGGAATGAGCGTCCGCGTTTGTCACGGAATAAGAGGACATGTTTTCGTCACCATCGCCCGTGGTTGCATCATCTGAAAACGTCTGCTGGCCAGGAGCATACCCTTTGACCCAACGGGCTGGAACCCCAACGGAGCGAGCCATCATGACTAATGAAGTGGAATAATAATCGCAATAGCCCTCCCGAATCTCAAACAGAAAGGCATCCACGAAATCCCTGCTTCTTTTCCGTGAGAGATCCGGATTGTTCGTATATGCGTAATTTTGCTGTAGATACTGCTGTAGCAATCCGACTTTTTCATACGGCGTTTTGGCCGTCGCCGTTACATTGCGAGCCAAATCACGAACCCGCTGCGGCAATTCCTCTGGAATTTGTAAGTAGGCTTCCTGTTTATTTTTTCCATACAACTCATTAAAACTTTTTCTACGCAGCTCTTTCTCAGGGATCACTGGAACATGCGATACCAAAGTATACGTTTTAGGATAAGCAGTTCTTCGAGAGGCTGGATTCCAAAGCAGTTCTGCCTGTTCCGGATTCCAACGCAACCCGTTTGCCCGTGAATCTCTGTCCACCGATTGAACACGATGCACCGAATAGGCGCCAAACAGAACGGGATAGCTCTGATCATTTTGCATGGTAACGGTCTGCACGACCTGCTCAGTAGAGTGTCTCGTTTCTTGTGCGTTTTCAAGCTCTGCGGTCATCGACACCTCATTTGGTGCTGGATCATCGTTGCCCACGTCAACCCAACCTGTACCGGAATAGGTTCGTTTCGTTTCTCCTCGCCAATAGCTTCGCTGATTAGTTGTGATGGTCATGACAGGCGAATAATCAAAATTAAAACCTCCACCCAATCGATTATCCTGGCGACTATAACCAGATGCGGTGTTCATGCGCTGATTCAGTGCCCCAGATCCATTGGTGGTTCCTGCGGTGGTTGAGCTAATGCGCTGGGTCCACGCTGTATAGGGGTCCGTCAAAGCTGGCTGTACCTCGGGCATATTCACACCCGCCATAATTATAAGCGCAAAAATGACAGCAATATTGGCCGCAATTTTATACGGATAACGCCGAATATGCTTCCATCCTTGAGGATAATGCTGACGAAAATGCTGCAGATGCTGTGTCACTAGCCATCCCATACCAGCAAAGACGATCCAGGCAACCTCCTCCCACAGCACAGTTGGTGTGAAGGAATCAAGCACCGCCAGAGCTGCAACGTTGATGCCCACAAAAACTAGAATCCGCTGCTTCGTGGTAACGATGAGCGGCACCATTTCAATGACTAGCCAAGCAATGAGGGAAAACCAAACATAAGGAGACATATTAGATATAAACTGATCCAGACGATTGGCTGCCCCGCCAAAGGGGATAATGATGGAGTAAGACACTAATGTCCGATACAAAATAAAGAACAGCGTTACCGCCTTAACGACAAATTCAATCCATGGACGAAATGGTAGTAAAATCTTCACCAGCGCCAGCATTGTAATGGTCATCAGTACAAGTGCCCTCGTCTCTTCCAGCCATAATTCAGAAGCAAAAGACACCCATTGCATAGCAATAATAATAATCCACAAGAACGTAAAAGTGGGAGCCCAGGAGCTCTTTAACGATTGTAACCAGCTTTTCATTGTGTCCCTCCCCCCATTACAGCCGGGAGCTCTTCGAGGCTCTCAACATCGTAGCCCTTAATTCCCCTTGCACGAAGCATACTCATCCACTTTTCAGCTTCTCCCTCGGCAGAGCCTTCGCCGATATAGACATGGCACGGAGTCATCCCCCGGGTATCGGCCCAGCGAAGAAGTTCCAGCGCCTGATGATCCTTCAGCGGACTAATCAGTATAAAATAACAGCCTTTCGGAAACTGGCGCACACAGCTTTCTACAGCAGTCATCAAGCTGCCTTGCGAAGTGGTGTGGATGTCTACCAAGTGATGCATCATTCGTTGTCGTTCCATCATCTGCTCACTTGGCTGAAAAACAGTCCCCTTCCCTCCAGCTGTACACAGTCCGACTCCCATCCGCTCCCGTCCACCATATTCCAGCAATGAAGCGGTAGAAGATACAGCTAGCTCAAACTGGTCGGCGTTTACATAATGCTTTGTTTGTACGTCGAGCACGAGCATCGTTTTGGGAACCGTCTCATGCTCAAATTCCTTCGATTTCCAACTACCTGTGCGAGCCGTCGCATTCCAGTGGATACGTGAAAACCGATCTCCATATACATAATCTCGTACACCGTTGATTTGTGTCGTTTCACGGCGCGTTCGAGTTTGAACGGTCTGCGGTCCAGACATCCTTGAGCGGCGATCATTGATCTGCCAATATGGAATGAATGCCGTGCGAGGAAGCACCCGAAATTCACCGCGTGCATTCAACCTGCCCTTGTGCTCCAACAGGCCAAAGATGTCCTCACTCACACATTCGGTTTCCTCAAAATAGTAGCTTCCTCGTTCTAAAGCAGGGGTTTGAAATGTAAGCTGGCCGCCACCTTTCATACTAGGGATAACACTGTCTTCAAACGACCAGGATTCCCCCGTATGTCGCTTGAGCACCTCGCGAACAATGACATAGGGTAACGGAAGAAAGCCAGGAATGCTCAGACTGAGCTTTACGTGTACCTGATCTCCCGCATGCAGCAGCTCGCCAAACTCCGAGCCTTGCGAAAGCTGACGATGGCCCTGGACGCGACGAACTCCACTCAGACCAACCATCCATAAATAAACGATTAACAACGTAACCATAGAAAACAGCATGACCGATGTCTTTCCACCCTGAAACAACAAATAAAGCAGGCACACTACCCATATACATAGCATAAGCCAGATGCGACTTGATAGCCGGGGAAGCCTGCGCTTCCTTTTGACCATGTTCATTCCTTAAGAACGCTCCATTCGTACGGGTACATGAACCTGTCGGAGCACGGACTGCAACACGGACTGGGCGTTGGAGCTATCGAGGCGTGCTTCGGGACGCAGCAGCAAACGATGCGTCAGTACATAAGGTGCCAGCGCCTTCACATCATCAGGCAACACATAGTCACGGTTATCCTGAAAAGCGAATGCCTTGGCAGCCATGACAAAAGCAAGTGCGGCCCGTGGACTAGCTCCCAGTAGCACAGATGGATGTTCTCTTGTCGCACGCACGATATCGAGTAAATAGGACGTCACCGCTTCGTCCATATAGATATCTCTGATTTCCTGCTGGATGTCAGCAATCTGTTCCATATGCGCTACAGCCTCCAGACGATCTGCTGGCTGGCCCGTCTGATGATGAAGCAGCATGTTGCGCTCTGTCTCCAAATCAGGATAGCCCAGGCTGATTTTGAGCATAAAACGATCTAATTGTGCTTCCGGCAGCATATAAGTGCCTTCAAAATCAATTGGATTTTGAGTGGCACACAACATAAAAGGATGAGGCAACATATGAGTGTCCCCATCCACCGTCACACTTCGTTCCTCCATAACCTCCAGCAGAGCTGACTGGGTTTTCGTCGTCGCTCGGTTAATTTCGTCTGCCAGCAAAATGTTAGTCATAACCGGACCCGGACGGAAATAAAAACGCTCGTCCCGTGGATGAAATATAGATACCCCTGTAATATCACTCGGTAGAATATCAGGATTACATTGAACACGGCGATAATCACCACGCATGGATTTTGCAAGAGCCTTGATCATTTGCGTTTTCCCCGTACCCGGAACGTCTTCGATCAGAATGTGTCCACCCGCCAGCATAGCCGTAAGCAATAATTTTATTTCAAAGGATTTCCCTAATATGCATGATTCCAGATTAGAACGGATTGCAGATACAATCTGCACAGATTCTTGACGCACGGGCATAACTCTGTAAACCTCCTAGATAGCAACATGTTTCCTATTATTGTACATGAAGGTGGACATAGAGTACACTTAACTCCTTGCCCATATTATTCAAGCTCCATCTTCTCTTATAGGTACATATTTTTTGGAACAGTCAAAAACCCTTCGGTTATCAAATCCGAAGGGTTCACGTATACAATTTATTTTACTTTTTATCCTATTTAAAGCACCCTGCTTTATATGCTTCCTTTTGGACGAACAAACAAGCATGCCAGAAAAGAGAAAATAATCGCCGAGGAAATCCCTGCGCTTGTCAGACTAAAGATCCCTGTAATAACACCAAGCCATCCGTCCTTTTCCAATTCGGTTAGTGCCCCATGTACGAGTGAGTTACCAAAGCTGGTAATTGGAATCGTCGCACCCGCTCCAGCAAATTTGATAAGGGGATCATATATTCCGACAGCGTCGGCAATTGCACCTGCTACCACCAACGTACTCATTGTGTGTGCCGGGGTCAATTTGATTACATCCATCATCAACTGACCCACGACACAAATGGCACCGCCCACTAAAAAAGCCCATAGAAATATCATACTTTTCCTCCCGCTTCAAAAGCTACAGCATGTGCAACACATGGAATGCTTTCACCCTGCTGTGTAGTCAAAGGAGACAATAACGCTCCGGTCGCCACGACCAGCACCTTTTGTAGTTCTCCCTTTTCGATCCGCTTTAACAGATGTCCATAGGTTACAACAGCTGAGCATCCGCAACCACTTCCACCTGCAATGACCTTCTTTTGCTTATTGATGTCGTAAATCAGTAAACCGCAATCATTAAATTCCGTTTGATTCATATCGAATCCATCTTTTTTAAGCAGCTCCTTGGCAATCGGCAGCCCTACGGAGGCTAAATCCCCTGTTACAATAAGATCATAGTAGCCTGGGTCCCTGCCTGTATCTCGAAAATGAGACAAAAGCGTGTCCGCCGCCGCTGGAGCCATGGCCCCGCCCATATTAAAGGGATCTTTAATGCCCATATCCATTACACGCCCAATAGTGGCACAATCTACCACCGTACCTGACTTCGCATGTCCCACAATGGCCGCACCGGAACCGGTAACAGTATACTGAGCTGTGGGGGGCTTCTGTGCTCCGTATTCATTAGGATAGCGGAATTGTTTTTCCACAGTACAGTTATGGCTGGTTGTACCCGCCATCACGTAGTCGCCCGCCTCTGAATCCACAATAAGTGCTGCTAAAGCCAAGCTTTCCATCGACGTTGAGCAGGCTCCGAAAACACCTAAATAAGGAATAGCAAGCTTGCTAGCCGAAAATGAGCTGCTGATAATCTGATTCATCAGATCACCACTTATGAAAAATTGCACTTCCTCTTTGTTTAAATTTGAATTAATTAACGCAAGCTCTGTAGAATGCTCAATTAATCTTCGTTCCGCTTTTTCCCATGTTTTCTCGTTTATTTCGATATTGTCATAAATATAATCGAAATCTGTGGACAACGGTCCCTCTCCTTCATCCGGGCCTACAACAGTTGCACTCCCAATGATGCGCGGTCTCGACTCGAACTTCCAGGTTTGTCCTCCCTGTCTTCTCATAAGTGATTGCCCCCCACACCGAGGATTGCGTATATAACGCCCACGATAAATGCGGCCACAACACCAAATACAACAACGGAGCCTGCCAGCTTGAACATATTTGCACCAACTCCAAGTACCAATCCCTCGGAACGATACTCCAATGCAGCTGAACACATTGAGTTCGCAAAACCTGTGATGGGTACAGCGGTTCCCGCTCCTGCCCATTGGGCAATCTTATCGTAGACCCCGATGCAGGTTAATATAACAGACAAGAGGATCATCATGGATGCAGTTGGTGCCGCAGCTTCTTTGGCTGGAATATGCATCCCTGCCATAAAGGCTTCCTGAATCGCCTGCCCAATCACACAGATGACGCCACCAACCAGAAAAGCACGCACACAATTGGCAAATACTTTTCTGGAAGGTTCATGCTTTTGGGAAACACTTTGATAGTCTTTCTCATTTATGGACAACGGCGACGAATTGGTACGAAAACCGCGCTGTCCTGACTTAGCTGGCATCATTCACCACCCCTTATTCAAAAGTTCCGCGCTTGGCGGTTCAGATTGCTTGGCTCCTTAACATTATGAGCTTTTTGGGGAAATGTTATGTCAGGAAAATGATATCGTGGACATTCCGTACAAATCCATTCATACTGAATACATGACGACCACTGGTTAATTAATAAGGAGTGAGATAACATCATGGAAGCAAAAACATTGGAATTGTTTAAAACCTTAACAGAGTTCCCTTCCATTTCTGGACATGAGCGAGATCTGCGGGCATGGGTTAAAGAACGAATATCCGGTTATACGGATGAAATCGTTCAGGACCGTTTGGGCAGTCTTTTTGGTGTACTGCGCGGGCAAGAAAGTGGCCCACGTGTAATGGTGGCAGGACATCTGGATGAAGTTGGTTTTATTGTGAATGGCATTACGGAAAATGGAATGATTCGTTTTCAGCCGGTTGGAGGCTGGTGGAGCCAAGCCATCATGTCACAACGTCTTCAAGTATTGACCCCAAATGGCCCAATCATTGGTGTAGTTGGATCTGTCTCACCACATTTGCTTGATGAAGCGCAACGCAGCAAACCGATGGACATCAAGCATATGTACCTGGATATCGGCGTAGACAGCAAACAGGAGGCGCAAAATCTGGGGATTGTACCCGGAACGGCGATCGCTCCGATCTGTGATTTCACTCCACTTGCGAATCCAAAAAAAATCATGGCTAAAGCATGGGACAATCGATATGGTGTTGGCCTGGCCATTGAGCTGTTGGAGGCATTACATAAGGAAAAGGACCAGCTTCCAAATACATTGTATGCAGGAGCTACGGTTCAGGAGGAAGTGGGACTGCGCGGTGCACGCACAGCTGCCAATCTGATTCAGCCGGATATTTTCTTTGCACTGGATTGCAGTGCTGCCAACGATATGGGTGGGGATCCGAACGCATACGGACAGCTTGGTAAAGGCGCACTGTTGCGGGTTTTTGATCCAGGTATGATTACACACCGCGGAATTGTGGAGTATGTGCAGGACATGGCGGAAACTCACAAAATTAAGTACCAATATTTTATCTCCACTGGGGGAACGGATGCTGGTCAAGTGCACTTGAGCGGAATTGGTGTGCCATCTACCGTCATCGGCATATGTGGACGATACATCCACACTTCCTCGTCCATTATTCACACCGATGATTATGATGCGGCCAAGGAACTGATCATTAAGTTGGTTCAAAATCTGGATCGCACAACACTGAATACCATTATTGAACGAGCTTAAGAAGTAACAGAGAATAAGAATCTATAAAAAAACAGTCAAGACACATACGTGTGCTTGACTGTTTTTTAATTTAATAGAAGAAAAAATAGAAGTTCTCAAATTAAATGCTTGTACCGAAGCAAAGCAATCACTACAAGTACAGCTGTTAAGGTGATACAGATATTTTCTACCTTTGCTCCCTTCCGGGTTCCGGTGCTCATTAATCTAAATCTTAGCTTCCATTTGAATGGCGGCAAAGGCTTAATTCCGTTATTCGTCAAGGAATCTGCCAATAAATGTAGCAAGTACGCTATACCTCCAGCCAGCCATATACTGTCGCCATGCAAACGTGTCGTGCCGTAAAGCAGCGCGGTCCATGCTACTGTCCCATATACCGTATGCGTCAATCCTCGGTGCGGAACAAGCGTACATATGATCAGCAGACACCCGGCGATATAATTCCACGGTGCATATGATTCCCCATACCAGGCAAGGCCGATACCAATTAAAAAAATGATAACTTTACGCATAGACCGTGACGGCATAAAAGAAGCGCTGATCATCAGCAAAGCCAAAACAAGATTCCAGGGTGGCGGAGCCAAACGGGTGAAAAACACCCAACCCGCAGCCCCAATCATTAGAAGCTGTATGAGCCTAAGCATTTTGTTCGGTAACGCACGGCTCACAAGCATGGAGTTAGGCTCGTCAATATCCGGCAGCAATGAACCAACCACAGCGGCTGCCACGGCAGCCGGAGTCACTTCGAATCCACTTAAGGCTAATACCGATAGGGAGACCCCGGTTCCAATAATTAAATGGGCTCTTCCCATCATGATGCATAACATCCTTTCTTGCAGTATACACAGAGTCGACATTACTCTATTTGAATCAGCATGATTCGATTGTATACGACAATCAAAACGAGAACAATAGTTCGCTTATTCTATTTAAAAGACTTCATCCAAAAGTCCTAGTTTCGCCCTCCATTACTTGACCCTCCCCTTATTCTTTATCTGTACAGCCATTTCTCAAAAAACACGCCATATGACCTATGGGTATGTTGACAAATATCTTCAACATTTTCTTTTTGCCTCAAAGTCCTATTGTACAATTTGGAATATTAGGTAATATAGTGTTTATATTTACTATATAAATCTATTAAATGAACAAGGAGGAAATGATTATGCAAGAAAAATCTCTGTTCCGAAAGTTCAAAACGATTGGTCTGACGTCGTTGCTAAGTGTCGTATTGTTCGCACTTCCCGCTTCAGCTGCTTGGAATGATACATACACGGGGTACGCCACATATACAGGATCAGGTTACTCTGGAGGAGCATTACTGCTTGATCCTATCCCTTCTGATGCCAAAATTACAGCGCTTAACCCCACACAATTGAATTATAACGGAATTAAAGCCGCATTAGCTGGAGCCTATTTAGAAGTTCAAGGCCCCAAAGGAAAAACAACCGTCTATGTAACAGATTTATACCCTGAGGGTCCGAGTGGCGCACTTGATCTGTCTCCGAATGCCTTCAACCTGATTGGCAATCAAAAGGATGGAAAAATCAATATTTCATGGAAAGTTGTCAAAGCTCCGGTTAGTGGTAATGTCTCCTACCGCATTAAAGAAGGCAGCAGCCAATGGTGGGCAGCCATTCAAGTACGCAATCATAAATATCCAGTCTTAAAAATGGAGGTCCAACAAAACGGGCAATGGCTCAATCTCGAAAAACAGGATTACAACCACTTTCTGGGTACTAACTTAGGAAAACAGCCTCTGAAAATACGGATTACGGACATTCGCGGTGTCGTACTGAATGATACCATCCCAGCTCTAGCGGAAAATGGCACAGGCCAAGCCTATATTGTTAAAGGTAATGTTCAATTTCCTGACTAATTGAAATGCCGCCTCATCTTTGCTTCTTTTCATTTGAACCAATAAAACAGGCCGGGAACCGACGCAATCTAGTTTGCGTATCCGTGTTCCCGGTCTTTTTACGAAAAAATCATTATTTTTCACAAAGAATCGGTTTGTTCACTGTCCTGTTCATAAAATCATACGTATAATGAATACATAAATAGGGTGTACTTTACAGCTACGTTCACACAGACAGGAGGCCTGTTCATATGAGCAATTTCAAAAAGCATCACAAGCTACACAGCAAATTGCTGGTCAGCATTACGTTATGTATAACACTAACGTTGCTGGTATCCACCACTGTATATTATTTCTACTATATTCGCGTGGAAAAGGAGCAGGCGTTCGAAGCCAATCACAATAGCTTAACGTTGAGAAGCAAAGAGGTCATCAACATGACATCTATTGCTCAATCGTTGGCATTTCAAATGTATCGCAGCAGTACCCTATCCAAGCTGTTGTATTATCCCAAGCCCAATGTATATGATGTAACCGCTGCCATGACCGAATTAAATAATTATCTTAACTCCATGCCTTATATTGAATCCATCTACGTGTATAACCCTAAAAGTGACACCTTCTACATTGCGTCCTCACAAGGCCAAAACGGGTTATTCAGCAAGCATGAACTGGCTGATACAGACATCATTCGCGTGCTGGATCATTATCAGGACTACAAACCCTTTACGCCTATTCCACGCACGTATCCGTTGCTGTCTGCCTCAGACCCCGAAGCTGGCGTAGAGCAAGCAAGCCCAGACATCGCAGCCTATACGTATTTATGTTATGACGCAATCAACTCGAACGAAGCGATAAATTCGGCTGTGATTGTGAACGTGTCAGCGGCCTGGATGAACAAGGAAATGGCGTCGACCCCCATCTCAGGTGGGACTGCTTATATTTTAGACGATCAAGGCAGATTGTTATCTGGTACAACGTTGACAGACGAAGCTTTGAACGAAAAAGAACAGCTATGGCTGCACACTAGAGTCAAAAAACAGGAAACAGGCTATTTTGTAGAAGACTTTCATGGTAAAAGATCACTGATTTCCTATACTTCCCCGGATGGACTAGGTTGGCAGTATATTAGTGTCACACCTTATGAAAGCGTTATCAAAATGGCGAGTGTTATTCGTAATGCCATGGTACTGATCGCGGCCATCATCGGAATGGCAGGATTTGTAGCTTCCTGGCTGCTGTCCAAAATGCTGTATACGCCTATTGGTCAAATTGTTGTGCATATGAATTCACTGGAATCGGAGAAACGCAACAGTATGTACACAATCCGGCAAAACATTTTACGGAATGTGATTCGCGGCATCCGAAATCTTCCTGCCGGTGAAGAACCGGAAAGACTGCGTGAGCTTGGGATTACATTCCAGTTCGATAAAGATTATCGGCTTGTACTCCTGCGCATAGATGAATATGCCCGCTGGCAAAGCGAGCGCGGACCTGATCTGCTACCCTACAAGTTTGCCATCATGAATATCGCTTCCGAAATATGCGGGCAGACATACCGGGTGGAAACCGTTGATATGGATGAGGATAGCGTCCTGTTGATGCTCAACATTTTAGACCCTGCAGAACATACAGACACGGTACTACTGGAGACCTTATTACGCCAAATACGTGAAGCTTGTCTCGAATATTTGAAGCTAAGTGTATCACTAACCTACAGCGTAATTACAAGTCAACCAGAACGGCTGCATCTGCTGTACCGCCAGGTAGAGAACGCATCTATGCACCGTTTTTTTCAGGGTCATGGCTGTATTATTAATGCGCGAAGCACTACAGATGAAGATGTCCAAAATACTTATGTATTTCCATCGGATAAAGAAAAAAAATTGCTGGATACGCTGCTATCTGGTCATACGGAGGATGCACACCGGATGTTCAAAGATCTGTTGATGCATATGGAGAAATATCCGTTTTCCTCTGTCCGGGTGGCAATATCCCGGCTCATTATGAGTGTGAATAATGCCGTTCGGCATATAAGTGAGCTCAATGGATTTGCTATCGAATCTAAACCTGAATTACCATCCGCAGATCGATTAGAGACCGCCGAGGATCTTATTGCTCAGTACCAATTGGTCTTTGAACAGGTTCGCTCCAATCTGGCGGAAAAACGAAATACAAAGCAAGAACGATTGGTACAACAAATCAACGAACGAATGGAGCAAGCTTATACGGACCCTAATTTCTGTCTCAATCAGATTGCGGAAGAGCTGGATATGTCGCCAATCTATGTCAGCAGGCTTTATAAGCAACAAACCATGTCCACCATCGTAGACGTCATCCAGCAGCTTCGTATTCGCAAGGCCTGTGAGCTGCTGAAACAGACCGACTGGTCGGTGGCTGACGTGGCAGAACAAACCGGGTTTGCGAGTAGCTCTTATTTCCACCGTATGTTTAAACGCAGTTTGGGCGTGACACCCACAGATTTTCGCCGTTCTAAAGCGAATGCGCAATAGGCGATATCAAAAAAGCAAGCCTCCAACTATCTGGAGACTTGCTTTTACTTTAGATCACAACTCTTAGCGTTTTACTTGATCCCCTTCTCCTTCACATAAGCTTCCCATTGTTTTGTATATTCGGTTTGAATTTTTTCCAAACCCGCTTGGTTCGCCTTTTGCATGAAAGTCTCAAGACCTTGATCAACGTTGTCGATCAGTCCAGCTTGAAGTGGGTACAGATACTGCTTCTCGACCTGTTCTAATGCCGCTTTTTCTGCTTGGTAGGTCGTATAGTCCTCTGCAAAACCGGTAAACAGGTCAGGCTTCTGGATTTTATCCAGCTCGGCAAAAATCTTCTTCACACGGTCAAAGCCTGAATCAAACAGCATGTATTCCGGGTTACGCCAAGCCCAGCTGTTCATTCCTTCCCGTGAAAATCCATTCGTACTACCGCTACCTATCATTTGATAGTAACCATCTTTGACTTCGTAGTTTTTGCCTTCGATACCATATTGCGTAAGCAGGTTATAGCGTTTGTCCGTTACAAGCTTTTCATAAAAGGCCAGCGCGCGGGCTGGGTTCGGGCTGCTTTTTGGAATTGCAAAGCCATTATGAATCGGATGCACCGGAGTTGCATAGCCCGTTGTCAGCGGGAATGGATAGTACTCAAGCTTCCAGTCCGGGTGGGATGCTTTGAGCTTAATGACCATATCATTAAACCGGGTTGGGTTGTCGCCAAAAATACTCGCTGCTTTACCAGAAGTGACTTGATCCTGAAGCGTATCTTTTACGTTTAATACGTTTTTGGGAATAAACCCTTTATCAGCCCAGCGTTTGTAAGTATTCAGCTCTTCTTTTTGTTCATCTGAGCCCCAATACTTATATACCTCTGTTGGTTTTTCATATTTGATACCAATGCCATAAGGCAAAGCACCTACACTCTTCGTTACTAATTCGGTATAACGATCATGCAGATTTCCCTTGATATCACTGTTCAAAGATACCGTTTTCATATTAGGCTCATGCTGACGTATCCCGTCCATGTAAGCCTCGTAACTTTTGATGTCTGTCGGTTTAGGCAAATTGTACTTTTCGCGTAAATCCTCACGCCATACAAAACCGTTTGTGACATATTCTTTATACGTGCCAGGCACGGTATAAATTTTGCCTCCGATTTTAACCCCATCCCACATGTCCTGAGGCACGAATTTTTGCAAGGCAGGTGCGGCCTTAGGCAGCAGATCGTCTAGCGGCAGGAATGCCCCCTTCTTGGCATAGGCCTGATACTGCGTCCAATCTGCAGTGAAGATCAGGTCGATAGGCTGACCCGAAGACAATAACAGCTTATATTTTTGATCCCAGTCTGTCCACGTCGTGTAGTTAAATTTGACGGTGGCATTCAGATCTTTTTCTGCCAACTTATTAATCTCTGCCTCAATGGTAGACAGATCCTTAGGAGCATCACCCAGCATATAAAATTGCAGCTGTACTTTCTGGGCTTTATCATCCTCTCCATTTGCTTTTTGTGCGCTGTTTCCGCTACCGCCCCCACATCCGGCTAAGAGCGCCATGATAACCATTACTGCAATCAGGATGGACATGCGTTGTTTTCTTTTCTTTGTGAATGTCATGTGAATCCTCCCTTTGAAATGGTAGTCCGTTTAAATAAAACACTTACAAAAAGTGCTGCTTGGATGGCACAATGTCAGCACATTATGCCATCTCAGCCTTTAGTGCCGCTTATCCTTTTACCGCACCAATCGTCAGCCCCTTGACAAAGTAACGCTGAATGAACGGGTACAGGAGTAAAATGGGACCCGTAACCACGATCGCCATTGCCATTTTGGTCGACTCTGTCGGCATATCGTTGGACAGGGACACGCCGGTGCCTGCACCCATTTGAGCAATAAATTGCATGGAGTTAATGACATTATACAGATAGTATTGCAACTGGTATTTATGCGGGTCATTAATAAAGAGTGAGGATGAAAACCAGTCATTCCAGTAAGCCAAAGCCAGAAACAGCCCCACAGTGGCAATACCCGGCGTAGATAAAGGCAGTACAATTCGGTAGTAAATTTTAAAATCACCTGCACCGTCTATTTTAGCGGACTCGAACAGTTCTTCGGGCATAGAGGAACGAATGAAGTTTTTCATCAAAATGATCAGAAATGGAGTCATTAATCCCGGGAAAATAAGCACTGTATACGTATCTAGCAGCCCCAAATACTTCGTGAGCATAATGTACCAAGGTACTAATCCGCCTCCAAACAACGTCGTAAAGTAAATATAGAATGAAAACGCGTTGCGGTATTTAAAATCTTTGCGTGCCAGCACATATCCGGCCATCGTCATCAGGAACAGGCCCAGCGTCGTACCTACAACCGTGGTAAAAATCGTCACCCCATATGCCCGCAACACCTCTTCAGGAAAGGTGAACACCGTCCGGTATCCTTCCAGCGAGAATTGCTGTGGAATAAAGTGATAGCCATCCCTGATAATCGATTCATTACTGGTTAGTGAAGCTGAAATAATAAGTAGGAACGGGAGTAAACAGGCAATGGATGCCACAATGATAATCACATAAGAGATGATTTTAAATAGTCGAGTGTATACATCTTCTTTGATCGCCATCCGTTTGGGTTCTCCTTTCTAGAATAAGGCATATTCGTCGTTCAGCTTGCGGATGATATAGTTCACAGTCATAATCAGTACAAATCCGAACAGGGATTGATACACACCTGCGGCCGAAGCCATCCCCACATCAAAAGTTACTTTCAAGGAACGATACACATAAGTGTCCAAAATATCCGTCGTATTGTACAGCACACCGTTGTTACCGATTAACTGATAGAACAGATCGAATTGTCCTTTCATAATGCTACCCAGTGCAAATAACAGCAGCACAACGAATGTCGACTTGAGCATAGGAACGGTAATGTACCAAATTCGTTGAAAAATGTTGGCTCCGTCTATTTTAGCTGCCTCATAATACTCGTCACTGATCCCTGTGATCGCTGCCAGGTAGATTACCATACTGTAGCCGAGATTTTTCCACAAATAGAACAGGATAATCAGGAAAATCCACACCCATGGTTTGTTATACACATCCACACGTTCACCACCAAATTGCACGAGCAGCGTGTTCAGAAAACCATTATCATAATTAAATATGTTGTACACGATGACACTTAGAATGACGAAGGAAACAAAGTATGGAAGAAACATCACAGATTGAGTGATCTTTTTAAAGTAGCGGCCTCGCAACTCATTCAGTAAAATAGCGAGGACAATCGCTAACACGTTGCCGAGTAAAATAAACGCTGCATTATATCCAACTGTATTCAATGTCAATTTGGTCAGCGTGCCGGATTGCCATAGAAAGCGAAAATTCTGGAGTCCGACAAACTGGGCCTCAAATAGGCTGGTATTAAAGTCAAACTGGGTAAATGCGTAATAAATGCCAACCATAGGAATGTACGAATTTATGAAGAAAAAGATTAAAGTAGGTAACAACATCAGAAATAATACTCGATTGCGGATCAGTTCATAGAAAAAACCGTGTTTCTTGCCTGTTCCCAGCCTACCGTTCAAGCGGGAATCCGTCGTAAGCATTGCAGAATTTTTGGGCATAGGCTGATTCAATGTGAGTCACTCCCCCTCTATATACATTACCGACTGCAAGGTTTGTAGCATTGCCGCCGTATAACTATATATTATGTAAGCGCATTCAAAATGAAAAGTGAAGCCTCTCATGCTTCATGAACAAAGGAGTGTCCAGAGGAGTGAACAATTCTGATATTTGTGAAGTTTTATGTGATATGAGGCGCCTGATCGACGCCTTCAGCCCATTCGTCAAGCATATTTGGACGATCTGCTCTATTCCTTTTGCCCACCCTGAAAAATGGTTTCATCCTGTTTTACTCGAAATCCGTTTTTCTTGGCCTGCTCCAGCAGCTCAGCGGCATTATCCTGCGGCTTATATCCGATTAGTTCTTCCAAGTAACCAATGTCATAATAATTATCCGTATTGGCTGACGTACCGTACAAATTAAGATAACTCATCTCCGAAGGGGCCTCGATACAGCAGACGGTCAGATGGATCATATCGCGCTCGGAGATCCATATATGAGCAGCACGCTCCGAATGCGGCCGATCATCCCCAGGAAAATTACCGATGCGGATATTCATTGAAGATATTTTGCCCTGATCGGCATACAGCCGTCCCAACAGTTCAATATAGCACTTACTCAATCCATAAAAGCTATCCGGTCGGTAGGGATCTTCTACATCTATCGCTTCGCCTACTTTATAAAACCCTGTGGCATGATTGGAACTGGCGAAAATAATGCGCTTCACCCCATTTTTGACCGCAGCTTCATACAGCTTATACGCTCCGCTTACATTGCCAGACAGCACTTTGCCGAGGAAGTCCCCTTCATCCTTAATCCATGCAAAATGCAGTACCGTATCCACTCCATTGGTAAGCTCAGCCAACCTTGCAGTATCATGTATATCCAGTTCGACAATCCCTGCTTCTTCATCCCTCATTACATCGACAGCGGTTATTTCATATTTTCCTTCCGCTTTTAGCCCTTCATAGAGTACTTTCCCAATTGTGCCCGCTGCTCCTGTTATCAATAATTTCCGTGCCATCGCCCGCATCTCCCTTCTTTATTTGGCAGTGTGCCGTCATTCATAGCTTAACCAACTCCCTAGAGTAGGAACCTTGTTACCATCATTCATTACATTCTGTCACCTATAAAAAAAGGACTCTGCTACCTGAGCAGAGTCCTTACTTGTTGCTATTATTAAGTTATTAATTTCAAGCTTGCCGTACTACCCTCACTCTGCGATTAACCAGATAAATGCTAAAGCCGATTAATACCAGACCGATCAGCAGAAAAGCCGTAATCGATTCGTGAAGCAGCATAGAACTGACAAACACTGAAATCACAGGCACCAAAAACGTATAGGAAGCGACCTTACTGGCATCCCCCGAATTGACCAGCGTGAAATACAGCAGCCAGGATAGTGAAATTCCGAGCACAGTCCCGAACAACAGTCCTGACACATACGGAACATTCCACACGATGTCTGACCAGCTTTCCGTTACCGATCCAGTCCCTGTCAACACGATGCCTCCAAGTGTACATTGAAATGCGACCAGCCACAACGAATCCACACGCTTGTTAACCTTTTTCACATACACGGTTCCTAACGCCCAGCTCACCGCTGTAATAATGGCAATAATTACACCTGCAATAGCCACATGTCCTGAAAAGCCTCCGATACTGACAGCTGCCACGCCCAGAAATCCAATGATCAATCCAATCACTTTGAGCTTGGACATTGCTTCCCCCAGCCACATCCATGCAAAAATGCCAACCAGCACAGGCTGAAGATATACCAGCACAGAGAACAGACCTGATGGAACGTACATGAGCCCCACGGTTTGCAAGCCATAAAACAGAACTACGTTAAAAATACCTGAAATAGCATACACCCGCCAATTTTCTTTCCAGCGAATGCGATTCCATCTCGGTGCTAAAATCGCTCCCAATAGCAGGCCACCCAACAGTGTACGTAGCCCTGCAAACAAAAGGGGAGGCGTGAATTCCAGTGCAACTTTATAGATGGGCCAAGAAATGCCCCACAATACGACCAGTAGCGCGATCATCATTATCCGCTTGGCTGTCGTTAACTCTCCCATGATGCACTCGCTCCTCTATGAAAAAAATCACTAGACTTTATATATTACGCCTATGGGACAACTTTATCAAACAAAAATATATAGGGAAAAGCTCCGCTTCTCCAGTGCGTTTGTTCATAGGATAGGTTTTCGAACAGAGGAATCCAGTCTTTGGCCTATGTTACAATGTACCCAATAGATAAAGCTTATAAGGATAGGAGGGTGTCTGCACTTGATTTATTTCATCAAATTTCTATACAGCTTCGTGCTTCCTCCCGGTTTGTTTATCCTCGTGATGGCAGGGCTTGTAATCTGGCTATGGAAACGGGCGCGTAAACCTGCGATTGTACTGCTCCTTGTCACATTGCTGCTGTATGTTTCATCGACCAATTTGGCTGGAGATGTGTTAATTCGTAGCCTAGAAAAGCAGTACCCACAGCCCCTTACTGTTCAAGGGGATGTTATTGTCGTACTTGGGGGCGGAGCTACAGAGGGAACTCCCGACATCAATGGACAAGGTAATCTGCTAGGGTCTGCGGCCAACCGACTGCTCACTGCGGCTAGACTGCATGAAGCAACAGGTCTACCTATCCTTTTTTCCGGTGGACAAGTGTTTGGAGACAGTGGTAATGAAGCGAATATTGCGCAGAGGCAGCTATTAGGACTCGGTATTCCGGCAAAGGACATCTTCATCGAAAACCGTTCCTTAAATACACAGCAAAATGCCGTATATACCTCCCAAATTTTAAAACAGCACCAGCTCACAAAACCTATTCTGGTGACCTCCGCATTCCATATGCCCCGTGCTGCACTGGAATTTCAGCGTGCAGGTATGCAAGCCACAGCTTATCCAACCGACTATCTGGCAAGTGAAAAGCTGTCACTATATGCTGCCAAACTTTCACCGTCTGCTGGAGCCATATCTACAACCGGGACAGCCCTCAAGGAGTATTTGGGGATTTTGGCCTTAAAGCTTAAATAGTGTGATACACAGGTGTAAAACGAACACAGCACAAACAAGCGTCTTGCGCTTACGCTATAAGCCAGTAAGCGATTAAGACGCTTGTTTTATCATTACATATTCTCATGCAAGAAAATTTCCGATATTTGTTCTTCTGATATGACCTTAAAGCCCTCCCTTTTTAACAAGGCTGAGGTTACCCCATTGCCTGCAATTTTGCGGTTTTCGAATGCCCCATTGTAGATCGCTGCCGACCCGCAGGATGGACTGTTTTCTTTTAAAACAATAAGCGACGCGTTAACCTCTCTGGCTATTTGCAAAGCTTCGTGCGCACCTCTAATGTACATATCACTGACATCATTGCCTGAAAGCTCGATCACCTTGGCTGTGCCACTCAGTACGTCCTCCCCAGTCCCTCCAATAATCTCAGCAGGCTCTCGCGGTATCACAAAGCCCCCAGTAGCTCAGGACAGATCGTCATTGCCTTCTTTTCCTCTACCAACTTTTGAATATGTACATCCAAGCTATCCGTCCCGTTATATCGCACCTTCATGCCTGCCAAACATGAACTTACCAGAATCATTAATACACCTCATATCCATTGCTTTCACTGTTAAGTAATTAAAGTATAAACGAGTTTTATCGTAGAGTCATCGTTCGAAATATAGTTGCTGCTATCTCTCTAACGGCCGTTGCTTCTGCAGCCATCCAATAAACCATGTGAAATCCTTCCTTAAACAAGGATGTCGTCCAATTGATGAAATACTCATGATCCTGCATGTTGATAAAACTCCTGACGATTTGAAATATGTATTAATGCTGCTCAAGAAAGATATCTGACAATTTGTTACGAAGCAGTTTTCGGAGTACAGGCACGGATGGGCACCTGCCTACATACAATAAACAGACCGCAAGCCTGGTAAGTAACAAAGTCCAGTAAGTTCGCAACTACCTCAGGAGGTGTCATCCGTGCCCGGACTATTTAGTGCTATCGCTCTGTTCATCAAGGAATTGACGCTACTCGTTTCCTACGTGAAAAACAACGCCTTTCCGCAGCCATTGACTGAGAAAGAGGAAGCTCGACACCTGAAGCTGTTTGCCGAAGGCAACGCACATTCCCGTAACACACTTATTGAACATAACCTAAGGCTGGTGGCCCATATTGTAAAAAATTTGACAACACCGGCGAAGATTTGGAGGATCTTATATCCATCGGCACCATCGGACTGATCAAGGCTATTGAAAGCTTTCAGACCGGAAAAGGAACAAAACTGGCAACATTTGCAGCCCGTTGTATAGAAAATGAGATCCTGATGCATTTAAGATCCTTAAAAAAAACACGTAAAGACGTATCTCTCCACGATCCTATAGGAACTGACAAGGAAGGCAACGAGATTACATTAATTGATATCCTCGGATCCGAGGCGGACGATATTGTAGACAAGGTACAGCTCAAAATCGAGAAGAGTAAAATTTATCGCAATCTCGATATTTTAGATGAGCGTGAAAAAGAAGTGGTGATTGGCCGATTCGGCCTGGAAGCCGGAGGAGAAGAACGAACACAGCGGGAAATTGCACGAGAACTGGGAATTTCTCGCTCGTATGTGTCACGAATTGAAAAGCGTGCGTTGATGAAGTTATACCATGAATTTTACAAGCAGAAGGGATAATGAATAAACAGATACCTACCTAGAACTTTTGACTATTTGGAGGCCCTATACAGGGCCTTTTTTCATGATTTGAATTTCAATTTGTTTTCCTTTTTTCTTAAATAAGTACTAACTTTTTTCTAAATATGACAATGGAAGTGGGGAATAGACTATCGTATCTCCATCCTCATCTCGTTTTAAAATAATAGCGAACTCAGCACCATTACTCTCATCGCCTCTTGGCAACGGGAAGATCATAGCGGGACAACGCAACTCATAATTATGAGGAAATTCTTTTTGAAAATCCTCTAAAGCATAATTCAGAATTGCATCTATTTTATCGGTAAGCACATGAAATCCACCTATTACAAAATCATTGGACTCTTGGGAAGCGGTATACTTCTCAAATAACTGGGTTTTGTATTCCTCAACAGTATTAAAACAAACTTCCCAATCCAAAGGGAATACGCCATTTGCCAAATAATAAGTGTATATTTTCATATTCTATACATTCTCCTTCTCGCACCTAAAATAGTTATTCAAGTTATTCAAGTTATTCAAGTTATTCATATTCTTTCTTCCAAACATTTCTATATAAACTAGCCTAGTCTTTGGAATGAGCTAGTTAAGAACCCGAAAACGGTACCCTTATCTTAATTCCTCCTATACTGTTTGAATTTCCAATTACGTTAGGTTCTTTTTCTATCATTTGCTAGTATAGTCCATGAAATAACCAGTTGCTATTAGGTATACATTCATTGAGAGTTTCATATAAATCATATACAACAACGTATTCAACAAATTAAAAATCATAACCAAGGGAGGTAAATCAGCATGACTAAATTCAGCCAAAATCCAGACAGTTATTCGTTTTCCATGGAACCCGCCGTAATAACTGAAGATAATGTTACGACGAACGGTGATAGCAAAAATACTTTTCCGAAAAATGTTCTAATCGATAATAATCTCTATTGGGAAAGCAGCTTAAGCGGTAGAGGTGGAGAAATCATTTTTAAATTAGATACAGGCAAAACGATCAATGATATTCTCTTAGCCCAACCATCTTCTCGAGCTTTTATACTTTCGTTTTCTTTTCATGGCTCGAATGACGGAGAAAACTGGTATCGATTAGGACAAGTAGAGGCTTTGCCAAGTACTGCAAAAATAACCTATCAATTTAGTAATGAGATTCCTTTTTCATATTATAAAATAACTGTACTTTCCTCTGGATTAAACAATACAACCAGCTATTATGGTATCCGGTATATTCAACTAAGAACCGCTCTCATCAATGGCGTCCCTGCCTACAGAGCATCCAATATAAATCCCGCTATTGCGGAATAAGCTAGTACACAGAAATAAGGGGGGCCGACGCCCCCTTATTTTGGCTACTTCATTTGAAGCATATTATAAATCATCTCAGCCGCTTCCGCACGCGTAACTTCCTGTTTGGCACGAAAGCTGCCGTCTGGATATCCTTGTACTAAATTAATCTCAGTTAGACCAAGTACATCCTTTCTGGCCCACTCTACAATTTGAGAGGAATCTGAGTATACACTGCTTTCTTGCTGTGGTGTAGCCTTGATAATGTTATTCACCATTTTAGCGGCCTGCTCCCGATTTATGACCCGATCTGGACCGAAGGCTTTGCTACTAAAACCTCGAGCAACTTGAGCCTTAATTGCTGTTTTGAGCAGATCAACATACCATGCAGATAGATCAATATCCTCGAAGTCTAGAGTCACATCTGTTTCGAGCGGTAATTTAAGAGAACGAACAAGCATCGAAGTGAATTCCATACGTGTTACGGGTCTATTCGGTTCAAAAAGCGTGCTGGATCTCCCCTTCACTACGCCCAAATCGGCAAGCGTATTTATCTTCTCTCTATTAAATACCCGATCAATGTCACTAAAATGATTTGGCTTCGTCTCGATTGTTAAGCCTTGAAAGAACTCTGTTTTTGTTTCTGTCGGCTCCTCTACAACAGTCTGAATCGGTTTTGCACTCCCTGCGCCTCCTGCTCCAACACCTGTGTCCACAGCATTCCCTGTAGTTTTACCACTCGCTTCTTTTGCCTCTGTGCGTTTTCCTTGACTATTTTCTGCCCAAAGTTGAACGGTATACAATTGCTTTTCTCTCAGCTGTCTCCAGATAAAAGCTCGATCCTTACCACGATATAGGACTACTCCTTCACTAGCGAGAACAAAAATATCATTTTCATGCTCTGACTCCCAATGGATGATAAATTCACTATTGGTTGTTTCTGTCTTCGAAAACGCAAATGCTGAAGACGGTAACGTCTCGACCTGACCTTCTGACTGCTTACCTTCACCGCTTGTGTTCACTGGCTTAACGTTAATACGATACAATGAAGAGCTGTCTAATCCGTCTACTTTAAACTCATGAGTGCTCGTATGGCCGATAAGCATCTCGTTTTTGTAGACATTGTAAGCATCTGCACCCTGAGCTTCTTGCCATGTAATAAGCAAATCGGCATCTGTTACACTTTTCACTACCAACCTACAATCTGGTATTTGACCTGGCAACGCTCGATACGTAAAGGGAGCTATGTCACCTTCCCCCGTGATATTCATCGCCTGTATACCAAACGAGTAAATTACACCAGGCTGGAAATCTGAAAGTATGATGTGAGCTTTTCGAGTGTCAAAAACTTCCCCTGTATCTTTGCGGATTACTGCATATTGGGCAGCACTCTTGATTTCATCCCAGGCCAGCGAAATCTGTCCATTCCTAAGCTCCGTAACTTTTACATTTTGTACTTGAGGCGGGAGTGTCAGCAGTTCACCCAACGCTGGCGGGCTGTAACCACTGCTGTTCCCACTACTCACTTGAAAAGTGTAGTTTTTCCCACCTGTTAAACCAGATACAACTACCCGTGGTTCCGTACTATAATAATTTTGACCGTTGATTGTTACCTTATATTGAGTTACCCCGTCAACCGGAGCCCATATCAATGTGGCATCGTGCTCGCGAACATCTACAGCTGCAAGTTGTAAGGCCGAATTAGGCAGCGTTAATGCATTGATAGAAGCATCCAAACCCGTACCACTTCGATTGTAAGCCCGAATTTTTATATTGGCAGATCTACCTGCTGGCAAACCTTCAAAAGTATAAGAATGGATACCACGCGGAATTTGCACCTTTGGTTCATCGTTAACATTCAAAATGTACCCTTCAGCCCCCTGCACATCTTGCCACGCTACACCAACAGAATATACATCCTTCGTTACACTTGAAAGTGTAGTTACCTGTTCTGGTAATGTCATAACGCCGAGATGAGCATAGTCTCCAAATCCTGTTTTATTTTCAGCAGATATACGATAGTTATACTCCGTTCCCGCCTGAAGCTCAGTATCGGTGAATTCTATATACACATCGTTATAAACCGAGACCTTATCTCGCTCTAGAGCATAGTAGGTGGCAGTGATTACAGAATTCCACTTCAAGTCGATTCCATCTTCTCTTACGGTTACATTCCGGAATCCGCTTGGGCTGTCTGGTAGACTTAAAAAAGATACATGCTTTGGTGCCCCCTCTCCCATGGCGTTTATAGCGGATACAGAAACTTCATAATACTTACCAGGCTCCATCCCCTTAATCGGATTATACACATCCTGTGTAACCGTATCCTTAAATATGATTTCTCCCGTGCTTGCGTCCGCTGCTGTAATATTATATTTATTAGCTGAAAAAACTGGCGTAAAGTCGGCCATGATTTCTGCTGAATGACGAGAGACCGGTCGTAACTGAACATGCTCAGGGGCATCAGGTAACGTTAATACACGGACTCGATTAGAATATGCATTGCCTCCTACATAATTACTGCAACGCAGTTCATACTCATATTCATGTCCTCCTAATAGCCCTGTATCTGTAAAAAAATTTGTCGGATGGTTAACATCCCAAACCTCATTTGTTGTTAGATTTCGGACTGTATAGATATAACCATCATCAAGACCAGAGGGGAGAGTCCATTGCAAATCAACCTCTGTGTTGCGTACAGATGTCGCCGAAAGCACAACCGGCTGCGGTTGCTTTTGAATGCGAAGTGCACTGCTGACCGTTTCATACATGTTTCCTGCCTGGTCTTTCACCTTCGCATGGACATACCATTCACCTTCATTTGAAAGATCCAGCTGGACTATGGGATCGGCTGCAGCCTCCCAGTTTTCAGGTGAATCGGAGCTGTTCGTGACTTTGTACTGCCTTGTCGATGGATCAATCCCCGAGTGCTGGTCAGTATATTTTATGTTCACATGAATATTAGTATCTTTCCATTCACGCATACTGGGTGTCAGTTGAATGCTCGGCGGCTCCAAATCGATATAAGACATTGCGTTCACCGGAACACTTCGATTTCCAGCTGCATCTACAGCTTGAGCAGTCACTTTTACAATTCCCGAACTATTTAATATTCCCGATGAACCAGGCATATAAGCGCCAGAACCCAATTGATATTCATAATGCACTGCTGTAGTATCCGTTGCACCCGAGAGTGTAAACTGTACTGGTTTATTGATATATCGGTTAGGATTCGTTACCTCAGAAAACATAACTTTCGGAGGGGTGGGTTTGGTACGATCAATCATGACCGATTGAGTCACAATGGGACTAGACACATCAAGATTATTGATCGTCCGCGCTGATAGTTCGTAACTCCCTTCTGCATTTAATGTAAAAATGCCATTGTATGTCAGCCACTCCCCAGTTGGACTCAAACGATACTGTGTCTTCTTAATTCCATTTGTAGAGTCACTTCCCGACTCAATGGCAATGTCCACATCACGGTTCGTTGGACCCGTTTCGCTAGCCCGTATAACAGGAGCCGTTGGCCCTTTTTTATCAACGGTGACTTCTTTGGTTACCTCCCGGCTTACATTACCGACGTTATCAATGGAACGAGCATAAATCGTGCTTTTGCCATCTTGATTGACATGAAATACTCCACCATAATCCTGCCAATCCTGATTCACAACGCCGGTCAACCGAAATTGAGTATGAGCTATTCCAGAATAATCGTCTGCACCCGGTTGTAATGAAATGGTATATTCATTACTGTTTCCTGTTGCATCTATAATGGGGGAGTGGGTGGCATCCTGTCTATTCGGACATTGGCGGAAGAAAGACCACTATACTGGTTATGTACGTCCACTGTACGCGCATAAATTGTATTTACACCATGATCATTGACAGTCAAAGGACCGGTATATTGCTGAAATGGTCCTCCATTCAGGCTATATTCATAGTATTTTAGTCCTTCAGGAGCCACATCCCCATCAATCCACACGGTTACAGGCTCTTTGGTCCACTCTGTAACAGCCTGTCCCTCTGCACCAGCATGAATCTGGGGTGGTTTAGGCATCAAGTCTGATTTGGGAATAATACGAATTCCAAACTTGGATATTTCATCACTTGTCTGTTGACTAGTTCCCATCGCTCTGAAATATCGTACATCCCTTAATGTAATAGAGTCAGTGATATCTATCCATTTCCCCTGGTAATAGCTATCGGCATAGAATTTCGTTACATTGGTCCATGTATATAAATTCGTTCCGTTGGGTCTCCAGCTGTCGCCTGCGGCGGCATTAGATGTATATATATCTGTATGATAAGACCCCTCAATGTAAACAAAAATCCTGTAATCCGAAGTCTTAATAGATCTTCCAATATCAATAAAACGATTTGTCGGCTGTTTAGTTCCATCACATGTATACCTTGCCGACCCCATGCCAGTGTATACTTCCGTTGCTCCTACTCCACTTCCTGACCAAGAGCCCCAACTATCGCCTCCACCTGGCAAATTATTTTGGCAAAAAGGACCTCCGATGATTTCTTGGGTAGCAGCCGATACCCTTTCCGGGAATATGGGAATGATCATTAATAAGAGGAGTAAAGCCAGTACTCCATACACCCAGTTATTGTGCTTCCTAACCTTTCGTTTATTTTTTCGATACATACACTTCTCCTTACTTTATTTTATTTTCAAAGAGTTCTACGTACTCGCTTTGGCTAAAATAGAAAAAGCACCTCAAACGAAGGCAGTAATGCCTAAGTTTGAGGTGCTTCCTCAATTTCACGAGTATGTTTTGAAGTTATTATACTTCGTTTCAAACAGGATGTAAACAGAACAGCAAAATGAACTGAAATAAATTTTCGAAACACTCATCCCAGAGATCCTTTTGAAACTTTAATTGGCCTGAACACCCAAGTTCCGAAAAAATCCCCGCATATTCTGCATGTAAGAATCCTCAGGAGCAGAAGATTCCTTAAGAAGATTTTGCATACTATTCATAAACGCGGAAGCTGAGGATGTATCCGCTTTGTCAAACCGATTCGTTAACTGTGGTTTATTTAACAGCTCTTCAGTCTGTTCTGTACGTTCCTTGTATTTATTAATCCAATCGGGGTTTTGAGGAACCTTTTGTGCAAAACTCAACAGCTGGCTTAATCCATTTCCTCCACCCTTAATGTCATTCATGAACGCAGTATATTTTTGAGGATCGACCTGTTTCATCACTTCCGACAGCTTGACGTAGTCCTCAGGGGCACCTATCGGACGATCTGTAGGAGTCGTGTAGCTAATATCTCCGGTCTCTGAATCAATGGTTCGTGTCAAGGCAATACCAGCTATCTGGTTCATGGTTTGCATAAATTCCTTGGCTTTATCGCCTTCCATGTAATGATCCGCAATATACTTGGACTGGGAAACTCCCATCTCCAGCAATACCGCGCGCTGCTTCTCATCCGTTACCGTTCCATCGACGATAAAATTGGATTGAATCATATTGTACACAGCATCGGATACTTCTTCCGGTTGGCCCTCCAAAACCCGGTTTAATGCATCGTTGATCTGAGTTGTGCCAAAATACTTGGCAGCATGTGACACGATATCCCCCTCAGCCAGCTTTCTGCCAGCTTCACTAATCTCCACGGTGTCCTGAACGACGAACCTGGGCACTTTTTCTTCATGTAGCTGGGGGGACGGAACTTGCTTGCTTGTCGGATTGATCCGTAAGCTACCAGAGCTAAGAACCGCTTGTTGTGCTTTAAGAGGTTCAAAATTCATTCTACTTCCTCCTGTCATGTTTGTAACAGGCAATCTAAGGCGTATGTACGATGTAATGTAACCCTGTTGCTATATATATCGGACAAAGCATATATGGAATGAATATATGCTTTGTCCTAAAAATGAACAATTTTTGAAGCAAGATCCTGACTCTGAATATAAATTGTTAAAATAAACAATCTGACGTTGTCATTGCTTTATAGACAGTACATCAACCACCATAAATGCTATAAGCAAAGTGATATACAATATCTGTAGCTGTAAGTGAAGTACCTGACACCTGGGCAGCTACACCTGAAAGATCATAGTAATGTGTAAAGCTTATGGGACCAGACAAGTATTCTGCAATACTTCCCGTAGAATGCGGCAGGGAAAGGGTCACACTAAAGGCTCCATTTTGATCCGTATAACCAGTACCTGTACGAGTTCGATTCCCGCTGCTTTCAGTCCAGTTCTGGTTCAACCATGTCACATTAACTGGTGCATTTGCTACTGGATAATTATCCGTTGTAGTAACAACACCCTTTACAGTCAGGCTGGTGTTTCCATTAACCCGATAATGGCGACCGTAAGAGTAGGATGGATAGTCATTCGGACCGTTTTTAGAGTCATAACCGTTAATTACAATTTTTCCAGCCCGAAGTACTGGTTTAAGTGTGAGTGCATATAAATGGTCCGGTGAATACTGGTTTGTGGTGTACACTCGCACATAGTAGGTTCCCGTATTCAAAGTGACATTATGATTGGTTTGCGGCAGAAGCGCCATTTGGTTGCCACTAAGAGCCCCATAAACTTCCGCTTTGTAACCGTAGCTTTCCGAAGTGCTGTCCAGTTTGACATTCAAACCATCATAATTGCGATTCGCAGGAATTGTGATTTGATACCAATCATTGTCAATTCCTGAATGAATGGAGCGTGAATTAAGGGTAGATCCCCCTGTACTAAATGTAAAGTTATAGGCATGAAAAGCACTCTCATCCGGTTCATAGGCATCATATTGGGAGTTTACATCCACGGTTAAATAGAAAGGATCATTTATGCTCGATCCCTTTTTGGAATGGACTGCAACTGCGTAAGCTTTCTCAGATCCGGTAGCATTGCGGCTTCCTACGTTTTCAGGAAGTGATGCCGATCCCTGTTCATACTTGTTAAAATAGGTTCCATAGGTGGAGGCGTCAATAGCATTGGGGTTGATATCCCCTGTTGTCATATCAAATTCGTACAAGTATAAGTCATAGTCAAGCTGCTCTGAAAATGGACCATCCAACTGTGCCTGCAACAATTCACCTGGCTTCACATAAATCGGATATAAAAACTGCGTGCCTCCCTCTTCCGTAATTGTACCTGAATACGTAGCAGAAGAAGCTGTGGCTGCCGTTGGACTAGCTTTCAGGGAAGGAAGGGTCTCCCTTTTCAAAGAGAATGTCTCTGGTGCTTTAAAATTGATATTTTCCTGCATGTTATAAACGGAGGATGTAATACCTTCAGGCTTGTCCACCCGGGTTAAATGCTCAATAACATCTTCGTTGTTCGTTGTTAGCTGAAAACTGGAATCAGCTTCAATAGCTTGTTTTTCCTTGTTCAACTCTGTACCTTGACTCGCGTTTGCAGTCATCCCAAAAGCAAACAGGAGCATCAAGCTTAGCATAACTGAAATAGCCTTTCTGAACCTCTTCATACTGAAATCCCCTCTCAAATGGTTTAAGGAATTCCCGCTATTCCCTGGAGAATCAGGGTATCTTCTAGGCTGTTGTCTCTATCATAAAACATTCTTGGTTCTAATGGAATATATTGTAGTAAATATTTTTAGTCGTCATTTCCTAAAATAGAAAGCTCTAGAATCCATAGATTAAATGATAATACTAGGATAATAGACTTACTTTAGACACCTTTTTACCATAAAAATCCTACCATTCTCTTATTCATACGATATAATAAACTGATATGGGTAGTTCTTTTAGACTAAGTAATATATCTAATTACCCATAAACATACATAGAAAAAGGGGAATACAGATGAAAAAACTTAGTATATTTATGTTAGTATTGTGTTGCTTTTCAATTTTGGCAGCTTGCTCTACCGATCCGGTAAAAAAAGATTTAATTACCTATGTGAATGATGGAATGCTTCCGTTAACACAAGATGAAAAAGCAGTAACTGAAAAATATGAATCTGTGACCGGGGATAACTTCACAGATGATGAAACACTATATAATACGTTACGAGATGATATTATCCCAGAATACACCAAATACCTCGATAAAGTTGAAGCAGTAAAGACGGAAACTCCTGAGGTACGGGCCGTCCACGAAACCTACATCAAGGCGGTTAGCACTCAAAAAGAAGCACTCATTACGATGATCGATGCGTTGGAAAAAGGAGATCTAAACTTAATTAATGAAAGTAACACCAAGCTTAGCGAGGGTAAAAAGCTCTTTAGAGATTTTGGTGAACAGGTTAACACACTGGCTAAAGAGCACGATGTGAAGATCAATAAGAAATAAATTTTAAAGCTCCCATCTCGGGAGCTTTTTCTATATCCTAGGAATACTCGAAGCAAATTATCGCTTTCCTTAATTCTCTATCATAAAATAAGTAAACCTTATCGGCTCCAAACGCTTGAAAATAATATCCGGTGAAAGAACCGATATAGGTAAATGTCTCACCATTGGCACGTTTAGGCACATGAAGCAGATTGGTTTGCTCGAACTTGAGCATTTCTTCCAAGGATTCGTCATATTCCTTGATGTAGCTTTGGGCCTCATCAGACTGAAATGCGATGTCATCCAGAATACCGTTGACTTCGGGAAAGCTTAGCCCCCAACCACTGGATTGTTTTTCCTCAAAATCGTGAGTGAGCTCTTCCACAGACTTTTTGGCCTCTCCAAAGGAGGAATATGGATAAATTTTATGGTTTTCCAGGAAAAATGCTTTGCGAGCTTCGTAGTCTTGTTCATTAGCTATGTACACCTGTTCCAGTCCGTCCAGTGCCATGACTTCTCTCTTCATACGTAGGTACGCTTTATCTCCGGTAGATTTCAGCGCCTCATAGGTGGCTTCTAATTGCTCTTTCTGATGAAGACTAAAATAATTCCAGTCTGCTTCGAATTTGTATTTGCCGTCAATTACATCGAATCCCAGCATATCTTCCTTGGTATATAAGGTATGAAATTGCTGAGTATTTTCACCCACACAGCCTTCGTGGATTTCTTTTACGGAAAGAAAATGAAGCCACTCGTCCTGCTCTGGAAATAAAAATTGGAGATTAATCGAGCAAATTGGCAGAAGGTGCTTGCGGTGATGTTCAAGATCGCTGGCAAATACGTCCTCGTATGCTGGAAAACGTTTGATAAATCTCTCTGGTATGTTCATGGATGCTCCTCCTAAATTGTACGGTTCTATGGTTGCTTTTCGATCCGAAACGTCCCTTCACTCGAAATCACGCTGTAAATTTCATCAAATCCTTCTTCGTAACTTGGGACCTCTAGTTTACTCATTACACTTTTAATACCGATTTCAGGAATATACTCTTTGCCTGTGCGCTGCTCATTACGCTTAATAGATTCAGCATAATCAGGTTCAAAGTAGTAGCCAATGATTTTAAATCCCTTGTTTTTACAAGCATCTATATATTTCTTTCGTTCTTCGACTGTGGGATTGGTATTGTCCACTACAAAACGCTGCATCGTTTCGATGGAGGTCTGAAGGTACATATTTTCCCTTTTCCGTGTTTTAAGCATATCAAGATTTATCCGCATATGTGTTTTGAAGAATCGTTCTTTATAAAAAGTCGACTTGCCCGAAGCCTGAATTCCTATAAAAATGACACACTCCAAACCTCACACATCCTTGTCCAAGTATACATATTGGTTAATATAATCTCTATTTTGTGAGAAGATTGGTGTCTGATGGTCAACATCCCACTTGCTTCTGACGGCTTCTCCTTTGTTATACTGTTGTTTGGTAATGCAGATTCCCCGCTTTTGCCAGACCGGAAGGTCATTCCAGTTCAGCCCTTTTTCCACAAAAAGCTTGTCTTGAAGCTGATTTCCGTTTAATCCTTGTAGTTCTGAATGCCTGAAATGAGCTTGAGCTACCATAGAAATGCTGTTTTTAGTAGCGTCTTGTTGTCTCCATAGAAAGTAGTTTGCAACCTCATCGTGAGGCAAAACCCATGCTCTTGCATCAAAAGTAGCTAGAGGCTTATCCGGATAAACTTTCTGGATTTCCTCGTTAAATTTGGCAGTAGCCAGAGAGGCAGATATAGACACCATCTTTTGAAGATTATTTTCAAACCATGATTGTGTCGTTAATTTGTCGTAATTCGTAAGAAGCAGAGAGATTTCATCACTCTGATGGTACACCAGTTTACAGCCCATAATATTATAGGCCAGATATTTGCACGTCTCCCATAACGCAAAGATTAGCTTCTCATCAAAAGGTTTCGTCATCCCACGTGTAAAGGTATGAAAATGAGCACCATCGATTCTGATAATTACGGGTAAACGGCGGGGTAAACTTAATCTATAAGCATTTTCATATTCCTTCATTCTATTTCCAAAATCATCTTTTTTCATAAACTATGTAGCTCCTTCGCTTTTCATAGTATCTATTAATCAAAGGTGCTGCTGAACTCCCCAACAATATACAATCCAATGTCGGTTTCACCTTCTCTTTTTATTTCACAGCAATATTATCCTCAAATACAAAAACGGAGATGGCTATATCTTCTTCCACTTTAATATCTGAAAAGAGATGCAGTAAGCGGGAATCCATATAATCCTCCAGTTCTTTATTGAACTGTACAGGATAGATTTTTTGTACCATTTTGGTTCGAGCTGCATGCACCATCTCTCTTCCTGCATCCTCTTGCGCAAGAAACTTTTCGGATGGAGTTAAATTACCGTATAGCATTGTGATGGCCATATTATCTACAAAGGTTGTATGTATGCGTTCCGGGCCTTTTCCAAATAGCTCTTTACGTACTTTTCGAATAATTTCGTTAAAACCCGTTTCCTTTCTCATATCGCACCGCTCTCCTAAATCTACTAAAATCCTTGTTACTATTTCCATCATAACCGATTCCTATCATATAAAACAGAGATGAAGCGAAAGTGATTCTTGGAACATGCTTACCATTGAACGTCATAGAAAAGAAAACGCAGCCCGCCCGATCGGACAGACTGCGTATATTACTGAATCCAAACGGACTAGTCCTTCACCAGTCGATTCGATAGCATCAACATGATAAAAGAGAATAGGATAATGACGGCTACCCAGCTCCAGGAGAGTGTCATATTTCCGACCTCGGACGCGGTGTAAATCGCCGTAGGCAGGGTTTGAGTCTGTTCAGGAATATTACCCGCAAGCATCAGTGTAGCACCAAATTCCCCTAACCCTCGGGCAAATCCGAGAATGTACCCTGAAATAAGCGGTCGGTAGGCAAGGGGCATCGTAATATGGCGAAACACTTGCCATTCGTTGGCACCTTGCGCACGTGCAGCCTGCTCTACTTCGGGTTCTACAGCTTCAAAACCTGCTTTGATCGTCCGATAAGCCAGTGGAAAAGCAACAACTACCGCCGCCACCACTGCGGCTCCCCATGTAAATACAATCGTCTGCTGGAACAGGCTTTCAAAGGCAGCGCCAATCCAACTTTTCCTTCCCAGCAAGATGAGCAATATAAAGCCGACAACAGTGGGAGGCAAAACAAGTGGAAGAAGCAGAACGGTCTCAATCACACTGATTCCTCTCCGCAGCTTGCAGTTCGCCATCATCCGAGCTACCACAGTTGCTAATAAAAAGACAATGATGCTGGCAACGACAGCGACTTTAACAGATACGATAACCGGAGGAAGAAAAGCCGACCAATCCAACGGGACCCCCTCCTTTATCTGTGAATTCTATTTCCCGGTTGTTTCTGCTGGAGCTGAAAATCCATCTTTACTGAATACGCTCATGGCTTCATCTGTACGCAGAAAATCAACAAACTCGCCTGCTTCCTTGCTGTGCTTGGTTGCCTTTACGATGCCTTCTGGATACAGGATAGGTGCGTGCAATTCCTCAGGTACTTCTAGCGCTACGACCGTTTTATCGGATGATTTGGCATCTGTCAAATAAACGAGTCCAGCATCGGCATTGCCTGTTTCAACATAATTTAATACCTGTCTTACGTCTTTGGCGAATACCATTTTCGGTTCCAGCTTGTCCCATAATCCGGCCTTTGTCAGCGATTCTTTGGAATACTGTCCGGCCGGAACAGTAGTAGGCTCCCCAACGGCAAGCTTCATGTAAGAAGGACTTGTCAGATCATTGAGCGTAATACCCTTGTTGTCTGTGCTCTTGGCTTTATCTTGCGGAACAACCACAACCAGTTTATTTTGAAGCAGTACGCTATTTTTTTCCACTAATGATGCATCGGTTAAAGCCTTCATTTGCTTCATACCTGCCGAAATAAATACGTCAGCGGGTGCACCCTGCTCAATTTGTTTCTGTAAAGTACCGGATGACGCATAGTTAAAGGTAAGCTTGATATCTGGGTGCTGCTTTTCATACTGTTCCTTGAGCGTATTCAGACTATCTTGAAGACTCGCAGCGGCAGATACGATCAACTCTGTTTTAGGCGCAGACGCTGTCGACTGTACAGCAGCTTGAGACGAGCATCCAGCCAGAACCCATGCCAACAATCCAACGAATGTGAATATGTACCCGAATTTCTTTTTCAACTTGTTCTTCCCCTGTCCTCTAAATTCCGTAATGAGGTGACAGTGCGCAGCTCATTAAGGTCTGAATCTATTGGGTTAACCCAAATATTTGTGATAAATAGACCTCGCCTCGGCGATATCCTTGGTGCCATGGATCAGAACGCGTCCATCCTGAAAAAGAACCAACCGATGCGCTCCAATGACAACGGACACTAGATATGGATTATGCTCCACTTGGCCCCCCTGACGGGATAGCAGACGGGCCGCTTCGTTCAGATTGCGTACAGCGCCCGTGACCGGTCGGATCTGAACCGTATCACGTCCGCACAGTACAGCCGTTTTAGCCTGATGCTCCAATTGTAGAAATGGATACACCGGATGCTCTCCACACGTCGGGCAATCCGTTTTTTTCATGGCGCTGATTTGGATCGCCTGATGTTGATTATTCCATAGATCGAAGGAAATCAGCTTGCCCTGCAAGGCTGAATTGTCCCCAGTGAGCAGCTTCAATGCTTCGGCACTTTGGTAAGCTGCCACCATCTGTACAGCCGGGCTGATCACACCGACCGTATCACAGGTTGCGCCGCCGAGCGGTACGGTTCCGAGCAGGCAATGCAGACAGGGTGTCTCTCCTGGAACGATCGTAAAGGTTGTTCCGTAACTACCTACACACGCTCCATATATCCAGGGGATTTGGTGCTTGACGGCGTAATCGTTAATAAGCAGACGTGTATCGAAATTGTCAGTGGCATCTACGATGAGGTCCACTCCTGCTGCAATGTCGCCGATTTCCTCTAGTGATACGTCTTGGACTAGCGCACGGATGTCCACGTCCGAATTGATTTGCTGCAATCGCCTCTGGGCGGCCACTACCTTGGGTATCTGTTCACGAGCATCTGCTTCGTCGTAGAGCTGCTGGCGTTGTAGGTTACTCCAGTCTACATAATCTCGATCTACCAGCGTCAACCGTCCGATGCCCGCTCGCACCAGCATGTCCGCATTGGCCGTTCCTAGTGCTCCAGCACCTACCATTAACACATGCTTGCTGCGGATATTTTGTTGTCCTGTCAGCCCGATCTTTCCGAATAATTCTTGTCTTGAATATCTGGCGTGGGACGCCTGCATGTGTGCTTCTGCATCCGCATCCGTTGTTGGGTCCTTTTTCATTTCAGACATCGTTATTTACGCCCCCATACTTCTAATCCATTAATTGCTGCAAGTCGATCAGACAAGATAAAAGTTCAGATGTCCCGCCTAACTCAAAAGTTATGGGGTGTTATGAGGATTCCAGCCACCCAGCTGGTGCCCCTTCCACTCGGAGCCATCCTCCCACACTTCCTTTTTCCAAATTGGTACGATTTGCTTCAAGCGTTCAATAGCATGGCGACTGGCCTCGTAGCAAGTATCACGGTGTGCAGCAGAAACAGCAATCACGACACTGGTCTCTCCAATCCTTACCGTACCAAGCCGATGTGTAATGGCAGTGCGCGTTGACGGCCAGCGATCAGCAATTTCGTCACCAATTTGCTTCATCGTGTTCATCGCCATCGGCACATATGCTTCATATTCAAGCAGCACCGTTCGCTGACCTTGTGTAAATTCCCGAGTCGTGCCATTAAAGGTCAATGAAGCCCCATGAGAAGGGTCGAGTACCTTTGAGGTTACCTCATTGGCATCAATCGGGTCGTAGGTAATAGCATATAATCCGCATTTAGAAACGACCGTCTCCATTCCGGGAGCTGACTGATGAAGAGCAATTGCGTCTGTTGGAAGCACAAGTTCATCTGGAGAAGCCAACTTTTGATGATGGGTAAAAAAACAACTAGACAGTTGTGAAGCTATCTCCGGGTACAACTCATTCAGCCTTGTTCGAATGTCTGCAATGGTCACCGTTTCCTGCGAAAGTTCCACAGTGAGCACGTCACCAAATTGCTCCGCCATACCTGCGAATAATTGAATATGGTATTGCATATGCATCTGACCCCCTTTGTTCCCTTATCTATCGATTTCACCTAGCCTGCTACTGGAGCTTATCCTCCTGAAACCGGAGGAATAATCGCAATTTCATCATGTATACTAACCAGATCCTCAGGAGCGACATAGGCTTGATTTCTGGCAACAAAAGCTCCCTGCAACTGGGCCGCTGCTTCAGGGAAATATTGGGACAACAAGTCTTTTAATGCGTTGACGGTCATCGTCTCCTGATCAGCAGGCACCGTAATCATAGGCCTTCCCATCAGTTCTGCAAGTCCGGCAAATACTTGAATATGATAGTTCATTAAGTAGGTTCCCCCCTTTCAGTACAAGGACTAACCATCGCATATACACCAAGAAAAACCAACATGAACTAATACCTCGAAAGGTTTTATTCCATGCTGGTTAACTATGATGGTCTACATTGATATTTTTATATTATATTTTAGATTCAACCAGTTCATCAATCCGCTCCGTGTGCGTATACACATTCAAAGAACGACTTCGTATAAAACCGATGGTAGTAATCCCCAGATCCTCTGCCAATTCAAGTGCAAGCTCTGTGGGAGCTGACTTGGACAAAACAACCTCACAACCAATTTTCGCAACCTTCAACAAGATTTCAGACGAGATGCGCCCACTGAATACGATGATTTTATCTTGTAATATAATATCATGCTTTAGGCAGTGCCCATAGATTTTATCAAGCGCATTGTGGCGGCCGATATCCATTCTGGACAGGATTATTCCGTCTTTGTCACACAGCGCAGCATTGTGAACGCCACCCGTCTCCTGAAACGTATGTGCCGAGGTTTGCATCAAATTCATCAGGCGGAAACAGTCATCAAAAGACACCGTGACATGGGCATCATTCATTCTTTTTGCCACTTTAGCATCATTTATAAAGTAAAATCCCTGTCTACTTTTTCCGCAGCAGGAGGTAATGTATCGTTTGGAATGAAAGTTTTGATAAAACTCATTCATCCGACGGGTTTTAATATGAACAAAACCTTCTTTTTCCTGAACCCAAATATCTTCGATATCATCATACCGTTGAATGACGCCTTCAGAGGCCAAAAAGCCTACTACCATATCTTCTACATACTCTGGTGTACAAACCATGGTGGCAAATTCCTGCTGATTGATTTTAATGGTCACTGGATACTCCGTCACCACTGTGTCTTCAAAACGCTTGATCTGACCGTCCCGATAACGTAGGATCTCGCGTTTTACCTCAGCCGGCTTTTCCATGTGCTCAACTCCCTTGTTTCTGACAGGCTGGCTCTTCGGTCACCCGCCGATATGTGACATTTCAATTTTGGACGATGCTTGCTTCGTATGAGTCAATCGTTCCTCTGAATAGCGGTCGGTACGTCCTCTCCAAACACGCTCAATGTAAGATCTAATCTCATCATCGGATTGCTCGGACCGCAGCATCGTGCGAAGCTTGTACCCTTTAGACGCAAACAGGCATGTGTACAAGGAGCCCTCAGCAGAAATTCTCGCCCGTGTACATGTGGAGCAGAAAGCGTCCGTAACAGATGAAATGATGCCGATTTCCCCGTCTCTGTCCAGATACCTGTAGCGCGTCGCCACCTCACCTTTGTATTGGGGTGGAACAGGTTCTAACGGCATGTGCTCATGGATGGTTTCGATGATCTGCTGCTTGGAAACAACCTGATCCAATTTCCAGCCATTGGTATTACCTACATCCATAAACTCAACAAAGCGCAAAATATGCTTTTTCTTTTGAAAATAGTCAGCCATAGGCATAATATCCTGATCGTTAAAGCCCTTTTGCACGACCATATTTATTTTCACCTGCATTCCCGCTTGAGCTGCAGCCTCAATACCTTCCAGCACCGCCTTGACACTGCTTCTCCCCCCGTTCATGCGGCGGAATCGATCGTCATCCAGCGAATCCAGACTAACCGTCACTCTCTTCAGCCCCGCCTCCCGTAGTGACGCTGCATATTTAGGCAAAAATACACCGTTTGTCGTCATGGCAATATCTTCAACCCCATCGAGTTGAGTTAGCGAATGAATGAGCGAGGACAAATCTTTCCTCAGCAACGGCTCACCCCCAGTAATACGCAGCTTTGTAACGCCGAGCGAGACAAAGATACGCGAGAGGCGGGTAATTTCCGCAAAAGTCAATATTTTTTCTTTTGGCAAAAACGGATAGTCATGGCCAAATATTTCTTCAGGCATACAATATCTGCACCGAAAATTACATCGGTCTATGACGGATATTCTCAAGTCCCGTAACGGACGATTCCATTGATCGTCGCTGCGGTTCGCCATCCCGTTCACCTCAATCCGTCTTCATTAATAAATCTCTTTTAACTGTAAACTGAACCAAAAAACCGGCATCACAACAACTTCTTCGCTTATGAATATCGAAGAATCTGCTAAATGCCGGTTAATTTATCTACATCAGGATTTTACGAATCCTCACATCATGTGATATAGAAAAATCAAACTAACAAGCGCTGCGCCAAATAAAATATACGCGATTCCCACGTACACTCCATTCACGAATGCTCTCAAATAGATACATTCCTATTGTTAGCAATCCTGGAACGTTTGTCAATGATTTTTCGCTTTCTCAATTGATAATCATTATCAATTAAAAATTTTAATAAATCACCGTTGAACTATCTTAAATTTTACGCTATAGTTACACCAGATGACATGCAGAAAATGACATATTCAATTTATTGATATACAGGCGGTGCGTACTGTCTGGTATTAATACATACTCCAATGGCGGATTGGCCTCCAGGACCTAGAGCTTGGTCACTACTCCACCATAAACACAAGTGCTTAAACACGAGCACTTGTGTTTATGGTGGATTTTTTTTGTTCCCAATTTTAAAATTCAAAATCTGAAAGGAGCCTGAACCGTGGCGGATAATACGATCAAAATTACATTAAACGGACAGGAACTGAAAACAAATAGCAGCGCAACCATTCTTGAAGTGATCAACGAAAACAATATTGCACACCCCCAACTGTGTTACGTTCCCGAAGTGGATCCAATCCGCACCTGTGACACATGTATTGTGGAAGTGGACGGAAAGCTTATGCGTTCCTGCTCAACGCTTGCTACAAATGGAATGGATATTCATTTACATTCAGATCGCGCAAAAGCGGCACAAACCGAGGCTATGGACCGTTTGCTGGAGAATCACCTCCTCTACTGCACGGTGTGCGATAACAACAACGGTAATTGTAAACTGCATAACACCGCAGAGCTTATGCAAATTGAACATCAAAAATATCCATATCGACCGAAGGTTGATCCCACAGAAGTAGATATGTCCCACCCTTTTTACCGCTATGATCCCAATCAATGTATTGCATGCGGCCAATGCGTAGAGGTATGTCAGAACCTGCAGGTCAATGAAACACTGTCCCTCGACTGGGAGGCTGAACGCCCTCGCGTGATCTGGGACGATGGAGTTGCCATTAACGATTCCTCCTGCGTCAGCTGCGGTCAGTGTGTAACGGTCTGTCCATGTAACGCCTTGATGGAAAAGTCCATGCTGGGAGAGGCCGGCTTCATGAGCGGCATAAATAAGGATTTATTAAATCCAATGGTTGATCTAATTAAGGAAGTGGAGCCAGGCTACAGCGGTATTTTTGCAATTTCGGAAGCTGAAGCAGCGATGCGTGAAACACGTACGAAAAAAACTAAAACCGTCTGCACGTTCTGCGGTGTAGGTTGCAGCTTTGAGGTTTGGACCAAAGGCCGCAAAATTTTGAAGGTACAGCCTACCTCTGAGGGGCCTGTTAACGGCATTTCGACATGCGTCAAAGGGAAATTCGGCTGGGATTTTGTGAATAGCGATCAACGTTTGACCTCGCCTTTAATTCGTCAAGGAGACGAATTCGTGGAAGCAACCTGGGAAGAAGCCTTGAGCCTGATGGCCAGCAAAATGGGAGCTATCAAAGAAACCTACGGAGGCGAGGCACTCGGTTTTATTTCTTCATCCAAATTTACCAACGAAGAAAATTATCTGATGCAAAAGCTGGCTCGTCAGGTGTTCCAAACGAATAACGTTGATAACTGCTCACGGTATTGCCAATCTCCTGCATCATGGGGGCTACAATATACCGGAGGCATCGGCGGCGACAGTGGCACGATTAAAGACATTGCCTCTTCAGGTTTGGTCATACTAGTCGGCTGTGCGCCGGGAGAAGGACATCCCGTGCTGGCTACTCGCATCAAACGTGCGCATAAGCTGCATGGTCAAAAGTTGATCTCCGTCGACCTGCGCAAGCATGAAATGGCAGAACGCGCAGATTTGTTCATGCGTCCGAAGCAAGGTACTGATTATGTATGGTTATCCGCTGTAGCCAAATACATCATTGAGCAAAACTGGCATGATGCTAAATTCATTGAGAAACATGTAAATTTCTATCCTGAATATTTGAAATTGCTGGAGAACTTCACCCTGGAATTCGCTGAGCAGGAAACTGGTATTTCCCAAGAGACGCTCATTCAGGTAGCGACCATGATTCACGAAGCGGATGGCACGGCCATTTGCTGGGGCATGGGCGTGACGCAAAACATCGCAGGCTCTTACACTTCGATCGCGATTGCCAACCTGCTGCTGGTGACTGGCAACTTTATGCGTCCAGGTGCAGGCGCATATCCGCTTCGAGGGCATAACAATGTTCAGGGTGCTGCCGATATGGGTACCATGCCAGATATTTTTCCTGGCTATCAGCCCGTAACGAAGGAAGCCATTCGGTCCAAGTTCGAAGCGGCCTACGGCGTACAAATTCCAAGCCAGCGCGGACTGGACAACATTCAAATGCTGGAAGCCATTGAGACGGGTAAGCTCAAAGGTATGTATATCGCTGGAGAAGAAATGGCATGGGTGGATGCAGACTCCAATCATACCCAAGAAATGCTGGCGAATTTGGATTTCCTTGTCGTTCAGGATGTATTTCTGAGCAAGACAGCTGAATTCGCTGATGTCATTTTGCCAGCTGTACCTTCACTCGAAAAGGACGGTACCTTTACGAACACCGAACGTCGTGTACAGCGTTTATATGAGGCCCTCCGCCCTGTAGGAGACAGCAAACCGGATTGGTGGATTTTCAGCCAATTTGCCAAGCACATGGGATTTGATTGGGATTACAGTCATCCGAGTGAAATTTTTGAGGAAATGGCGGCGCTCACTCCATTTTTCTCCCAATGTAATTATGACGTATTGGAAGGCTGGAACAGCTTCCATTGGGGATCGCCGGATGGTAGCAACACTCCGCTTCTGCATACCAACGGCTTTAACTTTCCAGATAAAAAAGCACGCTTGGGACTCTTCGAATATGTACCACCAAAAGAGTATCCCGCTGAATTCGATCTGACCTTAAATAATGGCCGACTGCTCGAACAGTTTCACGAAGGGAATATGACGACAAAGTCAACAGGTCTTCAGCTCAAACTCCCAAAAGTATTTGTGGAAGTGTCCCCTGAGTTGGCAGAGGAGCGCGGAGTTACAGACGGATCGCTGGTTCGACTGGAATCTCCCTATGGGGCGGTCAAGCTGCATGTTCTGGTGACGGACCGGGTACAAGGAACAGAAATTTATGTACCGATGCACTCTACCAGTCATGAGGGTGCTGTCAATCTATTAACTGGTGGAGCATTTGATGTAGTCACCCGTACACCTGCCTATAAACAAACCAAAGTACGGATGCAAGTTTTGGAATTCGATGGTCAAAATCCACTCCCACATATCAATCCACGTTATAAAAAGCGGCATCCGCAAAATGGGGTTGAAGTGAACCGTAAGTGGAATCGTCCCGGTTATATCGATTTGGTAGATCAAAAATAAGGAGGTCGAACCATGGCTAAGCCTATTTCAATTGTGAGAAAACGTATATTGACAGCAGAAGAACGGCAAAAACAATCGCTGGATCAACTTACTGCCGACCTGGCAGACAATAGGGCAGCATTGCAGAAGACGCTTGAAATTGTACGTGAACTGCATGACAGTGGTCTTCTCGAAGCAGCTCAGTCTATGCTAAAAGCCAAAGAAACCATTGCCAAAATCGCTGTAGGACAAGCGACGCGCAAGCCTGTGACGAACATCATCAATAATCTGATGGGTGCAGCAGGGATGCTGTCCGAGGTAGACCCTGAGCTGATGAAAAAACTGGCAAGCAGCGTCACTACGGGCCTGAATGAAGCCGAAGAGCACCTAAAGCGGAATAAAAAGACGCGGCTGCGTGATCTTATGAAGGCAATGAATGATCCAGATGTAAACCGGGCAATGGGGTTCGGTATTCATTTTCTCAAGGGCGTGGGAAAAGGTTTGTCTGATAAATAGCTTAATAGATATGAAAGTGGAAGGCTACTAACCACAGATAATAAAAAGAGCTGGCTCCGAAAAAAACGGGGCAGCTCTTTTTATTTATTTTTTATCCACCTGCAACAAGGTCACTGTTTTAAGAGAAACGGCATCTTTTATTTGCTCCTCCGCGATAACCTTAAGTTTTAGCAAGCTGGAAATTTTTGAAGTGTCCGGCTTGGAAAACAAACGCCATAATTGAGGATCAGGCAATGAATCATACAATTTCGCATGATCGTATTCCTTGCGGTGCTGCTGTACAATCCTGACTCGGTAGTTGCCAATTTCCCAATCGGATACTTCCTGCTCTGCACAATGGGCGGTAATGTCATTGCGCAAATCAGCCAGTTCACCTTCAATTTCTTTTTGCTTTTGCTTTAACTGGTAATAGCGACGCACCTTGTCTTCCAATTCCATCACGCTCCTCTGCTTACATATGTATGTTGGCAGAAGCGTTTTAGGACAAGTTTTATCATGTTAGGATGGAAGGTGTATCTATAACTGTAACAGCATTTCCCGGGTAATGGTAACGTCGACCAATTGAACCCTCGTCATATAAATTTTATTTCAGGATTTTTGCTAAATCCTCATTTAGGTACATTCGCCCCTGGAGTTACAGGCCCCGCTCCTTTGGACTTCCCCTTGCGCTTCATATAATTGGCCCAGTATGCCGTCAGAATTGGCACCAAAATGGAGGTCACTATGACCGAAGCGGCTACTAATGCCGTTGCAGATTGGGCAACAGGCAAAAATTCAGGCTTAATATTGGCAACAATGACTGGATTCGCTACTGCTGCACCTGCTGTGCTGGAGGCTGCAATTCCTGCCGTACCGTTGCCACCCCCGATATATTTGTCCGCCAGAATCAATGGAATACCTGTAAAGATAATTACAAAAACACCCAACAAAATACCTAACACACCTGTCTGGACAATAACACTCAGGTCAATGGAACACCCCAACGCAAATCCAAAAAATGGAATAAGAGCTTGTGTCGCGTTTCCAAAATATTTACGGAAATCATGATCCAGATTGCCCAACATAAAGCCGACCAAAAACGGTAATACGGCCCCGACAAATGTTTGCGGTTCAAAAACGGCCAGCCCGGTACTCCCTAGAATAAGCATAGTCACCAGTGGACCTGATTCCAGTGACATCAGCACGAATGCTCCTGCCTCTTCCTTGGAGCCATACTGCTGCATAATGGAGGCGTAGAGACCGCCGTTCGTCATATCCATAGCCGAGATCAGCGCCAGCACCGACAAACCTGCAAATAGCCCACTTTCTACGCCGCCAACAGGCAGCAATCTAGACGCAATGATCGCCACGACCCAAGCGACTGCGATTTTAGTCAATACGAGCGTTCCTGATTTACGCAATACGGTGCCTGTCGCTCGCACATCTATGGAAGCACCCATACAAAAAAACCACACTGCCAAAATGGGCACCGTACCGGTCATCAATCCCTTGGTAAAAGATCCAAAATAGTCGCCTGCCCATGGAGTAAATGTATGAAAAAGTGCGCCGATAAACAGCGGCACCAGCATAATGCCCCCTGGAATTTTATCGATGTTTTGTTTGATTTTCATAACTTCATTCAACCCTTTCGTTTTTGCCAATGCAAAAACAAGGCCGTTTTACTTGCGGCTTAAGCCGAGCTCAGGAATCAGTTTTGCGAAAGTATCATGACTATCCTTCAGTTGACGCGCGAATGCCTCTGCATCCTGGACACGCAATCCCAATCCATGTTTTCGCATTTCCTCCCTAAATTCCTCGTCTTTCGTCCCCTTGATCAGTGCATCCGCCAGCGTTTGAGCCACCTCATTCGGTGTATCCTTAGGTACAGCCAGCCCTCTCCAGGTGCCTATAAAATGGACACGCAGCCCAGTCGCCTGCTGAAGTGTTGGCACTTTTGGAAACGCTTCCGAAATGGTGTCTGCCTGGATCGCCAGTATGCGAAGTTTCCCATCGTCCACGTATTTCTTCACCTCTGCGGGACTGACAGGTACAGCGTCCACGAATCCGCTCATTAAAGCAGAAACTGCTGGGCCTGCTCCCTCATAAGGGATATGGGTGAAGCGGACTCCGCTTTTCTGCTCCAGCATCGCGGCAGCTAGGTGCCATATACTACCTGTGCCTGCATTCCCCATTTTCAGCTTGCCTGGATGGGCCCTAGCATCCTCTAGAAATGCCTCCGCTGTCTTCCACGGCGCATCCGCCCGAACCGTAATGGCAGAAGGGTCCATATTGGTTTGAAGCAGCGGCTTAAAACGCTCATAGGTGATGGGTAGCAGTCCCAAATGTGGTAATGTAGTCAGTTCAGCGACCAGATACGTTACGGTGTAACCGTCTGCCTGCGCCTCAGCTCCCTCCATCAGCCCGACAGAACCGCCGCCACCTGTTCGATTAATGACGATGATCGGCTGCCCGAGATGCTTTTCGGCGGCTTTTGCCAACGCTCTTGCGGTAATATCTGTACCGCCCCCCGCCGCATACGGAACGACAAGCGTTACTGGCTTCGCAGGAAATATACGACTGTGATCCTGCAGGGCGCGGTGATCCACATATTCACTGATACTCAAGGCAGAAAGCATAGCCACTCCTGCCGCAACCAGCACATATTTTTGCCATGGCTTTTTCTTCATTACGCTTCCTCTTCTCTACAAATAAACTGGGCCTATTACGCCCGCCGTCACCTCCAACGTTTTCGGTCATTTGTTCGCGCTTACATGAAGTCAATGTACCGCAACGTGGAGGCCCACATCTATCGTCTAATCTTCGTGTTTATCTTCTATTTCACCAAAGCGCCGATCTTTTGACCGATTTGCATATTCATTAGAAGATTTGTTGATTTGTCTGAATTTCCCTGGGGTCAATTGCTTATACTTGCGGAATACACGAATAAAACTGTTCTCGTTTCGGTACCCGACCTGCTCTGCAATTTCACCAATTTTCAAATGCGTTTCACACAGCAATATGCATGCCTTTTTGACACGTAATCCAGTCAAATAATCATATACGGTAGTCCCCGTTTCCTCTTTGAACATACTACTCACCGAAGACACGCTCATGTGAACATGATCCGCAATTTCCTGAAGCCCGATGTTCAAATGCAAGTGATGTTCCATATAGTCGATCATCTCTTGTACACGTACAAAATCTTTGGACTGTTGGCGTCCATGCCATTTCTCTTCAATATCAGTCAACATGATGGCCAGCAGCGCCTCAATGTCTTGAAGGTCTAGCGTCAGAATCTGATTCCAATGATAATCAGCGAGCTGATCTGGCGGAGTCACGCTTTGAGTGGTACACCATTTTAACAAATCTTCCAGCAGTTCATGAACAAATAGGTAGACCTGGTTTGGAGATGTCCTAAAGAGTCGAAGTTCTTCTACCCATTGGCTGACTAACTTTGCACTTGCACCAGGTTCCTGTGACTCCACAGCACGAATCAGATCCACACGCCGATGGTCCAGTAATCTTGCATCCTGAGCCTGATCCTGTGGCTGCATATCCACTATGCAATCCTGTTTGACATTTATGTTGCTGCTCAAATTCATATGTGAACGTCCATACCCCTCATACAAACGCAAATTAAGCGCCTCTTTTCCTTTTATAAAAGACGCCCGTGCCTCTTGAATATCTGTGACCCTATGCCCAATCCCTACCGAAATCGTCATAGGAAGATATTCCCCAACAACCTGAATTAGCCTGTCAACGCTGTTGCGAAGCCATGCTCTCTCTTTAGCAGCTCCCTCCGCTTCAACTTCATATGTGCTTTCTCTGAACTGCAGCAGTACAACCAAACCACTCTCTTCCTCCGGCGCACTAACTGCTTTCCAATGAGGCTCAAGCATCTCCAGCAAAATATTGTTCAGCGCATATTTAAGCAGCATTTTGTCCTCTTCCAGAAAGCTTGCGCTCCACGTAGAATACCGATCAATCGACACGATCATAACAACCAAAGAATTATGGTCCCAATCGGAAAAATACTGTTCCCATTTCGTACGCATTTCCTGTACACCCATTCTACGCTGGAAGACATCTTCTATATATTTGGAACGCAGCTCCGGCAAGCTTCGCTCTACCACCAATGATTTGCGGTGAAATTCTCCAACCAACTTGCTAATCACGGGTTCCAGATCATACAATCCTCCCTGACGCGTTCCCTTGTTGCCTGAATTCAAGAGACTATTAATTTTTTTCATAGGGCGAAAAGCGGCATAACTGTAATAGTACACCGCCGAGCACCCAGCCAGGATAGAGATCAAGGCCAGCCACAACATCATATTGCGCGCCAGTTTTACATTTTTCAGTAGCTTGTCCATCGGCACAAGTGATACTAGACGCCAGCCTGTAACATCGGAGAAGGTCTGGTTCGCCATATATTCCATATCTCCAATTTCTACATAAGCATAAGGATTCACATCCAACTCTTTCAAAACCCTGCCCATATCATTTAAGGGTATGGACGATCTCAGTTTGGGATAGATCAGCTCGCCCTCCAGATCATAGACGTATTGCGAGTTGGATAAATGAATATACAGTTTGGAGAAAAAACGGTCGTAATCCAGATTGATTAACACCGCACCCCTGACCTGTCCATTCTCTACTATAGGTCTAGCCAGCGAGAGCAGCTCTATCGTGCCATGCTGTTGATCAGTACCATACCATCTCCGCTTAATCAATAGCGGCTTTTTTTGAATGTCCTGAATCCAGGGAACCCAGGTTGTATCCGGTGCTTGATTCCAATCGGGCAAATAACCATAATTGCTGGACACGAGAGCATGATTATCCAAAGAAATGACTTCAATCGAATAAATTTCTTCGTGTGAAGAAAGGGTTTTCAAATATTTCTGAAGTCGTTCGATAACGGAGGCTTTGTTGGATACCGATTTTCCATCCGCATAAATACGTATAAAAGACTCTACATCCGGATAATAAGCCGCATCCAGTGCCTTGTTATCCGACTCACGAAAAGCCCGATTAGTCACATCCAGATTGATTTGCAACAATTCTATATTAGGTGTATTCAACTCGGTATCCAAACCTTCACGGTATCTTGAATACGATAGCAAGCCGATCACGCTGATCACGAGCGACACGCACAGCGTGAGCAGCAGAATCAGTCTTGTCTGCTTATTTTTCAGTATCAATCGAAGCTTAAGTCGCAACATTCCTGTAACTTCATCCTTCCGGACTACGTTGTCCATCTTCCTCTTACTCAATATTAGATGACATATTACCTTTACATCTATTTGACACATGAAGTGGAATTTCCTGCCTTTACAAATCAAACTTAACAGAAGTCACATCATTAATAATAAAAAAGAAGAAGTCTCCCTGTACAAGGTAGAACTTCTTCTTATGTGCTGCTTGCATCCATTGTTCAGCGGCATAGATATTCGTATTACAGTGTTTGGCTCGTCTTTTCCACCTGAAAACGATTCAGTTCCCGCTGCATCTCCTCACGAATCTGGCGAAGCTCCTTTACCTTCTCAGCCGATTCCTCGAAGGAACGCTTCTGCTCCACCGTGGAAGCCGTAATCTCTTCACTGCCTGCGGCGGACTGCTGAGTGATTGCGCTAATATTCTCAATAGCTTGCTGCACCTGTACACTCAGTTCTCGTGATACATTCATGTCTATGGATAATTTGCTGACTTGGCCGGCAATTTGCTGCACTTTGCCACTAATCTCTCTAAACGATTCTCCGGTGGAGGAGGTTGCCTTCTCCTGCTCGCGGAACAACTCCTGACTTTGTGCCACAGAAGTCTTCACCTTATCCATAGCCTGCGTGATCCCCTCAACAGCGGTATAAATTTTCTTTACAGCAGATTCAGATTGACTCGCCAGCTTTTTCACTTCATTGGCAACAACAGCAAAGCCTTTTCCCGCTTCACCCGCACGTGCAGCCTCAATCGAGGCATTCAAGGACAACAGCGACGTTTGGCTGGCAATTTCAGATACATAACCGGTCATAGTTGTGATCTCAGCTGCATTAGATTCCAGCTCTCTAACGGTTTGTTCCACTTCAGACATTGCCGAACGGTTCTCTGCAACAATTCGCATTTGATCACTCATGACACGCGCACCCTGCTCAATGACACGCAAAGCATCCTCACTATACGTGGTTGATTGCGTAGTCTCCAGCAAATTAGATTCAAACTTCTGCTGCATATCATCCACCACGCTAACTGTCGATGACAGGTCCTCAGCAATTTTCTGACTGCCTATCGCAAGTTCCTCTGTTGATGTGCTGACTTGTGTCACAATTTCCTTCATGGCCTCATTGTGCTGATCAATATCCCGAGCCATCAGATCGACACGATTACCCGCCTGATCAATGGAAAGTACAATGCTGCGCAAGTTCCCGATCATAACACGGAAAGATTCATTGAGCTCGTCCAGCTCATCTCGGCCCTTTGTTTGAGGAAGTTGAACAGTTAAATTCCCCTCGGCAATTTGCTTCGCTGCATCCGTTAACTTGCGAGTTCTAAGGGCAAGCTGCCTGGAGGTATATGTATTATATAGCCCAACCGCCACCAGAAGTAGAACTGCACCTGCCAAGGCTAATTGCCAAGTAAAACGAATACTTTTGGTCAGGTCTTCTGTGTATTGGTCGTAACGCGCCTTGGTCAGCAGATCCAGCATAAATACATCGTTCTGAATCCCCTGGGCACGCATGGCCTCTCGTTTGGATTCTGGGCTGTTCTGAGCACTCATCGCTTTTTCCGTTGCTACTTTCAATTGGCTGAATTTTATTTTAATCGAATCCAGTCGCTTTTGCTGTGCTTCGGTCTGCATCATGCCCTGTGAAAGCAAAGTAATCGTTTTTTCAGACTGAGTTAGCTGATTTTGCACATCGGCTTTGTTGCTCTCCGTCATGGAAGTAGAATAATTTTGCAGTGCCTGCCCCGACTGAATCAAATAGGCATTAAGCTGCTGTACATTCAACATAGCTGGAACAAGATTACTGCTTTGAGCGTTAATACGTAACAATTCAAAAATGATATAAGCTACTAAAGCCAGGCAAGCGATCAGGGAAATCATCGCGTTAAGCACCAGTTTACCTTGCAGTTTCATCAGCATTCATCCTCCGTTTGCGAAAATTTATTGGGTGGGTACAGTAAGTGTGCCGGATTTGATTTTTTCCATTAAATCATCCATTACCTTTTGCTGATCCGGATTCAGTGTCACGACACGAATAGGCGCCAAACCTATACCTTCTTCCGCAAGTCCAAACACCATATCCTTCTCCGTAAATTTTCTTTGATGGTCTGCAAAGCCTTTGACTACTGTATAAATTGCACTGTCTACGTTTTTAATCATTGAGGTCACCACCGCTTTTTCTGCAATAAAAAACTGGTCGCTATCGACCCCGATGGCGAATTTGTGCTGCTTCTGCGCTTCCTGTAGCGCACCTACACCGGTTAGCCCTGCTGCTGCAAAAATGACATCAATCTGGTCCTGATTGATCATGTCATCCGCAATTTTCGTACCCAGCTCCGGTTTGCCAAAATCTCCTGCATACGTTGCCGTAACTTTGGCATTAGGCTTGACTGATTGCACCCCTGCACGATACCCAATTTCAAACTTTTTCAACAGAGGAGATTCCGCACCTCCGAGAAAACCCACCTGTTCCGTACGACTCGTCAAACCGGCAACAACCCCGGCCATAAAACTGCCCTCTTCTGCTTTGAAGGTAATGGAGGCCACATTCGGCAATTCCGATGTTTCATCCACAATTAAAAATTTACGGTCTGGATTCTTTTTGGCAACGGCCTCCAAACTGTCCTTCACCATGTAACCCAATCCAATGATTAAATCCGCTTTTTCTTGAACAAGCTGATTAAAAGCAGCATCATACGTCTTGGTCTCAGTTATTTCCCGGTATTCAAAAACAATCTTCCCCTCATCCCGTGCCTTGACCAAACCTCGAAAAGCCGCATCGCTGTAAGATTGATCACCCAGACCAATATCTGACAGCACGATTCCCACCTTAATGGGTTCGGCCTTGGTTTGTACGTCTGATTGCCCACATGCACTTAGCAATAATGCAAAGATCGTGACAATGGGAATCCACCTAAAAATTAATAATACAGCTCGTTTTTTCATGACATATCACCTCAACATAAAATGCAAATCCCCAACATCTTTATATCGGTTATAGAGGTGAATTTGTTCATAAATTTTTCTGTAAATTCATTGTAAATGGATAATGACAATGGGTTCATCTTCTTCTACATGTAATAAGCGTCTCTTTTCGTACTGCTTTTATTGTACGAACTGTCTAAAATTATTTATTTCGTTTATCCGGAAAGAATAAAGTGTAATTTTTATGGTAAACGTAGGAACCCCCTTCAACCATCACTCTATATTGAAACTGAAAGGAGCTACATTTAGAATGACTTCAACAAATTCAATTCCGCAGCCTAAAACATACGGTCCCTTAGGAAATCTGCCCTTGATCGATACCCATGCCCCTGTCCAGTCGCTGGTTAAGCTTGCAAATGAGTACGGTCCCATCTTTCGCATGGATCTGCCTGAAGGAACGAACATTTATATTTCCGGTCATAAGCTGGTCGCAGATGCTTGTGATGAATCCCGTTTCGACAAACAGGTGTGGGCTCCCTTACAAAAAGTACGAGCTTTTGCCGGAGATGGACTATTCACAAGCTGGACTGAGGAGCCGAACTGGCGCAAGGCCCATCAAATATTGCTGCCAAGCTTCAGCCAGCGGGCCATGAAGGGTTACCACAATATGATGCTTGATCTTGCTGTTCAGTTGGTGCAAAAATGGTCTCGGCTCAATCCAGATGAAAGTGTAGAGGTACCGGAGGATATGACCCGCCTGACTTTGGATACTATCGGGTTATGCGGCTTTAATTATCGTTTTAACAGCTTTTACCGCGACCAGCCCCATCCGTTCGTGACCAGTATGACACGCGCACTGGATGAAGCAATGGGTCAGTTGCAACGTCTCAATTTGCAAAACAAGCTGATGTTATCGAAGAAAAAACAGTTTAAACACGACATCGAAACGATGTTCTCTCTGGTGGACAGCATTATTCAAGAACGCAAAACCACGGGCAACCAAGGTGAAGAGGATTTACTGGCACGTATGCTGGAAGGCAAGGACCCGGAAACAGGTGAAACGCTGGATGATGAAAATATCCGCTATCAGATCATTACCTTTCTCATCGCCGGTCATGAAACGACCAGTGGACTTTTATCCTTTGCCATTTACTATTTGCTTAAAAATCCACGAACACTAACCAAAGCCTATGAAGAAGTAGATCGCGTGCTCACCGATTCGCTGCCTTCCTATACTCAGGTGCGTGAACTCAAGTACATAAGGATGATACTGAATGAAGCCCTGCGGCTATGGCCAACAGCTCCCGCCTTTTCTCTCTTCGCCAAAGAAGATACGCTGCTCGACGGAACCTATCCGCTTAAAAAAGGCGACAGTGTCAATGTACTTATTCCCAAACTTCACCGTGATACCGAGGCTTGGGGCGAAGATGTTGAGGAATTTAGACCCGAACGCTTTGAGGACCCATCCGCCATTCCGCAAGATGCCTACAAACCGTTTGGCAACGGTCAACGGGCCTGTATCGGACAACAGTTTGCCTTACAGGAGGCCACTCTTGTGCTGGGTATGGTACTGAAACATTTTGAGCTGATTGACCATACTCATTATGAGTTGAAAGTCAAAGAAACGCTCACGCTCAAGCCGGAAGGCTTCACCATTCAAGTACGGCCACGCAGTACACAGACTGCCGTCATGCTGCCAGGTGCCGCTCAAGAACTTCATGAAAAAGAGGAACAAAAAGTTGCAGCCCGCCATGCCGAAAAGCATGATACTTCTTTGCTATCTTTGTACGGCTCGAATCTGGGTACAGCTGAGGGACTTGCAGGTGAACTAGCCGATTTAGGCCGGAATTGGGGTTTCAACAGTAGCATTGCAACTCTAAATGATCGTGTGGACCATTTGCCTAAAGAAGGTGTGGTACTTATTACGACCGCATCTTATAACGGGCATCCGCCAGATAATGCAGATGCCTTCGTAGAATGGTTGAAGCAGGTAGACGAGGGACAATTGGCAGGCATAAGGTATGCTGTCTTTGGTTGCGGTGACCGGAATTGGGCCAGCACGTATCAACGCATTCCAAGGATGATTGATGAGCTAATGGCTGCCAAAGGGGCAGAGCGACTGTATGACCGGGGTGAAGGCGACGCCAGTGGTGACTTCGAGAAGGATTGGGAAGACTGGAACCATGGCTTATGGCCGGAATTGCTAAATGCCTTCGGAATAGAGCACAGTGATACAGAACCGCAGGACACCAGCAGTCTGAGCATAGAGTTTGTAAGCGATGTACTAAGCGCTCCGCTGGCGGCCAACTATGAGGCAGCTACTGCCGTTGTTACCGCGAATCGTGAACTGCACGCTGCTGAAAGTGAACGCAGTACACGACATCTGGAGATCCAATTACCAACCGGATTGTCCTATCGCGAGGGTGATCATCTTGGTGTTTTGCCGCGTAATCCTGCTTCGCTGGTTAATAGGGTGATGCAACGCTTTAAGTTACAGGATCAGGACTACATTGTATTAAAAGGCAGTGACCGGGATGCGGCGCATCTCCCCTTGGATCGGCCTGTCAGCGTAGGAGATTTGCTCACTCTCAGTGTGGAACTGCAAGAATCGGCAACCAGAGCCCAGCTAAGGCAACTGGCATCCTTTACAGTGTGTCCACCGCATAAGAAAGAAATCGAAGCTTTGCTCGAGGATACTACTTTCGATCAAGAGATACGAAAGAAGCGCGTCACGATGCTGGATATTCTGGAGAAGTATCCAGCCTGCGAGCTGCCATTTGAAAACTTCATCTCGCTGTTACCACCACTCAAGCCTAGATACTACTCCATCTCCAGTTCTCCGCTTGAGTCGGAGAATTCAGCGAGTATAACCGTGAGCGTCGTGCGTGGACCAGCCCGTAGCGGAAAGGGCGAATATCTCGGTATCGCCTCCAATTATTTAGCACAGCTCCAACCAGATGATCCGGTTGTCATTTTTGTGCGAAAGCCTCAGTCTGGCTTCCGTTTGCCGGAAGACCCGACCGTGCCTGTGATCATGGTCGGTCCAGGGACTGGTATTGCTCCATTCCGCGGATTTCTCCAAACACGCCATGTGCTTAAGGAGAGAGGAGAACAGCTCGGCGAGGCGCATCTATACTATGGCTGCCGTGATCCAAAGCTCGATTATCTATACAAGCAAGAGCTGGAGGCCTGGGAGCAGGAAGGAATCGTTACGGTTCATACAGCCTTTTCACGTCTGCCTGGTCAACCCAAAAGGTATGTACAGCATGTCATGAATGAAGATGCAGACACTCTGATTCACTTGCTTGATGAAGGAGCGCATCTGTATGTATGCGGCGACGGTAGCCGGATGGCCCCCGACGTTGAAGACACGCTCTGTGCGGCCTATGCGGATGTACACCATACTAGTAAAGAAGAAGCGCAGCAATGGTTGGAGCAGCTCCAACAGGATAAACGCTATGCCAAGGATGTCTGGACAGGCATCTGATGATAGCGGTATAAGAGCAGCATCATATTCAATAATAAAAGGGACTGATTACTAGGCTTCAAGCTTGCCGCCAGTAGTTCAGTCCCTTTTATAATTATTTTTCACTCCATTTGGAAGCGATCACCTCTGCCCTACTTTCTATTACATCCATAACCTCCTCGCGGCGCTTTGACTTGAACAAATCAATCATGTCTTCCAAATCATTGCGGTCCAATAATTTAACCCCGTTGACAGCAGCAAGTGTTTTACAGGATTCTGTATAACGACCGGAGGTGATAACGATGGACTTGTCGGCTGCATAATAACGCATAGAGGTGTAAATTTCCTGCACCGCACCCAACCCCACCGGATGTTGTACAGCATAACGCTTGGCTTGAATTACGACTCTGGCGCCTTCACGGTCTGTAAATACCAGATCCGCTCCAAAATCCCGGCTGCTGGTTGTTTTATAAATGTCCTTATAGCCAAGTGCGGATAACAACCGCTGCAAATAAAACTCAAATTCCGAGCCATCCTCCATACGATCTATATCCTGAATTCCGATTTTACGCGGGTCCAGATCACGTAAAATCCGATTCCGACGACCACGTATCATTCCCCTGATGATGAGCACAAGCAGTAATAGTAATACAATAAGTCCTATTCCTAATTCCTTATACGCCGATAATTGCTCCAGCAGCATTCCTCTTCCCCTTTTCTACAGCAGGCATGCAAGCGGTATATTCCTTAGTAGGGTTACCGTTACTACCTATCACACTGACACGGTTTTACACAAAAGCAACCCCGCCGAATTCGACGGGGCTGCCTTCATTTTATCTCAAAGTTGCCTACATTCTAAACTCCGCAATATTATTCACGATTCAGCAAAGATTCTCCGGCAATACCAGGCTGAGTCATTTGGTACGGGTCCAATATAATGTCCAATTCTTCCTCAGTCAGTACATTATATAACAGACACAGCTCACGTACCGATTTGCCAGTCGTAATTGCTTCGCGGGCAATGCGTGATACGACCTCATATCCGAGGTGCGGATTGAGCGCTGTAATAATACCTACACTGTTCTCCACATATTCACGGCACCGCTCCACATTTGCTTCAATTCCTTCCACACAATGAACACGGAAAACGTGGAAGCCCTGCTTCATAATTTCCAGCGATTGCAGCAAATTGTAGACAAGTACAGGCTCCATCACGTTCAGCTCCAGTTGGCCTGCCTCCGAAGCCAAGCAGATTGTATGATCATTACCAATGACCTGAAAGGCAATTTGATTAATGACTTCACACATCACTGGATTTACCTTGCCCGGCATAATGGATGATCCTGGTTGACGAGCAGGCAGACTCAGTTCTCCCAGACCAGCGCGTGGTCCAGAAGCCATCAAACGGATGTCATTGGCCACCTTGGACATATTCATCATACAAATTTTCAAGGCAGCGGACACTTCAGTATAGGCATCCGTATTTTGTGTGGCATCTACGAGGTTTTCGTCTGCTTCCACAGGAAAGCCACTAACCTCAGCCAGTACCTCAGCGACACGCTGAATATAACGACGGTCTGCATTCAGGCCGGTACCCACTGCAGTTGCACCCATATTAATGGTTAGCAGGTGATCTTTGGTTGCACGAACGCGTCCGATATCACGGCCCAGCACACGAGCATAAGCCTGAAACTCCTGCCCTAATCGGATCGGCACTGCATCCTGCAAGTGGGTTCTACCCATTTTGATCACACTATCAAACTCAGTGGCCTTGCGGGAAAAAGCTTCCTGAAGCTCACTCATGGTGACTAACAGCTTATCAATCATACTTAATACAGCCAAATGTACGGCCGTAGGAAAAGCATCGTTCGTCGATTGCGCCATATTAACGTGATTATTAGGACTGATCTCCTGATAGTCTCCTCGCTGCTTACCGATCAGCTCCAGCGCCCTGTTTGCAATCACTTCATTTGTATTCATATTAATGGACGTGCCTGCGCCGCCCTGAATCGGATCGACGATAAAATGATCATGCAACTGTCCTTGAATAATCTCGTCAGCAGCCTGAATAATGGCCTCTGCTTTGGGGCGATGTAAACGGGTTAGTTCCATGTTTACCGTCGCTGCTCCCTTTTTTACGATCGCCATGGCTTTAATCAACTCAGGATGCAATCGTTGGCCTGTAATTGGAAAATTTTCTTTTGCTCTTAGAGTTTGTACACCGTAATAAGCATCTGACGGCACTTCCTTGGTTCCTAAAAAATCATGCTCCAGCCTCATATTCTTTGATTCCTCCGCTGTGTTTGCTACGTTCTTCAATTCAGTACAGTCAAATGACATAAAAAAACCTTTTCTGATTTCCTCTTCATTATACGTTCCGATTCCCGTGCTTTACCAGTCGAATAAACGCGGAAAAAGGTTATGTAATCCAATGACAAGTTATGATTTCCCGCAAATACCACGGTTATTCGGCAAATGCTCAGCTATGACTGGAATACGGATTTAATGGCTTATAATAATATCGAGTGGCGTGCAGCTGACCATCGGCTGATTGAGCGTAGTTCGGAATAACACCAGCTTCCACAAACCCGATCGACTCATATAATCTATTAGAAGGATCTCCAACACGCGTATCCAGCACCAGTAGGGTTCTGTTCTGACGCACTGCCTCTTCTTCGGCTGCCTTCATTAACTGTCGTGCGATCCCAAGCCTGCGTCCGGACGGATGCACCATAAGCTTTGCAATTTCTGCACGATGTGTAGCGTTCGCTTTTTGAGCCAACTGAAGCTGAACCGTCCCCACAGGTATTCCGTCCTTCTCGGCAATCCACAGAACTACACCGTCCTCAAGCACACTGTTCCAATAAGCTGCTGCCTCCTGATACCTCAGTGGCGGTAAGAAACCTATAGATGCACCATCAGCAACCACGTCGATCAACAGTCGGCTTAGTGAATCTGACAATACTTCGCTGAGCACTTGAACAGAGTATATTCTCACTTCGTTAGACATTGTAATTCCTCCTGATGAGTTCAATCACATGCAAGAAAGAAAGTAAACTATCTTTTTAGGATAGATTACTTTCCATGATACTTCGTTTGCTTAATCATCCTTACTTCTATGACTGCTCTGCCATATAAAAGAACTCCCATAGATGACCATCCAAATCCTGAAAACTCCAGCCATACATAAAACCATGATCTTGAGGCTCATTTGAGGGTTTGCCGCCTGCTTTCAAAGCTTTGTGAACGATCTCATCCACCTTTTCTCGGCTCTCCACCGATAGGGCAACAATCGCTTCTGTGCTTTTCGTGGCATCTGAAATTTCCTTTGAAGTGAACGTTTTAAAACGTTCTTCAACCAACAGCATGACAAAAATATGTTCACTAACAACCATGCAGGTTGCATGTTCATCTGTGAACTGAGCGTTGAATTCAAATCCGATGGTAGTGAAAAAATCAATGGAGTGTTGCAAGTTTTTAACTGGTAAATTCACAAAAATTTGTTTAGCTGTTACTCCCACGACATTTCACCTCTTCATTCTATTCATTCTACTTTATCATACTACTTCTCCACAAAAGATAACTTAACTATCTCACAAAGTCAATCAAGCTGACATTTATCTAGTTCTGTGATCGTTAAGTCAATTGGCTTTGATCACTCCCCATTTTCCTTATGATTACGCTTACAAACATACCCTATATTTAAGATACCACAAATTAGCCAATTTAGTACCTGAATTATGTAAAAATGAATTCTTCTTGCCGTAGCAAAATCAGATCATATTATTGTAAACTTGTTCTAATACAGAAAAAGGTGGCATTACACACTATGGAGCATTTGCTTAACGATCAGGTTAAAAATATTCAAATCAGCGGCATCCGCAAAATCGCCAATAAAGTTGCCGCATTACCCGGAACTCTGTCATTAACGATTGGGCAGCCAGATTTCCCCACCCCTGCACATATTATGGAGGCTGCCCATCGGGCGATTGATGAAGGTCGGACCACGTATACACCTAATCCGGGACTACCGGAATTACGCGAAGCCGCAGCAGCGTTTGTAGATCGCAAATACGGCCTGAATTACCGAGGACAGGATGAGGTTATCGTGACGAACGGAGCCAGTGAAGCGCTGGATATTACCCTGCGCACGATTTTGTCACCCGGAGACGAAGTCATTCTACCTGTGCCGATCTACCCAGGATATGAGCCATTGATCCGTTTGTCAGGTGGCATTCCAGTGTTGGCTGACACCCGCAACAGCGGCTTCAAGCTAACGGCCGAGGTACTAGAGCCTTATCTGACTGAGCGGACAAAAGCAGTCATTCTCGGGTATCCTTCGAATCCAACCGGACGAGTAATGAGCCGCGAAGAGCTGGAAGCCGTCGCAGATTTGCTCAAGGAACGCGATTTGTTTATCATCTCGGATGAAATATACAGTGAACTGATTTACGATACACCGCACGTATCTATTGCAGTTCTTCCAGGTATGCGGGAGCGTACAGTCGTCATTAACGGTCTGTCCAAATCACATTCCATGACAGGATGGCGCATTGGTTTTACACTTGCACCTGCTGAAATCACACAGCACATGGTCAAAGTGCATCAATACAACGTGACCTGTGCTAGCTCAATTAGCCAATATGCAGCACTAGAAGCCCTGACCGCTGGGGTGGATGATGCACTTCCGATGCGCGATGAGTACCGCCGACGTCGCGACTATGTACACGGAAGACTGACTGATATGGGAATTCCACTGGAGAAGCCCGAAGGAGCCTTTTATCTTTTCCCTTCCATCGCCCATTTTGGATTAAGCTCGATGGACTTCACCTTAAAGCTGCTGGAAGAGCAAGGAGTGGCTGTCGTGCCGGGAGATGCCTTTTCTTCCTATGGGGAAGGCTACATTCGCTTATCTTACGCCTACGGACAGGATGTACTGGAGCAAGGGTTGGATAAAATAGAGAGGTTTGTTAGAGGGTTGTAGGGAGTTAAGGTGGTTAGAGGCGCTACGCAGTCCATTTGATCTTCCGATCGCTGTTGCTGGGGATTCTTTAATTGTATAAAACATTTATAGGTAAGAATCCCTCAGCAAAGGCGAACGCTGCCGCTTCTCCAGATTCAATTGGCCCGCTTCGCTCGCTGCCCGCCTTAAAGTCCCACAATTTTCTAAGGTATGTGAAGTGGTAGGGTTAAAGACATTACTTACCGCTTCGCGCGGTGAGTACACAAAAAAGGCCCTTGAACCACCTACGTTGGTGGTTCAAGGGCCTTTTCACTCTTCCCCTACTCCCTCACCGTCGGCGTGGGGGATTCATAGGTACGTGGCTTTAAGCACGGCGCAGCGGAGGGGGCGGAATGGTGCTGGACAAGCGAAGCGGTCGCCTTTAAATTCCGATTTTCACCTTTACATATTCAATCATAAAAATTGGAATTTAACAGCGATGGTAAGCACCATCCGCCTCCGCAGCGGCCTCTAAAGCACCATTCCCTGATCCACAACGCCACTCCCCTACTTTAAATGCATTTTGAATTGCAGGAACAATTCATTATAGTGAGCGAGCATTCGCTTACCCAGATTGTTGTATACTTCCAGCTTATCTGTAATTTCAGATGGAGGATAGAACCGCTCATCGCCTGAGATATCTTCAGGCAGCAATTTCTTTGCATCCTTGTTTGGCGTGGAGTAACCTACAAACTCGGCATTTTGAGCGGCTACATCGGGCTGCATCATAAAATTGATAAATTTATGAGCCGCGTCCACATGGGTGGCCGTTTTTGGAATAACTATATTATCGAACCACAGGTTGGATCCTTCATCTGGCACGACGTAATCCAGCTTATCATTCTGATCCATGATTTCGGAAGCATCACCGGACCATACAACTCCAGCAGCAGCTTCCTCGTTGGCCAGCAGCATTTTAATCTCATCGCCAACCACTGCCTTGACATTGGGTGCTAGCTTCTCCAGCTTCGTCAAAGCTTGCTGCAAATGCGCCTGGTTCGTATCATTCAAGGAATAGTGGAGACTGTTCAGCGACATGCCCATAATCTCCCTAGCTCCATCAACTAGCAACAGGTTATTACGCAGCTTCGGATCCCATAGGCCATCCCAGCTATGAAAATCAATGCCTTTCGTCAGCTCCGGGTTAAATACAATCCCGACTGTACCCCAAAAATACGGAACCGAATATTGGTTATTCGGATCAAACGAAAGGTTTAGATAATGAGCATCTACATGCTTCAAATTCGGCAGTTTGCTGTGGTCCAATGGGAGCAACAGATGCTCCTGCTTCATTTTAGCCAACGCATATTCCGAGGGAACCGCTACATCAAATGAAGTTCCCCCCTGCTCGATTTTCGTCAGCATCGCTTCATTGGAATCAAATGTTTGATAAATGACGGTAATGCCCGTCTCCTTCTGAAACCGTTCCAGCAGCTCAGGATCAATGTAGTCTCCCCAGTTGTACACCGTCAGTGTGTTACCACCGGAGTAGCCTTGGCTGGAGTTCAGCCAGGCTGCCACGCCCATCAGGCCAAACGAGATAATGAAAATGGACAGAAACACGCGCACAAGCGACTTCATCTAGGCACCCCCATTTCCGCCGCAGGCTCTTTTTTACCATTACGATTCGCCTTGCGCATAATAAAGTAATAGCCCACCACCAGCAGCACAGTAAACAGGAATATGAGCGTGGACAGCGCATTGATGGACAAGGAAACCCCTTGACGGGCACGTGAGTATATTTCCACTGATAAGGTCGAATAGCCACTGCCAGTCACAAAAAAGGTCACCGCAAAATCATCCAGCGAGTACGTTAACGCCATAAAAAAGCCTGCATAAATTCCTGGCTTAATAAAGGGCAAAATCACCTTGGTTAGCACATCCAGCCGGCTGGCACCCAAATCACGCGCGGCATCGACCAGAGATGGACTCATTTCCTGAAGGCGTGGCAAAATCATAATGACCGCAATCGGCACACTAAACGCAATATGGGATAACAAAACAGAGTAAAAACCCAGCTTAATCCCAACCATCGTGAACAAAATGAGGAAGGAAGCGCCGATAATGACGTCCGGGTTCACGATTAATACATTGTTGAGCGACAGCAGCGTATTTTTGACTCGACGGTTCTGCATCTGATGAATAGCCAGTGCCCCCATGATCCCAATTATCGTAGCCAATGCAGACGACAGCAAAGCAATCACCAAAGTGTTAATGACAATAATGATCAAACGGGTGTCTGCGAACACCTCTTTGTAATATTGAAGTGTAAAGCCCTCAAACTCGTGCATGGTCCCGCCGCTGTTGAAGGAATAGTACATCAAATACAAGATAGGTGCATACAACACGAGAAAAACAATCACCAAATAAATATTTCCGAATCGGTTTTTATTTGCCATGCCGCACCCTCCGTTTCGTTCGCGAGGTGAGCAGCATAATGATCGCCATCGCCAAAATCAGGAACACAGCAACTGTAGAGCCCATACCCCAGTCCTGAGTAACCAGAAAATGCTGCTCTATCGCCGTTCCCAGCGTAATCACACGGTTACCCGCAATCAGACGGGTAATCATAAACAGCGACAGCGCTGGAATAAACACAGCCATACAGCCGGATCGCACACCCGAAAGTGTTAACGGGAAAATAACCCTGCGAAACGCGGTCCATTTGGAGGCTCCCAAATCACGGGCTGCGTCCAGCAGTGAAGGATTCAAACCCTCCAACGCATTATAGATGGGCAAAATCATAAAAGGCACAAAAATATACACAGATACAAACACAAAGCTGGAGCTGGTAAACAATATTTGCTGACCACCCAACCCAACCATTCCTAGCACCGCGTTCACCGGACCATAGGTTCCGAAAATGCCAATAAAGGCATACGTTTTGAGCAACAAGTTAATCCAAGTAGGCAAAATAATGAGCAACAGCCACAGCTGCTTATGCTTGGTGCGAGTAAGTAAATATGCCGCTGGATACGCCACGAGCAGTGAACATACCGTAATCAGAAATGCATACCAAAACGAGCTAAGCGTCATGCTTAAGTAAACAGGTGTCAGAAACTGAGCGTAGTTGCTGAATGTGAGATGACCATCCACATCAAACAGTGAATAGTAAAATACAAGGACAACTGGCGCCGCCACGAACAGCACAATCCATAAATAGTAAGGCAGCAGATACGCTGCTCTTGTATTACCGGACATGCTGATCCACCTCTTCATAGGCTTCCAGACGTCGATCAAATTCTTCCTCTGTCTCCCCAAAGCGCATGACATGAATGGCTTCCGGGTCAAATTTCAGGCCGATTTCACTTCCCAGCTCCGCCTTTTTGGTAGAATGCACGAGCCATTCCTGTCCTGAATCATCATAGCAGCTTATTTCATAGTGAACACCACGGAACAATTGAGTATCCACCTTTACCCGCAGCTTGCCTTCAGCAACACTCGTAATCTCCAAATCCTCGGGCCGGATCACAATTTCAATCGGTTCGTCCGGACGCAATCCTCCATCGACACATTCAAACTGTCGACCATTGAATTCCACTTGATAATCCGCGATCATACGTCCAGGAACTATATTCGATTCGCCGATAAAATCAGCAACAAACCGATTAATCGGCTCATCATAGATATCATTTGGGGTACCGCTCTGCTCGATCTTGCCTTTGTTCATGACAAAAATTTCGTCTGACATGGCCAGCGCTTCCTCCTGATCATGCGTAACGAATATAAAAGTGATTCCCAGGCGCTGCTGCATTTCACGCAAAATATACTGCATTTCTGTCCGCAGCTTTAAATCCAGTGCCGACAAAGGTTCATCCAGTAAAAGAACATCAGGCTCATTGACGATAGCCCGTGCAATCGCTACACGCTGACGCTGCCCCCCGGACATCTCGGAAATTTCCCGTTCACCGTAGCCTTCCAGATTGACAAAGGACAACGCCTGTGTCACCTTTTCCTGAATGTCCTTTTTGTTCATCTTTTTGATTCGCAGACCAAAGGCTACATTTTCAAACACGTTCAGATGTGGAAATAGCGCATAATCCTGAAAAACCGTATTGACCTGCCGCTCATTGGCCGGAACACGATTAATGAGTTTATCATTCAAATAAATAGAGCCTTCTGTCGGCTCTGCAAAACCTGCAATCATACGCAAAATTGTCGTTTTGCCACAACCGGAAGGGCCCAGCAGTGTATAAAATTTACCACGCTCAATCTCAAAGCTGACATCCGCCAGCACTGGGGGATCGTTGTCATATTGTTTGGTCACCCGCTCAAATCGGATGATGGTTTGCTCTCCCATAACACCCTCCTTCAAAAATTCGACTTCATTCCATTACATTCTCTTCATTAAACATAATTATTCAGGCTGTATCATTCACCCTTGAGACTTCCATGTAAAATAGTCTGTCAACACACGGATGGCCACCTCGATGGCTTCCTCCGCAGGCTCCAGCTTGGCATGGTGCAAGCCATAAGGCGTATCCACCCCAAGCCAGAACATCAGACCGGGAATTCGCTCCAGGAAATACCCGAAATCCTCTCCCGTCATCGCTTCTCCGCATTCAACGAGCTGCACATCCTGCCGGTTACTGACCCAGTTCATGAATTCCTCAGTCACCTTGGCTTCATTGTACACTTGCAAATAATTGGAGCCATAATGAATCTCCGCTTGACATTCAAACCCAGCTTCCACACCGCGCACCAGCGCCTCAATCCGTGATTTAACCAGCGTCATCGTATCGGCAGACAGCGTACGGATTGTACCTTCCAAACGAGCGGTTTCCGCGATGATATTTTGCTTCGTGCCTCCACTAACCTTGCCAACGGTAATGACTGCGGCATCCAGTGGGTTCACGTTACGGGCTACCACCGTCTGTAATTGCCCTACCAGCTGGCAAGCAGCTACTACCATATCATTCGCCTTGTGTGGATAAGCAGCATGTCCCCCCGTACCCTTGAGATCGATGAAAAGCTCTGACGTATTGGCAAACAGGATACCCGGGCGAGTAGCAATTGTGCCTACAGGATATTCTGGTGCAACATGCAATGCGACAATTTCATCCGGCATCCAGTCGGCCAGCTCCGTGCTGTCCCGCATAGGCAAGGCTCCACCAGGTCCTTCCTCCGCAGGTTGAAACAACACGACCAGATCATCCTTCATCGGATGGCTCGCAAAGTGAGTCACAATTCCCAATCCAATCGTCATATGTAAGTCGTGTCCACAAGCATGCATGTAGCCAGGATGAGTCGAACGGAAATCGTAACCCGTCTCTTCCTCGATGGGTAAACCATCCATATCACAACGATATCCATAGCGGCGCTTAGGAGCCGTTCCATGAATGAATACTAACACGCCCGTACGCCATGTACGAATCTCCAGCCGCTCCTGAGGGAGCGTTTCCAAGTAGTTCAGCAAGTATCGTTGTGTTTTATATTCCTCAAACCCTAGTTCGGGAATTTGATGCAGATCCCTTCGTATTTGAACAAAAGAACGATAATTGGCTGTACTCATTTTGCTGCTACGCCTCCTCTTTATAGCTCATCAGCTCTTACCTGGCAAAAGAACAAAAGGACAAAAGCCCGGCGCAGCCGCCGAGCCTTGTCCGTTGTGCTTCGTCCCTAAGTTATGCTGTCAGTGCATCATGCTCCTGACAAGGAATCGTTCACCTTTGGTACATAAAAAACTTTGCCTTCTTACAAAACGCGCAGTTCTTTCAAAATCTCAGTTTTGGATTTGGTCTTGTCATCGACTTGTTTGATTACACGTGCAGGTGTACCCGCTACTACAGAGTATGGAGGCACATCTTCAGTTACAACCGCTCCGGCTGCGACAACTGCACCTTTACCAATGCGTACGCCTTCCAGTACAACCGAGTTCGCACCGATCAATACTTCGTCTTCTACGATAACGGGCTGTGCGGAAGGTGGCTCAATGACACCTGCAAGGACAACGCCTGCACCGATGTGGCACATGTTGCCTACTTTAACACGACCGCCAAGTACAGCATTCATATCAATCATAGTGCCTTCACCAATCGTAACGCCAATGTTAATTACTGCACCCATCATAATGACTGCGTTGTTACCGATGCCTACCATATCACGGATATAGGCGCCTGGCTCAATGCGTGCATTAATGCCTTTCAAATCCAGCATAGGAACAGCGGAGTTACGGCGGTCATTTTCCACCACATAATCTTCTTCTTTAGCGTTTGCGCTATCCAGTACCGGCTTGATATCGGCCCAATCACCAAATACCACACCGCTGTCTCCAGAAATAAAAGCTTGAACGTTCTCGCCAAAAGATGCGGAAGCCAAAGCCCCTTTTACATATACTTTAACAGGCGTCTTTTTCTTGCTGTTTTTAATCACGTTGATGACTTCTTGTGTATTCATTTCGATGGACATATTAAATCTAACAACTCCTTCATCGCTTCATACGACTTCGCAAGCCGGAATGATCTTATTCTCTCATCCTTTATAGCACAAAAGTGCAGGTCTCGCAATTACAGATTAGACCCTCGAAGCGCTAACCTAGTACCTGAAACAACAAATTTCAGCAGTTTAACTGCCTTAAATTCATAATTATAAGCCAGCATCCATCTGACTTTACATCAGGATTATTTATTAGCTTGCAGGCTCTCCAGCGATGTATATATGAAGGATTCGAATCCTTCAGCAGGCTCCCCTTGTGGAATGTTCACTTTGACGCTGAAAGCGCCCGTAGTATTTTCTACAACAATATATTGTCGTGTAATCTTCGAATCGTTCGCTTGCAAGAACAGACGGCTGCTGGTCAGCGCTTTAGGCACGTCTGCTTTGTCCAGCTTTTGCACCTTGCCAATGGAAGTCAAGTCCTTCTCGCCTTCTTTTTGAAGCTCATCTAAATTAAAGTTGGAGGGCAACTTCGTAATTTCGGCATAGTAGTTATCATCCACCGCTAAGGCGACACGGTTTTGATCTGGGAACAGGGACATCGGATCAAACACATACAGCGAATATCCCTCTCCCTTTGCCAAGGTTGCTGTCTGCTTTTCCTTTTTCCCTTCAAGAGTAAGCTCAAAAGTTTGAGTTTTCGCGCGTTCCCCGCCTACTTGCTGACCAGAACTTCCGTTTTGATTACCATCTGTTGCAGCCTCTGTCTTTTGTATTTTCGTTAAAGTCAGTTGCTTCGCTGTCGCGTCGCCCTCTACTGTTTTTTCGTTATATTCAAACGCTACTGGATCACCTTCTTTAAGTCCAGCTATTACCGTATCCATCCCCTCCCCTAATTGGAAGGATTGGGCTTCGCCGTTGGTTTCAATCTCTACCGTATGTGGGTCAGCAGCTCCGTTGTATACGCCTGTGCCTTTTTTAACCTGCGGTTCAGCAACCGGCTCTGGTGCGACTTGCGGCTGTTGCGTTTGCGGTTGGTCTGCCCCTGAAGGTGCATTGTTATTGGTTTGCGTTTTCGTACCACAGGCTGATAGAGCCAGCACTGCCACGACAGTCAGTAGTATGATTGAAAATGTGTTATGTTTCTTCATAAAATCCACCTCCACTATGTTAGACGAGCTTGTGCAGCAAAAGTTCTATGCAGCATCTCACTTAAAATCCTCCCTCTCGCTCCCGTTGATTATATTCTCAGTATTTTGCAAAATCCTAATACCATGGGAATGCCAGGTACGGTATAATGAGCTATATTAAACCTCATTTTCGAGATACCGTTAGAAAGAATTTTAACGTATTTATTTTCTTTCATACGGATGGAGCTGCCACATGAATCAAGCACACAAACCGTCGTTTTCCTTTGAATTATTGTACATCATAGGTATTATCGCTATTTCGTTCTCCTCGATATTCGTCAGATGGTCTGAAGCCGAGGTGTCCGTCATCGCTATGTACCGTCTGTACCTGACCAATCTTCTGATGCTGCCATTGGTCTGGAAATACCGCACCGAGCTATTCAGCCTCACTCGCAAGCAGTGGATGCTGATCCTCTGGTCCGGAATCGCGCTAGGGCTGCATTTCTTGCTGTGGATGGGCTCGCTGCGACTGACCACCGTTGCAAGCTCTACCGTTATTATGACATTGGAACCGATCCTTGTCATGCTCGGTTCTTTTTTGTTTTTCCGGACAGGCACGAATCGCGCTATGCTCTTCGGAATGGGTATGGCCTTTGTCGGCTCACTGGCCATCGGCGCAGGGGATTTTCATGTCTCAGGACAAGCTCTGCTCGGAGATGCACTGTCCTTCTTGGGCATGATCGCCGTGTCCATCCACATGCTAATGGGCAAGCATCTACGCGAGCATTTGAGCGCTTTTGTCTATAACTTTTGGGTTTTTATCATCGCAGCCACATCGCTTGCGCTGTATAATGTGGTCAATGCTATACCTTTTACTGGATATGCGCCACGGGAATGGGGGCTGTTCCTGCTGCTTGCCATAGTGCCTACGCTGTTCGGACATTACCTGTTTAACTGGCTTCTCAAATACATAAACGCCACCGCGGTGTCGATGGCGGTACTCGGTGAGCCTGTTATTTCTTCCCTGCTGGCATGGGTGCTGCTCGGGGAAAGGCTGTCTGCCTTGCAGTTTGGTGCAGGCTTTTTCATTCTGTTTGGAGTATGGGTTTTCATCCGATACGGAACGGATTTTAAAAAGCAAGTTGTCCACCAAAGTGAAATGCCTGACAATGAGCCCCCCCTGAAGGTTAGCTCTTAGCTTATTACCCCATTTTCATAAACCATACTCAATGGATTAAATTTACTGTTAAAAAAAAGGAAGGCGGAATCCTCTATGAAATCCATCGTATCTAAGCGCTGGCTGTTGGCCCGATTGTATGAACCCGACATAATCATTGCCGACTGCCGTTCCGTGCTCGGACAAGCCGGGGCTGGACGGACCGAATTTAATGAAGACCACATTCCTGGGGCGATTCACTTCGATTTGGAAGAAGACCTTACCGCTCCTCTAGGCGAGCATGGTGGTCGCCATCCACTACCTGATGTAGATACACTTGCTGCACGTCTGAGCCGTGCCGGGATCAATGCAGGTTCACGCATCGTCGCTTATGATGACCAAGGGGGGATGATGGCCTCCCGCTTCTGGTGGCTGCTGCGCTACCTTGGTCATGAGCAGGTATACGTGCTGGAAGAAAGCTACAGCGCTTGGAAGGAAGCAAAATTCCCCGTTACGGCAGACCAGCCGATTCGCATTCCCTCGACCTTTGTGGCAAATATTCAGCCACAAATGCTCACAAGTATGAAAGAAGTACAACGTATATCCGAAGCTTCTGTTCCTGTTGGCTCCTATATCGGGTTTTCACCTATATTGATCGACTCCAGAGAGCGGCCACGCTACCTGGGACTGGAAGAGCCTATAGATCAAGCAGCGGGGCATATCCCCGGTGCAGTGAATTTCTTCTGGAAAGAGGTCTTGGACGAAAAGGGTGCATTTAAAAATGCAGAGCAGTTGAAACAGCATTTCTCTGATCTTGATCAGGACGCTGAGATCATCGTATATTGCGGATCAGGCGTATCCGCCTGCCCGAATGTTCTGGCCTTGAATGAGGCAGGATTTAGTAATGTGAGACTCTATCCAGGAAGCTGGAGCGATTGGATCAGCTATGAGGAAAATCCGGTGGCGACCGGGGAGGAATAATCCGTTTTTAACGGATATAAAGGTTTTAAAGACAAACCCACTGCCTTAAGCGGTTAGACTCATGGCAGTGGGTTTGCTTTATTTATGTAAAGGATCTCTAGGTTGATTTCGGAATATAGTTATCATTAGCTTTTCATACTAATTAAAATATAGGGTTTAATTCCAACCACTTTTGAAGCAGTTTAATATCTTCATCTACATTTCTGATGACAGCAGAGTCTCCCCAAGTATTTGGAAGATAAGAAATGTATAGAGTGCCAATATTAAAAATTCTTCTGAAGGGAATAAAGAGGGCAATAGAATCTACTTCACTTTGGCTCATAGCTCTAACCTTGTTATATCCATTTAAGAATTGATATTTTCGTTCTTCTCTCTTTTTTAATTTCGTTTCGTCACATCCCATGCCAAATGGGAAAGCATACATAGATATGTCATATGCTCTCCATCCATTTCCACAGAAATCAAAATCAAAAAGGATAGGATTGCTGTTAGCGTCAACTCGGATATTCCCACTATATATGTCGCCGTGACATATACCATATTGCGGTCTTTCAACAGTTAAACACTCTAGTTTATCGCTCACATTCTTTGCAACTTCCTCTAAAAAATGCAGGTCAAAATCATGAATGGTTGAGAACTGTCTGATAGCATCCATAGAATTATCTATAAATGAGGCAGCATCTAGATTCCATCGTTTTTTTCCAAGCTCACATTTGTCCCAAGCATTATGAATTGTAGCGATATAACTACCTAATCTCTCATTTAATTCAGCCGTTTCCTCAATTTGATTAAACTCATGTTTTCCAACAGACGTATATAGCACTCCATACCTTATCCCATTTGCAGTGTTGAACTGTGAAATAAATTTTCCATCATGTCTTGTAACTGGTGTAGTGATTTTAATGTCTGATGATCTTAGGTGATTGAGCAAATCTACCTCTGCTTGTATTTCTTCCATGCTTCTGATCCCTTGACGGTATACCTTAAAGAAATACTCTTTTTCGTCTGCATTAACTCTATATATGTCATGTATGCCTCTATAAAATAACCGGCATTTAAGTAAGCCATAAGAAAAATATTCCCTTGAAATGTACTCACGAAGTGCATCGGCAGATAGTACAGATATCTCCAACGGAAAAATATCCAAATGAATATCTCCCTTCAATTTAATTTCTCATCGAATTTATCGATCATTTAATCCCTTTCCAGCGAGAATGTCCTGCATACATTTTTCAATCCTCGATTCCCGAGTTTTAGATTGTTTGGGCGCAGCAAAATGCATAATGTATGCTCTTTGTCGTCCCGGCGTCAATGCAGCAAAAGCAGTTTTCAAAGCAGGATTTTCATCTAATTTAGCTTGAAATTCTTCAGGAAAAATAAGTTCTGTATTCTTTTTAAAATCCACTTTCAAACCGGCTTTTTCCACTTCAATGGCTTCAATAATATAGGTTTTCAAGATGGTTTCCATCTCAACAATTTCTTCAATATTTGTGAACCGAATTTGGCGCCCCGCCTGCGTATCCTCCCCAGGTTTGATTAGAATACCATTGGGGTCTTTTAACAAAGCACCTTTGAAAAACATAAGCGCACAGTGTTCTTTAAAGCCTTGTATTATAGCTATGTTACTATTCTGAAACATGTAACAAGGTTTACCCCACTTCAGTTCTTCAGTTAGCTGGCAGTCAAGCATGATTGCTCTCAACTTCTCCATTTCCGCCTTCCATTTGTTCACTTTTCCTAAATACACATCAACCTTAGGATTCATTTCCTCTCTATTTGTCATGTTAGCTCCCCCTTATTTGTTTTTGCTCATCATGTTTATGTATAAATATTTACAGATAATCGATTTTCGATACGAATACAGAAGAAATCACGATATCAAGGGCAAAGCCGAAACGTATATTTTTATTATACGAATTCAGCCCATCGAAGAATAGCCGTCACATTGCTATATTTATTATATGTTCACCTCATCTCATCTATAAATTACATAACCCAATTGACATATAACTAACAATAAATAAATTACGTTTATACATAGATATTCTCATTTTTTTATTCCCTTCGGTTCCAATTACATATAACGATCTGTATGCACGATGTCCTAGCGTTTAAGGACTAACAGTCCGGCTACCACTTGCGGCAGTTAATTGTTAGGATGTGTCTGTTGAATTACTTCCCCGAAATAGCTATCCAATATTTTGAACAATTATATATCTTAATTCATATTCTTGTTGTTTTTCTGCATGTGTCAGATATTCTTTTATGGAACCAGTTTCTAATATATTCAAATCATTAAAATGTTCAATTAAATTTTTTTCAGTAAAGAAGTGAGCATATTTCCCTTTCTTGTATTCATATGTTCCTTCCTCAACTTTTCTACCCACGCCATTATTAAAATCGCGATCAGAAAAACACGTAAAATACATCACTCCCTGTCCCTTCAAATGCATCACACAATTCTGTATCAGTTTTTTCGGTCTTCCAACAAAAATAAATGTAATAAATCATAACAATATATGCCGTCATACCTTTTGCTTGTACGAAACTCTAACACCGATTCTCGAATAAAATTCGTTTTTAAATCCCATTCTTTTGCTAGATCTATAGCTGAACTAGATATCTCAATTCCATCAACCTGAAAACAAGAAGAGAACATCTTAGTATTTCTCCCATATCCAGCACCAGGAACCAATATATGATGTGCATTATTCTTTTTGAACAAATCTATAGCTTGCGTTACAGTTTGACTTGGTTCACAACCCCAAATCATTCCTTCTTCAGCAAACCTTTTGTTCCAATAATCTCTCATATTATTCACCTGCCTATATACTCACATAGCTCTTCTTTTAAGCTCATCAATCTGTTTTATATGATGTTGATCATGCCAGATAAAATCTCTTAAATAAGATATTACAGTAAACTTCCCGTCAACATATTCTTTAGTAAACTTATCATCTTCCATACTCTCTATACTCTGCAATATCATGTTACGGTACTGAATAGTCATTTCAATTAATTCTTCCTTCGTTTTTGTTTTCCCATATTCAACAGCATCCTGATTAAATTGATTAAAATCAATATGTGTTAATGTCAAAGGCGTATTGTTTAATATCGGATGTATGGCTGCTTCATAAAAGTATTTATCCCACAGCAGTATATGACTTACGATATCGTGAACTGACCATTTATCTTCGGCAATCTTTATTTGCCAATCCATTTCACGAATCTCAGAAACAAAACATATCCATTCCTTGAACTCCTCTAGTAACTGCGACTTTTCATTCATCGTTTCCACACCCCTCTTTTCAGATTTGCGTTAGTTAGAATAACGTATTTGTATTCATGAACCCCAAAAGTGGGGTTTGCTAAAAATTTTTATGAATTCTATAATGATTATTTCTTTCAGCATCTATTTCTATCTCACCAACAAACTTAAAATTACTTTTTTGAATAACTCTATTGGATGATCCATTCTCAAGTAATGCAATTGCATTTAACTCTTTATTCTCCGTATTTTCAAATAAATACTGAGTGTCTTTACATTCTATAGCCAGGCTATACGTGGAATTCTCTTTAGAGTGCATAGCGCTTCCCCTTTGATTGTATTGGTATTATAATGATTTGCACTAATTTCCTATAACTGTCCCAAAAGAAATCTTCATATTAGGTGCATATACTAACCAAGATTTATCACTGAACTCTTTAGAAAAAGTTGCTTCTGCTTCATATTGTTTTTGAGCTTCCATTTCGTTTAATCCTCTGGCCAATAAATTTTTGAGTACCTCTGAAATATCATTAGGTTCTTGTCCCAAGCCTTCTTCTTTCAAAGAACTATAAAGCATGTTTTTACTTTCCGTATCCATGTTCTGATCAAGAAAGTTCACCTTATCGCTAACCCTACACCCTACATTTCTTAAGCCTAGCTGGGTTAGCATGATCGGTATTTGGATGCCTATATTTCCGTCCTTAGCCGTACGCTTATGATCTCTCTCATATAACTCCTGTAGAATCCCTAACCGGATGACATCGCTTTGTTCAATTCCGTCTAGATAATAATTCGCCATATTACCAATCCAATGTGGTTCAAAACAGATAACCATTCCATTATCCTGAACACAATCAAGCATCTTTTGTAGAATACTCTTTGGATTTGGCATATGTAATAAAAAAGCATGACTGACTGCTATGTCATACTTCTTTTCTAATTCCACTTTTTCAATAGCACACTCTATAAATTCAGCATTATAAGAGAGTTTCGAAAATATTTCATTGGCTTGCTTTATTAATTCCATGCCTTTGTCAATGCCAGTATATGTTGATCCATTTGGTAGCAATGGAAGAAGCTTTAGTCCCAAATATCCAAATCCGCATCCATAATCTACGATCTCTACAGGCTTATTTATCTTCCACACCTTTTGTATAAGAAATTCCAAATAATCATCGTTATAGTACAACCAGCGGGTACTTCTTAGGTAATCAATTTTATTGTCCCAGTAGTATTCAGACATAAAAATCCCCCTTGTTATTTAATTACGTCGCTTCTCCCATAACTTGCTCTAATGACTAAATTCCTTTCTAATCATGTCCTTCTTCTCATCTATTATTTCCTTTAACTTAATAGCCTCTTTTTCTGTTATTTCTCCATTTATTCTTTCAGCTTCTATTTCTTCTTTAATATCCTCTAATAAGGCTCTTGTCTGATATAACCTCAATCCAGTCCATTCAGAAATAAAAAAATCATCCTCTACCGTACCATCTAGATTGAAGATCAGCCTGTAATAACCTATATGATTTGTTCGATACTCGATTCTAATTTTCACTTCAACATACTCAAGATCTCTATTAATTGGGTCTAAATATTCCAAGCTCTTGATATGTAAGGAAACATCCTCTATTAAGATCTTTAAATAATCTTTATCATAATCCCAAAATAACTCATCAAATTGCTCAGGCTCCTCGAGCCTATAGTTATTTAAATTAAGCCAAAAACCTCTAATGCCCGACTTCTTATATTGTGTTTGTCTACCCAATCTCTTAGCTTTTTTACATCCATAAGATCCATCACTCCATAAAGTTTTTTGCTGTATTTCAGATAATGTTTCGTGGCCAAGGAAGCGAAAGCGACCACAGTGTGAATTACTTAATTCAATTTCCCTTTAGGCTCTACTCGAACTAGCACCTCTTCCATAGTCATCTCTGGGGTAATAATTATCGTTTTGTTTAGTTTTCGACTTAGGCTTTTTAGGAAGTTCATGAGTATATCTATTTTTTTCTCTGAGTCTATCTGTAATGGTGAAATATCAAATTCAATAACGCTTCCTTCATAAAAATGCCCACAAATATCAATTTCACTATATTCAATAGTTATCCCAATACTTGCTTCTTTTTTAATTCTTAACAATTCAGCAATATCCCTAATTCTTGTAATTAGCCCATCTATAGTCACTCGATAATTAATTTCGTTACTTTCCAAATACTCAAAAATTATAGCCCATATTTGGATGTCTGTATCCAATATATAAATGTCCCTTAGACTTCCATCTTCAAAGAATACTTCATTCGCTACTTCATCGTAATTCATGCAAACCTCCTAACACTCCGCGTTTCACCTAACGTGCTTATATTTCACGAGTCCTCACTATCTATTTGCTTCTAATCTTCGTTCATTCTATCTGCTCGTATCCAACTCATTTCCTCAATGTTTAATAATTCTTTAAACTCTTCTACTAATTCATGCTCAGATTCTAATTGTGTATAGTAACTATTATTTAAAATATCCTCTAATTGTTTTATTTGTTCATTATCCAGTTCAAAAAATCTAAATGTTTCTAAATTGCAATTTGTAAACTGTTTTGCTATTTTCTCATTGTATTCATTAGATCTCAGAACTTCTTCAATTAATTCAATTCTGATTTTGTCCCCTCTAGGGTCGACATATAAAAATTCAATGTGATCTTCCTCTGGATATCTTTGTTCTGCAAGCTTAATAATTGAAGTATCTAATAAAACATATGATATATGAAGACTTGCTATCTCTTGTGAATTGTAGACTACACGGTATCCCCAACAGTGATCTTCAAAATTATAAAAATATAACACTGGGATTTTTTCTGAAATTTGAAATAGGCTTTCCGGAATTTCTTCACTTTCTTCTGTGTCTTTGGTTATAAAAACAAACCATTTGTCATTTAAATCCTCCGCGTATACAGGATCATGCTTAAGAATTGCCTCTTTATATTTCAATAGTGATAAACTTCCTGAAGTCAATTCACTCATTGTTTTGGCTCCTTTTTAGTCATATTTCACTAATACTCTTCAAATTTATATTTTGTTAATTCATTTAATTCGATCACTTGTTCTTGATTAAAATAGCCCACTAGGCAGCCTTGATCTAAATTTGAAATATACAATTTCATGGATTGTTCAGTCTTTGTTAACTCATTAAATCTCCTAAATATATCCATATCCAACCAATCATCCTCTACTTTCATTTCCCATCTTATAAATTCATTCATATATTCAAAGGAGACCCATACTGTGCTATTCTGAATATCTACGTAATCCGTTATCTTATTTAAATTAAGTTTTGTCATATTCTCTAATCGCATTATTACTCTTACATAATCTCTATGATCCTCAATACATTCAGCATCCAAATACCAAATTTCATGAGATACATTTATAAATTCACCATTCACTTCAACTTCTCCACCTAAAGTAAGTAGTAGCAAGTTGTAGGGATCTTCTTCATATTCACTTCTTGAAGTTTCTTCTAAAAGTAATTCTTTCTTTAAACCTGCCCTCATGAAGATGCCCAATTCAGAAAGTTGGTTTAGTTGATCTTCAAATATTGTTTTCTTTTTCTTAAATAAACCAAACAACTTAAACACCTTCTTTCTATAGTTTGCATCCCTTTCCTATAACGCTACTTTGTTCATGAAGCTTGCCAGGGGTTGTCAGACCTGATTGCAGACCGAAGCTCCGAAGGGGCACAGCTCGTATATATTATGTTATCTGATGTTGCTACTACTTAGAATTAGCATTCAAATTATTAATCTGTTGTGTATTTTCTATTCTTAGTTTTTCTATGTGTTCATTAATTATATTTTGTCCTTCAATTGAATTAAGAAATTCTCTGACCTCATTATCTATTTCCCTTCTCCTATTATACAAAATGGATTGTTCTTTTTCGGTTTTAAACCCAATTAGTGTAATTGCTATACCCAAGCTAATTAGTGTAAAAGCGTCGCTAAAAGTATTAACTTCTTTGACAGAAATATTGATCTTTATATTAGGTAAAACGATTATAGCAATCACCGCACATCCAAGAAATATAGAACGTAAACTGAATAAAAATTTACTTAGCATTAATCCTTTCTTTATCCATATGCATTCAACAATAAATTCCAGCAAGTCATATAAAATAAGAAAGAACGCTGCAATTGAGATATATAACAACCATTTTCCAGTAGCATTCATAAAAGGGGTTAGTCTTAATACTGATAAAATAATAAAACCAACTCCAGTTATCTTAGTAAAAGTTGTGGTCAAGATACTCTTCCTCCTATTATACCTTTTAGGCTTTAATAATCGCAGATAACATTCTTGTATCTACAAACTCTCACTGGCTAAGTGACGCCAGCCCTGGCCGTGATGCGGTTAGGCAGTGGGTTGGCTGCCTAAATCCGTTTCTACAAAATACCTCGGGCAGACCAAGGAGTGTCAGTTACGCAGCGTATATATGTTGTTATCTGATGTATGATCTTCTTCAAATACTCTCTCTAATATTGTGTTCTCTGTGTTGTTGACTCCTTTAACCATTCTTTTAATCCATCTGTACTTATATAAATATCAGTTCCAATTCTAATAAGGGGAAACATCTTACCAGAATATGAACCAGTGGTCTTTAATATAGTCTCTTCACTAAATATGATTGTTTTTACTTGGGGTTCAGTTATGTTCAAGTATTCAGCTGTTTCTTTGATTGTCATTAGTGGTTTATATTCTTTTTGATTTGTTCCGTCTTTATGCAGCTCCTTGTCTCCAGTGTGACTAATAAACAAGCCACTAATAACAATTGATAAACCTAATATGAAAGAACTAATTATTGTACTTAGATTTAGTCGCTTCATTGCCCTTCTCTCCTATAAATAAAAATTAACCATTTAGTCGTATTTCAGATAACGTTTCTGCATTAATGAGCCCCGTCAGGGGTCATCTGCTAAAATCCCTCTTTGAGATAAATCTCATTTGGCAGACTCAGGTCGAAGCGTGAATTATTGTTATCAGAAGTTCATTTCTTCCGAAATACTCCCTAGCTGTTGACTCTATATATTCTTTATTCTACTTTTTTTGTATTATTCAAGTCGATCTGTTGCATGCAACTCATTATTAAAACTACCAATAAAGAAATTATAACTTCCCATTTCAATATTAATAATGTTTCTGAATCAGGATGCAATATACTTTGAGAGGATAGCCCCCAATTCATGTAGTTTAGGGCATGTGATAGTAATGTTGAAATTGATATTAATATCCAGTTCTTTATAAAGTAATAATTGTTATGATCTTTATTGAACCATCCATTAATGACTACCAAACAAAAAGGAATAATTATGGTTGTTCCCATTGCAGAAAAGAAAGTAACAATCCATAATTCTTCAAAAACATTTATCAGCATCCAAATAGGAAACAAAGTTAGATGAAATATAACTATTGGCAATATGTTAATGGTAAAAAGGTTTCTTCGTATTATTGCAACTAGCTTTGTAATTTCTATATCCCTCTTTCTATTGTGTTTTGAGCTAAAGAATTTCTAATTTTTTATAATAGTTTGTAATTTATCTATAACTTCATTCCGATCTTCACCGTTTACTTCACATACTCGAGCTGCTAAAGTTGGTGCCATCCATTCCTCAAGGAAATTGGGATTCATTCCAGATAGCATTAAATACTCTCTTAGATACTCTCTATTAAAAAATTCACGATATTCTCTCTTAATTAGCCAACCGGGAGCATTAGACGGTAGTGCATGTGATTGAATCATCATTGAAGTTCTAGTAACATCTGCCGCTTGATTACCAACCAAAACATTCATCCAATTAATAATTATAGGTCCCTTGGATGAAAGGATGATGTTGCCGGATGAAAATCATAATGACAAAGTGCATTACCTCCAGGCAATGTATTAAGCACATTTATAACTATTTGCTTCTCATATTCTTTAATCATTTCAGCAGTATTAATTTTGTTGGTTAATTCAGTTTTTAGATTTGAGTTCATTTTGATCTCAATGTTATGCAATTCAAAATGAAGTTGCGCCATTAGCTTAGCATAATGAGAAATACTTAATTTCGTTGGATCTATTTGTTTTAGCATTGTTGGCCCATCAATTTTCTCATAAATAAGACACGACGTGCCCTTATACTCCAACAGGCCCGAATAATTAGGTGCTCTAAGATTTAAGTTATTTATAATCTCGGCATTTTTTGCTTCCTTTTTTGCCTCGTGCATTGAGTGGCTCTGATTATGAAAAATCTTTATTACTTCGGTTTTCCCCCATTCATAGACACTTGCAGTATTACCAATACCAAGTAATTCACCTATCATAATTTGCCCCTTTCTTCGAACAACAGGACGTTGCGTTTGCTCTCTCCAAATTAACATTCCAACGCTTTGCTTGCTTCTGTTAATTCATCATTGGCCTCTAAATATTTTAATATTTTTTCAATATCATCGTGGTCCATTGTGTTCGCTATAATTAGATGTTTAATATTAAACCCTGGTATTTCCATTTCTTTTTTAAAGTAATTCACTAATTTTTGAGGGGTTGTCACCAAACTCCATCGTTCACTTCCATCCGAAAAAGTAAGGGTCACCTCCACCAAATCAAACTCCTTTGGATCATCATCAAACTTCCATCTTTCTAAATAAGGCACTTCTATATTTCCTTCGATAAAATGAGCTTTTGATATCCAAACTGCTTTTCCATGGTTTCCAGTAATTCTATACTTGTCCCTATCTTCTTTCTTTACGATGTATTTATTGCCCCTTGTAAGTGCATGAGCATAAACGCCTATACTCATACAAGTTATGATTGTTCCCTCCATCAATTCACTTCCATACCATATTTAATTTAAATGAAATTGCCATCTTCCTATATTTTTCTACCGGACCGAGGGAATTCACAGCGCCCAGCGATCCCGGGTCAGACGATACCAACACACTTCTGCGAATTACTTACGAACATCCTTAAGCTCTTGCAACAATACAATCCAGTTGTCAGAGAGATAACCAATTAAGTACTCAAAAATATCTCTATCTATTGAATATATGTACAGTCCATCGGCCAATTCTTTAATTCTTTCAAGCAGCCTCTTATTAATGTCATGTCTCTCTTCAAATGGTGTAACTTGATATTGTTCCAATTTTATTTTTCCATTAAAATTAATACCTTCAATAAGACCCCTTATTCCCTCCATAATAGACGAATCTTCTTCCGCTCTAATTAGCTTTAAAGCAGCAATTGTTTCATTCAAGTACTTTCCAGTAGCATTTTCCAGAAATCCGAAAACTCCATTCATTGATAATTCTGTATCAAAATCTATTAACAAAATAATAGTCCGCAAAGATTCTGGTACCTCATAAATTATGTCTCGTATTGAGCTAGCCTCTTCCCCGTAGATAACACTACCCATGTGTTCCACAAGATCTGTAGCCGAAAAGTTATTATGGGGCGGAATTAATAGCTTTATAACATGATTTAGGGTGCTTATCATATTCACCTTGATTTCATAGTTTTGGTTTTACATGGTTCATGTAACGTTTCTGTATTCATGAACCCCAAAGGGGGCGTCTGCTGAAATCTCTCTTCGAAACCCAACTCGCAGACCTAGGCTCCATTGGAGACGCAGCTTGAATATTACATTTTAAATGTCACTTCCTTCATTGATTTCCTCAACGTTAATTTTTGTTCAACTCCTTTGTCAGTATTATTTCCAGAGGCTCGTTCTCAAGCATTAAACATCCAGCATCTCTATATCCAAGCTTCCTATAAAAATGTTGAGCTCCTTCATTCGACTGTGTTGAGGTCATGACCATCTCAAATCCCTTTTGTTTCATTAATTCCTCCCAATACTGGACAACTTTTTTACCAATGCCTGTTCCTCTGTACTCCTCATCTATCCATATCATATTCATAAATGGTGTGTTGTCCCAAAAAAATCCGTATCTCATCCAACCTATTTCTTGATTGGTTTCTCTAATTATTAGAATTTCATTTTCTTTTATTTTTGGTCTTATCAGTGTTTTATGTATGTGCTTGTCTCTTAACGAGATATACTCATAATCTGATTCAATGGCAAAATCAATCTTCATTGTAAATCCTCCCTTTCATGCTTTTCATTAAATATCTTCTTGGTAACACTTAGCACTGATGTATCATAACGTTTGTACATTACATAAGTTTATAAAGTCTTTTTAAAAATGTATAAGTCACCTTCTTCTCTAACCTTAATAAACCCACACTTTGAATAAAAGTGATGATTCTTCACACTCCAGCTAGGAGTATCCAGCCACCATTCTGTGCTATCTGGAAATGCACTTTCAATTTTCTCCATCACCTTCGTTCCAATTCCTTGATTTTTAAAATTGGGATCAATAAAGATCCTTCCTAGATTATGCACTTGATTACATTCTACAAATATCATTGCTCCCCCGATTAATTCTCCATTAAAGAGTATCTTGAAATATTCGCAATTTTGCATCATCTCTTCTTGCCAACTTATGGAATCATATCCTATGGGCCCAACGGTTCCGTTAATATTAAAATGCTTTGATTCATCCTCAAAACTGGCCTTTTGTATTTCAGCAAGTTTTTGTGCATCATTTTTTCTAGCTTTTTCTAATGTCAGCACCAAACATACCTCCATTGTCTTTTTATTTTTTCCGGGGTTGTCTGCTGAAATGCCTCCTTGAACTCCATCCCAACAGGCCAAGGCTCTGTGAGGATTCTTATGCTTGAATATTATGTTATCAGAAGTTACCGAACTTCTTCACTATGCATTCAAAATCAATCTACTTTGTAGTTTGATTATTAGTTCATATGCATATCTTTCGCTTTTCTGAGCTTTTAGTGACTCTTCTTCTGTTATTCCTATTTCTATCAATTCAATTGAACCACTATTCCACCAGCATCAAAAATAATAAATATTCCCCCATCTCTTCGAATTATATTAATCCCATAATCGACAGAGAATATATCCACATTATGGGTTCCATCCTTAAAAAAACTCTAAATTAAAGAGTCAAATGGACGATGTTCGTTCGTGTCCCTCGACACCACAATTCAGCAATTTCCAAAATTGTTCAACCATGACCGCTGCCGGATATGGCATTGAACGGGTAATCCACCATTCCAATACCCCCACTGCTGCTGAAATTAAAAATTGCACCGTAATGTCCCTGTTCATTTCCTGATCGAGGTTGATCGAATCCAGATGCGCGCTCAGACTTTGCCGAAACATTGTCTCCATTTGGTTCCGAAAAACCGTACTTCCCTTGTTCGTCAGCATTCTTGAATAGAATGAAGCATGCTGCTCCAAATATTCAAACGTGCGCAGTAGTGCGGTTTTGGAAGGGACATGAAAGAAATTATCTTCAGACATACAATTGCGTAGTAACTCGTTAATTTGAGCTTCCATACATTGATCGCGCAGATCGTACTTGTCAGTGAAATGCAAATAAACCGTTCCACGATTGACATTCGCTTCCTCCGCAATTTGATTGATCGTAATTCTCTCGAATTCCTTTTCTGACATCAGCCTCATAAAAGCATCAATAATGGCTTGCCTCGATTTTTGAATACGCTTGTCCATATCCTTCTCCCCTTTTTACCATCCGAAAAAATGAACATTTCGAAGTCCTCTGTTGAAAAATCAACACCCACGCTTGTTTTAACCATTGAACCCCATGTATCGCTCTGATACATTCACTTTATAAAATTTATGTTGATGATTCAACATATGTTCAATTTTAAAGAAGCCATAATCATGAAAGCTATTGATTTACAATCTTTAGAATGATTTAAATCACATTGAATTAGGAGGGTTTAAAAATTGAAACTTACAGGAAACACGATTTTTATTACAGGCGGTGGTTCAGGGATTGGACGTGCGTTAGCAATAGCTCTCCACAATCTTGGAAACAAAGTTATTATCTCCGGTCGACGTAAAGAGCGTCTGGAGGAGACGATCAAAGCGAATCCTGGCATGTCCGCAGTGGAATTGAATGTACAAGATCCTGCCAGCATAGAGGCGGCCGCCAAGCAGTTAATCGAAGAATACCCGGATTTGAACGTCTTAATTAACAACGCCGGCATCATACAGTCTGATAACGCGGCGGGCGTGATCGATGAGGATGTTTTGATTTCGACTGTCACTACAAACTTGCTAGGTCCCATTCGGTTGACTTCTGCATTCATTGAGCATTTGAAGTCCAAAGAAGAAGCGGTTGTCATCAACACGACTTCAATACTTGGATTTGTACCATTAGCGACAACTGCTGTATATTCCGCGACGAAGGCAGCACTTCACACCTATACGCTGTCCCAAAGGTACATGCTTAAAGACACATCGGTAAAAGTAATAGAAATTGTACCCCCATGGGTTCAAAGCAACAACGATGAACCACGGGCGATGCCGCTTGCTTCATTCATTGATGCAACAATAAAGATACTCGGCACGGATACAGACGAAATTTTGGTGGATGAAGCGAAAATGTTTCGAAATAACCCTGGCCCGAACGAAGGTGTTTTTGTGACCCAGCTTAACGATACGATGAATTCTGAACCTCCAAAGATTCATTGATCCACCTGTGATTCAATTTGCAAAAATTTAAGCGAACATGAAGTAGGCACTCAGCTCTATCTACTTCATGTTCATTTTATTGCAACTTGCTTGTGAAGTAAGAAAAAGCGCCAAGCAGTCACACCTATGTCTACCACTTAAATAATTTCGTTGATTTCACATAGCATTTAGGTATTCCTGAAGTTAAAACAGCCCTTTGTTAGGTAATATCGGAGTGCGTATGTGTCCGCCTGTCCCTCCCTGGCATTCCTTTTTGCCGGACCAAGGAACCGCAGGCTCCGATGCGTGGATATGATGTTATCTGATGGATTGGCCATAAAAAAACAGTTCAACTTTCCCTCTATGACATAAGGCAAAGATGAACTGTCTTTAGTTCCTGTTAAAATCTCTATGAGCACAAGTAGCAACTTCCTCTCCCATCAAGCCAACAAAGCCTGAGCGATCTGATCCACAATGCCATTGATGCCTGTGGGTCCATAACAGCCGATCCATGTCGCGGCATCGACCGAGTGTATGTGCTGGCGCTCAACGGTATCAAGCATTCCCCAGACACGTTGCTCTGTTGCGGATATTCCCTCCTGCATGAGTTCATGGCTAAGCAAGAAGTAATGGCTAGCATGTACAGCCGGTAGTCTGTCAACTGAGATGTGATAGGCCGTGTCGGAGGTATCTGCCACAAATAACGGAACAGGCAGACCTAGATCATGGTACAGCACAGCCCCTGTACGATGAGAGGCAGAATGCACGCGAACCAGAGAATCCAGCGGACGGATCAGTGCCACGCTCTTGCCTGCCAGAACGGGAGCAAGTTCTTCGGACAGCAATGTGGTTCGTCGGTGATAATCCGCTATAATACGCTTTGCCTCTTCTCGTTTGCCTGTCAGTTCACCGAACAGAGTCAGAATAGTCTGCCAGTTTTCATTGCGCTTAAACATGAGAACTGGAGCGATCCGGCTTAACTGTTCATAGTGCGGCTCATGTACCTCGGTGCAAATAATTAGATCCGGAGACAGTCGTTCCACTGCAAGCAGGTCGGGGTACTCATATGTTCCGAGTAATTCAGTATTCTGAAGTCCTGCCCTGATCGTTTGAGGGAAATGTAACACTGCATTGGCTAGTCCTACACTACCTGCTGGAGAGAGCCCCAGCGCAAGCAAATGATCGGCATATTGCACATCGAGTACAGCGATACGCTTCGGAGATCCGATAACATAGTATTCCCCTCGCATATGGCATATCACCGAGCCTTGGGCCGACTCATATGAAGAAGCTGTGCGGTTCCGCTGCAAGGAATGAGCATAGTCTATATCTGTTTTCGAAGCGGCATCAAGCCTATAACGCAGCGGAGGGATGCCATAATATTTCTTAAACGCCCTACTGAAATAATACATGTCGCGATAGCCCATTCTGTCAGCAATTTCACCGATGGGAGCATCCGTATGACGCAGCATCCGCGATGCACTCTCCATGCGCAACTGAATGACATACTCAGTCAGTCCGAGCTGCTTCTCTTGTTTGAATCGTCGCTGCAGCTGTCTTAAGCTGCATCCAGCAAGGGCTGCCAGCTCTTTAAGCTCCAGATTCTGGCGATAATGCGACGCTATATATGAAGCGACAACATCCACCATGTCAGACGCTTCTCCTCCCTGACCACGTTCGTAATCCATGATCAGTTCGTAGATCATACCCTGAAGCAACGCATTGGCATGAAAACGTTCCATGCCTTCGCCACGACGCCATTTGGCAACGATTTTTTCTGCATTCTCAATCCATACTGCTTGGGTTACCGAATTTTGCACAAATGAAGTGCGCAACGGGTGTTTGCGATATGAAGGCAAAACAAGAGAGGCTCCCTCCATGGAAGAAGCCTTGTACATGATCACGATATAATAAATGTCGTCTGATCTGGCCGTCAGCGTTAAGGATGTCCCCTTAACAATATGACCAGCAAAAGAAGCTCCAATGTGGCAAACCTCACCATTCATTGCAAGCTCCCCTTCCCCTCCGTATGCCAGCAACAACACATTCGAAGTTAATTCCGTTTCGCGAAGAACACTGCCTGTCTGCAAAGTACCGCTATACTCGTCAAGCATCTTGATCGTTGTATCACTCCATAGACTTGTCTGTTCTTGTAGCGGCATTTCTCTCATCTCCTGACAATAGCATCCTTTGCTAGAGTGACTCACATGACTAGGCTTAACCAATTAACTACAACCAGGCCTGTTAGCAAAAGTAAAATTGTTGCTGTTGTCATTTTAATTGAGATTTATTCTCATTGTCAATTTTCGGACATTTTCTGCAATATTCCCCTGACATCTGGTAATAAAAACAACAGGTGGTACGCTTGCTTTTCACGGCTGGAATGCTGTCCTTATTTTTTGTGAACCGAGTGAACGGATTTCTTTTTACACCGAACAAATGCCCGGGCGCTCCTTGCGTCAGATATGAAAAATCTGCCTGGATGTGCTGACTTTCTTGCTCAGCATTGTCTACTTCAGGAGTATATAATGGGACAATGCGTATCATGATATTCTCCCAAAGGATACTCATCGAAAGAGGAGCAATCGCAGCAAGCGTCTTTAACAGCGGTGCAAAGTGTAACGCAAACATCTCCTTTACCACCTTTTCCCGCCATACTTCCCTGTCTCCCGTTAGTGCTTCTGCCCGAAGCCCGTTCATAGCCAGAAAAGGAAAACGCGTCTCCCCCTCATTAGCTGTGAGCGTCGGATGATAGAGAAAGCTGTTGTCTAGCCGAAAAGAAACATGCTGATGATGAACGCTCATCGCGGTCAGTAACGGAGCAATCCACAGGTAGCCGATTCGCTTAGCTAACATCGAAGCAGCTACCCTCATGTCAGGCGCACCAATATACTCTTGAAGCCAGCTTAAATACTCTCGGCATGCAGCTTCTTCATGTAGTTGACTCAAAGCAATAATACGGACATTATCTTCAGACGGCTCACCAAGCCGAATCGAGTGTTCTTCCACCGTTTGCTGCCATAAGTCAGTCGATAGATAATGGTCCATTTTAATTCGATCCCAACAGTGCTTCCGATGCCTGATCTACAATAATATTAATTGCAAGTGGGCCATAATAAGCGATCCAAAGTGTAGAATTAACATCATATGCACGGTTATTTTTGACTGCATCAAGGGATTTCCATACTGAGCTGCTATCCAAAGCCTCTGCCTCTGCCGCAAACAACTCATCAGACAGAACAAAATAATGATCTGCTCCAATCTCAGGAACTTTCTCCATCGAGATTTCAACGGAGGTATCATCTTTGATCTTCTGGACTAATGCAGGCATTTTTAAGCCCAAATCCTCATACAGAATTCCTCCTGTTCGATGCTCAAGACCATGAACACGAATGCCTTCTTTTCTCGGACGAATAAGTGCTACCGTTTCCTCTCCCAATTTCTCCGACAGCTTCTCCTTCAGTCCTGCAATTTTGTCCTCATAAGCCTTACGCACAGTTTCTGCCTCTGCCTGCTTACCTGTGATCGCAGCCACCGTAGCTAACGTATCTCGCCAATCCTCGTAGAAGTCAAGTACGATTGTGGGGGCTATTTTGCTTACACGCTCATACTCTTTCTCTTGAAAATCAGTCATTAAAATAAGATCCGGGTCCAATGCTACAATCGCTTCCAGATTGGGCTTGTCCCGTGTACCTAAAACCTGTACGTCACCCGGCTTATCGCCTAAATATTTTGGAAATGTGGTATTGCCTTCAGCGATAACACTGCCTGCCGGCTGCTCGCCAACGGCTAGCAATTGATCCAGAAATTTGACATCAAGCACAGCAATTTTCTTTGGTTTCTCGTTAAGCGTATACTCACCCTTCTTATGCGAGATCGTAACCGGGAAAGCTCCGGCAGTCTGAGACGCTTCATTTGAAGGCGTTTCCGTTGGAGTTGTAGCAGACGACTCATTGCCGCCATTTGTACCTGCTCCGGCACCGCAAGCCGTCAGTACAAGAACAAGGGCCAGCATCCAGCCCATTAAAAATCGTGATTTATGGTTAGCATGTGCCATGCTTCCGGCAGCTTGCCTCTTTGTTCCTTTATTCATGGTGAATCCTCCTTATGTATGATAATGATTTTCATTATCGAAATATAAGGCGAGTATAATATATCTCCACATCGCGTTACCATGTACTTTTGCGACATTTCAGCCGGACTAATGCGACATGTAAACCGCTACATCTTCATTTCCAATTCTATCAACTCTTTTACTAATTACTGCATAATCATCGTCTAATGTATCAAGCCAACAAAAGCAAGAATCTCCCCTTTTTTCTTTTCATTGATTTCTACCTCTTGCGTCAATGTACATTCCATATCCATTTGTTCCATTGAAACTACAACAGAGGTTTGTATGATAAATTTGTGGGTACTCTTCATTAAATTCTGAATGTGGGACTCATAAAATGTTCCTTTGGATTCATAAGCCATTTTCGGTGAAACATCTATCTTTAATACCCTTTCATCCGCAGATATTTCTAAAACATTTTGCTTTCTCCTTTTATCAAGTATTTCCTATAACGTCCTTGTATTTATGAACCCGTTAGGGGGTGTCTGCTGAAATGCTTCCCTGTAATCCTTCTGGCAGACTAAGGCTTAGAAGGAGCCACTGCTCGAATATGATGTTATGCGTTGTTACTACCATCTTTGAACTCCTTACAATTATCCTCTCTCTTATATGTCTTTCCATTTCTCTCTTCTTATTAGGTTTTCGATTTGGGATGCATGGTGTTTGTTATGCCAAATAAATCTTTGTATAGCTGTCTCTAATGTAATTATTCCTAATACTTCAGTCTGTATAGTCCGTTTATAGTCTTCTATACTAAGTTCATTCAGCAACACCAAAAAGCGATGATGCAATACTTCAATAAGTGATAGCGAATTCTCTACGGGCAACTTCTTGTAATCAATTAATTCTCCCACAGATCTTCTCTATATGTATTTGCTAATGGATTATTTTCAGTTAATCCTCTTTTAAATCTCAGGTACGCATTCATATCATTATCAGCTAAGTGATGTATGACCTGCCTTACTGTCCAACCATTCGGCCGATACGGAGTCTCCAATTGGTATTGTTCAAGACCAATCAGCAATGTATTTAATCGCTTAATTAATTCAGGAATTTGTTTAATAAGATTTATTATTTCATCATTTGAAAGATTGTTTATGGGTTGAAATTGACCAATCGGATATTTGATTTGATCCATTGTATTTCTCCTTTCTTTAGAATCGCAATAATTACGCATAACGTTCCTGTATTCATGAACCCCAAAGGGGTTGTCTGCTGAAATGCCTCTTCGAGATCCACTTCGCAGACCAAGGCTCCAACGGAGCCGCTACTTGAATATTATGTTATACGATGGAATCACTTCTTCGGTTAACCAACATTCATTCTTGATTCTAATCTGTCATTTGTTCTGCTATATGTTCTAATAAATCTCCTGGCTGACAACCTAAAGCCGCACATAATTTATCAATCACTTCTAATGATACATATTCGTTCGTATTGAGTTTCGCCATTGTAGCAGACGAAATACCTGTCATTTTCAATAAATCCTGCTTCTTAATCTCCCTGTCGATCAATAATTTTTGAAAAGGTTTATAACTAATCATCTGAGATTCCTTTCACACACCAAGTGAATTTTTCTTTAATTATATGAAAGTATATTTTTTATATCAAAAACATCTTCAACATGTGTTGACTCAATTATTCGATATGATAAAATTATGTTTAATAAATTGAACTTTTATTCATAAAATCAAATACATTGGATGGTGTCCAAAATGCATAATTCTTTAGAAGTCTTACTTGATTCACTGATTCATACTCGAATTGAATCTTTATATGGCGAGCTTATCAAAAACAACTCCAGATACAACCAGTTCTCATCCGAGCGGAATCTCTACTTCAAGCAGTTACATGAAGAAGTACCGGAGAATATACAGAAGACCCTATTCCTTTACGATGATGCTGAGCTTTCTGTTCAAGCTATTTTAGAACGTGAAATTTATTTGCAAGGTTTTAAGGACGCTCTTCACCTGCATAACGAATTACATATATCTTTAGATTGAGAGCCTTCTGCCTCTTTTTCATTTTGATTCTGTCGTATAACGTTCCTGTATTCACGACCCGACGTATGCCGGACCCAGGGCGTATGCCCGCAGCGTGAATATTATGTTAGACGATGTTCAGGGCCTTCTTAGAAATACTCTGGAATCTCTTGAAGCATCTTGAATCTTTCGCGTTGCTTATCGGTTTGTTCTTTTAATACTAATTGTGAAACCCGGATGATAAAGTGTTTAAGATTATCGTATGCCTGGCGACTATAGTTATCCATTCCTTCTTCTAATCTATTTAATACTGCTAAATTCCATTGCAGATACTTAACAGGGATAGCAATATCAGAAATGTCCTCCCATTTAGTATTGAAGCCTTTACTTAAATAAATATTTTCAATTTCACGATCACACTCTCCTTTACAGGTCCAGTAAATATCTACAATCTCTTCAGTATCCAAGTTGTCCTTATTGTACTTCTCAACAAAAACCACAATGCCCTGCTCGTTATTGATTACCTCTTCTTCTAATAAGTCACGTCCACACTTCTTACAGCGTAAAGGCTCATATTGAGAAAGTAACACTGTCGGTCGAAATGCAGTGGTTTCCCATATGTAAAAAGAATTAGGAAAGTATCTCCTGCAAAGGAATCTTCCATCTTCACCAACAAGAAGGGATTGTTCTATTCTTTCGTTATCAAATATTAGTATCTCGTAACGATTTTTATAAGCTTCTAATTTCCTAGCCAAGGGTGCACTCGGTACAGATGAATAAAATCCAATAAAACCATTGCAATCATGCGCCGTTAATCTATCAATTACATCTTGTTCGTCATTATCAGTCACAGAGCGACCAGAGTGAGCTTTATGTTTACAACTAACCAACCATTTTATAGTGGAAACGCCAGCAATACCGGTTCTTTTTTCTATAATTATTAGATCACGCCCTCCATCTTGCCCACGATCAGGTCCCGTTTCAATTTCAAATCCGAGCATAAGAAAAAAATCTCGTGCAAATTGCTCAAACATGTCTTGATTACCGTCTGATACATTAGCTTGAGGTATTTCTTTAAAATTTAGAATTGGCATTTTTGTTCCTTTCTATTAAACGTTTTCTGAATTTCAACTAACGTTCCGACAGTTACCGAAGTGGTATTCCTCAGTAATTTTGGTAACTATCTGTTAGACAATTTTCAATAGCTTTTTCATAAATTATAGTATGAACCAATAGTTCTTCCAAATTCCCCTTATAAATTTCCGCTTCATTGTTGAAAAATCTTATTTTCGAAAATGCCCCCCATAGCGTTTATCCATACTTTTAATTTCATTAATTTGTTTTTCAGTAATTAAGTGCATATTTGTTCTTATTTCATTTGCAGTTTTAAAAAAAAGAATAAGGTAATTCATCAATAAATTTAGCATCCACGTAATAAAATAAGTAACATTATACAATTCACTATGATTATCAAGTAAAAGAAATCGATTAGGCTGATGATTCTCCATTGAATGACGATTGAAAGAAATTCTAAAACCAGGACCGTATATATCACCTTTAACAATGCATTCTGCCCCATGGTGAATTATCTCATTTCTCACTTTTTTCATACTTTTAAGTTCATTATCTAGCGGAACAACTTCTTCAATAGTTTTGAAATTATCACCTACTACACATAAAAAATGTTTCTCTATAATATCGAATACTACAGGATATCTTAGAATAAAGTGTTCCAATTCATTAGATACTAAGTGACCATAAAGATTCAACTTGTCAAGTTTATAATTTTCAAATTCGGTTAGAATCTTTACATATATACAAAATAAATATCGAATTTCTTTTTCAACTGAACCAGCAATATCGAGATCCTCAACCTTATCATTTTCACATATATTTTCTATGAAATTAAGAGGATATGTAGGTCTATACAGTTCACCCGAACCCAAAATCACTCTAAACCCATTAGCTATTTTATTACTGTAGTTACTCACCAACACAGCCTCTCCTTTAAGAATTAATCATTAACATAAGCAAATTGAGTTTGTGATGTCTTTAACCTTACTTTTTCTTTACTCTAAAACTTGATTATGTGATTCCTCAATTCTCTTATTTCACTTATAAATAACGGAATGTCATCAAAATATGTATCCAATATCGAATGTCTATTATTCATCATTTGATCACATTTCGTAATTTCATTGAAAATACTTCCATCTTCATCGCAAATTCTTTGCATTGATACAAATATATTTCTAATAATATCATCTATAAAGTTTAGTAAGAGTATTAACATCCAAGATAGCCAATACTTCAAATCATAAATTTCTGAGCCGAGCGGATTTACAAAAACTTCATGTACTTCGATTAGTATAAAACTGAAAATATAGTCTCTTGTCTTCAGTTGTATCAAAAACATGACTCCTTATACTCTCATGAGCAATACTGTTGCGAATTCCTATTAGTTGTTCATACTCTATTGATTCTTCAAAATATCTAGTATCAACACTTGAAAAATCAATTATTTTAGACTCCTTTTTAATTAAAGCGATCTTATTAACAATAATCCTATAACGCAATACAAAATGCTCCAACTCAGTTTTAATTAAATATTTATAACGTGACATATCCGATTCTTTATACTCATCATAAAAGTTAATTATTTTATAATAAATCAACATTAGTTCCTTCAAATTTTTCTCAACATTCATAGTATACAGCCTTGATTTTTCACTCATTCGATCCGTATAGTGGTTATTAAAATTAAAAGGATATAATAAATTTTTCATTTTTTGATTATCTATATAGTTTTCTAAGCAATAATCCAAATAACTCAATATGGCTATTTTCCACTCTTCCATAAAACTCCCCCGTCTTTGAATTTCGTATAACGTTCCCATATTCTCGACGCTTGGCGAATGCCAAGTGTGTCCGGCTGCTTCTACTTCCCCGAAATCCCTCTGCCGGACCGAGGGCGTATGCTATGCGTGAATATAATGTTATACGAGGCCCCTTCCTCTTTAAATTGTCTACATATCATTCCTTGATCACTTGTGTATCTATTATTTGCTTCATTAATATTAAAGAAAATTTGACACCTTCAGTTTCAGTTAAAATGTCCTTTAAATAAATTCTTGTATTCTCTGTATACTGATCTGAGAACCTAATGCTTAAATATGTCATTTTCTTTTTATCTGCTTCCCAGAATCTATACTTCACTTCAGTACGACCAGTATATTTCCTAAGAAATCGATCAATTGATTGTCCCTCTCTAACCCAATTACATAGTGTCTTACTTACCCATACTTCATCCCAATTTTTGTAGAATGGAAAATGAGCAAACAGATTTCTTACAAACTTAAATAGTTCACTTCCAATTTCGGCTTCCATAGGAGGTCTTCGTTTTTTCATCTCTTCAACTACCCACTTAATTGGTTCATAATTCAATAATTCAGCATAGATTGTAAAAGCATCTTTGACTTTTGAGAACCGATAATAAGCATCCTTCTCCCAAAATGAGTCTTCAAATATCTCATCAAAAATATCATAAAAACTATTGTACGCTAGATTTAAGAATTCAAGCTCTACCCTATTAGGTTTCAAGTGTTCATCCATATATTTTCATGTCCTTTTTTGGATTTAAGGGGTTTCGTATAACGTTTCGCATTCACGAACCCGAGAACCTTAAGGGGCATAGCCCCGGCCGCGACTGCGGTTAGGTTCGCAGGGTTGTCCGCTGATTCCACTTCCCCGAAATTCCTCTTGCGGACCGAGGAGCCGCCAGGCTCCGATGCGTGAATATTTCGTTAGCTGAAGTGATATTCTTCTTAGATTATTCTACCAAAAACCTTTAGTTTGTAATATACTGGAACAAAAACAACTTAAGGAGTATTTTATGACAAGTAGATTAAGTAAGGATTATGTTTGGGAATGTGATTACGGTGTTAGAAAACCAGTCATTTCAGTCCTACAAAACCTCATGACAGAGCAAGATTCATCGTCACTACAGATGATTAGTATATTTACAAATTCAAATCCCTTTTGTTTAGAATTTTTCGTTGTAATTGGTTATGACGATCCACTTGAAGGCCATATCAATACTATGAAAGAATTAATGTTAAGTGCTGGACTTCGTTATAGATCAGATATCACAATGAGTGAATTGTTTACTGAAATGGGTAACAGAAGATTTAATAGCATTAACTTAATGGACGGAATTCCAATTGAATCTCAAATATCTCATTTATTTGCATTTCCGGAGAAAGAAGAACTTGAAAATATAGGTTACAAATTTAGTACTGCTTTAGGAAATCAATTACCTGTATTTTTAAGTCATGCATCTAAGGATAAATCAGAAATTGAAGATTTAATTCCCTATATAAATGGAGCCGGATTACCCGTATGGTTTGATAAAATTAACATTGATTATGGAGAATCTATTACTAAAGCCATTCAAAGAGGAATTAAAAAATCAGCAGCAGTTATCTTTTGGATAACAAATGATTTTCTAAATTCTAATTGGTGTGATACTGAATTAACTAATTTCCTTAACAGATATTCTTCAAAAAAAGATGTACTTATTATATCAGTTGTAAATCATGATGTTTCTCCCGATAAACTAGAATTGTTCTTAACTGACCTTAAGTATTTTGTCCGAGAGAGTGACATGCACATTGAAAAAATAGCAAATGAAATTGTTCCTACTTTAAAACGCTACATTGGGAATATTAAATAAACCCCTTACTTACTGAGGATCCTGCATCTTCAGTAAGTCTTTAATTTTTCAAGAGCATTTCAGCTAACGTATGTACATTCCTGACGTTATGTTTACCTTAATAAGCTCTTATCTTAGGGAAATCAATGTGTCGCCTGAATCCTCTCCCCTGAATGCCTCCGGCGACCAAAGGGCGAATGCCCCGCAGTAGGAATGTGATGTTAGGCGATGCGGACAGTTATACCCGAAAAATCCCTGACTTCAGTCTTACGATCTCATAGTTATTAGATCTTATATATTCCCATACCGGTTCTCTAAATACTTTATAAGAACTTATTACTTTACTCTTCGGATGTATAGTACATATTCGTTGATTTCCCATATCACAGACGTAAAGAAGTTCATCGTAAAAGTATATACTTTCAGGTAAGTTAAATAAGGTTCCTTCAATGTCTCCTATAGAATACAATTCTTTGTATGTTTTAAGGTTATAACATTTTATTGTATTCCTTGTTGGGTAAACAACCCAAATTAGATCCTCAGAAACAGCAAAACCATAGACTGTATCAAACATATCTTGATGGATAAATTCTAGATTTCCGTTACTATCAAACTTATGAATGTCTGATTGTTGGTAGTTTGATACATAGACGGAGCCATCTAATGACCTGCATGAATCAGTTAGATTGTCCTGAAAGTAATTCATAATTTCAACATAGTATGGACCGTACTTATGATAAAAGTATTCTTGTTTAGAAATAGTATTCACCTGTGAATTGGACCACTTAGCATAACCAAGCTCTTCACCTTTTTCACCCATTAGATGAAAATAAACCTCTTCTTCATCCTCGAATATTCCCCAGCCTCTTCTATGTATTAACTGCATTATATTCCTTCTTCCCTACGCCTAACGTTTCCGTATTCACGACCCAGCGCATGCTGGGTGTCCGGTGATGCCGGACCCAGGACGAATGTCCGCAGCGTGAATATTATGTTATGTGATGCTCCTTGACTTCCTGAAATGCTAAATGTTTTATTAGATCTCTCAATTTATCTTTAGTTAACCAAGGTCTTCTTCTGTGCAGCATTCTATGGCAGTTTGAACAAACCATTGCGATATCTTCTACCTTGGTTTTATGATCTTCATTCAACTCGGATACTGGAATTACATGGTGACCTTCGATAAAGTCCTCTCCTAGCTCACCGTATACAGAAGAAAAATTAAAACCGCATATCTCACAAAACAAATTACCACCGTTTTTCTCTTTAAATATTTTTTTCGCCTCTCTTACGACCGCTGGTCGTCTCTCTCTACTTAAATGCAACCTTAATTTTTTCTTGCCCTCAGGAAATCCGGTATCATCTTCAGTTATTTCAATATTTTCTTTGTTAGCTTCAAAATCCTTTAACCCCCATATGCCATTACCTTTACCTTCAACAGAATAAAAAACATCTCGTCTCCCTACACTATCTTTCGTATTATCATAAATAGTTCTTCTTACAGTATTTTTCCAAGCCTTTGTTAACTCCATTTGCTTCCGATCCTCAATCTGAGTATAAATATCTAGTAATGTCCCTTCACCACCAAGCTCATTTAATGCCTCTATTATCTCTTCCAGCCACGATTTAGTGTTATTCATAAGGATCAGTCCTTTTTGTTTTAGTTTTACAAGGAGTTTCACATAACGTTCTCGTATTCACGACGCCTGGCGAATACCAGATTTATCCAGCTGCCCCACTTCCTTGAAATCCCTCTGCCGGATCGAGGGCATGTGCCCGATGCTTGAATATAATGTTATAAGATGTCGGCGACTACTTGAAACACTCATATAATTTGGCCCTCATGCTCATCTTCGTCATTAAGTTCTACATCATCATATTCTTCATCGTCATGCAATCTCATATTAGGATATAATAGGTATGGATCATCTAGTCTGTTAAAACCTGTTCCACTAGCTAGTGCTGTACAAGTAATAACCAAGAACTTTCCTTCAACTTTAATTGATCTAACTACAGCATATAAAGTTTTTACATTTCTACCTGACAGATGGCTTCTTGAACTCTCACTATTGCAGTAAAACAAGTCTATTTCAAATTCAATTTTAATCCCTTTCGCTTTACGGTATCCTTTTTTCAGTTGACTCATACCAATTTGTTTTTTGGTTAGTGGTTGGAATGAAAATAAACCTTGCACTAAAATAAAATCACCTGGTTTTATAAGAGCAACTATTTTAGATCTACTCCAAATTTCATTGATGTATATAAAATTACTTTTTTGTACAACAAGAGAAAAAATGTCTTTCATATAATGATATAAATATGTCCCTTCAAAAAAATCTATCCAGTATCTTTTTTCTTCAATATCTTTGTCTGACCAACTTTTTATGGGTTTTATTAGTCCAAGTTCGTTAATAAACCCGTACTCTAATGCAATAGGAAAGTACCTGCAACTTTTTTTATCAAATCCCAAGCTTTCTGCCAACTCAAATATTCTGTTTAAATTAAAGTAGTCATAGAAAGCACCATCTGTATTACTTACTTTTAATGCATTATTTATTCCCTTTTCTTGTACACTTTCAAGCCATCTCTTTTTTGCATCTCGAATTCGACCAGGTGTTAAATTTATAGACAACTCATGCTTAGTATGTGCTTCATCATGATGTTGTAAGCACAATACTACTAGATTATTGATATCATGGGACCTGGATGACTCCCATGGATTAATGTGATGAATGATGATGGATTTACTACTATCCTTACATAAACAACAAGTATAATTTGATTCAAACAGAAGCTTTCGAACCGTATCTTCCGGTATAGGAGGCCTGGATTCATTTTGAATTATATCGATTGATTCCTTCATTAATCCCAGACCTCTTAATTCATCGCTACTTTGTTGTTTCAATTTTCCAAGTGTAAAACCGCGAGCAATAAGCTGTTCAGCAAGCTTTGAATCAATTTTCCGTTGCATAAGTGCAAGTTTGGTTTTAGAATTCATAGTTCTCCTCTTTCGACGATTTCTTATAACGTTCCTGTATTCACGACCCAGCGTAGCTGGGTGTCCGGCGTATGCCGGACCAAGGGCGTATGCCCGCAGCGTGAATATATTGTTATCTGTAGTTACCGGCATCTCGAATTTCCTTACATTTATCTATATCTTCAAGCAATAAAGCATTTCATCATCTAAGATTTTCCCTGTGTTTTCAAATCCAAGTTCTTCATATAGTTTTTTTGCAAAGTAGTTTTCGGGTTCATATGATATATAGATTTCAGAGCATTGCTTATTCTTGCTCATTTCTTTGATGATTAGACTTAACGCCTTTTACCAAACCCTTGACGCTGAAATTTATGATCAATCATTAAACGACATATTTCAAAAAAATCATTTTCTTCTGAATATCCATACATTGCAAATCCTACAATGGTATCCCCATCATAAATGGCTTTGGTTATCCATCCTCGCTCTATCTTTGATTGTGCAATTGAAACAGCATTTGAAGCTACAAACTTCTCTAAAAGATAATGATTGTTATCAGGATCAGTCGTTAGAAAAATGCATTTTGTCCAATTTGTTTTATCAATGTCCTTTAATAAAACTCCCACGAATTCGCCTTCTTTCTGATGTTCTATCGGTAATTTCAGATAACGTTCTTGTATCTACGAATCCGAGAGGCTTAAGGCGCAAAGCGCCGGGTCCATCGGACTTAGCCTCGCAGGGTTGTGAGCTGATCCCGCTTCTCTCTCTGCTTTCCACTTCTAGCGAACCAAGGGCAACGCCCGCAGCGTAGATGCGATGTTATATGAGGTCATCTCTTCTTCGAGTCAACTAATAATTATGCTTCCTTGCTAGTTTCCACTTCATAAATAAATTTATATCACTTATAGCATCTAATATTATTCCTTTATGTTCTATATTATTTTTTAATTCTTTCAAAATGATTGGTTTTACTAGTCTTTTATCTAACTGTTTTTTAGTTCTTGCTATATGTGCTAATCCCAATACAGAATTCGCTCTTACATTTGGATTATCATGTTCCGCTGTTTTAAGACATATATCTTGAGCAAACTTCCAATTGTGATGATACATTCCAACTGAAAGTGGTAAATATATAAGTTTTTCTACTTCTCGGCGAGTTAAAATATCTTTTATTTCCTGATCTGTGTATTCTTCAATATGCTTGTAAATTCGCTTCATAGTACTTGCTCCTAAATATAGCCTTTTTATTCCTAGCTGATCTCACATAACGTTTCTGTATTCATGAACCCCATCAGGGGTTGTCTGCTGAAATACCTCTTCGAAATCCACCTTGCAGACCAAGGCTTCACACAGTCGCTGCTTGAATATTATGTTAGCCGAAGTAATGATCCTCTTCGAGTTTTCACTCAAAATACTCATCTTTCTTTTGCTTGTATAAGACTTTTCCAAACTCTTTAGTTGGTGAGATAACCCGAATGATTCGACTAGCATTTATAGAATTCGTCAAAACAAGTTGACAGTCCTCTAGGATGTATTCCATGAATGCTGCATCTGTTAAAGTTTCCTTATAAACATCTGGGTTTTTCTTAATTACTTCCTTCCCCAGCTTTAAAAAATCCTGATCATGGTTATGTACTTCGATATTATTCCATACAGCTCTTTCTCCGATCCTCCAAATGATTGTATTCTGTATTTCCATACCTAATTCAATTAGCGTTTTTATAGGTTTTTCGCTTCTGTCACTTGTCATGTGTCCTATAAAATGACCAAAATAAGCAGGAAAATCAGACTCTTCCACTCTAAATACAAATCCATTATATTTCTTTCCGTCTCTTCTAAACTCTTTAATGCTTTCATCCACCAACGATCCAATGCAATATGTCCTGTTAAAGGAAAGCAGTAAACCCCGTTCCGACTTTTTCTAATTCCGTTTTTCAAGATGTTTTTTGAGTAATTCACAGGTGACCAATGAACAACAAGCACATAAACAACCCCTATAATTATGAATTTACAAGTATTTCGGCTAACGTTCCTGTATTCACGAACCCTCACTGGCTTAAGTGAGCGATAGCGAACGGGTCGTCAGACTTAGCCAGTACAGGGTTGTCCGGCTGCTTCCGCTTCCTTGAAATCCCCCTGCCGGACAGAGGGCGTATGCCCGAAGCGTGAATTTGTTGTTAGGCGATTCCGCTCTGAAATAACCCTCAATTAGTGTCATTAGATCTTTGTAGTGAACTCTTGAATATATTTCTTTCGTTCTTCTTTATATCTTTCAGTGTAATTGCCTTTTTTAAATTCATTTATTACGCTTCTCCAAAAGGATATTGCCGTAATATTTTCTTCCATCTGCGAAACTAACCAATTCGCCTTATACATGTTAAATGCTATTATTGCTGCTTTACGACCTATACCTGCTCTTCTATACTTCTGTAAAATCATAAAATCGTAGATTATATGTGTTGGATCAGGATCAACATCCATATTCTCAAATAGAACTACCAAAAAACCTACGATTGAACCTTCCACTTCAATAAAGAAAGGGTTCCACCTTTCGTCACCTTCCCAATAAAAATCTAAGTTAATTTCATACTTCCCATTCCTATTTACTTCTCGATTTGTGTATTTACTAAAATCATATTCATAAAATTGATACAGATTAGTTAATGTGTCTTTATTCTCCGGCTTAACCGGAACAAGTTTTAGTTCCATATTGGCTCCTTTTGGTTTCGCTCTTGCGGTTTCGCCTAACGTTTCCGTGTTCACGACGTCCATTCACCCTAAGCTGCCAGAGTAGTGCGACTAGCACGATCTCAGCCGGCCGCGATGCGGTTGGGTGAATGCATGTGTCCCTGCAATAGCTTCTTCGACTTATCTTCCGGGACCGAGGCGGCTTGTCCGCCGATGTGTCAACACATCGTTAGGCAGAGTTAATTCCCCCCTCACAACAACCATTCTTTAGCTAATTCTCTTACTTCATTTCTAAGTTCTTTCATTATCTTAGTAACATCCTCTACTCCCAAAAAAGTCGATTGCCATATTACTGTATCTAATTCTATGGAGGTCGCCCACCAACAAGTCTCTATCCCTCTACGCGGATTTGGAAACAATACATGTTTTCCATTGTGTTCTACTACTGCATATCCTTCTCGCAATCCATAGAAACTGCGATGCACATATTCCGACCCAGACGAGTATAACCTGCTATGCATTAATTGCCTAAAAGGTTTACCACCTTCTGATTCATCAACTTCTTGAGCTAGCTTTAATATCGTCTTGGTTGTATAGTTCTTTGGGATCTTGCCTTCCCTGCAATTGAATAACAGTCTTGCCTCATCATAACGGTGTTTTAAGGTTTTTAACCTCTCGTTACTGTAGTATTCTTCTTTAAGTATAGTATCTTTTATAGATAGAACTTCATTGGCTACTCCCCATTCATGCATTACTACTAACGCTAAGTATTTTTGAAACTCTTCATCATCACAATTCCATAAATTCCATAAATGTAAATGTCCTTCGTATAATACTCTTAACAATGTGAATGCATCCGAATAATGTGCATTCGAAATTAATGTTGATATTGAACTGAAAGTGAAGAATTGGGCCATACTTAACTCTGACAATATTATATGTCTTTGATTTGCATAGTCTTTATTGTTTTCAAGAATAGTAGAGTTTTGAAGAAGATTCTCCCTAATCTTATCAATTAATATTAGCCACTTATCTATCATATCTTTTGTCGATTTTAATTGCTCTTCATTTATTGCTTCCGGGGATTTCCAGAACATCATTATCATCATCCTTGCAAGTATTAATTTCGCCTAACGTTCTTGTATTCACGACACCTGACGTATGCCAGGTGTGTCCGGCTGCCTCTGCTTCTCTGAAATCCCTCTGCCGGACCGAGGGCGTATGCCCGATGCGTGAATATTATGTTATACGGAGTCATCTTCTTCTCGAGAAACACAAACTAATGTCCATGCATTTCTTGAAAAGACATTATCAATGGCTATGATATTCATTAAGTTATATATCTCCATTGGTTTAGAGTATAATTCCATAAATTTATTAACGGTAACAGGCAAAAATTTTCTGGTTGATCCATGCCACGACCACATATCTCTATTTTCAAATTCTTTCATGATATTCAATTTGGTTTCATAGATAAATCTATATGGATCACCTCTCCATTCTTCTGGAAGATGAGATAATATTTCATTCAGTCCGGCAGCAATCCAAATCAGGGCTTGCTGCTCATTACTTTCTTTGTTGTTCCATAACATTTCAGCTGTTCGATTAAAACCGACTACTGTATCCCAATCAGCACCTAAAATGCCTCGATCATTTAGTTTCTTTGTTCTATATTCAACTTCATTGGTTGGCCACCAATCTATTATTTCAGTTCCAATATTAAAATTAGGATTTAACTGTGGTTGTATTTTAATTTTTTTAAAACTTTGTTCGTTAATAGATCTACAGCTATACTCTTCAATAAAGTGCTTCCAGTATGAATAGACTTCTTTCCATGAAAAATCATTAGAATTCATATTTGGTCTCCTCTTATGTAAGATGATTTCGTATAACGTTCTTGCATTCACGAACCCTCACCTACTTAATGCCGCCAGGCCGGGCGCGACGCGCTTAGTCGGTGCAGGGTTGTCCGCTGATCTCACTTCACCGGAATGCTTCTTTCGGACCGAGGAGTCGTCAGGCTCCGATGCGTGAATGCTTTGTTAGCTGGAGTCCTTGGCATCTTGAAATACATTAAAGTCTCTTTTACTGATTTAAAACTATATGGATTTGAACAAAAACAACTTATTATTCTAATTATTTGATGTACTGTTTGTTAAATTTTTTGAAGCATTTGATAATTTCCGACTGAAAGATTTCTATGGCTTTTCTTGCCCGTTCTTCCTTGTTAAACATTTTCTGTGTCATTTCGAATGTCATGTTATACATAACATCTGTTCTCAATTCAAAGTTGTCCTTCCAGATTATCTTCGTCCAATAGGTTACAACTTCACCATCTTTTATTCCAACTTCTTTGAGTGATTTGCTCAGTGGTTGTTTTTTCTTGTTAAACATAATTGAATGATTTAATGATACTGAAATGCCTTCTGAGCTAATTTGTTTTGATTCAGGTAGTTTGAAAAAAATCCTAAGTATATTTAATAATTGTCCTATAGAAAAATCAGGAGAAACCGGAACTTTATAAATGGTGTCATATCTATTAGTAAACAAAAAAATATCATAGCTTTCCTTTTCGATTTTGTTTATAAGGTCAGCTGAATAAGAATCATAAATTTCTTCTTTTATACTTGCCACTACTCTTTCTGAAGGTATTTTAACTAGCCTATTAAAATTCCTCTCCACCTTATCACTATACTTTTCACACATTGACTCCCAATTGTTTTGAGATTTGATAATAATATCAGGAAAGATTTCTTTCAACTTGTTTTCTGCTGAACCTGAAACATTAACGTTTGAACAAAGAATGTATGTATTCCAACCTAACTCATCCTTGATAGCTAGTGCAGATTTCAATGAATTTACAGCCTGTGTAACGTTGAAATCCCCACTTTTCCCTGATTCTACGCTTTTACACTGATAGGCAATTTTATCAGTTGTGTCATATAGGTCTACACCCTGTTCAGGGGGATTTCTTCTGTGTAAATTATTTTTACTCTTCTCAAGTGATAAGATTTTGAAACAAAAGGACTCCCAAGCATCTGAGAAATCTTGTTCTTCAGGAACAACTAAAAAAGGCGGATAAAGTTTATAAAGCATATTCCCATTCCTTCTTTCTAGATAATCTATATTTTTCAAGCTAAAAAACTCATATAACTAGGAAGTTTTGTTATCTATTTTTATTCTTATCAATGATTTCAGCTAACGTTTCTGTATTCACGACCCAGCGATGCTGGGTGTCCAGCTGCTTCTGCTTCCCCGAAATCCATTCTGCTGTACTGAGGGCGTATGCCCGATGCGTGAATATAATGTTAGCTGATATTGTTGGCTCCTCGATATTATCTCTTATTCTATTAACTCTCCTTTCCAATTAACGACTTTTATTTCTTTATCCCTTAAAAGGCACCAATCAATTATTTCACCTATCAAGTTTGGAGTAATTATTTCATCATTCCAATTTGGTGTTATCACTCTTCTGTATCCTATATATTCTTTAGTCCATCCTTCAAATTCCTTTCCAATGATTACAATTATAGGGGTTTTATTTTTAATGCTATGCTGTCCTACTTCATAGGTAACTAAAAACTTCTTATTCTCAGCTAAAATGTGTAATTTAATTATTCCTTCATCATCAATATCCGGTTCAACATACCAATAGAATAACCGATTTGCACGTATGATCTTTCGTTTGTATTTTTTTCTTACTCCCAATGTTCACCTCAAGAACCTTTTTTTAATTTCAGCAATTTCAGCTAACGTTCCTATATTCACGACGCCCAGCGAATGCTGGGTGTGTCCGGCTGCCTCTACTCCTTGAAAATCATCTACCGAATCGAGGCTTGTCCGAAGTGTGAATGTACTGTTATATGTCGGTGCCTTGAGTTACTTGTATTAGACTTCTCTGTTTAGAAATAACTCCATCATCTCTACTTCTTTAAGAAAACGAGCTTCTATATTCTCCTCATGCTTTTCATACTCATCTAGATAGTCTAGCACACCTTCAAGCATTCCAATTCTCATTAGAACAGACATATCACTAAGCGAATCCTCTTCTTCTAATAAAGTTCTTCTTAACTTCTCCAGTTCCATTTTCCTTTCAATTAGCTCTCGAAATCCTTTTAAGGATTTATCTTTATTATGTGTAAATTTTCTTCGTAGATTTATGTTTTCCAATTGCTTTTTATACTCATTGATTCTTTCAATTCTCATCTTTACAGCCTGATCATATCTTAACTGATCAGGACCAAAACGAAATTGGGTTCTCCAAGCAACAAATGTTTTTTCAGGCACGTCTAATATTTTAGCTCCGTCCCATTTATCTAATCTTCTATCCACACACAATTCATACATTACTTCTTTTAAGGACTTACCGTACTTAGCTTCTACTAGCTCTTTGTATTCTTTATTTGTCATCACGAGTTCCCTCCTTTAAATTCTATCTTCGCACTGTCATATAACCTTCCTGTATCCACGACCTAGCGCATGCTGGGTGTCCGGCTCCTGCCGGACCGAGAACGAATGTCCGATGCATGAATATTATGTTATACGTAGACTTTTTCTTCATCGAAAAATCTCACTCAATTTCTTTAAATGTGCTCTCCAAATAAGGCCCTTTAACATCATTTATATAGTTCTGAACAATCTTTCTCATAGGTTGAGGAAGGAGATTATGCTGATCCATCTCATTTATAGGTATCCAATAAAATTCTAAATGGCTTTCTTTTGATTCTGGATTCTTTCGATAATCTGCGTTTTCTAATCTAGCAGTAAAAACATGATTTATCTCTTGATGATATGTTCCTTCATCTTCGTGTTCCGCTTCTACTGCTCCTATGTAAGGCCCGACTTCACTTATTAAACCAAGTTCTTCATTTATCTCTCTATATAAAGATGTTCTAATACTTTCATGAAGCTCAACATGTCCTCCTGGTAAAAAGGTGTTATCCATGCCTATGCAGTGAGCAACCAAAAGATGATTATTGCTCAATATGACTCCTCGAGCCAGCACATGGTACTTTTGTGGTTGTTGTTGCCCTATCATCTTGAAATGCCTCCTTGAAATTATTGGTTTTTAATGGAGTTAACAAGTTTTCGTATAACGTTCCTGTATTCACGACCCAGCGTATGCTGGGTGTCCGGCGTATGCCTGCAGCGTGAATATTATGTTATCTGTAGTCACCGGCATCTCGAATTTTCTTACATTTATCTATATCTTCAAGCAATAAAGCATTTCATCATCTAAGATTTTTCCTGTGTTTTCAAATCCAAATTCTTCATATAGTTTTTTTGCAGAGTAGTTTTCGGGTTCAAATGATATATAGATTTCAGAGCATTGCTTATTCTTGCTCATCTCTTCGATGATTAGACTTAACGCCTTTTTACCAAACCCTTGACGCTGAAATTTATGATCAATCATTAAACGGCATATTTCAAAAAAATCCTTTTCTTCTGAATATCCATACATTGCAAATCCTACAATGGTGTCCCCATCATAAATAGCTTTGGTTATCCATCCTCGCTCTATCTTTGATTGTGCAATTGAAACAGCATTTGAAGCTACAAACTTCTCTAAAAGATAATGATTGTTATCAGGATCAGTCGTTAGAAAAATGCATTTTGTCCAATTTGTTTTATCAATGTTCTTTAATAAAACTCCCACGAATTCGCCTTCTTTCTGATGTTCTATCGGTAATTTCAGATAACGTTTTCTCTATTCACGAACCCTCACTGGCTTAAGCGCGCTTGCGCGGGTCGTCAGACTTAGCCAGTGCAGGGTTGTCTGCTGGACTCGCTTCACCGAAATTCCTCTGCCGGACTGAGGGCCGGATGGCCCGATGCGTGAATATTTTGTTAGATGATGCCAGTGCCTTCATCGATTTGCTTACACAATTGTTTCCAATATCCCCATGCCTGTATATATTCAGTCAAGTCATTTGGATGATGCCGTACACTAAGTCCTATTCGACAATAAAGATGTATCAGTGTTTCCTTAATTAATCTGGTTCTCTCAACATTACCTTGTTCAAGTAAATCCGATGCGGCAAACAAAGTATCAGTATTAATATCATCAGGTGAAGAACAAAATGCATATAAAAAATCATATATGATTGGTCCCACCATCGGTGACGGATCAATCACACCAATTAGTGTTGAATCATTAAAAACAAAATTATGAACGCCTGTATCCCCATGCAATAAATACTTATTTCCTTGCTTTGAATCATCATTAAATAGTTTTTTTGACATTAATTTTACGTATTGATAGTCTTCTGGCGATAATACATTCTTCAGATTCATTCTTGCTTCTTCAATGCTAATTTCATTAAATTCCTTCCATGTTTCTCGAGGGAATTCTATTCTTCCCCATGTATTTTCCCCCTGATGTTCAACATATTGGTTGAGCAGTTCTTTTACTAGGATTCTCATCCAATTTCTTTTTTTACTACGATTAAAATGAGTTATACCATCAATGAATGTATAAACAAAATATGACTTATCTTGGGCTGATAAAAGAACTTTAGGTAATAATACTGAATGCTTATAGGTATGAAGCAAATGTTCAACTAATTCAATCTGGATTGGAGTATCAGACTTCAAAATGTACTTAATTCCATGCTTTGATTCTAATTTTAAAACTATTCCAGAAGTTGTTCCTGATAGGCTTTGAAAACTTACAATCTCATCATTTATATGGTGCTGTTGAAACAATCTATTAATCGTTTCGATATTATATTCAATCATTATATATCTCTACCCCTTACTTAAGATCTTGTATTGGTTTCATCTAACGTTGCTGCATTCACGAACCCTCACCGACTTAAAGGCCGAAGGCCTGAGCGTGATGCGCTTAGTCGGTGCAGGGTTGTCCGCTGATTCCACTTCCTCAAAATACCTCCTACGGACCGAGGTCGGTGCCAGTCGGATGATACGTGAATGTGTTGTTATCGGTTGTTACTGTCCTCTTCGAAAAACCTCCAAATTCTTATTGGATTATATAAAATTTTAATTTACATGGTTTTCTTGATAGGATTTCAATCTCAATATTTCTATTCACATAAAATAAATGATTAAAATTCTCGTTTATAAAACTTAATTTTTCAATCCTTGCGCCATGCCCAAAATCATCGGCTCTAAAATAGTGATCTTCATCACCATCAATTTGAATTTTTGATATATCAGTTAACCCTAAATGATGGATTGTAGCTTGATCAAAATGAATTCTATTCTCTTTTATATCAGTTTCACTTAGTTGAACTGTTACTCTCTTAATTTGTTGAAATCTCATTATGTGTCATCTCCCTTTAGATTTTACGGTAATTTCCGATAACGTTCCTGTATTCACGACTCAGCATATGCTGAGTGTCTGGCGAATGCCGGACCAAGGACGAATGTCCGCAGCGTGAATATTATGTTAGACGATGCCATTGCTCTTTTCGACGTATTGAACATCATTTAGGTGAGTTTATTAAAGGAAGTAATATCACCAAAATCTAAATCTCCATAATCGGATATGCTCCAATAATCCCTACCGTTATAAAACAGCAATATAGCGTATTTATGATAGTCTTTATAAAATTGTGTTAAAGTAAGTCGGCTTCCTCCATTTATTCTTCTGAAATCTACATGAGCAACATTGTTTCTAATATTACGGAAATCTCTTCCGAAGTTTTCTGGACATACATCCTCATAGTAGCTTCTATCATTAGCCCATTTAGGCGCATAATTATTATCTATAGCGTCTCGCCAATTTTTTTGGATTTTATTTACTTCTCTATTCATCAAGCTATCAATAACTTCAAACGAAATATTACCTGTATTTTCTCTTGATCGAGTAACGCATCCTTTAAAATATTCATAAAGGTGCTGAATAAATAAAGAGTATGCATTATACGTCATGAGATCGATCTTATTGTCAAAAACCAAGTCTCCTTTATGCTTTATTCCTCTTAATTTAATAAATTGGTCAAATGCTAATTCACATCGTGAAAATTCATGGACAATTACACTCACCAAGTGTCTATCTGTTTCATCACCTATTTGAAATCTCATAATGTATTTCTCCTTAATGGTTTCGTCTAACGTTCTTGTATTAACGACACCTGACGTATGCCAGGTGTGTCAAGGCTGCCTCTGCTCTCTGAAATCCCTCTGCCGGACCGAGGGCGTATGCCCGATGCGTGAATATTATGTTATATGTAGTCATCTGACCTCATTGAATAAGCTCACATATTCTTGCTCAATTATAAGAAGACCGTTCTTTATTACTATTGTTTTGTAGTTACTTTCAAGATTCTCCTGTTTCTCAAAAAGTTCAAATCCCATAATTGAAAATGGATCCGTCGAAGCTAATTTGCCCTTTAAAACTTCTCTTAAACTAACAGGTGCTCCTAATTCTCTATAAGTTTGCACCATATTTAATCTATATTTTTCCCAAATTTTCACTGAGAGATTTAGTAGAGGAGCGATTTGTTCTCCATTGAATTTCCAACTATCGTCATCCAACTCTATTTCGTCTTCCGGTAATATCAGATGTAAAATGATTTCATTGGATTGATACGTCCAAAATAATCTTAAATGACTAAATTGATTCGACTGTAACAATACTTGTTTGTAATTATGTCTGACATGCTGATCAAATTCCAATTTAAACTTATCTGACAATAGTTTAGAATTCCATGAGATAATTTCTTCCAGGTTATTATCTTCAGAATTCCAATAACCTGATTTAAAAGAAAAACATTCAAATATCGTTTCATAGATTTCTTGAGTAAAGTTAGCATAGAAATAGTCATAGGGAAAGGAATACTGTATTGAGAAATATGTTGGCATACTTCCTCCTAGTTTAAAGATGATTACATATAACATTCCTGTATCTACGAATCCGAGAGGCTTAAGGCGCAAAACGCCGGGTCCAACGGACTTAGCCTCGCAGGGTTGTGAGCTGATCCCGGCTTCTCTGCTTTCCACTTCTAGCGAACCAAGGGCAACGCCCGCAGCGTAGATGCGATGTTATGTGAGGTCAGCTCTTCTTCGAGTCAACTAATAATTATGCTTCCTTGCTAGTTTCCACTTCATAAATAAATTTATATCACTTATAGCATCTAATATTATTCCTTTATGTTCTATATTATTTTTTAATTCTTTCAAAATGATTGGTTTTACTAGTCTTTTATCTAACTGTTTTTTAGTTCTTGCTATATGTGCTAATCCCAATACAGAATTCGCTCTTACATTTGGATTATCATGTTCCGCTGTTTTAAGACATATATCTTGAGCAAACTTCCAATTGTGATGATACATTCCAACTGAAAGTGGTAAATATATAAGTTCTTCTACTTCTTGACGAGTTAAAATATCTTTTATTTCCTGATCTGTGTATTCTTCGATATGCTTGTAAATTCGCTTCATAGTGCTTGCTCCTAAATATAATCTTTTTATTCCTAGCTGATTTCACATAACGTTCTTGAATTCACGAACCCTCACTGGCTTAAGTGAACGATAGCGAACCGGTCGTCAGACTTAGCCAGTGCGGGGTTGTCCGGCTGCTTTCGCTTCCTTGAAATCCCCCTGCCGGACCCAGGGCGTATGCCCGAAGCATGAATTTGGTGTTAGGCGATGCCGCTCTGAAATAACCCTACTTTAGTGTCATTAGATCTTTGTAGTGAACTCTTGAATATATTTTTTTCGTTCTTCTCTATATCTTTCCGTGTAATTGCCTTTTTTAAATTCATTTATTACGCTTCTCCAAAAGGTTATTGCCGTAATATTTTCTTCCATCTGAGAAACTAACCAATTCGCTTTATACATGTTAAATGCCATTATTGCTGCTTTACGCCCCATACCTGATCTTCTATATTTCTGTAAAATCATAAAATCGTATATCACATGTGTCGGATCTGGATCAGTATCCATATTCTCAAAAAGGACTACTATAAAGCCAACGATTGTATCTGCTACTTCTATAAAAAATGGATTCCACCGTTCGTCGCCCTCCCAATAATAATCTATGTTCACTTCAAATTTTCCGTTTCTATCTACATCTCGACCTGTATATTTGCTGAAGTCATACTCGTACAATTCATACAAATTAATTAGTGTACTTTTATCTTCAGGGCTTACTGGGACAAGTTTCAATTCCATATTTGTATCTAACTCCTTTTTTTATTTTTTCAATTCACTTCGAGGTTTCGCCTAACGTTCTTGTATTCACGAACCCTCACTGGCTTAAGGAGCGAACGCGCCGGGTCCGACGGACTTAGCCAGTGCAGGGTTGTCCGGCTGCTTCCACTCCCCAAAATGTCTCTGCCGGACCGAGGGCCGAATGGCCCGATGCGTGAATATTTTGTTATCTGATGCCAATGCCTTCTTGATTAACTTTCAAATGTTGCTTTGACTCGTTTTGAGTTTTTAAAATACAAAATCCATATTGATCCAAAAATAATTGTAGAGATTAAACTTGGGAGTTCATCTATTTTGTTAATTGTGAGAATGAAGTTTAAAAATCCAAATATTATAGTGATTATTTCAATTTGAATTATTATATTTGGTCCTTTCCTTTTCTTCTTCAATATAAGCACTAGAGAAACAATAATTAAGACTTCAGAAAATAAATATATTCCGACAGAAATATTTCTAGCAAGATTCCAACCAATTGTTCCAACTAACATATAAATATAAAATTCGAAATAAAGACCTATTAAATTACTTATAAGTAGATAAAAAGAATAGATCACAAAGAAAAGCAGCCAGCCTTTAATTCCACTCATACTATTCTGAGATAATTGCATTATTGGCTCCTTAATTTTTGTCTTTTATTTGCATTGAGCATTGGTTTCAGATAACGTTCCTGTATTCACGACCCGGCGTATGCCGAGTGTACGACGAATGTCCGCAGCGTGAATATTATGTTATGTGAAGTTGATACTTTCTGAAGATAATTCACTACAAAATTCATCGTTTATTTTTATCACTGTGACAATAAACAAAGTTAAAAAGACATAATAATTATGAGCATGCGTTTTCTCTTCATCCTCGGAAAATGGTTGCATATGACTGTACTTGTTCCTTAAATCTAGTCCATTATTAAATTGAGATTTGTTAAGTAAATAATTAATGTAATGATATTCCGGTCTTGAAAAAAGTGTATTCTCAAATTCTATAACATTTCTAGCTGCTAACTGATCTAGTTTCTCTCTTGCTTCAGGTGGACAATTCCAATAAGCAACTACATCGTTCTTGTACAAATCATAAAGTATTGCCACGAGAAGATTGTCTGAAAAAACAAGGAATCCGCCACTGTCAACTTTCAAATAGTCTTGGTCAATTAACCACTGAACACGAGGCATATCAAATGATAGAAAATCGTTCATTTTTAATTGTTCATTTCTTAATAAATCGAAGAAATCATTATAAGTTTTTCGATTTTCACCAACATACCCTAGTCCACTTTGATCTGAAAAGAGCAAAAAAGTTACCTGTTTAAATTCTTCACCAATACCATATACATATTTCTTATCAATTAAAGAAGGAATATTTTTATACACTAAATGTTCAGAACGAATTTCCAGCAACTCAAAATCAATTTGTCTTTCTTCAACGTATAAAATAAACTGCTTAAGAGTTGATTCTAATGCGGGCATCACAGCAGTACATTTTTCAAGAAAGGTTGAATTGGCTGAGGGCATAGCAACTTTAAAACCAAATGCATTAAATTCTTCAAAAAGATATTCAACAAAAAACCATTCAATGACCTCTTCTAATCTAATTCCATTACTAAAAAGTTGATTGTAGTAACCATTCATCTGAAGTAATGCAAAAATATTTTTATGGTCAAATGCAACGCCTTTGGTATATCCAGTCTGAGCAGACATGAATGCAAACCTTTCAAAGGCTCCCATCTCACTTTCTTTATTGACAAAAGCACATCTCATTTGTCTATCAACAAATTCAAACATATATATAAAATTATTGAGTAAAGTAGCTTGATCTAAATTATCTTCAATCCATTTAGAACTATAGGTCGCTGTAGTTTTTACCCCCTCATTGTCTAGAAATACTTCCTTCTCCGCGTGTTTTGAGAATATAACGGTGGTTTCCATTTCCATACCTGAACTTTTCTCAAAAAACCGTTCTTCTTGCTCTTCTGCTTTTCTTTTAGCCTTTAATAAAGTTCTTGGAGAGACTTCAATCTTATCTTTATTACTTTGAATATTTTTAATAAGTCTCAAGTAGTTTAAATTAGGCACATCACTATCTATATAATTTAAAAGTATAATTTCTTTGTCGTGATTGCTTAATTCTTTTGGAAGATATATTTCTTCTTTCTCTCTAAAATGTTTTATCTCATATTTATCCAAAAGAATCTCCGCAGTCGATTTTTCACTAAGCATATATTTTTTTAATTCGATTCCTTAATACTCAGTGAGATTTTTACTTTTTAATATTTCATTCAGTCTAACTTTAGAAGAAAAAAGAAGCTTCTCAATAATATCTACTGAGATATTTTGATATGTTTTGAACTTATCAATAAGCCTCCAAAAATCTGATTTATAATAAAAAACTGTTTCTTGGTATGTATTCTCTAAATTTTTGTCATCAACAGACCTTACATACCTAGCTACCGTACCAAAAATGTTAGCGATAATTTTTTCAAAGTTTTCGATATCCGTTGGCGTCCATTTTGTTAAATATAATTTGTTATCAAAGAATTTTTTGATATTGTAAATTTCGATAGCATCATTAATATTTTCGATCTTTCTTGTACCTTGGTAATATTCATTTAAAATAACTTCACTCTTTTGCAAGTTCATTCCGCAAGATAAATCATCCGGTGAGAAAAACTTTATTTTTTCCATAAATATCTCTCCTATATTAAATAGATCTTCGACTAAATTCTTTAAGCATCTTCTCAATTTCACATAACGTTCCTGTATTCATGAACCCCGAAGGGGTTGTCTGCTGAAATGCTTCCCTGAAATCTTCTCGCAGACCAAGGCTCCAAAGGAGCCGCTGCTTGAATATTATGTTATACGATGGAATCACTTCTTCGATTAACCAACATTCATTCTTGATTCTATTCTGTCATTGTTCTGCTATATGTTCCAATAAATCTCCTGGCTGACAACCTAAAGCCGTACATAATTTATCAATCACTTCTAATGACACATATTCGTTCGTATTGAGTTTCGCCATTGTTGCAGACGAGATACCTGTCATTTTCAATAAATCCTGCTTCTTAATCTCTCTGTCGATCAATAATTTTTGAAAAGGTTTATAACTAATCATCTGATATTCCTTTCACACATCAAGTGAATTTTTCTTTAATTATATGAAAGTATATTTTCTTTATCAAAAACATCTTCAACATGTATTGACTTAATTGTTTGTTATGTTAAAATTATATTTAATAAGTTGAACTTTTATTCATAAAATCAAATACGTTGGATGGTGTTCAAAATGCATAATTCTTTAGAAGTCTTACTTGATTCACTGATTCAGACTCGAATTGAATTTTTATATGGCGAGCTTATCAAAAACAACTCCAGCTACAACCGGTTCTCATCCGAGCGGAATCTCTACTTCAAGCAGTTACATGAAGGAGTACCGGAGAATATACAGAAGACCCTATTCCTTTACGATGATGCTGAGCTTTCTGTTCAAGCTATTTTAGAACGTGAAATTTATTTGCAAGGTTTTAAGGACGCTCTTCACCTGCATAACGAATTACATATATATTTAGATTGAGAGCCTTCTGGCTCTTTTTCATTTTGATTCTGTCGTATAACGTTTCTATATTCATGAACCCCAACGGGGTTGTCTGCTGAAATGCCTCTCCGAAATTCATTCCGCAGACCAAGGCTCCATTAGAGCCGCAGCTTGAATATTATGTTATCCGATTTCAGCGTCTTCCTTGAATTACTTACAACAATCATTTTTTTGTTTTTAATCACCAAACTGATAGTCTTGTCCTTGTATCATTTTCATCAGTTATATATTCCAGAGATTTATATCCCTTTCTCTTTATGTGATCATATAAGTCCTCAAGTTTTTCAAAGTCTTTGCAGTAAACTGTTATGTACACGCTATCAATCACAAGAAGAATAATCTGACACTCACTCGCAATATATTCTTCATATGACATTACATCTATTATATTTGCTCCTTTTGGATACGCCTTTAAATTCGCAAATATTAAGTAGTACTTGTTGTAATCAATAATCTTTTTAAGATCTTCTCCATCCATTCCAGTAACCATGTCTGGAAAGAGACTACCCCCTAAAGTATCATCAACAATAAAATATGACTCTTCTCCACCAATAAACCAACTGAAAGTAGTTATATCTATTGGCTTTAAAATCTCTCCAAGATGGTTTCCATAAGAATTTGGAATTTCAAAACTTATGCCTCTATTCATTTATTCACCCACTTCACGCTGATTTCTGATAACGTTTCTGTATTCATGAACCCCGAAGAGGTTGTCTGCTGAAATTCCTTCTCGAATTCCTCCAGCAGACCAAGGCTCCATCGGAGCCGCTGCTTGAATATGTATGTTATGAGATGTCAAATTACTCTTCATTGCTTTCACTTTCAAATTTCTTTTCTTGATTTTGCTTAAACGTTCTTCCGTTAACATCTATCCACTCTACAGGGCCTGCTGCTTGACGGCCTAATACTACAGCAGTCGCTGCACTGATACTGGAGAAAATCGCATTCTCATTAAATATATAAAATTCCCCGCCATCAATCAGAACTCCAGTTTCTATCAATTTGTTTCTCTGCTTGATCCATCCCTCGGAAATTGAACTTGACGTCTGTTTACAGCTTTGAGATCCAGATAGAACTACGTAGCCTTTTTCAGTTTCTATCAATTTAGCAGAAGCTCTTTTGCTTTTTAGCGTGTATATGATATCACTACTAACCTGAGGTGATGAAATTATATTATCATTTGATTGTTTAAGGGTAGAAGGAACCAAGAACATAAAATTAACTACTGGAAAAATCAACTTCATCTGCTCTAAAAAGTATTCCATATCTGAAATATCAGCTTCAGGGAGAGTTGTTAACTCAGGCTGTACAGCATTATCAATTTCGGCTGTTTTCGCATCCTTAGACAAAGAAATAATTCGAGATTCTAAATACTTGATATGAGATTTAGTAAGCATTTCATCCTTGCTTATAAAGGCTACAAATTCGATAAAATCCTTTTCTGAATCCGCTAAGTGTTGCTTTAATCTCTTTTTAAGATTCTCTGCTTCACCTATGTATATGCGTTCATTATAGTTGTCGTTGTTAGGTAAAGATTTTAGAATATAGACTCCTGGTCTATTAAATTCGGGTCGCTCTATGATTTTAGGCAAAGAAGAACGCTGTGAATATAAAGCCTTACCTGACCAATTACCGATTTCAATTGTTCTAGGTCCTGTTTCTGATCCATCCACAAGAAATATAGTTAGTTTTTTTCCCACTCTTGGTTTCCCCTTTAATTTGATTTCTCATAACGTATTATTTACGCACTTTCGAAAGAATGCTCTCTTCGTCATATTCACGAACTTCGTAAATCCTGCACTTTTCTCCTTATTCCCGCACTTTCTGCGTTTCAATCCTCCAGCCCGCTCATCCGATCCAACGGACTTTTAATCCGCCCAATGTCCCGTCTGCTCACATGTGTATACCGCTCCGTCGTTCGCACACTCTGATGCCCTAGCAGTTCCTGAATATAGCGAAGATCAATCCCATTCTCCAGCAAGTGGGTCGCAAAAGAATGCCTTAGCGAATGGATACTCACCTGTTTGCGAATGCCCGCTTCAGCCAGCGCTTTTTCAAACACTTTCTGCGCTGAACGTTCCGTCAGGTGGCGGCCTTCCCTCTGCCTTGGAAACAGCCAGTCTTCTGGCCGCTCCACCCCTATATACTGCTCGACCACCGCCAAAAGCCGCTTCGGATAGCAGCGTTTGCCGATCCTTCCTGCCCTTTCCATGACGAACTTTCAGTAATTTCCGTTCACGGTCGCAGTCTTCAAGACGTAACCTCACCACTTCGCTTACCCGTAGCCCGGATGTATACGTCAGGTACAGAATAGCCTTATGCTTTAGATTTTTCACTGCTTTCAACAGACGCATAACCTCATTCAGGGACAGCACATCTGGCAGTTTACTCTCCTTTTTCGGACGAACATAGGCGGCGGATTTGGGCTGCTTTAGCACATGGCGAAAGTAAAATTTCAGTGCGCTGATCGCTTGGTTAACATAAGCGTGCGAAAGGCCTTTTTCGAGCAGCGCCGACGCGTATTTTTGCACCGTCGCATCATTTGTGCTTGCTTCGGTCCCTTGCAATCTTGCAAAAAAGCGTTCCGTTTGCGATATGTATGCTTTAATCGTCTTGCTGCTGTAGCCCCTTGCCACCAATGCATCGCGCATTTCTTGCCACTGATCCGGGTTCCATTCACCTCGTTCCGTAGAAAAGGGAACCGCATCAGCCTACGCGTCCCGCCGATCGTTTTTTTATCCCGATAAAGTAGGTTTATCTTCATCTCACTTGCCTCCTTAGTATATCAGCCGTTCAAAAAATTGGAAATCTAATTTTACACAAAAAAAGGGACTTAAGATGGATATTCATCTTAAGTCCCTGATTCTTTCAGAGTGAATTATTGATCATTAAGTCCAATTTATATTATCATAAAATGCTCTACCTTTATTTGTCCAGTTCCTCCGTCACATCATCCCATAGCATCGCCGCCACCTACCATGTTACTCAACCTTAAACTGTTTTAATTCGTCTTGAAGCTTAGTGGACAATTGGTTTAATTGTTTGGATAGTTCAGCAACCTGTTCGAAGCTCTCCAATTGTTCCTGCGTGCTGGCGCTAACCTCTTCGGTTGAAGCGGAGTTCTCTTCTGTGGTGGAAGAGATGATTTCCAACGCCTGTAAAATCTCATCTTTGTGCTTGTGGACTTTGGAGGTGTTGGTGCTGATCTGGATCATTCGTAATTTCAAATCTTCCAAATCCTTGTTAATACTAAAGAACACTTGCTTCGTGTCCTCCACCGATCTCGCATTTTCTTCTGCGATTTTCAGACCGTGAACGGTATGCTCAACCGATACGCTAGTTTTTTCTTCGATGACGCGGACCTTCTTGTAGATTTCCTGTGTCGCCAGTGCCGTCTGCTCAGCCAGCTTGCGAACCTCCCCGGCAACCACGGCAAACCCTTTGCCCTGTTCTCCTGCACGCGCAGCTTCAATGGAAGCATTGAGCGCCAACAGGTTGGTCTGCGTTGCAATTTGGTTGACCGTATCCACGATGCCCGAAATCTCATGACGGCTCAGATCGATATCCTGAATGATAGCCGACATCGCTTGTGTGGAGTTATGATTTTCTTCCGCCCATTTGGATAGCTGATCTACTACTGCAAGCCCTTGTCCGCTTTGTTCGGCAGAGGTTTGCACCATCGTTTCGATGGTTTTGGCATCATTGGCAATTTCGTCAATTTGGCCGGATAAGGCACCGGTTTTTTGTAAAATGTTATCCGTCTCGATGGATTGATAATTCGTTGCATTGGCAATTTCATTAATTGCTGTCGCAGTGTCGTTCATCGTAATTGCGGTTCTGGAAGAAATGGATTGCAAATCATGAGAAGACTGATTTAACACTTGAGCTGAGCCGCCCACCATTTGGAGCATACCTTGAATTTTTTGAACCATATTGTAAACCCCTTGAGAAATTTGCCCGATTTCGTTATGGGAATTCGTATCAAACGGAACGGTCAAATCTCCATTTTCAATTAGCTTGATTTTGGCGAGCAATTTCGGAATGGATCTCAACAGATAACGGAGCGTTATATAACAAATTACAACCAGCAGGATGGTGGCTGCGGCAAAACCGCCAATCGTAATCCAGGTAAAGCTTCTTAATTCTGAGAGCGCCTCTTGTTCAGAGATGGTTAAGCCTACGGACCACCCCGTATCTTTACTGGTTGCATACCCAATGTAACGACGTTCGCCGTTATCATTAATTAGCTGCACTCCAGACTCACCAGCAATCATTTTCTTACCGATCTCGCCAAGATCACCTGTGCTTTCGTTAATCTTTTCTTTCAGCACTTTATTTTGATCAGGGTGATACAAAATATCACCTGTTTTGGACGCAAGAATCGAATAACCTGTGCTTCCAAGCGAATAGCTTTGCATAACGGCAGGGATGTCTTTGAAGGCAATATCTACAGCTGCAAAGCCGATTAATTGGTTGCTGCTATCTTTGATCGGATAGAAAATGCCCATGACGACACTCCCCGTATTGACGTCTTTATAGGGTTCTGAGTAGTACAAACCGTCTGCCTCAACAGCCGGCTTGAAGTACGGACGCGAATGGATATCGAAATCCGGTTTGGAAGCAGCACCATCATTCTGAAGAAAGAAGCCTTTGCCATGTATTCCTGCAATCCAGGCGTCGGCAAAAGATGGCTCTTCCTTTACAATGGCTGCTAGAGTTGCTACTGTTTCCGCAGCATATGGAGAAGTTTTCGCCATCTCTGCTGATTCGGTGGTTTCTATATATTGTCTAAATAAAGTGTTGGTTGACATTTGTTTGACCAGCGAGCCCTTTTCCTTAAATAACGCATCAAATTGACTGACGGTGGCCTGCGTCTTGGTCTGGAGCATGGCCTCTTGCTGCTTGACAAGCATACTTTGCGTGCTCGCATACATGAACGTCCCCAAGGTTGCAAAGACGACAACGATAATAACTAACAAGACCATGGCCAATGTGTTGGCGATACTGGATGATCTGAATACGCGCTTCTTCATATTTTGTGACATGCTGCCATCTCCCCAAGGAATATTGAGCGAAAAGCTCTTAGATAATATGTCGGAAGTTTGCAGCTATTTTAATAGGTTTTTAGTATACACAATTTAAAGTTTTGCTATCTGATTCCTCATAGATTTCCTCCCAACCCGTTCAGTAACTCCAGCAAAAGATTAGGGCAGCACAAAGAGCCTCCGTCAGACGCAGGCTCTTTTCTAAAAAAAGCTATGAACACGCGAGGTGTTGCAGACTTAAAGCGTTCGAGCGATCTGTAAGCTCACCCCCATTATTCTCTGTCGTTAGCTTAGCTGCATCGTTGTGATACATGTATCGTTTTTCTCATATGTAGAGAATTCCGTTTTGGCCGTTTTACCTTCATGATTCACGCTAATGCGGTAGGTTTTATCCCTCGGTAGCCATAGATCAATAAAACCATTGGGTTGTGATTTCATGGCAGCATTCTCCATGATGATATTCCCTTCGGAGTCGTGAACGGTCACATTGAATTCTCCATTTTTTATTTCGCCTTGGCAGCCGGTTAGACTATGAGTTGCACAAGGGTGGGTCTCTTCTACATATGGCGCAATCGAAACAAAAAACTCGTTGTCAGGCAAATCATAAGTTATGGGTTGGGTATTGTCCCCTGTGACCATCAACTGACTGGAATTAATGGAAGCGGATTGACCTGTTCCCTTGCCTGCGCTGAAATCATGCACCAATTGCTTGATATCGGTTGTCTCGATCTTGTTCGTTCCTTCTTTCTGCATATTTCCTGCAATCAGGTACGTCCCCAATGCCGCAACAACCAACCCTGAAGCGACCAAGATTCCTTTTTTCATCTGGAGTTCATCTCCTTGTCCGTTTTAAATCATTATAAGGGAGAACGCGCCGTAACGGACAAAATACGGTACTGAAGTCACCAGATATTCACATCTTTGCTTGTTTATTCAGACATATCTGGGGCACAATTCTTTTTAACGATCCCGGTTCACAATATAATTCATCAGATGCTTCAAAAAAGAGATATTGCGGGGCACCTCTTTTAATGCTTCCATGGCAAGACAGTAGTGCTCCCACATCTCTTTACTGGCACCTTCGTAACCAAGGATGGACACAAAATTCGAATTATTGTTATCCGAATCCTGACCCACAGGTTTTCCAAGTAAGAGCGTATCTCCTTCCACATCAAGCAAATCATCTTTGATCTGAAAAGCAATCCCCATATGATGGGCGAATTTCTGCAAAGCAGCAATCTCTGATTCCTCGGTCTGTGCAAGCATGGCTGGCATAACGAGACAAGCCTCGAACGCCACTCCTGTTTTGTAAAAGCACATCATATTCAGCTGCTCCAAGGTCAAAGCCTTTCCTTTGGAATCCAGATCCATCGCCTGACCCATACACATATCCTCTGCCTTACGGGCCGAGTATTGGATCAAGGCAAGCACAGTCTCAGCGTTGAACTGACTCAGTGATGCTTGCTCCCCGATGGCCTTCTGGATCAGATATAGTCCGGTTAATTCCGCAGTAGCGCTATTGTGCACCTGATGTAATGTCTGACGCCCTCTACGGGTAGAAGCGTTATCCTGGGAAGGCAAATCATCAAAAATCAGGGAGGCTGTATGCATATATTCCAGTGATCGCAGAAGAGGTACGATTGCCGAAGCGTCTAATCCATATTCATTTACGCCCATGACCCAAGTCAAAATAGGTCGTATCCTTTTCCCATCCCCCTCAAGACTATAATTTGCAGCATCAATAAGCTGTTCTTTCATGACCTCGATCCCAGGAGGTTTGGTAATTTTCAATTGGTTGTTAATCTGATCACGGACTGTTTTGACCGTATTCATAAAGTCTTCCTTTTCCCTCGAATCGTTTTTCAGATGGGTAATCATCTGGTCCCGAAGCAGCTTATCGAAGAAATCTACATCCTCTGCTTTGCCTACCATTTTCTGAACGAGACGATTGAATTCAGGATTCCCGGATGCAAAAATCTCCATTATCTCATTGTACTTTTCTGCACCTACCCGTTCTTTATAACGTTTGAGTCCATTTATTGCACGGTCCAGTATTACCTCGCGAGCCATAGCATCCGAGTCATACACGTTATGGATCAAATTAGAAATGACCGCCCAGTATAGCTCGAAGGGATTGATCAAATCCGATCTTTGATGATGATATTTTAAATAATAGGTATAGGGTGTTACTGCACCGTCTCTCATATCGTCAGCCATATCCGCAAAATCATCAGCAAGCTGGTTATAGATACCATAAAAGAATGTTCGTTGCTCAAACCCTTCATCCTCAGGAGCACTAATCACGGAACGGACAATCAAGCGGGAAGAAGCAGATTTTAAAATCACGGGTATATACAGTTCTTCATTGGTGTAATGAGTTCGCGCTAGATTCTTATCCCGGTCGATATCTTGAGAATGAAAGAAAACGTAGGACTGCTCGAAAAAGGTTTGCTGTGTGTCTGGCCGCTGATGTGCCTTAATATACTCAAAAGCATCCGAGAGCTCCGAATGGATATAGCAAATGAAATTCATATGCTCACCGGTCCAGTCGCCCAGCTCTGGCACAGATCCGGTAAGAAGCGCGTTACGTATCATATGGGAGTATTGCTCTTTCTCCTGAATGGTCAACAGCTGAGAATCGAGAAGATCATCAATAAAAGGATAAGTCAACCCATAGGAATACCCAAGCCTAATCGCTTCATCCAGTCTGCGCGAACGCTCAACAGGTGACACGGCTTCGTCCATTTCTTCCATCACATGCAGAATAACTCCAATGATGATTTTAATCAGTTTGCGCTGGGCGTGCTCTGCATCCATTTCCTCGGGAATATGAGAAGATACAGAGTTAAGCTTGTTGATTAGCCAGATTACAGTGGCTTCGATCCCTTCCTTTTGAGACCACCGATACACCCTGGCTATATTCATAAACTCCGGTTGATTTCTTCTATTAGCACGGGTGGGTTGAAGCAAATATCTTTTCACGTCAGCAATAACGCGCTGAATCCGGGTCTGTGTGTTCGCAGAATCTAGAGCCTTGCCTAGATCCCTCATGTAAATATAAGAGACACTTCGCTTCAGATAATCATCCAATTTGCCTGTGTAACTCAGCCATTGAATGTATCTGTCATAATCCCGAGTATCCGGCTTTCTCTTATTCCGCGAAATGAAGGATAACCATGAAGAAGGACGGATATGATTCCTTTTCCATATATGGATATCTTCTGTAAGAGAAGTCACATAAGTCTTATCCTTGACCTGATTATAGAGTGATGCAAAATACTGGAGCGCCTTCTGCTCAGCCAGCTGGTATCCTGTATCGGCTCGAAATTTTTCATTCATATGATGCATTACCTCAACTTCTCATTTTGTTTAAACATGGTTGCATTTCTCCCTGAGCGAACGAATTTGGATCATGTTTTTATCTTTATACGGAAAAAAATCTGTGAAGTTACGAATAGATTATATCCTTCTATATATATGCTACAATTTCAGAGTAGAACAAAAATAATGATAGGGAGGCATAACGTTGAGTATTAGTCTAGTTAAAGGACAGAAGGTAGACCTAACCAAAAATAATCCACACTTATCCGTGCTGAAAGTAGGGCTTGGATGGGACCCTATGAGGGGTAGAAGCATGGATATTGATGCGTCAGCGCTGCTTCTTAATGAGAACGGCAAGCTAACCCAGACGAAAAATCTAGTATATTTCGGAAACAAAAATAGCCCTTGCGGGGCCGTCGTACATAGTGGTGACAACTTGACAGGACATGGTGCCGGTGATGATGAAGTCATTACTGTATCCCTTCAACAACTACCACCTGAAGTGCATAGAGTCGTATTTATTGTGAATATATTCCGTTTTTTCAGCTTTGGTAGACGTAAGGATTTCAGTATGGTGAACAATGCTTATATTCGAGTATTGGATGCGTCGCAAGATGAAGAGATTCTCCGATACAATTTGACAGAGGACTATAAAGGGATGTGTAGCATCCGTGTAGGTGAAGTATACCGCTATGGAGGGGAATGGAAATTCGGTGCTATTGGGGAAGGCAGCACCATTACCTCCCTGAATGAGCTTGTCAAAACGTATGAATAAGTATTTTTGGTGTTAAGGAAAAACCCACGTCTGACGTGGGTTTTTATGCTATCTCTTCAACAGCCACCTGATACAGCAGAGAACCTTCACGGAGCAGCAGGCGGTCTTTTCTGAAATCCTGTTCGTGCGGCTGAAGGAACTCTTGATCGTCATTTAAAAAGCAAATGTGTTGTCCTTTGCTCAAGTTGCCTGGCTTCACATTCTTTTTCAAGACATATTGTCCATTCTTGCCATACCCGCCGTCGAACAAAAAGTGATACCCATCTGTAGCCACCCCGGAGCAGCCGGAAATCCTCGGATTCATAAACGTAATATTCGTAAGGTCGCTACCGGAAATACGTCCTAATGAAAAATCTGAATAGTAATAAAACCAGATTTCCTGCTCGCTAACCACGTTCAAAGCATAGCAATCATGAATGTCTGCCGCTTGGTTCTCATATATTTTGTGTCCCTCTTTATTCCAGGCGACAAGGCCGGAGGACCCCACAGGCTCATTCCAACCATAATTCCCGAATATACCTTCATCAAAATAACTGGTCCAGATCGTACCTTCTTTTGTAGCCTGAACACTCTGGATACCGTCTCCAAGCAGTAGTTCATTCACAGTACGACCTTCATAATCAATAATTTTACCATTTAGATCGTATTGATCAGGTCCGTAATAATGGCATCGTGCTCCGACGAGTAACAAATAATCTTGTAGCGGCTGTACATAATGATAGTTGAACTGCTGCCCCTCCAAACACACCTCTTGAATGTGATCGTCTAGAATGAGTACCTTGTAAGTACGTCTCTCTTTAAGAGAAGCAGGCGTGAACATCCCCCGCACTCGTTCTGGGACTTTATCAATGAGCAAAATATACACGCGTCCATCAGGACCAAATTGGGTCGAAACGATCTCAAACCCTTCTATATTATTGGAAATATCGACAAATGAATAAAGCTGTTTATCTAGATGTGACAATGTAGTTCCTCCTCTAAAAGATCAGTAAAGTGAAGTTTTATTTGTATTGGATTTCATTTTGTCATAACGACAAGTAACTGAGGAGGGTGGAAGTATGGCGATATGGGTAGTAATCCCAAGAGATGAGTCATCGGCAAAATATAGTGAACCAAAAAAGCCGGGTTCTGCTTCATAATAAAAGCAACCCAGCTTGATATTTACAAATGCTCTGTTCCTCTTAAAGTGTCCGGTCCTTGTCGGCCTTCTGCCATAAAGCCTCAGTCAGCTCATCAATCGTCTCTTTCATTGCCAGCTTCTCGCGCCAGTGACTCGGGATACTGCTTAGCCCATAATAAGCCCCTGCAATCTGGCCGTACACTGCTCCGGTCGTATCTGCGTCATCTCCCAGATTTACGGCCAGCAGTGCCCCCTCTTCAAATGAAGCCGAATGGTAAAATGCCCACAGCGCAGCCTCAAGGGAACGAATAACATAACCGCTTCCTTGGATTTCAGGCGGCTCCTTATGCTTGTAAGATCCCTGAATGATTTCTTCAATGGCTGCCGAATAAGCTGACTGTTCCTGCCGCCACTTATAGCAGACATCAGCTGATAACATGGATTCTTTGTCCGCTCCCCGCAGACCTGCCACAAGAATTGAAGCAAGCGCGGCACAGGCCTCCACACTTTCGACTGCTCCATGGGTGGTGCGCGAGCTCAGCTCAGCGTACATCACGGCCTCTTCCGGGCGGTTCGCATAGGCCATCGCCACAGGTGCAAGCCTCATAATCGAGCCATTACCAGCAGTCATGGGGTCAACGGACCCGCTATACGGATCTCCAGTGGCTTCGAAGCGATGCAGTGCTGTTCTCGTCGCACCACCGATATCAAAGCACGTTCCCGTGCTGCTCATATATCCCAGGTGGTACCAATTGGTGTAGCGGCGCATTTGGTCTGCTGGATCAAAGCTATCTTTTCGCACCATGCTCTCGGCCAAACAGAGCGCCATAGACGTATCGTCTGTCCACTGCCCTGCCTTCAACCCAAATACACCACCGCCTACAATATCCGTTACAGGTTCGAATGTGCCTGGACTGCTAAATTCTACTGTGGTTCCCAAAGCATCACCTACGGCTAGTCCAGCGAGACATCCATAAAAACAATCCTTGTTAAGTGCCATTTTGATGTACACTCCTTTGTAATTGTTATAACTAATGCATATATTTCCATATCACTAGGAAGGAAGAATATCCGGTACGCCATTTATTCGTCGTAGCTCAAGGCTGTACAACCGCTATCTGGATTTAATTCAATGAAAATTCCTGCCTCTTGATGGTAAATGAGTGGAAATCGCTCCGTATCTATATATTCGCGCACACCGCTTGAAAGCCGCCATACCTGAAGCGGGACTTCTTTTCCCCATAAGAATAATCGGTCGCCGCAAGCGGTTATATCCGCTTGGGGATATGGGTAAATCCCGTATTCATCAGGCTTGCAGTTTAGAGGCGGGATCGCAGAAAGCACACGTCGGTACCCTGGCTGAGTCATATCGAATAGGACAACCGCCGGTTCCACGCCTTCCTCTCCCCAATCTTCCTCCTCCAGTAAATCGGCATCCATCTGTCCCCATACCGCCAATGTATCGGGTCCTGTCCAGCACACTGGCCCATCCCAATCTATGGTTTGCCAAAGATGGCGAACTGACGGACCATTTTCCGATTCCCATGGGTTCAGCAGCCAATCAGATAATGACCAAGTTCGAACCACTCCTAATGGAGCCCATACCCATCCTGTATCCGCCATCCACTTTCCCTCTGGAGAAGCCAGCAGTCTCCCATGAAAGTAATCTAGATAATGCTCATCTTTGCTTTCGTTGTTATAAACAGGGCTAGGTCTTGCTGTCAAAAGCCTCCCTGTTTCTATATCCGTCAGATCCAGCCGGTTCCATTCCGTTCCATGAACAAGAATACATGCACCATCTCGATGAGCAAATGCCAGAGGGAACATACTTTTATCATAATGGTATTCGTCCCGCGATAATTGCATTTTTTCTTGAGCATGGACTAAATCATACACTGCCGCATGCCGGCCAAAACGATTGGATATGGCTACGTACTTGCCGTCAGGGCTGGTCACCATTTGGACAGGTTGCAGGGGATTAAAATCAGGAATACAAATACGTGTACACAATTCGGCATTACCAGAGCAAAGCTCTAGCCTCCACAGTTCTGCTTGTGTGTTCAATGCCAGCAAGGTTATGCTTCCCTGAGAGCCACCCTTTAGTGGATAAATGGCTGTAAGACGTCCGATCGTCTGTGGTAAATCGGGTAAAGAAACGTGATGAAATGGCATCATTTAACCCCTTTTAATCTGGATAAATAATAATTTATACCCGTATTTGTGAAGCTGGATTTATCGATAAAAAATCTGAGTTCAAGCAATGCAGACAATACTTTCATAAAAACACCCGGTTTTTTCTTGCAGAAACATTTAAAATATGTAATTTCGCTAGGATTACTTTTGAGAATAAAATAGGAGTAATTCATCATGATCATATTGGAGATGAACTGCTCTGTTGGAGATTGATGTTCATTGATACAGTCGATCAGCACTTCTAATAACCTATTTTTATTAGAGTTATAGGCTTGTATAAACCTCGTTGCTTCTACAAACGACTTGTTGAAATCATCATACGGAAAATCATATACATCATGACTGCCCAGGATGAAGTTGATCAACTCTCCTTGCAAAATTTTTATTTTTCCCAGCGCTGCTCGGGTATCCATATCCATCTCATTTTTGTTAATATGCTCATGCAAAATGTCAATTAGAATGTGCAAATCATATTGCTGTCCGTCTTCCATCCTGTACATCATCTTGCTATTTTCAATCGTTAGACGATCATAAATGTCATCCCCTAAACCCAATTCAAATAAAAGATGGTGAAGGAAAGATAGCCTATCTGAAGTAAGCAAGTATTCATTTCCTCTCTCTGCTACATGTGAAATCTGATATTGATAATAAACACAACATAAGTTTTTTCGGCTATAGACAGCATCTTTATGTATATCAAACATGTTAAAAATAAGCGCAAGCAATCGAATCAGACGTTCAGCATCCGTTACGCTTAGAATGGGATGATCCATTTTTGTAAATAGCGACCTGTCAAATAAATCATGCCATCGCACTAAAGAAATATGATCCTGCTCATTTATATTCAGAGTTAATATTCTTAAATTTTGCTCTTGATCAGGATAGGAATAAAATAGATCTTCATGATTCAAATCAGAAATGCGCTCATTAAAGTAGGCTCTTAATTTGTAATCGTATATTTCAGAAAAAGACATTTTTCTCCTCCTTACACCTTATTTTCGAACTCCTATATTTTAAAATTATTCTGGATCGACTGGCAAGGCGGCATAAATACAGAAACATATGTTCTTCTGTTCTATATTATGATATCTTAATGCTAAAAGTAAAACGTGATGTCGCAGGTCATAGCCTACGACTAGAAAGGAATACACACCTATGAAACAGTTAAACGAAGCGCTTACCCGGTTTGTACACCAGCAAAACTTGTATAATGAAGCCTACGGGCTGTTCCAAGACCACGATATCCAGCCCCGTTCAGAGAGTATAACAGATTGCTGGGACAGTCGGATTCCTCTATCTCCTGAGCTTGCGTACATGTATAGCCACTATGAAATGATCGATGCCAAGGCAGCGGGAACACACAAATTTAAAAACGCGGCAGTTGAAGTTGGGGATGCCGCAGTTCTCTTTTTTGTCGCACCAGAACATTTATATCGCCAACAGTTGGGTTATCGCTTTATTACGTCTGATGAGCTTGTTCATGAGTCATCTTCATGGCCATCCCATCATGTTGTAATTGCCACGTTTAATGACGATCCAGTCATTGTCGATACTAGCGCACCCGGTTCGCCTGTATATGCTGCAATTGAGAGTGGTGGGGCGCAGCAGGTGGCTGACTCTTTAGCTAACTTCTTTACGGCTCTTTCCATCCTGATTGAAGGTGCCTGTACCTTTAAGGGAGAATTGATAGATGAAGATACATACGAAACCAAAGCAGCATATATCGAGCACGTAAAACCATTGCTGCATCATTTGTTGGGCGAAAACCAAACCACGTATTTGCTGAATTACCTATCCTTTTGTTAGAAATCCTATTGGTTAAAGAGAGGTGGGGCTTTTTATGATCTATATCGCATTACTGCGGGGCATCAATGTCGGCGGCAACAACAAGATCGAGATGAAGAAGCTCAAGCAAACGTTTGAACATGCAGGTATGGGGCATGTGACGACTTACATCAATTCTGGAAATATCATATTTTCCAGTCAGGAGCGGTCCAACCAGGAGCTATCGCTCGTATTGGAACAGGCGATTCTGGAGGATTTTAGCTTACCCATCCGTGTCATCGTCCGTAATATGAAGGAGATTCAGAGCATTATGGAGGCACTGCCGGATGAATGGGCTAATGATACACAGATGAAAAGTGACGTAATGTTTCTGTGGGATGAAATTAACGATATTACCGTTCTGGACAAGCTTCCTTTGAAACCGGGAATTGGGCACGTCATGTATACGCCCGGGGCGATTTTGTTTTCTGTCAGCAAGGAACAAGTCACAAAAAGCGGGTTAACGAAATTAGTCGGCACCAAGCTGTATCAGCAAATGACGGTGCGGAATGTGAACACAACCCGGCAGATTTATAAGCTGATGCAAATGGCTGAACAGGAAGAGTTACGAGATTTGGACTCCTGACTGGATGACGAAAGCAATCTAGTAGAGTCTGCTCAAAAAGGGAGCCTTCTTACGGCTCCCAACTGTTTTTCTTCGTCCTTCATTTAAATACCCATCACCGTATGGTCCTCGTTAAATTTTAAAGCCTTCGACCAGCTCATTCAGTCGAGCTGCGCTTTCCTTCACCTGATCAGACTGGTGTGCCACTTCACGAGATTTTTCCGTTGATGACACCATATTCTCAGCAATGTGCTGGGTAGATATAGCAGACTGTTCGCTGGCGGTTGCAATCTCATGGATCGCTCTCACCATGGTTTGGATGGTTTCATTTACCTGCTTAGAGGTAGCGTTCAAATCATTGACTGTGTTCGTGTGCTCAACAGCATCAGTGTAATATTGTCCCGCTGTGTCCTCAAGCAGCTGATAATCCTTGCCCACCTGGGTTTGCAGGAAGTGCAGTAATTCTTCGGCATTGGTAGTCAGATTTTCTACAGACTGCACAACCTCTTGAGTAACACTCTGAATTTGGTCTACCGCGTGTTTGGAGCCGTCTGCCAACTTACGAATCTCGTTAGCTACAACCGCAAACCCTCGACCTGACTCACCGGCACGAGCCGCTTCAATAGATGCATTTAGGGCCAGCAAATTGGTTTGTGCCGTAATTTCCAAGATAGACTGAGAAAGTATACGAATTTGATCTACTGCCTTAGCTCGTTCTAATGCTTCTGTCATCTTTGCATTAGCCTTCTGGTAAATTTCCTTGGCCGCTTTATTGGATTGACTAGCCGCCTGCTTCAACGTTTCGGCCTTTACACTTGTATCATAGGCAGACTGAGCTCTTTCTTGAGTTTTGACCGAGATGTACTCTGCTGCCCGCTGCATTTCATCCGCAGAATGATTCATATTTTCGGTGTATGCTGAAGTCTCCTCCATAGCTGCTGACAGCTGTTCGACCGTGGCGGATACATCGCGAATCCGTTCATTGAGATCTGTCATATTCAGATTCGTCTGATCGCTAAGCTGGTTAATTTGGCGCGACTCATTGATCACTCCCGTAATGACCATTGAGGTTGAATCTGTCATTTGCTGAATAGCACGAGCAATGACAGCGATCTCATTATTTCCTTTGAGCAAGGCTGGATCAAGTGCTGCCGTTAAATTGCCTTGGGTAATCTCTTCACAGTATTTCGTAATGGTGCTCATCCGGGAACGAATGTTTTGAATGGCCACAAAGGAGATTGTGATCAGAACAGCCAGCACGAGAGCCAGAACCGTGATCAACACAATTGTACGCATTTTTATCTCATTTTGCGTATTTTGATATAGGTTGGCGGATTGCTCATTGTTATAATCTGAAATGGTAGTCAGCATCGTAACTATGGCCGTACTAGATTTATTAATCCGACCTCTCTCTTCTGTGTCATAGGTTCCAGTATTTTTTTTGACGGCCATGATCTGTTCAATATCCTGAAAATACGTGTCTATACTGCCTCTTAGTTCCTCATACAATTTCTGTTCCTTTGCATCCAATGTCCTTTGTGAAAATTCATTTAGCCCGGTTGTAACACTATCCTTTCCTTTCTGTACCTGCTTATATTGTTTATCTGTATACTCTTTATTGTCGAGTATTTTTGTATAATTGGCCCGCATATTGTAGAAATCACTTTTGACTTCAAGAATATTGGTTTGGTGTTGAAAGCGATCCACATACAAAATACCTTGACCCTCTTTAGCTTGATACATACCGATAACCCCTACCAACGATACAATGAGCAAACCCACCAAGCTGATCACAATCATGGAGATCATCGTTGTTGTGACCTTTAAATCTCTAAGCCCTTTTCCTTTTTTCGTCCTGTCCGATAGCTTGTTACTCATCCAAACCCCTCCAGCTCGTCTATGGATAATAGTTCACGCTGCTCTCAACTTTCACGAGTACTCCGATCCCCCCCTGATGCTGCCCTCCAAACAACAATATGAAGTAGATTACAAAACGTGATGCTATATATATCGGTAGAAAGCGCTTAAATTTATAAGTCAAATTACAGTACTGCAAAAATAATGAATATTATAACAGGAAAATTTATACATGGACTTGCTACGTAAATCCACAATTTTAGTACTTATAAGCATGGGGAGTTTGGTAAACTAGAGGGGAATGCCTGCATGAAGTGAGGCACATATGCAAATTAAGTTCTAAACACTGGATGATGGGAGAGAACGTATTGTGACAAACATACAAAATCAAAAGCAAGTATATATAATCCATGGATACACCGCTTCGCCAGCAGATCATTGGTTTCCTTGGTTACAAGACAAATTACAGGAAGATGGGGTTTCGGTAGATATACTAGAAATGCCCAACTCGCAAGCGCCCAAGCTTAATGAGTGGATTGAGTATCTATTGCAAAATATTAAAGTTCTACATAAAGACACCTATTTTATTGGTCATAGCTTGGGATGTGTATCCATATTAAGGTACCTGCAGCAAGTAAATATCTCGGAACCGCTGGGGGGCGCCGTGTTCGTTTCCGGTTTTACTGACCCAGTGCCAAGCCTACCATCATTAGATGAGTTTACAATTGACCATTTGGATGATCAGCAAATTATAGATTCACTAAAGGCACGTGCAGCTATAGCTTCAAAGGACGATACGATTGTCCCCTTTGCACTTAGTAAGAAACTAGCGGAAGATATGCAGGCTGATTTTCACGAAGTAGATCATGGGGGGCACTTTTTGCAAAGTGACGGTTTTACCACCTTACCGGTGGTATATCAAGTGTTACTTGAGATGATGAATGCAAATGAATAGCATGTCAGGAGAGCCTTGTGTCAAAAAAGCAACGCGGATTGAATCCGTAAACCTAGCTACTATTTACTTTTAGCAAACGATAACAAGCCCCGATGATAAGCTATTCCATCGGGGCTTGTTAATTTGCTATGGCCTTCTTTACTTTATTGTTAGGTCTTCAATTTAAAACCCAGTGTGATAATTTCATGCAGCTTTACAGACTGAAGCAACTCATTAGAAGAATCCACTACGATGTCTTCTCCTGGTTCTTCGAGGATATTACTTTTATAAAAATCGCACTGGTGCGGCCCGGGCTTGATAATTAATTCGGCTATACTATTGCTCATATTGTACCAGCGTAGCAGCACATCCCCCGACAGCTCATTCATTTTCATAGAGGAAAAGGCAAGCTCCGTGCTTTGCCAATCAAACGGCGCATAATCTGAAGCAACTGTACCCGTATGAATCCCCGTTTGTTTTACAATCCAAGGAATTTGGTATTGATAGGCTTCTGTATACGCGCCGGACTGAATACCGTCGCCATCATGTGGAATGATTTCCAGACGAGCGGTGCGCTCACCTGGGCACTGCGCTTCCGGCGTCGGGAACCATCCCCAATCCCCCAGCTCGCCAACTGAGCGAAGCAGCGTTATTGCAATCGTGTTACGACCATCACGCATGATTTCATATTCATTCAACCCGAGATTGGCTACGGTTAGACCCGCCTGTTCCCCGCTTACATCCACAAACGCCTGCTGATGCTGTGTGTTGCTTGGGTTTTCCCACTCAGGTGCAGGTTCATTGTCCCGGATTGCAATTTCAAACATCGAGTCCACCCGATGCTCACCAGAAACTATATCTGTCGGAAACAGAGCACGAAGACGGTGATCCTTGGCCTGGTTGTTAAAGGTGGTTTCCATGGAAACCACTCTGCTGTTCCTAGATAAAGAAATGACGGTCCGTATCGTCAGCGGAACGGTCTGCCAGGAGCGCTGAGCCTTGCGGTACGGATAATAAACCAGTTCTCGCTGCTCCTGCTCCAGCGTTTCATCCGCAGAGGCCGGGATTTCCCAATGATGGATAATCTCGATGGATGCCAGAAAAGGTGTATCTTCAAGCACACGAATGTCAGCGATCAAATCTTTGGTAGTCAGTGCCTGCTCTCCCTCGGGCTGTCTGAACATATACTCGTTGCCGATATCACCCACATTTTCATATACGCCAAGGTCTTTGTAGCTACGGGCTGTACGCTTATCTGTCAGGGTAAAAGAGCCATTATCCGCAATTTCGACGTGAAGCAGATCATTTTCCATACTGCGACTGCCATGAAAAAGGGAAGAGGAGTCCGTCTCGACACTACTTCTCAGCCAAGCATAGGTTTTTAAGCCTAGCAGGGGCACACGTTCAACCTCAAAGGTAAGGCGAACCCGACGAGACATGTAAGGCTGGCGGAATCGGTCATCCGGCAAATCATAACCGAACTGGAGCCCGAGGTCCTCCATCTTGCATGCCACCGGACTCCCTTCACTGTCCACCAGTATACGCCCGGAAAGATCCACTGTTTTCGCTCGATGGGCGGCCTCTTCAAGCGTGTATCCTTCACGGAAGTACAGACGCACCACTTCCAGTTCTGCCGACACTATACCACTGCGCTCCCAGCCTGACGTATTAAAAATCGCGAGTGGCAATGCATCTTCTCCAAAGCGACTGAAGCCCGTCGTATCCACGGCTTGCGCAATGACCTCAATGCTTTCATCCACAATGCTCTCGGCTACATGACGGCTCTTATCGAACCGGGTCACCATCTCACGGTGCACCTCGTCCACACTACAGCCGCAAATACTGTCATGCGGATGGTTCTGCATCAGTGTTTTCCAGGCATAGGTGAACAAATGGTGAGGATAAGCCTGCCCCAGCAGATGCGCGACGGTCGCAAGCGGCTCTGCCACTTTTTCCAGCATCACTTGTCCCAACTGGTTCATTTGTTTCAAATACACCCGAGCAGAAGCCGTATTCACCAGCGTTCCCCAGCCGTCCGTGCGCTGACTGCGAAGCTCTCCCTTCACTGACGAGAGTTGCCTTTGGGAAGTCCGTTTCAGAGAAATCAGATAATCATTGAAATTGGAATGAACAAACTCGATATCCGGATAAAGCTTCTGTGCCGTACGGATTGCTTCCGGTAAATCAAGCTGTAAAGGCTGATGATCGCAACCGTTCATGAACAGCAGCTCGCCAGTTGAAGCATATTTTTGCGCATCATCCAGTTTACGCTTCCAATACATTTTGGCTTCCGCCTCATCTACAGGAACCTCATTGCCGTTGGAATACCAGTTGGCAAATAAAATACCGAGTACCTCCGATCCGTCTGGCCCCGTCCATAACAGTTCCGAAAAGGAGGACTCGTAGCCTCTATCCGACACCGTATTGTTAAACCCTGTCGGCTTTACTCCCCTTCCAAAGAAAACATTCGTAATTCCCGACTGCTGCATGAACTGCGGAGTCTGCCCAACCAGGCCAAACGTATCGGGGAAGTATCCGATCTTGGACGGACTGCCGTAACGTTCGGCATCGCGGTGACCAATCTGCATATTGCGTACATTGGCTTCGCCGCTGGTCAGAAAAGCATCTTGCAAAATGTACCAGGGTCCGATAAAAATACGACCATTGCGAATAAGCTGCTCCAAACGTTCCTTATGCTCGGGCCGAACCTGTAGATAATCCTCCAGAATGATCGTCTGCCCGTCCAGATAAAAGCTTTTATAATCCGGGTCCTGCTCCAGCTTATCCAGCAGAGAATCCATCAGGCTAATCAGGCGCATATGGTGCTTCTCATAAGGCAAATACCACTCCCGATCCCAGTGGGTATGCGAAATAATATGTGCTGTCGTCTTGCTGCCCGTGTATGTGTCTACTTCCCTGCTTATCGCTTGATTGTTGATTGATTCATCCCTTTGCTCGCTCATCGCATATCTCCTCACCGTATGTCTTGACCTGCCATTGTTCACTGTATCACTTCAATCGTCACGTCCTCGGGACGATATACTGCTAGCAACTGACCTTCTCGACCCACAGCAAACAAGATAGAGCGGCTCCTTGGCAACAGAAAAGCGTAGGATAATCCAGTCTCCTTATCCCGAACACGCACTTGGGTATCCCGGGAAAACTCCGATACGAAAATATATAGGCCCCCATTCTTGAAATTCAGCTTACGTCCATATAGCCCCGGCTGATCGCCACCGTCTATCCATTCCAGCTCTCGCTCCACCCCGGCAGCAGCGAAGGCGTAACGATACAATTCGGCAATCGGCTCATCTCTGCCATTCAACTCCAGTGGAAGCGGACTCCAGATCAAGCGCCCCCTGCCAAGCGGCAGATTCACGACTTCATCACCCATCGCTCCATCCGCTTCCGGTGATAGTAGTTCCTCTTTAGCGACCTCAGCAATTCGCCGCTGACCGAATGAGACAGAGTAGGTTTGACCCTCCAGACTCAGTACTTCCTCCCGTTGGACGTTCCCCAGCGTACGCTGACCAATAATGGCATCAACCCGTTCGGTCATTTTCCAGTAAGGATCAAGCCCCAGTGGTCCGGTGACTAGTAGCGTCACACCGAAGACTCGCACCATTTCCAGAAGATGCTCCAACGATGTACTATCGAAATTGTGCGCGCTGGGGATCATAATCAGTTTCGGTAACTGCCGCTTGAGCGAGTCCAGATGATACTCGGAGACGGCACGGAACGGCTGCTTGAGATTATAGGACATCACCCGGGTAAGCCGTGTCGTGGCAGCAAAGGCAAGTGACCGGTTAGAGAAATCATTGGAATACGGGAATACAACAGCCGTTTCCTCCAGCTTCCGGTCTGTAAACAGATCGCGAATATCATTCATAAAACGCCCAAAATCGTAAGATACCTCTGCTTCTGGCTTCTCGGTCCCATCCGCACGTAACGCACCGATGTGCGATTCATTGGCATTATCCATATAAAAGTTCGTATTCCAGATCCAATGAATCGCACCCGCTCCGCCAGTCGAAAAGGCATACGCATACTTGCGCTCCAGCATGTCGCGCAGCTCCTCCTCCGAACGCTTGGCTCGACCATCCGGCGTCTCAACATACATGATTCCGGTTTCCTGCACGAGATTCGGTTTGTCTGGTGTTTTGGCAAAAATACCGTCCCACACCAAATGATCATTCAGCCACCATGAATGCACCGTCGTATAATCCACCACAGCCTCATAAAAAAACGGAGATGGCCGTTGCGCGCCCAGTGCCTCGTCCTGACCTACAGTTACCAAATGTCCGGGACAAAGCTCCCGAATCGTAGTCGCCAATTGCTCGGCCCACAGATTGTGCATTTCCATCGAAAATAGACAGTAATCCAGCCATTTGGCTCCCTTTTTGGCCTGATGCATATCCTGAACGCCGAAGTTGATCTCCTCCGGCTCGGGGATTGTGGCAGAAGCAAAACAGGAAAGCTGCTGTGGCGTCATATTCCAGGCTTCCTGCAAAGCCTCAATGCTGCCATGGCGTTGCTCCAGCCATGTACTAAACGCCGCCTGTTCCCATGAGTCCCTCGCAGAGCGTGGACCGTCTGCGAAAATACGCGACGGATCAAACATCGAAGGCTCGTTAATTAGATCCCAATCCACATGGGTTGTAGCCGTGTGACGACTGACAATACTGCGAATGAATCGCTTTTGTGCTTCCACGCTTTGCGGATCAAGATAAGGGTTAACCCCTTCCCATGTTTCCGGCGTAAAAGAAAAGAACGTGAACGTCACCTGCAAGCCATGCCTTTTGGCTGTCAGCAGAAAAGCATCAATCGCGCGAAGTACCTCTTCCGAGGCGTGCCCGTCTATCTGCATCATGTTGCGATAAGCCGTCCATACCCCTGTACGAATCCAGTTGATGCCCGCTTTGGCCATCTGGGCCATATCCCGATCCCAAATTGCTGCATTGGGCAAAAACAAAAATTTCCGTGCCACATCTGAGGTCATATAGGTCATACCAACAACAGGCAACGGACGCCCGTCTTTTATAAAATAATCCCGACTGCGCATGATGACGTGTCCTTCAGCCAGCAGTTCGGCATCCTGCCCCCAAAAACCCTGTCGCAATATACGCACTTCACCATCCGATGATTCAGCTCGGCAAATGACCCGATATAAACCGCTTAGAATGGAAAAACCAAGGGGAATACGTACAAAGTTCTGTTCTTTGCTAACCTCAATCTGCAAGCGATTGCTCCATACCTGCTGACTGTACTCATCCAATATTTGCTCCACCGTCAGGTCAAAGCTCCATATCTCGTGATTTCTGGGCGTGGCTCCTTCTCGCTGCAAACTCTGGGTTTGAAGTGTCAATATGGCTCGTTCCCCGGACTCATAAGCAGCATAGTTCGGCTTGATAGATAGCTCCGTCATCCCCTTGGCGCAAAAACGTGCCCATTGGGCAAGCAACTGCTCACCATCCTGTTCCCAAAAGGAAGCTCTCAACGGCACATGGATAAACATCCAACGTGCGCCGGCAAACAGACCCCGGGCATGTTCCCACAGCACGACCGGGGCAGCAATATCCCGACCGTCCTTACTTACTCCCTTAAGCAAAGGATAAATTTGCGTATTCATCGGCCCTGCAGAGCCCATCTGGTGTGGCAGATCGCTGCTTTTGGTCGTATGTGGAACGAGATTACACGTATCTGTCACCTCAAACAGCGACTCCTGACCATACAGTACAGGAATATCCTCTGATGCGACCAGGGAAGCTACCTTCGACGCATCCACTCGCAGCACCTCATGAATTTGCAGCTCCTGATGATATGCAGTCTGCTCAGTCTCAATCCACCAATCTCCATGCTCATCAGCAGGATTGCGGACCGGAATCTTAAAGGGTGCTCCCCCGACGTTAAGCAGCCCCCCTCCCCTGTGGAGAAATGCCACGATTTCGGTCCAGGCAGACTTGGGGAAATACGGCGCATGCAGATTGACAAAGCAACCGTTGTCCATATGCTTTAGCGTTTCAGCCAGTTCATCGGCTCCTACGACCACCACCTCTGCAACTCCCTGAAATGCCTCATCTGGCAACAGGCTCCCTATAGCGGGAAAGCCTTGCTCACTAAAAACAACGATGGATGGGCTTACTGTGGATTCATTCATAACAAGCCATCCTTCATGGCCTTATACACAAGCTGGGCAAACAGACTGTTGGACCAGGCGAACCATTTTCTCGTGTAAACTGTAGGATCATCGGCATGAAAGCCCTCGTGCATATAGCCGGTGTCCCCATCTGTCTCTTCCAGCATCTGGATTATCTCCAGCTTTTCTTCTGCGGTCTGGGCCGTCAGCCCTTGCATTGACAGGGACATATGCCAGATGTAACCCGGCAGCGTGTGCGGACTTCCGATCCCTTTAGCCGCCTTGCCTTCAAAGTAAAACGGATTCTCCTGACTTAAAGCGAAGCGTCTCGTATTTTGATAGATAGGATCGTCCGCCGTCGTATAGCCCAAATACGGAATGGACATCAATCCCGGCGTACCCGCGTCATCCATCAGGCAGTAGTTGCCAAATCCGTCCGTTTCATAAGCATATATAGGCCCAAATACCGGATGGCGGTAAATGCCGTACAAGCGGATACCGTGCTCCACCTCAGCCTCCAGCTCCTTCAGCTCGTTCAGAAAGTCCATATCACGGAATACCCACTCCGCAAACTCCTGCATCTGCCGCAAAGCAACCACTGCAAACATATTGCCGGGTATATTGTAGTGAAAATCGCAAGCATCATCACTGGAACGGAAGCCCGACCAAATCATCCCCGTATAATTTACAGGCATACCGAGTCCCTGATTGCGCAAGGAATCTGTGGGAATGCCGTTATTACGCGTAAACCGATACGCAGATTGCTCTTGGTGACGCTGCTCCGTTTTGAACACATCCACTATTTTGCGCAGAGCCGTCTTGAATTTTGAATCAAAAATATCGGTAAGCTCCGTTTCCTTCCAGTACATATAAGCTAGCCGAATGACAAAGCACAGCGAGTCGATTTCAAATTTTCGTTCCCACACCCATGGTGACATCTCCGTCTCATCGGTCGCATTCCAGTGCCAGTCATTCGCTGTCTCATTGAACGCATTCGCATACGGGTCTATGAGGACATAATGAATATGGCGCTTGATCAGCCCCCCAATGATGCGCTGTAAATCAGCATCCTCCCTGGCTAACGGCACATAATGAATGACCTGCTCTACAGAATCCCGCAACCAAAGAGCTGGAATATCCCCTGTAATGAGAAACGTTGTCCCATCATCCATTAGCTTGGTCGTCGTCTCCAGTGAATTTGGAAAACAGTTTTTAAACAGCTTCAGCAGCTTCGGCCTGTGAGCCAGTGCTTGCTCTGCTTCCTTGAGTACGTCCTGAACAGCCTGCGGCAAATCAAGGTCGGGCATTGGTATTTTGGGAAGTCTGAATTGTTCCAATAGCTTTTTCGCTCCTTTATCTGTCGGCAAACACCCGTGCGCTTATAGTCATTCCAATTCTGCATATCTATTGCAAACGTATCGTTTTAATTTCATAAGGTGTAAAAGACAATGTGAGACAGCTGCCTTCCAGCTCAAGCGGCTGCAGGGGTTCCTCTAGCGCATTCGACACGTAGGCTGCTTTGAACGTGTAAGGCCAGGTCAGCTTGATCGTTTCCCGTCCCCCAGAAGATTCATACAAACGAAGAATCGTCCCCAGCCCATCTTCGGCCGACTTGATCGTATCCAGCACAACGTGACGGCTATCAAAGTTAATGAACGATCCACTGCTCGGCAGCACTCCGCTATTGTGCTTTTGCTGCTGCACAACAGGCATATCTTGATTCAGCTCAGCCGCATGACGCAAAGTATGGGCGCTGCGCCAATCTCCAACATGCGGATAAAGCGAATACGTAAAATCGTGCTCGCCCAGATCGGCATCTTTATCCGGCCATTTGGGTGCTCGTAGCAGAGACAGACGGATGGTACTGTCTTGAATGTCGTAGCCATATTTGCAATCATTGAGCAGACTCACGCCATACCCGTGCTCGGAAATATCCGCAAATCGGTGTCCACATACTTCGTACTGCGCCTGCTCCCAGCTCGTATTCCGATGGGTCGGCCGTTCCAAGGCACCGAACGGAATTTCATAAGTCGCCTTGTCCGTAACCACATCTATAGGAAAGCCTACCTTTAGCAGCTTGTGCGCTTCATTCCAGCTCACATGCGTCTTGAAATCAATTCGCCGCTCATGATGATAAAAGATTACATCCTGTGTCATTTCAGATTGATGGATTCGCCATCGGAAGCGCAGCACATCCTTCGTTTTTCCCTGAAGCACTACTTGTTTTTCCAGCAACTCGGCTTCTCCTGCTACCTGTTCCTCATAGCGGTCATCCAAATCCCAGGCATCCCACAGCGTCGGACGGTCATGGAAAAAATAAAAACGGTTTGCCCGTTCCCCTTGCTTCAAAATTTCACGGTTTGCCGCTTTATCCAGCAGGCGAATCATTTCGCCCCGCTCGTTAAATTGCACCTTATAAAATGCCGTCTCCCAGATGTCCCCCAGCGGTCCGGATATCATAGCGATCCCGGGCTTCTCACCTGCTTGAGCCTGTTCTCGCTCCAACCAAATCGTTTTGTAGCCCAGCGCAGGAATATCCGGAATACGCACTGAAATGCCGCCTTCCTCCACATCGGTGTCCAGCCGCTCGGCTTCATCATTAGCGTAGTGATAGGCATACCATCCCTGTGCCGATTCCGTAGCAATATGAATCACAGCATTACGGCTCCAGCCCAGGCTGTTAAACACCAGGTACGGTGTTCCTGTTCTCGATCCTTCCGTGTTCACTTGAGCCGCCAGCGTCGTAATCCCCTGTTGAAGCCCGACATGTCCCCATTCGAAAATTTGCTGATACTCCTTATCCGAAGTGCCGTACACCTCGGTAATCGCCGAGCCAGGGATAATATCGTGGAACTGATTCAACAAAATCAGCTTCCAGCCCTCATGCAATGCCGAACAGATATCCTCCACCTGCTCCGGCTCCAGCTGTGGTAATGCCAGCGTGCTCCACAGTTCTGCCTCGCGGTAGACTCCCTCCGCTTTCCGGTTATTGCGTTTGTTGCGGGCGTGGGTCGTGTAGGTTCCTCGGTGCAACTCAAGGTACAAATCACCATGCCATTTGGGAAACTTCGGATGTGCCTGATCTATGCCTGCGAAAAACTGTCCCGCCGTGCTGAACTGACTCGCAGGCAATCCCACCATTAGCGAAGAACGCTCTATATATTCCAGCATTTCACGCGTAACTCCGCCCCCGCCGTCTCCATGTCCATAGAGCAACATGTGCTCAGGATGAGCCGATTTTTCACGATAGGACTGCCAGTGGTCACGAATGTCCTGTGGCCGTGTATTTTCATTCACGCCATGATTGAGGTAGGACAACATCGAAGTCCCATCGATGCCCACCCAGTGGAACAAATCATAAGGAAACACATTCGTATCATTCCAGCCAAGCTTGGTCGTCATAAAATAGTCTATCTTCCCATGCTTTAAAATCTGCGGCAGGGACGCACAGTAGCCAAACGTATCCGGCAGCCATTCGATATGAGAGGTTTGGCCAAATTCCTGTTGGTAAAAGCGCTGACCATACAGCATTTGGCGGATGAGTGATTCGCCACTGGGCAGGTTCAAATCAGGCTCTACCCACATCCCCCCGACCAGTTCCCACCGTCCTTCACCGACTCTCGCTTTGACTCGTTCATACAGCTCTGGATCATTTTCCTTTACAAAAGAGAACAGCAGCGGCTGGCTCTGTGCATATTGATAGGCCGGGTATTCATCCATCAGCGCATCCACCGTTGAGAAGGTTCGGCTTGTTTTCCGTACGGTCTCGCGCATCGGCCACAGCCAAGCAATGTCGATGTGCGACTGTCCTACCATGTGTTCCAAAGCTTGCGCATTTCCGCCGATCTCCTGAACCTGACGAATCAGCTCCTTTTCTGTGGCTGAGATCGCTCCTCCTGCTCGAATGGCGTCTTCCTCCAAATTCGCAAAGCAATCCATCACCTCATACAGGGCTTTCAGCAAGCGTATGCTACGGATGTCGCCCTCAGGCAGCAGTAGAGCAGCTTCGCTAACAACGGTAACGGTATACATCAGGCTTTGCACAGGCTTATTGGGCCGTACAAGATAGCTTGTAATAGAAGAAATCGGAGGTTGAATGACAGCCTGCCGATTGAGCGGATCTACGGGCTCAGGTACCGGATCAAACAGCTCAATCTCCAGCTCAGGGGAAGACCCGATGAGCTCTGGATTTAGCGTGACATAGGTATGATTGCGATCAAGCCCGTGATAGGAAGCACCATTGACTCGCAGCAAACCTTCTCCCCCGGACTCAAACACCAATCCAAAAGGCTCTCTCAACCACGCTGTTGGTACATTCAGCCGCATTCGAAAAAAATAAGTCGTCCCCTGACTGCTGGGGAATCGCTTGAGGTCCAGTCCTTCCGTTAAAGGCTCGGCGCCTTCGTATTGACCTGGTGCCAGGTAAGTGGAGCGTGTAATGTTCCAGCTCCGCAAATCCAGCTTCTCCAGCCATTGGCATTCCGACAATTCCCGAATCAGGCGTTTGATACGCTCCATTATTCATCCTCCCGTACGATCAGCTCGGCACACAGGGTATCTTTGGAGTGCCTGCCTACTTGAATAGAAAATCGCCCAGTCTCAACGATTGGCTGTAGATCATGCCCTATATATTGCAGCTTGTCGGAGCCTACTACAAACACCACCGTCCGTGTTTCTCCCGGCTGTAATACAAGCTTGCAAAAGCCCTTAAGTTCCCTGATTGGACGGGTCACCGAACTCACCGTGTCCGAGATATATAACTGAACTACTTCAGCCCCTTCCCGGTCGCCCGTGTTGGTTACATCGACTGTAACCGTAACGGATTCGCCCGCTCGGATCGAATTAGCGCTTAGTGTAAGCCTTTCATAGCTAAACGTCGTGTAGCTAAGACCATAGCCAAACGGATAGCGCGGCTCGGCATCGTCTTCCAGATACCGCTTGCCCCGGGAACGCTTGCCGTTGTAATATACCGGCAACTGCCCCACATGTTTAGGGATGGAAAGAGTCAAACGTCCCGAAGGGTTCACATCCCCAAATAAAATATCTGCGATTGCATGCCCTCCCTCCTGACCGGGATACCATGCTTCCACAATGGCATGTGCGTGCTCCTCCACCCATGGCTCAGCAATCGGTCGCCCGTTCATATAAACGACGACATGCTCTTTCCCCAGCCTGTAGACTTCCTGCATGAGTTGAAGCTGTACGCCCGCAAGCCCCAACGTCATCCGATCGATGCCTTCGCCGCATTCCATGTCGTTCCAATCGTGATCCGATACCTTCGATGCGCCGGTTTTCAGATCAATCGTCCCTTCCCCGAAATCGCGGGCGCTGGACCCTCCAACCACCATCACCACGGTATCGGCCTCAGCCGCACATGCCAGTGCATTATCAAAGCCTTCCCGGGATTCTCCCTTGATCCGGCAGCCAGGTGCATACAGAACACCTGAATGATCCTTGCCCAGCTTGCCACGGATACCATCAAGTACAGTTACCACACGGGTTCTCTGCTGCGGTGACGTATAATCGCCCAGTTGGTTGTAGATCTGATCTGCATTCGGGCCGATGACCGCAATACGCTTGGAGGTTTTCGGCAGGGGAAGCGTGCTATTGACGTTTTTAAGTAGCACGATCCCTTCGGTCGCAAGCTGTCTAGCCAATCGAATATGCTCCGCCTGACCAATTACCTGCTCCGCTCGTTCTGCATTCACATACGGTTTGTCAAACAGACCGAGCCTGAATTTTAACGTGAGCACCCTGCGAACCGCCCGATCCAGCACGCCCGTCTCCAACTTGCCAGCATGAACCGCCTCGACCAGATGACTGCCGAACATTTCCCCGGACATTTCCATATCAATTCCTGCGCGAATCGCCTGCACAGCGGCATCCGATCCATCCTCGGCCACATCATGTCCGCTCGCTAACATTTCAATTGCGCCACAATCTGTAATGATCAGACCGTCAAATCCCCACGCCTGACGAAGAATATCATCCAATAGCTCAGTATTCACTGTACACGGGACCCCGTCGATTTCGTTATAGGCTGGCATAACAGATTGGGCCCCTGCTTCTACCGCTTTTTGGAATGGATACAGATCGACCTCCAAAAGCTCGCGCCTGCCCATATGCACAGGTCCGGCATTACGTCCGCCTTCCGAGCTGCCATAGCCTGCAAAATGCTTTAGTGTGGCAGCTACGCTATGTTCGCTGAATAAGCTTTCCCCCTGAAGCCCCTCCACTGCGGCAACAGCAAATTCGCCGATGAGATAAGGGTCTTCGCCAAAGCATTCCTCCGTGCGTCCCCAGCGCGGATCACGCACAACATCAAGCACGGGCGAATACGTGACAGCCCCGCCCTGAGCGCGGCTTTCACTCGCAACCGCACGGCACATATCGCGGTACAAATCAACATTCCATGTGCTGCCTATGGACAGCGGAACCGGAAAAACAGTGCCGTCAATCGCCATATGCCCATGAGAGCATTCCTCACCGATCAGTATCGGGATACCCAGTCGGGAATGCTCTATCGCATAACGTTGGATCAAGTTCACGGCCTCCGCCCCTTCTTTGGCAGATAAGCCATTCTCCAAGGTCACTCCGGTCCACGGATCAGCGCGAAGTACCCCGTATAAGGAGCCGACTCCTCCATTTTGTACCTGCTGCTTGAAATCATGATGTAGGGACAATTCTCCGTCTGTGTGCTCATACACTTGCCAGCCAAAGGGCTGCACAAGCTGTCCTACCTTTTCCTCTATTGTCATCAAACCGATTAAGTGCTCTACCCGTTCTTCGATCGGTTTGCTTTGGTCTTTATAAATCAACATGTTCATGTCTCTCCTTCCCTGTTATTCCTTCACAGCCCCAACCGTAAGTCCCTGCACAAAGTAACGCTGAAAAAAAGGATAGGCGAATATAATAGGCAGCGTCGCCAGCACCACCATCGCCATCCGCGAGGTATCCTGCGGAATGGATTGAAGTGCAGCCAGACTCATAGAGCTGTTTTGCGAATTTTGCTGGATGAACTGAATGCTGGATTCAATCCGCATCAACATAGACTGAAGCGGCACCAGATTGGGATTGTCAATATACAACAGGGCATTAAACCAGTCATTCCAGTAACCAAGCGTGCTGAATAAGCCAATGGTGGCAAGTCCAGGCAGAGAGAGTGGAAGCACGATTTTTAAAAAGGTGTAAAACTCGCCTGCCCCATCTATTTTGGCTGATTCGACAATGGCATCAGGCACACTGGTGCTATAAAATGTGCGCAGGATCATAATATAAAAGGCATTCATGGCAAGCGGCAAAATCAAAGCCCAAATCGTATCCTTAAGCCCGAGCAATTGGGAAACGACCATATAGGTCGGGATCATTCCACCATTAAAGAGCATGGTTAAAATCGCAAAAATGGAAAAGAATCTCCGGTAACGAAAGCTCTTTCGTGAAATGGCGTACGCATATAACGAAATAAGAATGAGACTGATCACCGTACCGATGACCGTTACAGCAATCGTCACCTCATAGGAGCGCAGTAGCGTATCACTGGTACGAAATATGAAGCGGTAGGCTTCCAGACTCCATTGAGCCGGGAGCAAACGATATCCGTCCCGCGCCAGCGTTTTCTCATCGGTTAGGGAAATAATGACGACAAACAAAAACGGAAACACACATAGGAACGCGAACATCCCTGCTATCCCATTCAGAACAACATTCCAGCCCCGTGAAATATGATGGAAATCTCGTTTTTTTCTTTTTTTTCCAGCAGCCATAGTCCACACCCCTCTCCTCTTTTTTAGAACAAAGCGCTGTCTTTATCTATTTTTCGCACAACATAATTGGATAGGATGACGAGAACGAAGCCAACCACCGACTGATACAAACCTGCCGCCGTGCTCATCCCGATTTCGCCTGTCGTTTTCAAACCGCGATATACATAAGTGTCGATGACGTTCGTTACTGAGTATAAGGTGCCCGAATCCCTCGGAACCTGATAGAACAAACCAAAATCCGCATAAAAAATCCGTCCGACTGCAAGCAGCGTCATAATGATAATGATCGGCGAGAGCAAAGGGATCGTCACATTACGAATTTGCTGCCACTTGCTGGCTCCATCTATCATGGCTGCTTCATACAAGGATTTGTCGATACCCAAAATCGAAGCCAGATATACGACACTGTTATAGCCGATTGCCTTCCATAGACTGACTAGAATCAAGATATACGGCCAATATGCAGCCTCTGAATACCACTGAATGGGCTCTATGCCAAACCCTGCGATAATTTGATTCAGCATCCCCCGATCCATGCTCAGAAAGCTGAAGGCAAAGTAGCCCACGATGACCCACGATAGAAAATATGGGAGAAACATGCCTGTCTGGTACAGCTTCGCCAACCGTTTATTAATCAGCTCGGAGAGCAGAATAGCCATAGCGACTGAAAACACAAGTCCAAGAATAATAAAGACCAGATTATACAAAAGGGTATTTCGTGTGATGACATAGGCATCATTGTTATTGAACAGAAACTTGAAGTTATCCCAGCCCACCCATTTGCTCGTATAAATACTGGCCCAGAATCCTTCCCTGTTAAAACGATATTGCTTGAAGGCAGCCACAGTACCAACCAACGGCAGATATGAAAAGAAAAAGAACCAGATAGCGCCAGGCAGCACCATGAACAGCATAACTTTGTTTCGAATCACATTTCTGAAAAATGCGGCCATAGGTATCCCCTCCCAATCTGTAATGAGAAAATCAGCTAAAATAGCTATTGGAAAAAGACCGGGCGTAACTTACACCCGCCCGATCTGCTTCTATTTCACAACCTAAAGGATTATTTGCTGTTTTGTGCCTTCCAGGCATCAAGCTGGGATTGCGCTTCCGCCATCACCTTATCCAGCCCAGCCTGCTTGAATTTCTCAATTACTTTCGGGAGATTCGTTTCCGGTTCCAGCGTGCCTGTCATCAGCGAAGCCCAAAATTGCTCTTTGACGTTCTGCACCGCTGCCATCTCCGTGGATACTTTACTGCTGTCAAAGTTGAAGCTCAGGATAGGAGAGTTTTTTCCTTCCGAGTTGAACTTCTTGAATTGCTCCCATTTGTCAGCAGGATCATTCGGATTCAGATACAGCAGCATATTGTTACCGAGTGAATACGAAGGCATATCATAGTTTTTGGAATCAGCCAGATTTTCGATATATTGGCCATCTGTTTTTTTGTAATGCACTCCTTCAATACCAGAGTCAACCATATTACGTAATACTGGATCTGTATTCAGCAGGTTCAGGAACTGCATCGCCTTTTCAGGGTTTGCCGAGTTAGCCGAAATTGCCATAATGGAGCCCTGAACAGACGTATTGGTCACAATTGGATCACTGGCAGGTGTCGATATCACCGGATAGCCGTAGCTGGCAGACCATAGATTATCGGCTAGTGGTTGAGTTTGCGCACGATCCAGAAACCAGTTTCCGGACGTAGTTAAATCATTAGTCGAGCCTGTAGTTGCAGCTTCCGGTGATACATATCCGGCCTTGTAAAACTTATGCATCGTCGTCAGCGCCTGCTTCATTTCAGGTGTTTCCAAGATGTTTACGATTTTATAGTCCGTAGTATCCAGTTTGACAGCCATCGGCAGGTTTTGAATGATATAGTCATATGGAACATAGGGAACATAGTTTTTGTCCATACCGAATGCCGTTACGCCGGGCTCGTTTTCTTTAATCGTTTTGAGCAGTGGCTCCAGGCTATCCAGCGAGCGGACATTGGAAAGGTCCAGCTTGTATTGGGTTAGCAATTTTTTATTGAACCGCCATACCTCTTGCTGTGGAAGCTCCTTGTTGGCAGGAATGCCATAATGATGACCATCCACCTTGGAGCCTTCCAGAAACGCAGGATCAATCGTCTTTTTAATATCCTGACCGTACTTGTCAAGCAAGTCGTCCAGCTCCATGAATGCGCCCTTTCTGGCATTTTGTACATAATCAAAACCACCGGAAGCCGTAAATACAATATCCATGGGCTCTCCCGAAGCCACATTCACCTGCATTTTTTGCGGGTAGTCGCCCCAATCGACCATTTTCATTTTGATCGTGGCGTTGATTTTCTTTTGGGTGTACTTGCTAACCTCTTCCATCACCCGATCTACATCTTTTTGAGGTGTACCAATGGTATACCAGATCAGCTCTACCGGCTTTTCCGCTCCCTCATTCGTCGTTTCCCCGCCACCGCTGCTTCCTCCACATGCACTGAGAATGAGCGTCAAAACCATACACATTACTAGAACAAACGAGTAGCTTCTTTTGCTTTTACCCATGTATGATCCTCCCTTATGAAATGGAATCTGACCCTGTCGTTTCATTCATTTCTGTTTCAGGATTTTTGCGAAATCCTCATTGATGAAGCAACTACGTTAACCTTAACTAATGTAAGCACTTTCATAAAGAAGATAAACTTAATAAACCAAGGTACAAATTAAAGAAATCCATGTACACCTGGTATTTATCCCAATCCTTTATAATCTGTCGGGGAAATGCCCACATATTTTCTGAACTGCTTATAAAAATATCCCGTCTCCCAATACCCTACGTTCCGCGCAATTTCGTTTACCTTGAGATTTGTGCTTTTAAGCTGCTCCTTGGCTTTTTTAATTCGGTATTGATTGATATATTCAGCAAAGGTTTCGCCCGTTTCCTTATGAAACAACTGACCGAGATAAACGGGGTGAAGGTGGTACTGGTAACCTAATATTTTTAATGATAACTCCTTGGCATAATGAACATGGATATAGGACAGCACCTGGCTTACAATAGGGTTCTTCATATCTTGCAGTAGTGAATTCACCGTCTCTGTCGCCACATGCTGAAGCGCGCTCACCAGCTCTGCCCATGTCGTACAGCATTTTATCTGGTGCAACCCCTGCTGAAACCGCTCCGACTCATTGGAATGCTTGATGCTCTCCAGTTCCATCTTGAACCGGATCACCAGTTCCAGCGCCATATTCCGCAATTCATCCGGGGTAACCCTTTCAAGATGCTGGATTTGCTCAAAATCACTCTGAATCCGTGCGGTAAGCGCATCTAGGTCTCTTGCTATAATCAGCTTCGCATAATCCTTCCATTCGATGGAACAAGTTTCGCCAGCATTTCCCCCACCCTCCTCTAGCAACGTATAGTCAATGATCCGGCGGTCATCATATAGCACAAAATATTCCAGTGACCTTTTAGCTTCATTATAGCTGCGTGGAGCAGCAACAAGCGAGCCGGCGCTGCCTATCCCGATATAAACTGTTTCTTCCCCGTCCGTTGACCACTGAACAGAAAAATCCTCCAACAGCATAATCAAGTCCTGTCTGCCCTCATCATAATTCGGCAGTGCGGCAATGATTACACTATCCGCATCAACATCGAGAAACAATGTTAAATCGGGCTGATGCTGAATGTACTGCCTTAACTGTTGATGCATTCCTACCGAATCCCCCTCCGTCCGTAACACGGCTACCGCCATGAAGGGGATATTTAACGAAAAACCTATCAATTCAGCACGTTCCTGAAATTCTGTAGGCGCAATCTGTCCTGTCAGCCAACGATACAACGTATTTTCCTTAAGCACCTGCACCCCGAACGTCTCATATCGTTGATCCATCCAGAACCTATCCAGCTTCTCCGTTGTATTGCATAAAGTGGATTCCAGTTCTTCCACATTAATCGGCTTCAAAAGATAATTTTCGATGCCCAGCTTCATGCCTTCCTTCAAGTAATCAAATTCATTAAATCCGCTCAAAATAATCACCTTCAAGTCAGCATGCAGCTTTCTCGCCTCACAAATCAGCCTGAGACCATTCATCGTTGGCATGGAAATGTCCGTAATCAGTACGTCCACGGGTCTGGACGCCAGCGCTTCCAGCGCCAAAGAGCCATTTTCCGCATGTCCGACAATTTCTAGCCCAAAAGAGGGCCAATCCACAATATCGTATAATCCCTCAATGATAAAAGGCTCATCGTCTACAATAAATACTTTATACATATACGGCATCCATCCCTTCCCTGTTGGGGCATCGTACCCGAATCGTCGTTCCCTCACCGCTGCCGCTCTCCAGTTCAATCCCGTAATCGGCTCCGTGTAGAAACCGAAGTCGGGTGTGCACACTGCGTAGTCCAAACATTTGTCCGTTTTCCTCCTGGCGTTCCAGTTCCTCCAAAATCTCTTTCAAACGCTCTCCTTCAATGCCTTTCCCATTGTCACGGATCTCAACCAGCAGAGCCTCCCCCGTTTCCCGAACCTCAATGGTCAACACATTATCATTCCTGTCGCTTTGGATACCATGCACAATATAATTCTCAATGATGGGTTGAAGCATCAGCTTCATGACAGAGCGGGTATACAACTCGGGGTCGACCGTAATCGTGTAATTGAACCTTTCCTTGTAGCGTATTCTGAACAACTCAAGATATAATCTGCAAGCCTCCAATTCATCTTTAAGCGTGTATATTTTTTTCTGCTGAACCAGGCTTTTGAACAACACTGATAAGCTATAGATCATTTCTCCTACATCCTTGGCTCCCTGGGAAATGGCCCTCATACGTATCACTTCAAGCGTGTTATACAAAAAATGTGGATGAATACGTGCCTGCAAGGCCACAAGTTCCGTTTGCTTTTGTTTGATCTCTGCTTTATACACCCGTTCAATATATAGATTAAGTTCGTCCAGCATATCGTTGAAGCTTCGAGAGATTTGTCCCAACTCGTCCTCTCGGAGGTCCTGAATGCGAGCTGTGAGGTCACCATTTTTTACTTGACGAGTGAATTTAATAATCCGATTCGTTCGTTTAGCAAAGTTAATGACGAAGAATGCAGGGAACAACACAGCAAACAGAATACAGATGACACTGATGGTCAAAATCGTATTACGAATGCCCCGGTACGATTGAGCCATTTCCTCATGGGGGACTGCCCCAATCACGACATATCCTTCGTCCGGAGAAATCAGCTTGTTAATATACATATTTTTCTTCGTCTGAATGATCCCGGCATCGGAATCCACATCGTCATATAATGATCGGGTCACTTCGACATAAGGGTACGTTTTTCCGTAATAGTTATTCCTTGAATCGAACAGAACGGTTCCATTGCTGGACAGAACGATAATTTCTCCCTTCAGGTTGTTCCCGTAGCTGGCAAGTGCATTGGAGATACTTTTGGAATTTAGAAATACTAAAAGCTGACCGGTATTTTTGAGTGTTTGCTTATTGTTAATGGGGACTTGTAACGAATATAACGAGGGCTCCACTGATCGACCGCCTTCCGAATCCAGTAATTCGGAGTAGAGACGCTTTTGCTTTCTGCAGCCATCACATCCGGTACAAAGGAACGCGCCGCATGCACCGGGAATTGCTTGAATTGCTTGTTCTCATTGAAAGTAGACAGATATTGCTGGTCGGCACTGTACAAAATCAAATTGCTGATATCGCTATTTTCATCCAACCAATTTTTAAAATAGGTGAGTACATCTGTTGAGTAATCATGACTCTCCATGTACATTTCGTCCATGCGGTGCTGTACATATTCGGAATACGCGTGGTCCATAAAAAAGGAAACATTCATTGAGAGAACCTCATTCCGGTACATATCTCGCACCATGTTCTGGACGGATTCATGCCGGAGATGGATATAACGGTCAACACTTTCCATAGCTACTTTCTGGGTATCCAGTTCCCGCCGAACAATAGATTGCGAAATGGAAACATACGTGACATATGCAATTGTAATGATGGACAAAATCGCAATACAGGAGAACAACACTAGTATCCTCAGGAACATGTTGTTTTTAAAATAAGCAGTGTATCTAGTACCCCTTTTCATGGTATAAGCCCTCCAGAATCGTGATGCGTAAATAAAGTATACCATGTCCTTCGCAGGAGATAAGTAAGCGCATTCATGAAAAACGCGATTTTCTTTAATTTAAACGCTATATCTTTAATTTATCCTCTATGTAAAAACCGTTTTATTGATTATCTTTAGGGAGATAAATACTCGTTAGGGGATGAGCTATGAAACGTAACAAGGTTCACAAGTTCGCTTTAAAATGGACTGCTCTGGTTTTGACTTCTGTCCTGTTCAGTCAAACCCTCTCTCCATCCGTGTATGCAGGCGATACCCTCCCGTATAAAGGAGAAAGCGCCAAAGGGCCGAATCAGCCTTATCAGCATGGATACGCCAGCTCACATATTTTGGACTGGACTCCCACCCAAGATGTCTATGGAGATATGCTTCGCGCCCGTGTCCCACTGCAACAACGAAACAGCCCCTTTGCAGCCACACAGGCTCAGTCTGCTTTAAGCCCTGACACGCAAATGTTTACACTCAGCGGCGATTATGGTAACGCTTTTTTCGATAGCTATCCCTATACCAATAAATTTAGCCAATATTTGTTCAATTACTGGCAGTATACCGACTATTACGGCTACTGGCATGGTATGCCTACCGCCCATGTCCCTGAAGAGCTATACGATCCACAAAAGGATTGGACGGAAAAGTGGTTTGAGTTCGGCATTCTGAACATTCCAAATCCGGGTTATACGAATGCGGCGCACAAAAACGGCGTTCTCTCCATCGCCTGTATCTTTTTCTCGGATAATGACCGTGGACCGCAAACGTATAAGCAAATGCTCGTACAGGATGCTCAGGGAGAATTTTTAGTAGCCAAAAAATTGATCGAAATGGCGAAATTTTATGGCTATGACGGCTACTTCATCAACCAGGAGGAAGCTTCAAAAGGCGTAGCTAAGGAGGACATCCCGCGTTACAAGCAGTTTATGAAATACTTGCGGGATCAGGGCATGTATGTGCAATGGTACGACTCCACCGTAAACGAAACCGGTAAAATCGCTTATCAAAATGAGTTTAATGCTGTGAATAGTCCTTTTGTCAAAGACAAGCAATACGGACAGGTATCCGATTCTATTTTTCTGAATTATTGGTGGGACAAAGCGAAGCTGAAAAGCTCCCGTGACCATGCCAAGCAATTGGGTCTGAACCCTCTTAAAACTGTTTTTGCCGGGATTGAGGGCGGGAACGGTGACTTTGGCAGATGGAAGCAAAAATACGACCTTCGTCTGAACATTGGTGATAACGGGCAGCCGATGAACAGTATCGCAACGTTGGGAGCCGATTTCACACATAATGCGTGGATGAAGAGCTTGGCGGGCAGGACACCAATCGCAGAGCTGACAATGCCTATCAATGGATGACCTTTATCCGCGACCGTGTCTGGTGGTCCGGTCCGAATCAGAATCCCGTTCGTGCACAAAGAAACCCAAGTGTAGATTTGTCTGATGTAAAAGCTTCAGGTGCAAACTGGGACGGTATCGCGGCATATATCGCCGAACGTTCTGTCATCCGTGGCTCCCATTTTAACACCAGCTTCAATACCGGCCATGGCTTGCAGTATGTAGTGAATGGAGTTGTTTCCAATCCGAAGGAATGGTCCAACATTAATATTCAGGATATCCCGGTGACCTGGCAATGGTGGCTCGATACCAAAGGTAAACCGCTCTCGGTTGACTACGACTATGGCCCGAATTATACCAAAGGTACTCGGTTTACCTATCAGCCTGTGGGCGCTTATCAGGGCGGCAGCTCCCTTGTCGTTAATGGAGAGCTGAATTCAGATAACTTTTTACGCCTGTATAAAACGGATCTGTCGGTTAATCAGAATTCAAACTTGTCCATCACGTACAATAAGCCTTCCTCTGATGACAGCTCAGTACTGAGCATCGGACTTATGTTCAAGGATAACCCCGGCCAAGTCGTAAAAGTCAGCATCCCTAACTCTGGTAAACAAACCACGGGCTGGGTTAGCCGCAATTTGGACTTGAGTCCCTATCAAGGAAAAACAATTGCAGCTTTCGGTTTATCTTTTGATAATACGAATAAAACAATCAAAAACTATCAGATGAATATCGGCCAAATCAAGATAACAGACGGTTCTGCCCGGAAACCAGCCGCGCCGACAGGATTTAAAATCACCAAGGCACTGACCGATACGAACGAAATGCTCGTAGCCTGGGACCTTGAGGATTACTCCAAAGTTAAACAATACAATCTGTATGAGAACGGTTCCTATATCGGCGGAATTTATGACTCAACCTATTATATTAAATCCCTAAACCATAAATCTTGTGAATTAATGCTTACCGCAGTTGGGGCTGATGGAACGGAAAGCGAACCGGCTCGATTAAGCTACGATCTGAATGCTGCCGTCAGTCATATTAAGGTGGAGACGAAAGAAAACGGGGAGGCTACAGTAACGTGGAAAAATCCCTCTAAAGCGGACGGAACGGTTAAATTGACCTTAATCACCGACTATACGGACACCGTATTCCATAAAACCATTATGGCGGACAATGGCGCTGAAACGGCTACGTTTACCGATCTGCCCACAAACGGTGATCGCTATACACTACGTATCGTCACCGGCGATCATGAACCTGTAGCCTATACCGGGCATCTCGCAGACACGATGATAGAGCCTTATGCAAAAGAGAATGTGACGGTCACCGGATCAACGTATACGCTTGCTCTACCCACCTTGAAGGACTGGCATTATTTATATGTATACGAAAACGATGTGCCCAAACTATTTGGTGTAACTTATGTATCAAAAAAGTTTCCTTACATTGTCCGGGGAAGAACAAAATTAAGTGAACTCACTTTTACCCCTACTTCTCGTACCAGCTCGCTAAAGATCGTGCTTGAAGATTACGCTGGCAATCAGGCCACCACATATGTAAGATAGCTTGGTGCAAGAATTCCGAGACCGTCGATTCGTTGTTCAAACAACTAGCTCAAATTCAGCTATAGGGACGTGAGCATACGGCACAATAGCGAGAAGTCCCCAATTCAATAGACTTCTCGCTATTGCTATATATTGGGCAGGATCATGCACCTATCAATATAATTCCCATTTTTCCGTACACAGCTCTATAAATGAATGGGCAACCTGTTCACATTCGTCATACCCCAAGCTACCAGAATGAGCAAAAAGAATGGGGTATTCGTTGTTTCTTTTTTCCTCTCTCATATCAAACATATAGTGATTTCCACTACCATCCATCGCAAACGACACGGCACCGGGCATATACTCTGGCAGCTCGTAGGCGAGGTTCATTTCTCTCAAATCCTCGGTATTGAAAAATTGAAAATAACGTTCTCCATTTTGAAATTCCCCGCCATTAGAGTATTTCAGCAATTCTATGTAACTATCAGGAAATTGTTCTTGGGGCAGATGCCAGCCCACAGGATCTAGCGGTTTATATTGATCATAAAATGGAGACGATTTCGGGAAAGGGTTCACTTGTCTTTGTTGGATTTCGTGAATTTCCTGCTCCGATAGCTTGATGTTCCATGTGCTCAAAAAATCCCCGATTTGTTCACCAGTTGCTTCCGGGCATTTTACAAACTGTTGCTCAAAATGAATTCTCCACATAATAACCAACCTCCCTGCCTTGACGTCTCTAAAAGTTGTTGTTGCTACCTTTTTCAACCTTCTCCATCTTTTTCAACCCATTCAGCCACACTTTCATGAGGTTGAAGGTTCTCACGTTTATAGTAAAAAACGGTCTTGAGCTCGTAATCCAAGCTTTCAGCAGCAATAAAAAATCGAGTGCCGAACGTTTGATCCTCCATACAAATCACAGGCCCCTCATGAAATCCGTAAGAGACGGTTTTTAACATTTCCAATTCCTTGTCATTAGCCAGTCTAAAGCATTCAATTGAAAATACACCGCCCGGACAGGAAAGAAACGAGACCTCGTAAAATGTAATCTCTATGTTGTGATAATAGCTAAAGTCAAAGCTCCCTGCTAGTACCAGCTTGGGGCGACTTGTATAATCATAAATGTAGTAATGATCAATGTTATTTTGAGAAAGTATTTCATTCAGCTGCACCAGTTTGGATTGAATGGAATGATTCATGATCTTATGTCCCCCTCCCCACTCGCGGCTATTCCCGATCCGTCACCGCCTGCCACGCTTCTGTTATGGCTATAGGTGATTTGTGGCTGGTCTCTCCGCCACCTTCCTGAGTCCATAGCGGCGGATAATAAGCAAATACCTCTCCTGGCTGAAGTTGCTCCATATCCGACTGCCAACCATTCCAACGGAATGTCTGGTAGAACAAGCCCAAATCTCCCTCAGCCAACCAGCTCAAGAAACCGGAATAGGCCAGTTCAGTGGATTCCCACTCCAATGCATCCGGTGCAAAATAGTAGATGTGGCCGCTGCGTCCAAACTTCCCTGTATCCAATCCAAAGAAGCCACCTGCTGCATCATAGGCCACAATCAGCATTCCCCCAAGTGCAGGGACGCTCACTGGCTCTTGCAGCCCGTTCCACGAAGCCAAACTACCGTAAATTTCAGGCCCACCTGCACCCAGTAAGGTGATCCATCCGTGGTCAAATATGATCCCTCCTGTTTCATAGGCAACCGTTCCCAAGTACGATTTTGTGCTCACTTGCAAACGGTAGAGCGAATCTCCCCTAGCAGATTCCGATTCTGCCAGTACAATACGATATGGATTATTCCCTTCTTGCAGAATATTTCTGACCTCTTCCCATGCATGGTTGTCCTGATCCACCAGCTCATCAACCGTTAACGTATGCATATCCATTCTCCTTCCTGTATTCCGATATCCATCTTTCAACCTGTGAACTGATTTTCGAAAACCTGCGTTTGCTCTAAAATCACCCAATGATTCAGCTCGTCGTAGCCTTGGACAATCGCCGTGATCTCATGCCTCGGATACATCCACTCAGATGGGGTCTTTTCCGCATATGAATGGGTGTCTGCCAATCCGACTGCATTGTGCTGGAAAATATGAATAAGTGTTCCGTGTGGAAAAAATGCTTCAATATATCCGCTTACCTTAATCCCAACCGGCAGTACGGTTTTGACTTGATGCCATTCCTTGTTAAAGGTGTGAAGATTGCTAGACCAGATTTCTTCAAACTCTTTTTTTGTAATTTTCGTATAATAGGGCTCTGTATCATCAATTGCTTTCTCGGCTAACAAGAAATGATATTGCTCGTGCTTACGATTAGAAGCAATAAAAGTACCGTCATCTTGGATCACAATTTGCCGATAGGCTACGCCGTCTGAGTCTATTTCAAAATACCAGGTTCCCATGCCTGGTTCCGGACAATCTTTAAGATATTTCATTGGCCCCTCCTAAAAGGATGTATAACCGTGTCATTTCTTCTTTCTTTTTCCGCTATAGATTCTTGTCAAGTATGCGAGATATTCCGAACGCGTCAGGCCTCCCGTTTGGCGGTTGAACTCATCGTACGAAATGTCTTCCGGGAATCCGAATTCGGCCAGTGCTTTTCGACGCTCCTCCCGATACAACGGATTATCCAGCGTTTTGTGCCACTCCCCCTCTTCCCAAGGACCAAAACAGTCCGTAATAATACCTGAATACACACCGTTATTTAAAAATTCCCGCGAAGACTTGAACACTGTCTCCCCTTCCGGTTTGGAAATTGTGCCCGTTCCCCAGGACAGCCTATATATTCTTTCTTTACTGCTATCCGTGCTAATGCCGTAACCCATCGGAAACACAATATCCTCTTCTACCAATGCTTTATGCCCTACCCACTCGTAGGACCCTCGCATAAAGGAATCATCCATAACAATCCAGGTTGTATCCGATAACGGGGCGGCTGTGATGGATTCTAAAGTTATTGAACGGTCACGACTTGTACACAAATACGGACGTACGAATAAAGGCATCGTCATGACACTGTTCCATATGCTCTCCTTTGCAAACAACTGATCCTTTTGCATTTGGCGCAAATCACCGACGACCAATACATACCCATCTGTAAAAAGGTCTATTTCCACACGAAAGATGTCTCCTGGAATGGTTTTATAGCGCTGGTTTTTCATATGCTTTAATCGATCCAGCTTTCGATCATAATCGTTAGGCACAAGTGACGGGTAACGTTGAAGCCAATCCATGATCTCTTCTTTACTATGTAAATGCTCACATCCAGTGATGGGCAATCTCACGCCAGTTTTGCTATTCACAGCAGTAACATAACTAATAGGACGATCTCTTCGAATACCTGCTGAAAAGGTCACACCTTCTGCTGAGATGCTCGAAACACTTGTATAGTTCAGTTTTTTCTCTTTGCCACGAGCCGTTTTAGGCAGAACAACTGCCCGATCACGGGTAAAAATCTCTACATCAGCTTCTCCATAAGCATCCTCTTTGGAAGAAATTCGCTTGCGAATAACATCTCCATCCATACAAATAAAATATCCTTCTTTAATTTCTACCACGTCCCAATGTTCTTCCAGCGTCTCCAGCCCAAAATAGGGTCGTAACGCGTTGGTTAACCAACTATTCATATGCTCCTCCTGTTCCGAGTTTAATTCAATAGACTTCATTTCTGTTATTCCAGAAATTATAACATAACACGGCATGTAGCTCGTTTATTCATACATTGTTCCGCTTGGGCCAACTCCTCCTGAATCCAGCTACTGCTGGTAGACAGTTGGAGCAAGTCGGCTGTGATCTGTTTGGCCTGTTCTTGCAATACGTGTGGCTGATCTGTTCCTTCCAGAAAGCGACTCACAAAATGAAGAAATACGTCTACCTTTCTAAGCAGCATCAACACAGGCAAAGCGTCGATCTCGGGTTGGCTTAAACGGATCTGGCGGCTGAAGCCCCGACAAAAATCACGAACAGCCGTTGTCTCCTCCGGTTGCCCCAAAAATCCTGATAAGATGACCGCCGGTTCCATCACCCGAACGTCTAACGTGCAAAATTCAAAATCAAGCAGTGCAGCCACCTGGCTATGATCAGAATCCTTTACTAATAAATTAGAAGCGTTCAAATCTCCATGTACAAGCTGATGCGGCAACTCTTCCAATGCTTGAAGTGAATCTGTAATCTCTTCATATACTTTTCCTATCAGGCGCAGCTCTTCATGTAAATTCTTGAGAGGCTCCGGCGGGTTTAAACAAAAGCCTTGGATTACTTCCGGGCTACATAATGGATAGGATTGCTGCAAAGCATAATACGGCCGATAGACTGGGGTCATATCAAGATTAAGTGTTGCAAGTACAGCAGATAGTTCACCAGCAGCCTCGCCAAAAGAATGGGCAAAGCTAGGGTCCTGCTCCAAGGGTGATATACCTTCTATGTATTCGAATAGACACACATATTTGCCACTATCCTTGTCAACCTGTGCAAGTGTCTCTCCTGTAATCGTTCGAATTGGCATTGGAACCCTGAAGGATAGAGATTGCTTGCTCAGCGCCTGCAAAACCGCATGCTCAAATTCAATTTTGTCCCGATCCCTGTGTGTATCGTAGACGCGCAGCACCCCGCTTCGCCCACCGCTCTTAACAAAATACGTCGTATTATTCCAGCCCCCGGTTCGTCTTTGCAATGTTCCATTCCACTCTGGCCAGTTCCGTCTTAGTACCGCTTCCAAGGATATCCCCCTTTACATTACTAGCTTATGAATTTGCCGATATTATAACATATAGACGCCCAATTCAAATTGGACGTCCTTGTGTATTCTTCATTTTCTCATTTGTTTGTTTCGGATATTTTGCGGGGTGGCACCATACGCGGTCTTAAATTTTTTATAGAAAAAACTCATGCTGTTATATCCAACCTGCTTAAATATCATTTCAAACGGCAGGTTGGTATTCACAACCAAAGAATAGGCGGCATTAAGCTTAATGTTGGCAATGAGCTGAGTGTAAGTAAGACCCGTTACTTTTTTTAACTTGTTACTTAAATACGTGCTATTGTAATTAAAATGGTTAGATAATTGCTGAAGGCTTAAATGCTGATAATGCTCTTCCATATAATTCAGAATAGAGGTAATATGATTTTCCTGTTGGTTTACATGAATATTATGCTCGCTTTCCAATACACGAACCAATTCTCCAAATACAATTGGCAAATAAGCCTTGACCAACTCCATAGAGTCCTCTTGCCTGGAAAAATATTCGATTAAGATTCTACGCAATATATACTGAAGGTTCTCATTATGCTGCGACTCAAAAATAATAAAGTGATTATGATGCTGATGCTGGAGGACAGAGTTGGCGAGAAACTCGCCGATCAAACTTTTTTTCTTGGATAGCCGCTGTAGAAAGAGGGACGAGATCGTTTCTCTTTGCAGCAGGATATTAATCAGTATATCGTTTTCTCCCAAAGGAGAGATGCTGTGCGGCACATCCTTATCCAGAACACACACTTGACCTTCACAAAGCTGAATCTCTTTGCCTGCTATAATTTGGTTGCATTTACCTGAGTAAACATAGTTTAATTCAATAAATTCATGCATGTGCTCTAGCATCGGAGCAAACCTGTTGTGCTTGCTAATATAAATATCATGTTCTCCGAAAAAGAATAAAGCGGGCATTCGATACATATTCAGATTCATATCAAAAAATCGCTCATTCTCCGATTCTTTGGAGAGATCATTAATCACCTGATTGCTTTGTTGTTGCAGAAGCTCAATTTCAGTTTTACTTCTCAGCAACTGATCCAGCTCATGAAGGTTCATAAACACAGACTCCTCCTTCAGACTCCCATTAACTGTGAACTGCCGTCTGTGTTTTGCTTCCCTTTCCTCTAATAGCGATTCCCAGACAGAGGAGCGCAGCAATCATAAATACAATCGCAGAGACGAGAAAGGAAAATGAGGCAGTTTCATTCCCAGACAACACCCCAACTAACTTGATAACATAAGGCGAAGCAAACGCTCCCAAATTGGAGCCTACCATTGCAATCGAAATAGATATCGTCTCACTGCCTTTAGGTACGATTTTAGTTAGTATCGTAAAAATATAAGGAATAAACAGCGCAAAGCTAAAGCCAATGATCAGCATGGCAACCGTAACCATGGTCACATTCTGAGCAAACCACAGCAGGACAAAACCTGTCGCTGTTAATAAACTGGAGATAAAAGGTGCGTAATTTCTGAACCATTTATATATTCTACCAAACAAGAAGCCTGCAATCATGGTTGATAAGGAGAACAGCGTTAAAGCGGTCCCTAAAAATCCTGCATTAGGCATACTCTTCTCAGCAATCATAATGCCTGTTTTGGTATACACAATCATAATAAAAGTCATAAACAGAAAAAGTGCAGCTCCTAATCCAAGTACAGATAGAGATATTCCCCCACCTCTGTGACCCGTTCCTATGGAGCTCACTGTAGGCTCCTCGCGCTCTGGTTCAGGGATGATAAAAAAGAATAACAGTGCGATCGGAATCGTGATCGCATAGCACAAAAAGGCAAACGGCCAGTCGATTAGGGCAAGCTGTCCTGCCACAAAGGTAGCCAAGCTGCTTCCGAGCCCTTGTACAGCGCTTTGAAAGCCTACCAATTGAGCACGTTCGTCCCCTTCAAAAAAATCACTAATTAAACTGACAGCCAGTGAATTGAACATCCCCAGACCTGCTCCTAGCACCAAACGCAACGCGAGAATCCATGTAATATTCGTAGTGAGCATAGGAAGTATTCCGCCGATGACCACGAGCAAAAGTCCTAGCAGGACTGTATTTTTTTTACCCAGGCGAGAAGAGATCGGACCACTCAGCAGCACAAACAGCATCATCGAGAAGGACGGGATCGTAACTACGCTTTCAATCAGCGAACTGGAGACTCCCGGTAATTGGTTCAGCATCATCGGGATGACAGCCGAAATAGCACTCGCTGATGTCAGGACTAAGGAAATAGACAGCAACGCCGTTTTAAACCATATTTTGTTTTTGATATTCATCAAGCTTCTCACCTCTAGTCTATGTTATTTAGCCCTGGTTGTATTTGTACTGGAACGTATACTGTCCAGATCCGACGATAAACGTCAATTCATGGTCTCCACTCTTTTGGAAAGTCGCCTGTTCTCCGGTAGAACCTAATTTTCCGGCCAGCTCTCGTGGCACATTACCAGGCGGATACTGAATGGACGGGTATTGTGTGGTAATGGTCTGTTGTAGCGCATCCAGCTCCATAACGCCTGGAAGCGTAATCTCAGCTGTCGTATTATGTGGTACGTGAACCGTCATCTGCATTACCTCATTCACGATTTCCCAATGGACAGCAAGCGCACCATATGGTGTCTCCAGCTTGCCATGGGCCGAAGTAAGATTAATAGGCGGTTTGGGTGCTAACCGTGACTTTTTGTAGCCCGCTTCAAGCACATCGATTCCGGCAATATTTTGGTACATAAAGTCTCCAACTGAACCGTACGAATAGTGATTGAACGAATTCATATCAGTGCTCCAGAAGGAGCCGTCCACTTTGATGCTGTCCCAATGCTCCCACATGGTCGTGGCCCCACGTTCAACCTGATAGAGCCAGGAAGGATAATCTTTCTGGAATAAAATTTTATAAGCTACATCTGTATAGCCATTGTCGGATAAAACTAGGCATAGATAGGGCGTGCCCACAAAGCCGGTATCCAGATGCATATCATTTTTTTCTATCAGCCGTACGAGCTCCTGGATCACTTGCTTTTTATAGCTTTCTGGTACCAATCCGAAGTGCAAAGCCACAACCTGTGCAGTTTGGGTATTCGAAGTCAGCTTGCCAGCGTCATCAAAATAACGGTCCGCAAAAGCGGCTTTAATCCCTTCATGCAGGCTTTGATAGGTGTTGTAATCGGTATAGCGATTCAGCAGTTTGGCCGTCTGCGCCAAAATATGAGTCGAATACGCAAAGTATGCAGTCGCTACCAGCGTTCCATCGGTCGCTCCAAAATAGCTTCCTTCCTCGCTGTCCAGCGCCAACCAGTCTCCCAGTTGCAAACCACTATCCCACAGATGCTCCTCAGTCCCCTGGGCACGGATATAATCGACCCATGCTTTCATACTGTCATACTGCTGAGCCAAAATCTGCTTATCCCCATAACATTGATAGATCGTCCACGGACATATAACCGCCGCGTCCCCCCATGCTGCCGTCGTTTTGTCCATATTATCTGCAAAGGTTCCTTTGAGGACGTCCGGCACGACAAAAGGCACAGCCCCATTCTCCAGCTGGTTGTAAGCCAAATCTTTCAGCCACTTTCGGAAGAAGGAAGCACTATTCATATTGAAGCTGGCCGTTCTGGCAAAAATCTGTGCATCGCCGGTCCAGCCTAATCGCTCATCACGCTGCGGGCAATCGGTCGGCACATCCAGGAAGTTCCCCTTTTGCCCCCATACAATATTGTGCTGGAGTTGATTGAGCTTTGGATCGGATGTCTCGAACAAGCCAATTGTCTCCATATCTGAATGCAAAACAACGCCCGTAAAATCTTCAATGTCTACGCCAGCCGGAAAGCCCTCAAGTTTCACATATTGGAAGCCTTGAAAAGTGAAATGCGGCCTAAATATCTCCGTCCCTTTGCCGCTGCAAATGTACGTAATCTGCTGCGCTGCATCCCGAATGTTATCTCGGTAAAAGTTCCCTTGCTGATCCAGCACTTCACCATGTATCAAATTCAGAACCGTACCCTCAGGAGCTTCAACTTTAAATTCCAGCCAGCCTACCATATTTTGACCCAAGTTAAGAACCAGTTCGCCTTTAGGCGTTTGAATCAGCTCAACAGGCTTTAATCGGTTCATTACACGGACAGGCTCGTTCTCCTGAGCAACCAGATGACTTAACGGAAACGGGACGACCTGCATCATTTTCCGTTCATTCAAGGAGCGATGCTCGCCTGCCTGCTGCTCCAATCGGGCATCATAGATTTCGCCGTTATAAATATCCGACATCAAAATGGCACAGCTCGTTTCCTCCCAGGAAGAATCTGAGCAAATGAGTTCTGAACGGCCATCTTCATAGCTAATCTTCATTTGAAATAACAAAGCATTCGTGTTCCCATAGGTATCCTTGCGCTTTTGCCAGCCTAGATAGCCGCTGTACCAGCCTTCTCCTACCGTGGCTGTGATGCGATTATGTTGTTCTCGAATGGTAGAAGTCACATCATAGGCTTGCACCTGGACACGATCGTTATAATCTGTCCATCCCGGGGTAAAATAGGCATCGCCTACTCTTTGTCCATTTAGCTCCAGCTCATATAGACCAAGGCTTGTGGCATAAATGACTGCTTTTTTTACTTTTCCCTCAACTGAAAAACACTTGGAGGAAGCAAAAGGGGCTCTCGTCTGAAACTTTTCATGGAGGCTACGTTCCTTCACTGTAATCCATTGTGCCTTCCAGTCCTGCTCATGGAGCAGTCCCATTTCCCAAAAGCCAAACTCACTCCATTCCGATTCCTCCGGTTCGGTGTCCCCCGCTCCCTGAGCCCAAACTTTTACCCGGTAATAATATCGTTGTCCTGATTCCAGTGGAGGGCCTTCATAGGGAAACAAAATGGATTGCTCCGAATAGGAAAAATGATTCCAGAGCAGCGGTTCAAAAGCAGGATTTATGGATACCTGCAATTGGAAGCGTTTTTGGAAAACGTATATGTTGTCAGATTCAATTTGCCAGCTTAGTCGCGGCTTTAGGCAGCCCAGTCCAATCGGATTGTTTAAATGTTCACATCTAAGCGCTTTCACTTTTAGCATTCGTATGTCCTCCCTGAGGTCTTCTTTTGTGTTTCTATACTCAAATTAAAACGCTTCCAATAGTTGTGCGCAATGTTGTATCCCTGCATGTTGTATGCTTGATTTACAGGTGTTGAATGTCCACCCCTTATATTGAATCTTAAAATGGGTTTATTAGAAAAATATGTACGTGTATACAGCGCTGCTATACTAAGCGATCCCGTCTCAAAAGGAAATCGCTTGTTTTATATACATATGGATTGTAGTATTAAGCCGATCAAGAAAGGAGAATCACAGTATTGGAAACGAACTACAAAGGGCTGCTGGATCAGATGATGGCACCCTATGATGAAATGCTGCAGAGTCTAATAAGTGATCACGCCGATTTTTCGAAGGTTGACTATTTGGAGCAACACAATGAGGAATATGGAAAAAGTGATGCCAACTATACCACGCTTGAAGGTGCTTTTGGCTATGTATAATCGTGAGGATCGAGATGCCCCGCATTACGAACCGATTGTGAGAAGGCTGCTCGTGAATGAGATTATAGACAGGGAAACGAACAGTTTTCAGGGGATTGGCGATGCTCTGTATTACGCCATTTTTTTACTGCAAAAGTATGAGCGTGAGCAGGACCAAATTTTGTTCCAGCAGGCTAAGAAGGCCAATTTCGATACATATGCCGGGTTTGACCCTGAGTTGATTTTGGAAACATATTTGTTCAGCAAAGATACAGCTGATCTTGAGGATTGCATCAATATCGCGAGTGAGCTCGGAGAAGATATGTATCTATCATTATTTATCGATTTGTGGATCAGAGAGCAGACGGATTGGAACAAAGAAAATTTACAGGCACTCGTTTATCATGAGAGATGGCGCAACCATCCAGAAGGTGAAATTGAAGCCCTTAAAAAGCTGGCCGAAATGGAAAAAACAGAAGGAAATCATCATAATTACTGTTCTACTGCATCTAACTTGGCAGAGAAGTTCATTGAAACAGGTCGATTGGATGAAGCGTGGGAAACGATGGTAACCATTATTCCGCTTATTACGAAGGAAAAAGAATGGTTCCTGTACGGACTTGGTCGCAATATTATTACCTCCTGTATCCATATCATCTTGCATTTTGGGGCAAAAAGCCTGCAGACCTCTTCATTATGGCAAACAATAAAAGGGATTCTTCAACCTGCCGCTAACAATATGGGGACCAATCAATATCAGCTTGCTGTATCTGCCAGCAAATTTATGGGAGATACCGAATTGGAGCAAACGTTAATCAGAAACCAAAAGCACCGTTAATAATCCAGTTGCAACAACGAGACTGTCGCGTGTACTGCAAAGAACCAGGCACTCGACTCAGTGGCTCGCCGTCCGGCGCCCCTCGAAGCGAGGGGCAGCGAAAATACGGATTGCAGTGCATGGCCTTCACTACAGATTTCCGGTCACGATAATACCATCTGCTTGCTTCAGATGCGCTCTGACCCATGCTGTAAAGGAATCAATAAATAGGCGTAATTCTGGCTCCTTGGCAGGCCAAGTATCCAATTGTGTTAATATTTCATGCCATACCGACGCCTGAATCGGATTATCCCAGCAGGGGTCAAAAGCCTCATACGTTTCTCCCGTATCAGGATCGACAAGTGGATATTTGGACTTTAACGCAGACAGCACGATATCAAAGTCATCTGCGTAGATGAATATCATCTCCTCCAGCTTCGGTTCATCAGTATCCCCATAACGCAGCGGTTCAAAAGTATATCCAATATTGGCTCGTGGACCGCTATAGCGATAGATTAGTGCCTGAATCTCTTTTTTGTCCTTCTTACTCAATCTCACCCACCCCTTTCTTCGGCTATAACTCGAACCAATCCGCAGCGCATTTCTCTTCTTCCAGCACCCTGCACATTCCTTCCCTCAACCTCATCGCATCTCCGCCGCCGATATGAAATAGACAATAGATATAAGGTTCATCATCTTCTAAATCTTCAATATTTCTTGCCTCTTCCAATGAAATCTGGAGCGCTTCAGGCCAATCAGAATTATTCTGAAGCAGGACAAAGCCATCCTCATCCCTTTGCATCCGATATCCGTCAATCCTAGGCAATGCTTCAGCTAAGCGTTCCATTAGCGCTTTAATATCCTTAACATTTGCGACCTTAATTCCATACTCCCAACCCATCTACATTCCTCCAACACGTTTTCAAAAAACCTGATTTAAAGACCTGAGTGCGTACAAACTGTATTTTTTGTTTAATGCCACCCATTTTTGCCGGATTTCCATAAGCTCTTCACTCCCTTCTGATTTTCCTGAAATTTCTTATAACTTATTATAATAGATATAGGCTTCCGGTGAGTATACTCCGGAAGCCTATGGATTCATCTAACCACTCTTTTATTTATCATGCCTTGTCAGGCACAGGCTTACTATTCCCGTCTCCCTTTTTTACCCCCAGCATAACGATAGCCATACAAGCAACCAGAACCGCTATAAGAATAAAGGGAATATATTTGTCTACTCGATATAAAGTGGTCGTCAAAATAGGAGCAATGATCGCGGAAATTCCCTGTATCGCAGCTACCAGCCCTGCTGCTCCCCCTTGCTGTTCTTGACTGACCGAAAGCGAAGCACCTGCCATAAATCCGGGCATCAGTAAGCCCGTGCCTATGCCAAACATAAAGAACGCTGCATAGTAAAGGACCAAGCTGGCTGAAATCAGAAAAAATGCCATTCCAGCAATCAGGAATAGAGAACCGAGCAAAATCATCGGCTTAGGCTGCCATTTAAGCCATTTCATTTGGATGATCTGCACGATCAGCATCGCTGCTCCGGAGAACATAAGTCCAAAGGAAACAACTCTTGCTGTTTCTTCGGATGTAAGACCTAACTGATCTTGAAAATAAAAACCACCTATAACCTGAATAGTCACAATACTAATCATCGTAACCAAGCCTGCAAACAAATACATTCTTAGACCTGGCTGGAGGGGATTAATTCGAGCAGGTTTTTGCTGAATAACAGGCTGGGCGGCCGGAATCGCCAGTAGAGACACCACGAATGCAACAGCGGCAATGACAATTCCAAAGTATAAGGGCCATAACAGTCCTATTAAAGTAAAGGCACCTGCAATCGCGGGGCCAAATACCAGCCCAAGCCCATTCGCCGCACTAATAATAGCCATACCACTTCCACGCTCTTCACCCTCCGTTACATCCCCCATATAAGCTTGGGAAGATGACAACACCGCCGGGATAAAGCCGCCAATTAAGCCGCGTGTAACAATCAGCAGGACTAACAGCAGTCCCCCACTGAGCCAACCCTTTAATCCTGCAAAAAGGGTAAGCGTAAACAACAGACAGCTTACACACATCCCTATAAACCCAAGCAAAATCACAGGCTTGCGGCCCTTTGCATCACTCAGATTTCCCCATACTGGAGCCATTAAGGCCATCGTTATAGAACCAAGCGATATAATTATTCCGGAATGGCTTTCTCTTAAGCCTAATTCACGAATAAGGGGCGGCATAATTGGAGCAATGAGCATGAGCCCTAGCATAGCCACAAAAACACTGAAAAAGATGCTCCCTTTTATTCTATTCATCCTCGCACACTCCTCTGTTATAGATTCTCTCTATGCAGAAGTATACGGAGCATACCAAAAAGCTACTGCCTATAGACGGATAAATTTGCGGTTAAACGGATTTAATTTAGCCTATAAAACAGCAGCCAGGCTGAAAGGGCTTAATTTCCTGACGAGTTTTTACGATATATGATGTACAGTCTTTTTACCTTTAGTAACAAAACGCAGTTGTGGGTTGAGTCTGTATATCGATCTCTAAGGGGGAAATCACAGTGAAAACAAAGATAGGATCAATCATGAAGGTGAGATCGTTAAGGGCGAAGTTAACCATAATGTGCTTGATTATTTTAATTGTACCTACTTTTGTGATTGGAAGCAGTTCTTATGTTGTTTCTAAGAATGAAATGAATGAATCAGGCAAAGTGGCACTTAAGAATAGTGTGCAAATGGTAATTGGTATGATTAGTTTCCTCAATGGGCAAGTCGAAGCCGGTAATTTAACATTGGAGGAAGCACAGGAAAAACTGCGCATCGAACTGCTCGGTGTAAAAGATGCTAATAACAAAAGACCGGTAAAGATTAAATATACTGTAGGTAAAACAGGTTATCCGTGGGCAGTCAACCAAGATGCCGTTTCAGTGATGAACCCTTCAAATGAAGGCCAGGATTTAATAAATGCCGTATCCGAAGACGGTGTGCATGTGGGAAAAGAGTTTGTAAAAGCCGGTACAAACGGCGGGGGATTCGTCACTTATAAATGGGCTTTACCTGGTACAGATCAAGTAGAGACGAAAATCTCGTACGTTGAAAAGGATCCTTATTGGGGGTGGATCATCGGTTCTGGAGCATATTTTAACGAATTTAACAGCGGAGCGACCAAAGTCCTTTATATTGTCCTGATTATTACGGCTGTTGCGGTTATTCTGGGAGCAGTTATCGTAAGCTTTGTTTCGGGACGTTTTACGAAACCTATTATCACGATTGCAAAGCGGCTTAACTCAGTTGCGGACGGTGATTTAACAGTCCAAGAAGTCAAAATGAATTCAAAAGATGAGATCGGTGAGCTTGCACAGGACTTCAATCATATGATTAAAAATATTCGATTTCTGATCGGTGAGGTAAACCTGTCCACAAAGCAGGTCGCTGCTTCCTCGAAAGAATTGACCCTTGGAGCAGAGCACACTGGACAGGCAACCGAGCATATCACCGTCGCAATTCAGGAATCGGCGGCCGGTGCGAAGGAGCAGCAACTGATGCTTCAGAAGACAACCAGCTCGCTTGAGGAAATTTCAATAGGTATGCAACGGATCACGGATAGCTCCTTGACTATTGCTGAATCGTCTGCAGACGCGATGGAAATGGCGAGCCTTGGCGGTACTGCTGTACAACATACAGTGAAGCAAATGGACTTGATTAACCATTCTGTCAATGAAACCGATGCGGTTATGAGAATGTTGGATGAACGCACTCAACAGATCGACACGATGCTACATGCCATTACGGATATCGCACAGCAGACCAATCTGCTTGCCTTAAATGCTTCGATTGAGGCTGCCCGTGCAGGCGAAGAAGGCCGCGGTTTCTCCGTAGTTGCTTCAGAGGTAAGAAAACTGGCCGAACAATCGAATCAGTCTTCCGGGCAGATTTCTGAGTTGATTCAGAATATGCGCAAAGATATGGAGCATTCGCTTCAGACCATGGAACGCGTAAAACAGGATGTCGACTCCGGCATTAAAATTGCCAATGAGACGGAGCAGCAGTTTAATAAAATTGTGGCGTCCACCAATCATATCGCACAGCAAACGGAAGAGCTTGCAAGCATCACGGAGCAAATAACCGCAAGTGTCCAGGAAATTTCAGCAAGTGGAGAAAACGTATCGAGTCTGGCGCTCCAAGCGGCGGACAACTCGCAGAATATTGCAGCGTCTGCAGAAGAACAGCTAGCTTCGATGCAGCAGATCACCAGCCTGGCAACGACCTTGTCGGATATGTCACAGAAATTACAGGATCTAACGGTCAAATTTAAATACTAACGGAATAAGTCTTTCCAAAATATCACGCTAAACTGTCATTCATATTATGAGGTCAACCATTTCTTTCTGGTTGACCCTTTTTGCATTTGCTCTGAGAAATTACGGAAAAGGCTCGCAAATCGTGATCCCCTTCTAGCCATGTGAATTGGGCACGGTTTTTATCGATTTGGTTCAGAATTGGTTCAGAGGCATTTAGTATAGTAAATCAGTAGTGTAAGAAAGAAAATTATATTAGTAGGTTAGTCATCATGGAGGATCTTAGTAAGTTCATCGTGACACCGGAATTTTATGGAGGAAATTTATGCGTAAAATCAAGTCTTTTTGTTTATCTTATCTTGCTGTTATCGTTTTATTTGGAACCTGGACATGGAGTTTTTCCGAGAGTGCAGTGTATGCAACCTCCCCACCAGCACCTAGTGTAACGGATGCTGTGTATGCTACTGAAACCACGGTAACGAGTTGGACAAACCCTTCTAAACAAGGCCAATCCGTAACGTTTAGCATCAAAACCATCTCAACTCCACAAATTACGAAGGATTTAACCGGCACGGTGGTCCTTATGGATGGTACGGATATATTAGATACGCTGACGATGAGGCCAAATGGCATTGCGAATGGATATGCCACTGCCACTTACACCACAAGTAATTTAAGTGTGGGAAGTCACCCGATTACGGCTATATATAGTGGGGATGCTCGTTTTATTCCCAGTACATCTGAGCCATACATTCAGGTCGTAAATGCATCTGCACCTGCGCCTACACCTTCACTGAGACCTACAGTAACTACAGTATTGAGTTCGACGAATCCGTCTAGTCAAGGTCAAGAAGTAAGGTTTAGCGTGAGGACAACTTCAAACCCACAAACGTCGGGCGATTTAACTGGAACGGTCATTCTTATGGACGGCACGAATGTATTAGATACGCTGACGATGGAGCCGGTGGGCATTTCGAACGGCTATGCCAATGGGTACTACACTACAAGAGACTTAAGTGTGGGAAGCCACGCGATCACTGCTATATACAGCGGGGATGCTCGATTTGCCCCGAGTACATCTGAAGCGTATATACAGGTTGTAAATGGAAATGCAAGCACTGGTGGTACTGAAAACACTGGCGGAACTGGTGATACTAGCAATAACGACAGCAGCAGTAGCAATAAAAAAGATAAGAAGGATAACACGGATAGCAGTGATTCATCTTCTTCCAGTGAAACAACCACACCTTCATCACCATCGGTTTCTTCAACGGTTTTACCGACTCCAGAAATCATGCCAGTAGAGCAATCCGAGGTTGCGCATGAAAAATATATAACGGGTTATCAGGATGGTACTTTCCGACCGGACCAGTCGATTACACGGGCTGAAACCGCTGCAATGATGGCTAGGATTATGAAGTTGGAGACAAAAGAAGGCTCAACGACATACAAAGATGTACCTAGCACGTATTGGGCAAAGGATTCGATTATAGCACTTACGACACAGCACCTCATGAATGGGTATGCAGATGGAACATTTCGACCAGAGCAACCCATTACCCGTGCAGAAATGGCAGCAATACTCGCATCCTGGAAGCAGCTTAAAGGAACACAAACCGCAGCTTCTCCTTATACCGATATCGAAAAACATTGGGCAAGAGATTCCATTGTAGCGTTAGCTAATGCAGGATGGATTACCGGCTATAATGATGGAAGCTTCCAACCCAATAAATATATAACACGCGTAGAAACCGTTACAATTTTGAACACAATCTTAAAACGAGGACCCCTGGAAGGAACCATTCAGGCTACATGGAAGGATGTACCAACAGATTACTGGGCATTCAAAAATATTGAAGAAGCGTCTCGTACCCATACTTCAACCATCAATACAGATGGCATTGAAACTTTCGTGAAATAAGCACGAAATAAAAAGGCTGGAATCCTATCTATACAGGGTTCCAGCTTTTTGTTTACTTAATATTTTTTAACATGGTCAAAACAGAATTTTTAAAATAATTTCTTTAAAGATGATGGCTTCACTCCGTATTCCCGGAAAAATTGCTCTGAAAATGCACTCACATTACTGTATCCTACAGCCATCGCAGCTTCTGTTACATTGCTTTCCTGGCTTCGAAGCAGCTTCATCGCATATTCAAGACGAATTTGGCGCAAATGTTCAAATACAGTTGTTCCAAAACATGCTTTGAATCCTTTTTTTAATTTAAAATCATTTAATCCAACCTTTTTTGATAATGCGATCAGTGAAGGAGGATCAATCATGCTGGATTCAAGGATTTGCCGAGCCATATGCAACTTTCTGACATCTTCTTTAGATAGGCCTTCGGGCATGGGAGTTAAATCAAATAATTGAATCATAAACCTATTCAAAATCTCTAGTGCCGCTGCTTCCATTAATAAAGGCGATCTATGCACACTTTTCAAGTCTTTGATCAAATGTTCAATCATCACTATACTTCTGTGATCCAGTTCAAAACTAAGATGATGGAACGCGGCACCCTTCAGAATTTGACTAAATTCAATAGCTACCTGTCGACGAGCTGCCAACTGTGAAGCTGCATAATTAAACAACGAGACAGGAATGCCAAGCGCAAAGGATTGGTATTGTTCGTTAACGGGAGGATGGAAATATGCTTTGAAATCCTGTAAAAAAATAAGAGCACCCCGCCCTATCGGGAGCGTGTAGTCCAGACCAGCTATATTTACATGACGTTGACCCGAAAGTGCAAATTGAAGTTCAATCATTTGTCCTCTGGAGGCAAAGTTCGTCGGATAAGGCTCGTGATATTGAATATGCGAATACACAATCTCGATTCCGCTGTAAGTCGTAACTCGGTAAATATGTCCGTCGCCCGCTTCCGGTAACATTATATACGTATGCTCGTTTTGTTTTCTAAACGGAGTTTTTTCTAAATAATGCTGATATATTAATGATAACGAATTTGAATTCACTAGCGTCCACCTCAAAGGTTTTCATTCATTCTGATACCACAAATGAGAATCGTTATCATTAATATTAGCTGAATTTGACTGGTTTGACCAGGCTTATTGGAGTATGCTGTGGAGATATTCGGGGAATCTATTAATCCCAATCCATATAAAACGTTGCCTTCAATTTACCCTTCTCACATGCTGGGCAGCTCAAATGAACCGGCACATTGTTTTCAATGTGTTCCTGCTGCATAACACTCGCGCATCTAGGACAAGCATAAGAAATTTTATACTGTGATGAGTCCGATTCCATCTCAATAAACAATTCATTGCGGATGGCCTGACAGACCGGGCACACATACAGAGCGTCATAAGCATCATATCTCGTCGAAGGGTTGCCTATGAATTCCTCAATACGCCGTTTAAGGGCAGCATCCTGTACAAACGAAGCAATGGATTCCAAACGCATATACAATAAACCAAACCCGACAAATATGTTCTCAGTATAAGCACAGATATCACAGTCCAGCTTGTACGCTTCGCCCATTTTATCCTCCAGCTCTTCATATAGTTAATGAAGCCTCTATCTATCTCTTTACGAGACTTGCTGAATGCGTGACCTGGTTTCTCCCGCCACTCTTAGAAGCATACAGTGCCAAATCCGCTTGATGAACTATCGATTGTTCCGTATCCGCTTGCGTAACCGTTGCCACACCGATACTCACAGTAATGCTGTATTCTCCCCAATCCCTTGAGGCCGTCATGGAACGATATCTTTCTGCCGTACGAATGGCTTCCTCTTGATCGTTGCCCGGAAGAATAATGACAAACTCCTCGCCACCATAACGAGCGACAATGTCTATCTCCCGTGACATGGATTGTAGTAACTCAGCCAGATTAGTGAGCACCAGGTCGCCCACCGGATGACCATAAGTATCATTAATGCTTTTGAAACGATCAATATCAATGATCAGCAACGAGAAAGGTATTCCGGTCTCTTGAAAGGAGGCTAGGCTGATTTGTAATTGATCTTGAAAATATCTTCTATTTTTAAGCCCAGTTAACGGGTCGGTTGACGCCATCGTTTCTAGCTGGTGATTGATCCGCACTAGTTCCTGCTGTTTGATTTCATATTCTTCGTGCAACCGTTCAAGCTTCTGGTTTGCTTCATTCGTCGCCTGATATAATTCCTGAAGCTTGGTTTTGGTCTGTAGTATATCTTTCTCATATTCAATCCGCTTACGCATCATAAGCACTACACAATCAATAACAGCTTCTCCATTGCGTTCCTGCCGAATCCCGTTTAGAAGTACAGGCACATCCTGTCGATCACTTGTGCGAAACGAGAAGTACATCTCATCAACATGCCCGTACAACTGGATGTAGGGATAAAAATAAGTATGAAAAAATAGCTTGTTCGTAACAGACATTGTCGTTTCAATCGGCCGCCCGAGCAATTGATCGCGTTCATAAAGAAGCATGTCCAATAAAGTTTGATTTACCGATTGAATGATCCCAGCGTCCGAAATTGAAAAGTATCCACAGGGAGCTTTATCTAATTGAATATCCATTGCACGACTGCCTTTCTTTCAATATTACACACTGGCTAAATATTCTTTGATTAAATCGCTCGTTTCTCCTGGTTGGCTTAAATGAGGATAATGCCCCTTTGCTCTCATCTGCTGAAGTCTGCTATTTCTAAGATGGGTATGCAAATAATCCCCTACCTCAATTGGAGCAATACTATCATCAGAGCACTGGAGAATAAGCGTAGGAACCGAAGCATGCTGAAGATCGACACGGCAATCTGAAAAAAATGTAACCTCTGCGAATTGCCGTGCAATATGAGGATCTCTGGAGCAAAATGCCTTTTCCAACTCTTCGGTTAAGTCCCCTCGCTCGGGATTTTGCATAGCAATGGGCGCCATGTAACTAGCCCAGCCAATAAAGTTCATTTGCATCATATCCAGTAATTCATCAATATCACTCTTATCGAAACCTCCATAATAAGAAGGCAGGTCATTCACATAGCGTGGAGAAGGACCGAGCATGACAATGCGTTCAAAATATTGAGGGCTTCGGATGGATGCGAGCATTCCGATCATGCTGCTAACGGAGTGTCCGACGAATATGGTATTCCGTAATTCTAACGCTTCCATAATATCCAGCACATCTTGGGCATATCCTTGCAAGTCACTGTATTTTTGGGAATCATAGTATTTTATTTGGGAATCTCCAGAACCAACGTAATCAAATAAGACGATTTGGTAGTTGTCGATAAAGCTAGGGACGATATAACGCCACATATCCTGATCGCATCCAAAGCCGTGAGCAAATACAATCGTCTGGCTGCCTGTACCCAACACTTTTACATTATTACGTCGGAGAATATCAACGGTCATTGTAAATCACCTCTCTGAGGTAGTATCTGTTCTATGGCTTCTCTTCCCTATTATATCGGAAAAGATTTGATTATGGATAATGGATCTCATTCATAAATCCAGCGTTTAATGATCCCCTTTACCTTGTGCACATGTTGCTGTGATGGGGAACAAATAATAACTAATTCGTTTTTCCCATTCGTATCTAACCAATAGTGAACATCATCCCCCTCATTAACCGTTTCATGAATGATTCTGATGGATTTATGACTTATTTTCGATTTAGCCGAAAAAATGGGGTTCATATCCATAACTTTCTGACCATTAGAAAAGGATGTGTTGTAATAAGGAATCACCCAGTTCTCTTTATCCTGATCTTGTACTAAATTTAGAAATACACGCACCCAATAATCCTCTAGTTCTGTGTAACTCTGTTCATTCAACCCATTCAAATTCATATATGTATCCACTCCAAATGATTTAATAAACTTAAAAAAGTCTCGCCCTGTGATCACATTTCCATGACGGAATGCACAATTCACAGACCGAGACTTCTTCCAATCTTTATTTTACATCCACATCATTCGTGATTTTCTCTATTAAACCTCTCAAGCCTTGGTTGGTATCATTTAATTGATCAATAATATTCATGAACTCCGACACAAGCTTGGCCTGCTCTTGGGAAGATACAGTAATCTGCGTAATCTCTTGTTCCATACTATAAACCGATTGTCTGACAGCTTGCAAGGATTGCTCGATTCGCCCAGTGGCTTCCTTGGTGCCCGTAGACATCTTGCGGATTTCTGCGGCAACAACCCCAAATCCTGCTCCTGCCTCACCCACCCGAGCAGCTTCAATGGCTGCATTTAGTCCAAGCAAGTTTGTCTGCTCTGAAATTTCCTTGATGTAGCCAGCCACCTCAGTCACATTACCAGAGTCCTCAACCGCCTTTTTCGTATTGCTTAAAATTTCCTCGGCTGTCGCACTAAGCTCCTCCGAATGGGCTGCTACATGCTGAATCCCTTCCACTAGCTTGCTTGTAACATCCTCTGCTTGGCTCATCAACTTCTTAAGTTGATCCTGATTATCCATACTATAGGTGATGCACATTACTGCCTCAATCTCATTCTGTTCATTCTTTATCGGATGAAAGTAAGAATCAGCAGCAAACCCGAAAACTTCGGCATCATAGCGAACTCGGGTCTTTTCTCCGCCTACTAGCATTTTGAAGTTCTTGTGTACATCAGGGAGAGGGTCGCCTGCCTTGAAATCATAGACTAAACTTTTCCCCGACTGAAAGAATAGAAATTTTTCTTTATCCATTACAGATATTAAAACATCATGTCGTGCAGCTTCTCTAATAAACGGCATGGCAGACAAAACAGCTTCTACTTGATTCATAATATGTATCCACTTCCTTATATTTTGTTATCCACCCTACCCTTTATTTCGACATTTTCACCCCATGTGTTTAGTAAAATTAACATACGATTGACTATGTTGATCCCCTAAATTGTATACAACCTCCGTCGTTTACTGAAGGGAAGTCGTTTTAAATCCAAACAGCGCATACCTATGGGATTGGTACGCGCTGACTGTATCACTTTTTGAAGACACACACTAAGGCTTAATCCAACTGTTCTCCATTGGTTTCGATCACGTTCTTATACCAATAGAAACTCTTCTTTCTGAATCTGGCAAGTGTCCCTTTCCCTTCATTATCCTTATCCACATATATGAATCCATAGCGTTTTTTCATTTCTCCGGTTCCTGCACTAACCAGATCAATACATCCCCAAGGAGTATAACCGATTAAATCTACTCCATCAGCAATGGCTTCTTTCATTTGCTCAATGTGTCGCTTCAGATAATCAATTCGATAATCATCCTGAATGGAGCCGTCTTCTTCTACGGTATCCACGGCGCCCAGACCATTCTCCACAACCATTAACGGAATTTCATATCGGTTATAAATGTTATTGAGCGACCATCTCAATCCCTGCGGATCGATTTGCCAGTCCCAGGCACTTGCTTTTAAATAGGGATTCTTTAATCCCATGGATAAATTCCCACCCACCTTCTCCTGATTGGGGTCTGCACTGACACAAGTAGATGAATAATAACTGAAGGTATAGAAATCTACGCCACCTTCTTTTAAGACATCCTCATCATTGTCCTGCATCGTAATTTGGATATTATGTTCTTTAAAATATCGTTTGGCAAATCCGGGATAAGCACCTCTTACTTGAACATCTGAACATAGGAAATTATTCAAGTTATCCTTTTGTTGAGCGAGCAAAACATCATCGGGGTTACAGGTAAGTGGGTATGAACACATATAAGCAATCATACAGCCAATTTTAAAATCCTTATTGATTTCATGCCCCAGCTTTACTGCCTTTGCACTGGCTACAAATTGATGATGCAAAGCTTGATACAGGACCTGCTCATCCTTCACTGTAGCATGGGCAAGCTCTCCATTCCCCTCTGGCATCATCGCTCCAGCCATGAACGCCCCAAAAGACAAGGTTAAGATATTGATTTCATTAAAGGTGAGCCAGTATTTTACAACATCTTTGTATCTGTTAAAAAGAACTTCACAATATCTTACATAAAAATCTACCACTCTGCGATCTGACCAGCCGTTATATTTTTGGGTTAAATGAAACGGTGCTTCATAATGTGAGATCGTAACCAACGGCTCAATGTTGTACTTTTTTAATTCTGCGAACACACGATCATAGAACTGCAAGCCTTGCTCATTCGGCTCTGTATCATCTCCGTTAGGAAATATTCTGGACCAAGCGATGGACATTCTAAAAACCTTGAAACCCATTTCAGCAAATAATCGGATATCCTCTTTATAATGATGGTAGAAATCAATAGCCTCGTGACTTGGATAGTTCATTCCTTCTTCCAATACAGGCGTAATTCTTCGGGAAATAGTATGCGTCCCGGCTGTTATTACATCAGCAGTGCTTAGTCCCTTACCATCCACGTTATACCCACCTTCAAATTGGTTAGCAGCCGTGGCCCCTCCCCATAAAAATCCTTGTGGAAACTCCTTGGTTATATTATTGTTCATAGTTCATTCCTCCTAAAATATGGGTAGCTTAGACCATGACCGTCAACAAATCCTCTTTATAACCAATCGTCTTCTTCTCCGTTTCAATAACATCCAAGTAACTAGCAGTGTTGGCAACAATTACAGGAGTAGTCAGAACATAACCAGCCTCTTGGATAGCCTCCAGATCAAACTCCATGAGCAATTGTCCCTTTTTGACGGCTTCCCCTTGTTTTACTTTGGGATAAAAATGTTTGCCTTTTAATTTGACCGTATCCTTGCCTACATGGATGAGGATCTCCACGCCCTGATCACTGGTAATTCCGATGGCATGACCTGACGAAAATAAGGATGTTAATACACCATCTACAGGTGAAACAACCTTGCCTTCGGAAGGCTCAATGGCAATCCCTTTACCCAAAGCACCTGTGGAAAAGGCTTCATCAGTTACCTCAGATAACGGTTTTACGTCACCCATTAACGGGCTGATTACCGTCTCCTGCCTTACTAATGCTTCTCCTCCTTTTGCTGCACCTGTTGTACTCGCTTCTTTTTTCGTTTCTTTCACTTCATCATCTTTGAATCCGCCAAAGAACATAAGCAAGAAGCCTAATACGAAACTTACCAGGATACCGATAACAGCCCCATAAAATCCGCTGTCTATTCCTGACGGACTGATATAGCTCGGAATCGCGAAAATGCCCAAGCCGCCAATGATATAGCCTTTCGTTCCCATCATGCCTATAATACCGCCGCCTACCGCAGACGCTATACAGCTTAAAATGAATGGTTTCTTACGTGGTAATGTAATCCCGTAAATCGCTGGTTCTGTTACACCAAAGATCCCGGAGATGATAGCTGGAATGGAAAGGGATCTCAGCTTTACATTTTTGGTTTTGAACAAAATCGCCAGCACAACACCTGTTTGAGCAAAGGAAGCTCCCAGCGTCGCAGCAAGGATCGGATCGAATTTGAGCACCGCCAAGTTGTTCATAGCGATAGGAACAAGACCCCAGTGCAGTCCAAAAATAACAAATACCTGCCAGAAAGCACCCATGATGATACCTTCTATAATTGGGCTTAAGTTATACACAAAGAGCGTTGCTGCGCCAAGCAGTTGACCTGCCCAAGTCGAGAGTGGTCCAATCACAATCAGCGCTAAGGGTACAATAACTAACAAAGTGAAAAACGGAACCAAGAATGTTCTCACTACGCTAGGGATGACCTTTTTAAAGAAATTTTCTATTTTTGAGCCTACATAGGTGGATATGATAATCGGAAGAACAGTTGATGCATAGCTCATCAGAATGACCGGAATACCTAAGAAGGTGATGTATACTGGTGACTCAAATATAGTGCCGCTAAATAGAGTGTATAGCGGTTTACCCGAGGCTGTTATCGTGCTAAAGGTTGGATAAACAAGTGACGCCCCGATCGCCATACCTATAAAAATGTTGGCATTGAACTTTTTGGCCGACGTATACCCCAGGAAAATAGGGAAGAAGTAGAACAAGCAGTCTCCTAAAGCATTGAGAATTTGATAGGTACCCGATGTAACAGTCAGCCAGCCTATAGCTACAAACAAGGCCGTAAAACCCTTAATCATACCCGTGGCACTCAAGACACCCAGCGTGGGTGTAAATACACCTGAAATAGTATCAATAAACCTATTGAACAAACTGACTTTTTCACCTGATGTTTCTTCTGAATCACCTGCCTGGAAGCCGCCTATCGCAGCAACATCCGCATAAACCTCGGGCACATGATTACCGATCACAACTTGGTATTGTCCCCCGCTTTTTACCACAGTGACGACCCCATCCATACTTTTCAGAACCTCTGTATTGGCCTTGTTTTCATCCTTTAGCTTGAAGCGCAAGCGTGTAATACAATGAGTTAGACTATTTACATTTTCTTTGCCGCCGACATTTCTGAGGATGTCTTTTGCTAATGTCTCATACTTCATTGTAACTGCCCCTTTATTTGTATTTATAAAAAAAGGCAAAACCAAAATAGATCAAATTCGATCTAGGTTGGTTTCGCCTGCATTACCAGTAACAATCCAAGGAGTTATTCAATTGGTCATTGAGTTACGCGCTGAATATGAATCGTTATATACAGTTTTTCTTCATCTGACAATACCGTGTCCAAGTATTTCTCAATCTTTAGCATACAGTTGTAAGCTTTTTTGTACTTTGCTTTCACTTGCCTTAATAGAAAATCATCTTCCAGTGCTAATTTTTTTTCTTTTTGAATTAATCGCTGAAAGAAAAACCTTAAATGTGTAATAAATCGTTCATAGCTGGTCGAGTGTTCATCCAGAGTTATATTGTAAGAATATTTAATAATATTTAAGATATCCTGTATTTTTTGAGTTTGCTGAGCGACATTCGCTACTTTATGGTAGGAGCTGTTGACTTGAGCATTGATTAAATGAAGAGCTATATTACCTGCTTCATCTTCAGACAATCGTTTACCTGTTTCGTCTTCAATAAACTCCAGCGCTTTTAAGCCAACTCCAAACTCTTTAGGATAAAATTTTTTAATTTCCCAGATGAGCGGATTTGCATTTTTAAACCCTTCATCAAACATTTTAAATGCATTGTTCATGTGATCTGTAAGCGAAACATATACATAGTCGCTCAGCTGTGCTTCCAATATGCTCTTTCCATATTCAATGATGTCATAGCATAACGAAACATATTCTGTAGGGACATCCTCTAACAGTAATTTAAATTTCTCTGAAGCATCTTTTTGTTTAAGTACAAACACCTTTTCAATTAAATGCTCTTCTACTTGTTCTCCTGCATTCTTTTTGAATGCAATTCCACGACCCATAACAACAAATTCATGCCTTTTTGAATCTTTGGCTATTATGGCGTTATTATTAAATATCTTTGTTATGATCATTCTGGCTGCCCCCTGATCCCGCAATAATCTAAAAAAGGATTTAGATGCTGGGCGATATTTCAGATAGGTCACAAGACGGTAATAGCCGATCAAGCTTTCGCTGTAAACCAAACTATAATGTGTAGATTTATAAACCCATTAAAATGAAAGCGCATTCATAAAGAGGAATAAGCCCTACACTATCACTCACCTTTCTACGTTATTGCAAATCTGTATACAAAAGAAAAGGCAAAACCCAACACATGGAAGTCCAGTTCCATGTCCCGGGTTTTGCCTTTTCAGTAACAATCCCAAGATCATAATAACATCGAATTTAAGTTTTGCCAACAAAAATGTTTGCGCTTTCTTTTTGGGAATATCCACATCGAATACGGCACATTACCAGGATAAAAATGTCAGCCGCCAATGTAGGACATGTTAATTTTTTTTCTGTTGTTTGTAGTCTGTTCTGTACGTTCATCGGAATACCGATCTATGCGTTGTTCCCATACTGAAGTAATCGCATCAAGTAATTCCTGATCATTCGCCCCGTTACGAAGCATCTGGCGCAAATCAAATCCGTCTGAAGCAAACAAACACGTATAAAACTTACCATCAGAAGATAAACGGGCACGCGTGCAGGATGAGCAAAACGAATCCGAAACCGAAGTAATAAAGCCAACTTGCGCGTCGCTGTCTTTATAACGGTAACGTTTTGCCACTTCTCCAAAGTAATTCTGATCTACCGGCTCCAACTCGTACTCATTCTTAAGTCGCTCCATAATTTCTTCTTTTGTTACTACCTTTTTGAAGCTCCATCCGGTATCGTTACCTACATCCATAAATTCAATAAAACGAAGAGTTATTCCCTGGTCCTTAAAATAAGCAGCCATCGGCAAAATCTCAGAATCATTAACACCTTTTTGAACCACCATATTGACCTTAATCTCAAAACCGATTTCTCTTGCAAAATCGATCTGCTTCAATATAAACGCAGGCTTAATGCCCCGTCCATTCATCTGCCCAAATAGCTCGGGGTTCAGAGCGTCTACACTGACATTAAGCCGTCGCAGTCCCGCGTCATAGAGGTGTTGCGCCTGTTGCCCTAGTAGCAAACCATTTGTGGTCAACCCTATATCCTCAACTCCACTGATAGACAAAATACTAGAGACAAGGTCGGGAAGGTTCGGTCGCATTAACGGCTCACCACCTGTGAGTCGTATTTTTTTGACCCCAAGGCCTACAAAGAGCTCCGTAAGCCGATGAATCTCTTCAAACGATAGGCATTCGCTTTTGGGAAGAAAGGCAAAATCGTCGCCGAAAATTTCTTTTGGCATACAGTAGGAACAGCGAAAATTGCAGCGATCCGTAACAGATATACGTAAATCACGAATCGGACGCCGCAATGGGTCCTTCAGCGGATGTGAACTCATGTGACCACCTTCTTTTTTCATTAGCTGTATTTGACGTTGCGGACATGGACACATGACAAGCACTTTCACTAGCCGCCGCTGACAGGCGGAATAAAAGCTGCGATATCTCCATCCTGCAGTACATCTGTAAGCAACGCGTACTCCTCGTTTACTGCAATTCGTGTAGAATTGATCGGCATATCCGGGTATTTATCTGTGATCCAACTGTATAATTCCCCTACAGTTTGGCCTGCCAAATCTGCCATTTCTTCGAATTTTCCCGTTACTTCACGGAGTCCCGCAAAATAGTACAGCTTAATCATGACTGATTTCCTCCGGCTTTTTCTTTTGTTGTCCGATCCATTGTGTTCCGTTTTCCCATATCTCTCGCTTCCAGATCGGAACGATTTCCTTGATTCGTTCGATTGCGTATTCATTCGCCTTATACGCATCCGAGCGGTGTGGTGAAGAAACAGCGATGACAACGGCAATATCACCGATCTGAAGCTCACCAATCCGATGTGCAATTGCTACTCTTGTCCCTTCCCATTTCTGTTCAATTTCGTGGCCAATCTCTGCAAGCTTTTTCTCAGCCATAGGCACATAGGCCTCGTAAGCAAGATATAATGTCCGTACGCCTTGGGTCCACTCTCTTACGTGCCCTGTAAACACGGTCACCGCTCCCGCTTCTGGTCTTAAGACATAATCTGCATAAATCTGCGGAAGAATGGGCTCCGTCACGATTTCAAATACACTCATCTTTTCCACCTTCCAGCCACCTGGCAAGCTACTCTGCTATGAAAACTCTGCTCACTATTTATATTTCCTGGATCTATATCCCTTGTTTAACCGAACAACTGATGGTATAGCTTTTGACCTCTGGCAATACTTCCAATACCGTGAATGAGGAGCCTTCCGTTTTTAAATAAAATCATTCGGTGCTCAAAGGCATAAAATTCAACGAAATAAGGGGTCCTTTTTACACGTTCCGCCATAAGCCTGCCCATTTTCTCTGCATCGTCCAACGTAATCGGACGATGAGGGTCTGGAAGAACCTGCACTACATCCCGTCCGCACAGCGAAGCATACGCCGAGCGACGGGATGCGGTCAGTGCAGGAAACACAGGATGTTCTCCACAGGTCGGACAATTCTGATTGCGGATGCGGGAAATCCCTATGTCCATCTGCGTATTTTCCCATAGATCAAATAAATGAACCTTGCTGCGCATTTTATCATGTTTACCGCTCAGCCACTTCATGGCTTCTGCACTTTGGAGAGCAGCCGTCACTTGAACTGCGGGCGAGATGATTCCAGCCGTATCGCAGGTCTGATTGATTGCCGGCAGCGATGGCAGTAGGCAACGAAAACAAGCTGACTTGCCCGGCACGAACGGAAAAACAACGCCTGTGCTTCCAACACAGGCGCCGTAAATCCATGGAATTTCAGCCTTTCGTGCAGCATCGTTTATAAGCAGCCGGGTTTCAAAATTATCCGTTGCATCCATCAGCAATGTGCTTTTACCAGCAAGCTCTTGAGCAAGCCCGGCATCCAAGCTGTCGAGATAGGTATACAAGCGTACGTCTTCTCGTATCGCCTTTAACCTTTTTTCAGCAGCCGTTACCTTGGGGAGCATTTGTGCAGCATCCTGCTCCGTGAATAACTGCTGGCGTTGCAGATTCGACGTCTCCACATAATCACGGTCAACCAGGTGAATCTCTCCGACGCCCGCTCTTACTAATGTTTCAGCGATGGCGGAGCCTAGTGCCCCGCAGCCGATAATGGTAACAACAGCTTCAGACAGATTACGTTGTCCTTCACTGCCGATGGGTCTAAATAAGATCTGTCTTGAATAACGTTCCTTCATCACAATGTCCCCCTAACGTTGAAGAGCGATCGTTAACTTTGTGCTTTTTCCTGTGGCTCTCGCTAGAAACGTTAAAGGTGTCTTTATAATTTCTCCACTCTTAATGCTTTACTGCTGAAGTTCCTTTTGTTTCTCAAAGCGGTTCTGCTCGGCAGTTACGGGGAAACGTCCTTGATAATATAGCCATATGACGAGAATCAGGCTAGCCAGTGCCACTTGGGAGAGTAACATGAACCCAATGGAATATTGGCCAGTAGCCGCATGAATCGTCGATAACAAGATCGGAGGGAAAAAGCCACCCAGGCCACCCATCATGGATACAATTCCGTTCACTATGCCTGCCTGTTTATTAAAATAAAATGGAACTAGCTTGAAAATGACACCGTTCCCGATTCCCGCACTCACAGCGATAGCCAAGCACCCTACGGTATACAGGGTGATGTCTGGGGAAAAAGCCAAAAGAATCGCAGCGACCGTATATACAGCAAACGTACCTACCAGCAGGAACAAGGGCTGAAAACGATCCGCCAGCCAGCCACCGATCGGGCGGAAGAATGTAGCAATCGCGATAAAGCCTGCTGTACGCATCCCTGCATCCACTTTATCCAGTTCGAAATTCGATACGAGAAAATTCGGTAGATACACCGTGAACGCTACAAATGAGCCAAACGTAATAAAATAAAAGAGCGAGAAAAACCAAAGCTTTTCATTTTTGTAAACCCCTTTGATTTGCTCCATAATGGGGGTCTTGACTTTAGCTTCATGACGGTCCCCAAAGAAGAAATTCAAAACGATAAAAACAAGCAATAGGATAAGGTACAGTTTGACTGTAAGTGCCCATCCTACCTGTGTCGCTACAATGGGAGCGGAGAAAGTCGTTACCGCTGTCCCCAGGTTGCCCACACCATACATCCCGTTGACAAAGCCATGTCTTTCTTTCGGATAATACTTGGGCAGTGAAGTCACTCCAACTGAGAACACCGCTCCCCCAATCCCAAGGAACAAGCCACCGATAATTAAATCCGTCATCGTCGAAGCTTCACTGATATAGTAGACCGGAAACAAAAGCAAAACAAAGCTAACGAGGAAAACGATTCTCGCCCCGAAAATATTGGCATAATAACCAAGCGGAATGCGCAGAATCGATCCAAGCACGACCGGAATCGCCGTAACCATGGCCAGTTTTCCGGGTGGAATCGCAATATCCTCCGTAATGAACGGCATGAGGGAAGAAATGATGACCCACACCATGAATCCAAGAATCAGGTTCAATGTTTGTAGCGGCAACTGCATTTTTCTAATCATTTAACTCACCTTTTCAACTTTATTCTGTCGAATGTTTGATTTGTATTTTTCTGTTCCCATTGTAGCCGCTAGCCGTTCCTTTCGAATATAGGGGACTCCCCTTTCCCGGTCAGGGGAGTCCCTGAAAATAAAAAAGCCGCTTCTCGTAAGAAGCTGCTTGATTCATTGTAGATATATTATTGGATTAAAAATAATCTTCTTCATAAACTAGAAATCCAGCATTTTTTTCTTTAAAGCATATTGGACCAGCTCAGGCCGGCTTTTTAAGTTCAACTTCTCCATGATTTTAGCTTTATTCGCTTCCACGGTTTTGACAGAAATGAACAGCTTTTCGGCAACTTCCTTGTTACCGTATCCCTTTGCAACCAAAGGGAGAATCTCCAGCTCGCGCTTGGACAGAATCTCATACGGATCTTCGGTTTGTGATGTTGTGTCTTTCTTAATGAACTCACGCACGAGAGAAGTGGCCATTTTAGGATGGATATAAGTCCCGCCCCCATGAATGGTTCGTATGGCAAGCAATAGCTCCTCATCTGGTGCATTTTTCAAAACGTACCCTGAAGCACCATTCTTCAAAATATGAAATAGATATTCTTCGTCGTCATGCATGGTCAGTATCAGAATTTTAGTGTCAGGGTGGTCCTCTTTAATCTTGCCTGTGGCGATCAAACCACTTTCGCCTGGAGGCATGCTGAGGTCCATAATTAGAATATCCGGCTGATGTTTGGCTACCATAGTATACGCTTCAATCCCGTCCGCAGCCGTTCCGACAACCTCCATATCCGATTGGAAGTTGAGAATCATGGAAAATCCGCTTCGTACAATGGCATGATCATCCGCTAATACAATTTTGATCAAGTTTCTATTCCTCCTCGTGTCCAATCGGAATTTGTAAAAAGACTTTGGTTCCTTGGCCAACATTCGAAAGGACGCCAAAACTTCCACCTACCAGTTCTGCTCGCTCCTGCATACCATACAAGCCTAGTCCTGTCCCAATAGGCTTGCCCCCCTTATCAAAGCCAATCCCATTATCCTCTACAGTCAAACGAAGCGCGTGTTCGTGCTCCGACAAAGTAACTTTAACGGTATCCACCTGGGCATACTTCAACGCATTGAGCACAGCCTCCTGACAGACGCGATAAATGACTGTTTCTTTTTCGCTTCCATACCGCTTCTGGGGAAGATCAGATACGAACTCAACCACTAGACCAAAACTTTGCTCGACCCGCTTAAAGTGGGAACGGAATGCCGCCTCAAGTCCAAAATCATCAAGGGTAGCAGGACGAAGATCCACAGACAGGTTGCGGATATCATCCAGCAAGCGTGTCATGGATGCTTCTGTTTGTTTCATGTTTTTAATGAGCTGCTCATCATTCGTCATGTATTTTAATACCCGTAGTTCAACAACCGCGCTCATCAATTCCTGGGCGACGCTGTCGTGCAGCTCTCTGGAAAGCCGTTTACGCTCGTTTTCCTGTGCTTCAATAACATGTTTCATCATTTTGTTCTGATACAATTTCTCCTGCGTCTGAAATTGCGGGGTCAAATCTCTCAGCATCAGCACCCGGATTCCATTTGTAGAATCAATCGTATGAAAAGAAGCTGCATAGGGAACCATTCCATTGCTTTTCGTCTCCAGATAAACCTGAAAAGAAGCAAAATTGTTGGATTCAGGCACATTGAAATAACAGTCAAGGCAGGTGCGGGGCTCTGTGTCGCTTGTATAGCCTCTGCATGTTCCACATAAGGCCCTGTCCTGTCCTTCATAGAGTTGAATGAGAACGTCATCGTCTACAATCTCCTCAGCCGCCGGGTTCATGGCTAGGGTTTTCCCTTCCCTATCAAAAAAGAAGATAGCTTCTGTACTGTTCTCAAACATCTTCACCATTAGCGCACTCAAAGAGTCTGTCCCTATAGACAATGTCAATTCAGATCACTTCCTTCCCGTTCAACTCTCCAATTCCCCTATGTGCCAAGGTTTCCAAATCACGCATCATAGCTTCGGTCATCAGCTGTTCTTCTCGAAATCCACCCAGCAGTACACCCGCGACGCGAGCATCATTCCACAGGGGTACAGCGCCGAGACTCTTGAGCTTCTCGGATTGAACGATTGGATAGTTAAACAGGTTGTCTGCCCCAACAAATTGATGAACAGATGGAATAAAGATAGATTTCCCGGTTTTAAACACGACTCCTGCTATACCCTTTCCAGATTGCAGTACAATCCGCTTAAATCGATCATTCAAATTGCCAGCGGCGTTTTTCCATTTAATGACGTATTGATATTCGGCCGGTTCAACCAGAGCAAGTGCCATAAAATCATAACCGAAATGTTCGCGTATTCGCTCAAGCTCCCTTTGATAATCCATCTTATTATTCATCACTCTCTCCTAATAAAACTAGGAAAGAAGGCAGGGCCCGCTTTCCTAGTTTGATTTATGTCTTCTGTAAAGGATATAACTTCTGCGTACATAATTCAACGGAACACTCCACACATGTACAAGCCGGGTAAACGGCCAGAATGCAAAAATCGCAAAACCCATAAGGACATGAAGCTTGAACGAGATCGGTACGTCTCTCATCAGTGTAGGGTCAACACGGAATATGAACAAACCGCGGAACCAGATCGAGATAGTCTCCCGATAATCAAATTCCGGCTGAACCGCATTCGTTACGAGTGTGGCAAACATCCCCATGCACACAAGCGCCAACAGCAATACGTTTACAATCAAATCAGAAGCTGTACTTAAACGACGCACATTACGAATTGTAAAACGTCGAGAGGTAAGTATCAACATCCCAAGGAACGTCATGGCTCCAAATATTCCACCAATATAGACCGCTCCAATGTGATATAGATGATCGTTTACCCCCAGTGCATGCATCCAGGTTTTGGGTATACCCAGACCAGACACATGACCGAAAATAACTGGAATGATCCCCAGGTGGAATAAGAGGCTTCCGATCATCAATTGTTTCTTTTCAATAAATTCGCTCGATTTTGCCGTCCAATTGAATTGGTCCGTTCTATAGCGGAAGATATGGCCTACGATAAAAATGACCACACACATATAAGGGAAAATGACCCATAAAAACTGCTCCATCATCATAGCGTGACTGCCTCCTGTTCTACGCAAGCTTTAAGCGTTTCGCGCAGTCCCTTGACCAGATGAAAATACGGGCTTTCCATTTTTTCCAGCGCTTTAAGCAAATGATAAGTGCCGTCTTCCAAAATCGCGATCGGCATGCGGAAATTTTCTGTCGTCTTTGCATCCTGTACCCATTCGGCGGCATACAGGAATTCACACATGAGCGGCAGATAATCCGGCAGCTCACCATCTGGCATTTCAAGACCATACATTTCATAGAGAACCTTTAACTTGACCAGCATTTGTCCTCTTTCTTTTGCATCTTCAAACTTGAAGTAAGTCATATATAGTGCACAATTTTTTTGAAAATCGAAGGTTTCTGTATACAGTTCCTGGATCTCTTCCATACTAAACTCTTGCATAAGAGACCAGTACTTATGAGCATACGTATACGCAGGATGATCCGGATCAAATGATGCTTCCAGAAAAGCCGGATGAAAATCCAGCTTTTCCGGGTACATGAGTTGTTGGGCGAAAAACCCGAATGAAGGCTTGAATTCATACAGTTTCGCTACATTAATCACGCCAAATACCCCCGTAGAAGTTTTCTTCATACATTTGCTTGCCTGATTTCGAAGGCTCTTCCATTCCCGTGGAGCTTGCCAGGCTACAACCGCTACAGCCAGCTCCTCCAACTCCACAACCTTCCATATTCCCTAAGGTATCACCGTAACCAGCAGCTCCTTGGGCGCGATATGGATTAGAATAACCCTCTTTATGCGATGTTGGAATAACGAAACGGTCCTCGTATTTGGCAATAGCCAGAAGCCGGTACATCTGCTCGGCCTGACGTGCTGTCATGCCGGTGCGTTCCAGACGGCTTTCATCGAAAGATTGTCCTGTGGACTGGGCACGCATATAGGAGCGCATCATAGCCATCCGCTGCAGCGATTCTTTCACCGTCTGGGTGTCGCCCGCCGTCAACATATTGGCAAGATACTGAATAGGCGTGCGCATTTCTTCGATAGCTGGAAAGATCATATCTGGATTCTCGATGGAGTCTTTCCCTTCAAAGTAATTCATGATCGGACTAAGTGGTGGTACATACCAGACCATCGGCAGCGTGCGGTATTCCGGATGAAGCGGGAATGCCAGCTTATACTCAATAGCAAGCTTGTAGACCGGTGAGTTCTGCGCAGCCTCAATCCAATCTTGCGAGATCCCATCTTTTTTTGCCTGCGCAATTACCGCTGGATCACTTGGGTCCAAGAACAAATCACACTGTGCTTTATACAGATCTTTCTCATCCTCTTTAGAAGCAGCCTCCTGCACCTTATCCGCGTCATACAATAGAACGCCAAGGTAACGAATTCGTCCGGTACACGTCTCGGAGCAGACGGTCGGCAACCCGGCTTCTACGCGCGGGAAGCAGAAGGTACATTTCTCTGCTTTGTTCGTCTGCCAGTTGAAGTACACTTTCTTATAAGGACAACCCGTCATGCAATATCTCCAGCCGCGACATGCTTCCTGATCCACAAGCACGATGCCATCCTCGTCCCGTTTGTACATGGCACCTGAAGGGCAGGATGCGACACAGCTTGGATTCAGACAGTGTTCGCAAAGCCGAGGAAGATACAGCATGAACGACTTCTCGAAATTGAATTTAATCTCTTCTTCAATTTTCTGAATATTGGGATCGAGAGGGCCTGTCACATGGGTACCTGCCAAATCATCCTCCCAGTTTGGTCCCCAATTCAGATCCATTTTTTCACCTGTTACAGCAGATTGTGCACGTGCTACCGGAGAATGCTTCTGCTCTTTGGCGTTGGTCAAATGTTCATAATTGTAAGTCCAGGGTTCATAATAATCCTTCATTTCAGGCATATCGGGATTGTAGAAAATTTTACCGAGCGCTATCTTGGACAGCTTGTTCCCTGACTTCAGTTCAAGCTTCCCTTTGCGAAGCTGCCAGCCCCCCTTATACTGTTCCTGGTCTTCCCAGCGTTTTGGATAACCAATACCAGGCTTCGTTTCCACGTTGTTGAACCACATATATTCCGCACCTTTGCGGTTTGTCCAAGTTGTTTTGCACGTCACGCTGCACGTATGGCAGCCAATACATTTATCCAGGTTCATGACCATGGCAATTTGAGCTTTAATCTTCAAGCCAGTTAACCTCCTTCATTTTACGTACCGCTACGTACACATCGCGCTGGTTGCCGATCGGACCGTAATAGTTGAATCCGTAGCTAAGCTGAGCGTATCCACCAACCATCTGGGTCGGTTTGAGATGAATTCTTGTTGGCGCATTATGACTGCCCCCGCGTGTATCCGTGATTTCGGAGCCTGGCACTTGAATGTGCTTATCTTGTGCATGGTACATAAACATCGTTCCTCTTGGCATCCGGTGACTGACAACTGCTCGGGCGGTTACGACACCGTTACGGTTGTACACCTCCAGCCAGTCATTGTCGGCAATAGCATGAGTTGCTGCATCTTCGTTATTGATCCATACCGTAGGACCTCCGCGGAATAGCGTAAGCATATGCTGATTATCCTGGTAGGTGGAGTGAATATTCCATTTCCCGTGTGGAGTCAGATAACGAAGCACAAGTGAATCCTGACCACCCTTGATTTCCCGATCACGCGTGCCGAATACCATCGGTGGCAAAGTCGGTTTATAGATAGGCAGCGACTCCCCAAACTGCTGGAAGATTTCATGATCGATATAGAAATGCTGTCTTCCTGTCAAAGTCCGGAACGGAACGAGACGCTCAATATTCGTGGTAAATGGCGAGTAGCGACGTCCCTGTTTGTTAGAGCCACTGAATACCGGTGTCGGTATAACTTCACGCGGCTGCGCTGTAATGCTTTGGAACGTGATTTTCTCGGCGGCACGGTCGGCTGAGATGTCCATCAGCTTCACACCATGATCCTTTTCCGCCTCTGCGTAGGCTTTTTGCGAGACACGACCGTTGGTTGCAGACGAAAGATGAAGAATCGTATCAGCCACTTGGCGAGCTGTCTGGATCTTCGGTAGTCCATCTTTGATGGACTCATCGTAATAAACCCCGTTCAGCTTCTTCAATTCCTCATATTCATCCGCTACCGAGAAGCTAACGCCATGCGCGCCCGTTTTTCCAGTAGCCAAATTTGGACCGAGCGAGACGTATTTATCATGTATTTTGGTATAATCGCGTTCTACGATGCTGAAATTAGGCATGGTTTTACCCGGCACAGCTTCGGCCTCGCCTTTCGTCCAGTCCTTTATAAGACCCATCGGTTGCGCAATTTCGCCTATGGAGTCATGCCCAAGCGGTGCAGTTACAAGGTCTTTATATATTCCCGGTAGATGCTCTTTGGCCATGTTCGAGAAGGTTTCAGACAACTGACGGTAAATATCCCAGTCCGAACGTGATTCCCAAAGCGGATTTACCGCAGGATTAAATGGATGCACGAACGGATGCATGTCTGTCGAGGACAAATCCGTCTTCTCATACCAGGTTGCCGCCGGAAGTACGACATCCGCGTACAACGGTGTTGTGGTCATCCGGAAATCAAGTGCGACCATCAAATCAAGCTTTCCTTCCACATCTTCCCGCCAGACGATTTCCTCAGGCTTCTGATCTTCGTTCGGCCGGGCAAGCAGCGCGTCGGAGGCTCCGAGCAAATGCTTCATGAAATATTCCTGTCCCTTGGCCGAGCTGGAAATGAGGTTGGACCGCCAAATAAAGAGCGAACGCGGGAAGTTCTCCGCTGCCCCTGGATCTTCAATAGCAAAACGGGTCTTACGCGATTTAATCTCTTCCACAGTGTGGTTAATGATTTCCTCGTTTGACTTCTTGCCTAATTGCGCCGCCTCTTCGGCGAATAGCAGGCTGTTTTTATTAAACTGCGGGTAAGAAGGCATCCAGCCCAACCGTGCAGCAAGTACATTGTAGTCCGCCGGATGTTGGTAACTGACCTCTCCCCCAGTCGGCGATTTCAATGTGTCGGTGCCGCTTTCTTCATAGCGCCACTGTTCTGTTGCAAAATAGAAAAACGAAGTAGCATTTTGCAACCGAGCCGGTCCCTGCCAGTCTTTGGCAAAGGCAATCGTTGACCAACCTTCAATAGGACGGCACTTCTCTTGACCTACATAATGCGCCCAGCCTCCACCGTTAACACCTTGGGAAGCCGTCAGTACGACCAGGTTCAAGATGGAGCGATAAATGGTGTCACTGTTGAACCAGTGATTGATCCCCGCCCCCATAATGATCATGGAACGTCCTTGAGTGTCGATAGCGTTCTGAGCAAATTCGCGAGCAACTTGCACTACGACCGATGCCTTGACTCCCGTGATCTTCTCCTGCCAGGCAGGAGTGTAATGAGAAGCTGCATCGTAATAATCCTTTGCATTATGAGGGCTATCATTGCGAACGACACCATACTGACTCATCATCAAGTCATATACGGTGGCTACGAAGCGCTCTGAACCATCAGCCAGACGTACTTTTTTCGCCGGAATGACACGTTTGAATGTTCCGTTACCTGTGTTATCAAAATAAGGGAATACGATTTCTTCCCATTGCTCGTCATGACCTTCCACCGTGAGCGCAGGCTCAACCTTGGTTCCATCTTCCCGTTCCAGGATCAGATTCCATTTCTTATCCTGCTCCCAGCGCTGTCCCATTGTACCGTTCGGGACCATCATTTCCCCTGCTACTTCATCGAATATGACCGGTTTCCAGTCTGCGTGCTGTGAAGCATCTCCCAGATCACTCGCCCGCAGAAAACGTCCACCTTTCCAGGCCCCTTCGTGGGGATCAAGCAGAATCATGAATGGCATATCTGTATATTGCTTGGCATAGTTAATGAACATGGGTTCCTGACGTTCCTGGTAGAACTCATCCAGAATGACATGGGTCATCGCCTGTGCCACAGCGGCGTCTGTACCCGGATTGGGTGCAAGCCAGTTGTCAGCGAACTTCACATTTTCCGCCAAATCCGGAGCCACGGATACGACCTTGGTTCCTTTATAGCGTACTTCCGTCATAAAGTGGGCATCCGGCGTCCGGGTAAGCGGCACATTCGAGCCCCACATGATCAGGTAGCCCGCGTTGTACCAATCTGAGGATTCAGGTACGTCCGTTTGCTCACCCCAAATTTGGGGAGAAGCAGGCGGAAGATCAGCATACCAGTCGTAAAAGCTCAACATTTCCCCACCAAGCAATGAAATGAACCGCGCTCCCGAGGCGTAGCTTATCATTGACATCGCTGGAATGGGTGTGAAGCCTGCGATCCGGTCAGGACCGTACTTACGAATGGTATAAATTAATTGCGCCGAAATCAGGTGTAGAACATCATCCCAAGCCACACGAACATGCCCGCCTTTGCCGCGAGCCGATTTGTAGAGCTTGGCTTTCTCCGGGTCTTCCACAATGCTGGCCCATGCGTCTACCGGATTGCTATGCTCCTTGAGGGCAGCTTGCCATAGTCGCAATAACTTACCGCGCATATATGGGTATTTCACACGTAACGGGCTGTATTCATACCAGGAAAATGAAGCACCACGCGGGCATCCACGCGGCTCAAATTCCGGCATGTCTGCACCGCAGGAGGGATAATCGATTTGCTGATTTTCCCAAGTGATGATGCCATTCTTAACAAAAACCTTCCAGCTACAGGAGCCGGTACAGTTAACACCATGCGTCGTACGAATCACTTTGTCATGAGACCAACGCTGGCGGTACACGTTTTCCCATTCTCTATTTTTTTCTTCAAGGATTGACCAATTTCCGGAATAGCTCTCGATTGGTTTGAAGAAGTTGAGACTGTATTTCTTTTTCATCGGTGATCAACGCTCCTTTTCAGAATGAATCAGTCCGTCGCAAGCCCATGGGAAAGATTCATTCGCTTACTCTCATTATGAAATTCATTCCTCTCCGTTCCCATTAGGGAATGTCCTATAGCGCTATAGAAAATCCCTCGTTCTAAGGAAAGATACAAAAAAAGCCCCCCTCTACCAGAGGGAAGCTTGTATGAATAGATTAATTGTTCTTTTGGCCTGTTAACAGGAGCATTATAAAGGAAATGAATATGATAGAGCATGTCCAAGCCCAGGCCATAGGAAGATGACCAGAATCCACTGCAATATAGATGGCTGTAGGAATCGTTTGTGTTTTACCCGGAATATTTCCGGCAATCATCAGCGTAGCACCGAACTCGCCCAGCCCACGGGCAAAACCAAGTATAAAGGCCGCTTTAAAAGAAGGGAAAATCAAAGGAAAGGTGATATATCGGAAGACCTGCCATTCATTTGCCCCCATCGAGCGCCCCGCGTTTTCCAAGTCCCGATCCACTGCAGCGAATCCCATTCTCAGTGTCCGATAGACTAGGGGAAAAGCCACAACCACCGCGGCCACGACCCCAGCCCACCATGAGAATACAATAGGCTCGCCAAACCAATACTCCACCAAACGTCCAAACCCACTTTTTCGTCCGAGTAAGATTAGCAGTAAAAATCCAACTACCGTCGGCGGGAGCACCAAAGGCAGCATAAGCACGGTTTCAACGAGTGTTTTCCCTTTAAATAATCCTAACCGCGACATGGACCATGCCGCAAACAAGCCTAATAGGATCACCAAAACGCTGGATAACAGTGCAATCTGTAACGATAATCGAATCGGAGGCCAATATTCGCTCCAATCTATAGCCTGCATGCTCACTTCGGTATGGTAAATCCATACTTAGCCATAATGTTCAGAGATTCTTGCGATTGAAGGTATTCATAGAAGCTTTCGGCTTCTTGGATGTGTTTGGAAGCTTTGATGATCCCGATAGGGTACTCAACCGTTGAATAAGTTTTAGAGTCCACCTCAAAAGCAATTTTCGCCTTTTGCGAAGTTAACACATCTGTCTTATACACAAATCCGACATCTGCGTTACCCGTTTCTACATATTGCAGCACTTGTCTAACATCTTTTGCCTGAACGAGCTTGTCTTGTAACACATCCCAAAGCTTAACGTTCGTCAGTGCTTCCTGTGCATATTTGCCTGCAGGAACACTCTCAGGAATACCGATTGCTACCTTTTTCACTTCTTTTTGCATTACATCCTTTACACTCGTGATGCTCGTCGTCCCGTCAGCAGGGAGCACCGCTACCAACTCGTTCGTCAGCCATGTTTTTTGTTTATTGCTCTCTATTAAATGCTGATCTACGAGAGACTTCATGTTTTTCTTCGAAGCAGACAAAAACAAGTCCGATGGAGCTCCTTGCTCAATCTGCTTTTCCAGTGCACCAGAACCACCAAAGTTGAAATTCAATTGAATACCTTTATGGGATGATTCGTACAATGTCTGGATTTCTTTGAGTGCATCTGTTAAGCTCGCAGCTGCGGAAATGGTCAGCTCAACAGTTTCTACCTTTTTCGATGAATCCTGGCCGGAGACCTCGTTCTGGACCGCGCTGCTACCACTTGAAGCTGATTGTTGCCCCGCACCGCACCCTGCTAGTAATAACACAACACAAAAAGCAAAAAAGAGTGCCTGGCTATGTCTAATAATTTTTTTCATTTTTGTTTGACTCCTTACGTCTAGCCTGTCATGAAGTGATAGGTTTCATTATGAATGGGGTTGTGCCTGTCTGGTACGTTCAACTAGTGTACAATTCTCAAGAAGAATATGATTATAAATGTCCGCTTCCAGATCCTCCAAACGCTTCAATACAAGTCGATGTGTGCCACAAGCTTCCTGTAACGGCTCAAAGCCATTGGTAATCAAACGCAGCTCCTGCAGTAAATCCACAACCGCTTGGTGCTCGTCTTGCAACTCGGATAAGTGAAAAAGAAGTGCGTCCACACGCTCAAACGTCGAGTCCTGAAAAAACGCTTGAATCAACGGAAACAGAAGACTTTCCTTGAATTGAATATGTACCGTTAACTTCTGTTTAAGCAAGGTATAAAGTTCATTCACTCGCTTCAGGTGCGAATAGCGTTCGCCATGAACCCGTGTTAGCTTGGTAATATACGGTGTGAGCGCCGCTAGTTCTTCACACAACTTTGTGTGATACTCATCCTGAATATAGGCGATCAGTTCTTTGGGTTCTAGTGAGGAGGGTTGCATTTGCTTATGCTGTGCCTGATTTTCCTCCACTTCATGCACCCGCGCCAGCAGTTCACCAGCGTGCAGCCCCCGGCTGGCAGCCGCTTCACGGAGCGATATTTTTCCGCCACAGCAGAAGTCAATCCGTAGTTTACGGAACAAGTCACTTGTTTTGGGTACTTCTTTTACAATGTCCGCTACCCATGTTTCTTCCGTTAACTGGCTCATTTTCATTCCCCCATCTTACTTCAGTTTTATACTTAACTCTCATTTTATGTCTCTCTCAAGGCTGAACCAATTAGGGCGATCCCTTTTTCACTCGTGGAAAGAGCCTGATTATAAAAAATCTGAGACCAGCTGTTCAGCTGCTTCTTTGCCTTGAGCGATACAATCCGGAATGCCAACCCCTCCATAACCAGCACCACATAAAAATACACGCGGAAAATCCTGTGACAAATCATGTCTCACCTTCGCCATCTGCTCTTTGTGTCCTATCGGATATTGTGGCATGGATTGATTACACCGACTGACTTCAGTTAATTCAGGTTCAGCATCGATTCCCATTAAATCCTTCAGGTCTTTGCGCGCCGCAGCTACAAGTTCATCGTCTGTCATCTGAACCCATCCCTGTGCGCCTGCATGCCCAATGTAAGTCCGTAAGAGTGTATATCCTTCAGGTGCGGTATGGCTCCACTTTGTCGATGACCAAGTACAGGCCGTAATCATTTTTCCTTCTTTGCGGGGAACTAAAAATCCAGTTCCCTCATAGGCAAGATCAAGGTCTGAATTTTTATACGCAAGGGAAATATTCGCTACCGAAACGTAGTTAATCTTATGGAGCCAGCTCACACTTGCGATATCGGAAAATAATGTGGCCGCTTCAAAGGCTGGAACAGCGCAGATCACTGCATCTGCATCTATGATTTGCCCATGGTCTAGTACTACTTGATAACCGTCCTCTTTTCTCACCTCAGCCACACGCTGTCCCATCACAAAATGGACGGTGTCGAGCTTTTCCTTTAACCGCTCCACGATGGTCGATAATCCATGTTGATAGGAAAGAAACATGCTCTTCTTGGCGATTTCTGGGTATTTGTTAGGTGCACCCGATCTTCTCCCTGCCCCTTTAGCCATACCTATAATCAGACTTCGATGCTTTTGTTCCATCTGCTTAAATTGAGGGAAGGTTGACTTGAGGCTAAGAGAATACGTATCGCCAGCGTAAATACCAGATAGCAAAGGCTCAGTAATCTGCTCCAACACCTCTTTACCTAGACGTCGCTTGATAAAATCCCCCAGAGATTCATCCGTATCGCCTTGCTTGGCTGGAATGATTAGATCCAGGGCTGCGCGCGCTTTTCCCAGTGGAGAGATTAGCCCTGTCCGAATGAAGGGAGTTAACTTTGTTGGAATGCCTAAAATAAAGCCCATTGGCATAGTATGCAGCTTGCCTTTATGCAAAATGGAGGCCGACTTGGCCTTCGGGTTTGTTGACACCAAATCGGCTTCCAGCCCCAATTCCATAGTCAGATCCAATATAGCTGTTTTTCTGGCCAGAAAAGCATCCGGTCCTTTTTCGATCATAAAATGGTTTTGGCGAACCGTTTGCAGCTTTCCTCCCAGACGGTCGCTTTTCTCCACCAGTGTAATCTCCACTTCAAGCTGCCTGTCCTCCGCTAACTTTTTCACATAAAAGGCAGCACTTAAACCGCTTATTCCTCCACCAAGGATAACAACTCTTTTAGCATTTTTATTCATGAGCACACGTTTCCTTCCCCACTCCAGGCATATATGCACAATAAGGGTCACTCTCCAAATAGTCTCCTGTGATGGCAAAAGCCCTTGCTCTGGAGCCTCCACAGACTGTATTGAATTCGCAAACTCCACATTTGCCTTTAAGCAGAGATTTATCCCGAAGATGGTTCATAATCGGAGAGTGCCGATAAATATGGGCCAAACTATCCTTTCGTACATTCCCGCAAGTTAGAGGTAGGAAACCACTCGGGTACACTTCGCCGATATGACTGATAAAAACAAATCCATCTCCATCATTTACGCCTTTCGGGGCGCGTCCCAAGACATCTGCCCTTTTTTGTTCGGACGTTGTGTTATGCTGTCCTGCTTTGTGCTTTTCCTGTAGGACAACCCTTCGATAATGAGGTGCTTCGGTAGCCTTTACACCGTAGGGCATCTGTTGCTGTATCTGATACAACCACTTCATTACAGCCTCATGCTCATCAGGAGTAATCATATCTTTTTCCATACCACGCCCGGTTGGAACGAGAAAAAACAAGCTCCATAACACCGCCTGCATTTCCTTTACCTTTTCTGCAATTCGCTCCAGATCATGAAGATTGTATCGGGACACGGTGGTGTTCACTTGGATAGGGATGTTCAGTTCCTTCAAATATCCAATTCCCCGCATAGTCGTATTGTAAGAACCCACAGTCCCGCGAAAATGATCGTGAATGTCCGCGCATGAACCGTCCAGGCTAAAAGCCCATCGTGATAAGCCAACCTGCTTTGCTTTTTCGACCGCTGCTCTTGTCACTTTTGGGGTAGCACTGGGAGTCATGGAAACCGATAGCTTTTTCTCCTCAATTGCATATTGAGCCAACTCAAATAAATCAGGACGCGATAACGGATCTCCACCTGTGAAAACCACCAGTGGTTGATTCATTTCAGCGATTTGATCGAGCAGCTTTTTGCCCTCTTCAAATGTCAGCTGACGAGGGTCAGGCTTATATTGGGCTTCCGCTCTACAGTGAAGACATTTTAATGCGCAAGCTCTCGTTACCTCCCAAATGACGATAAACGGGTCTACGCGATAATCTCGTGGCGTTTGCAAAGATATCATTGATGTCTCTCCTTTTTAAAAATATAACAACAGCACAGATACATAGAGCATCAATGAAAATCCAATTTCAGCCATGCCTACATGCTTTGCCTTTAACTCGAATTTAGGAAGCCATATAGCTCGTATGAACAAAATTAAAAATGGAATAACCAAAAACACCTTGATCCAGGCGGCCAACAGCACAATGATCAGATGATAGATAATAGACGCATAATAGTAACGTGGATTTTTTCTTTCACGGATGATCGTTTTAACATAAAGAGCCGTTCCTATGAAATAACATACCAACAGCAAAAATAGCTCTGTGGTTAATGTCCAATCTCCACCTTCTCCAATATGAACAACAGGGTATATAAAAGAACAGAAAAGCAGAATCGCGGTAATGTCATTTAACAAAGCACGCTCATTCTTCATTTTGGCGTAATACATATTAGCCATAAAAAAGAACAGGAGCAGAACTCCGTACCAGATCAACGCAGGTTTAACCCATACTAGAGAAGCCAAAAGAGGAAGGAGTATTGCTCCGTATATAACAACAGGTTTACGGTATCTTTTACTGTTTCCCGTTTTGATCCATTGAAGAACAGGAAAACTAAATAAATAGATAAAAAACCAGCATACGAATAGAGGTATATGAATGAATTGTTTTGGAGAAGCAGCTAAGCCAAACAAAAATGGAAGAATGAGCATTGCCCAGGCTCCATGCTGATTGGGGATGTATCTACTGATCCCTTTCAAAGCCTTGATCCTTTTTTCACAATGTGTAACATCTTTATAGCTTCGGTTAATCGACTCATCATCCATTCCCCCAAAATTCAATTTTTCACCCTACTTTAATTCTAAGTATTCTGTCCAATTGAACCAATCAGGGAGTTCCCTTTTTTGTTTGGGGGAATAGCCTAACCTGAAGATAAACCTTCACTTTCTTTATAAAAACGTACCAAAATAATAGTCCAGCGCTTCCTGGGAGTATCCGTCATCTCCTTGCCAGGCTGCTACCGAATAAAAATCATCATTGCCGCCGCGGCGTCTACGAGGTGTGTCCCGTGGTGCCAGCAAGCCAGCATATCCCCATACCTCCATAACCACGTCGCGTTCATTTTTGCTGGATGGGAACACATCTTTCCAGCGCTTCTCCAATTGCCGCGCACCATTCTGAGCCTCACAGTCCTGAACGGCTTCCAGCATGTTATGAAGGATAGCCAGATCCTCATCCGAAACCTGGAACTCCTCTTCTTGACTAAACAATTCAAGGTCCATCCAGCAGTAAAGAAGGTGATTCAGCCGAATACCGCCCCATTTGATCCGTTCAAAATTCAGCACATTCAAATCCTTATTGACGTATTCCTTATCGGACATTAGTTTATGAAAATTACAATCCCCACAGCTGCTGTAATTGGGCAGGACGACAGGTCGCTCCCCATAGGTATGCATAGGCAGTTTTGCGGTTAATGCCCAGCTCGATAAGGCGCTTCGCAAATGAACCTTTTTCGTGGAAAGACTGTGCAGAAACGCCGCTGCCACTCGCTCTTTTGTAGCCTTTTGCTGATGCAGCTCATATAACCTTTTTATCATCTCATCATGTGTAATGGTGATCGGATCGAACATCAAGCCCTTGCTTTTGGCATATTCAAAATCCTCACCCGAAAAGGGTCCTCGCTCCTGCTTCCAGCCGCTGGACCAGAAAGTGTTCATGAGTATTTTCTTTGCTTTTTTATCCATCACACTTCTCCTTACTTATCCCAACAGTCTCACCTACAAGATCGCTATTCACCTTTATACTTAAAAGCAACGGCCGTATTTCCCGACCGCGGGTCAAAATAAGAAGAGATTTTCCCCCAGTCAAGTTCATATTCCATATAGGGGTAAGGCTTGGTTTGACGATAGTTTGGCTTTACGGACAAATGTTGTTGTAACAAACGATCATGCTCCCTTTGACGCTTTCTTTCCCCTTCTTCAGACCAATTATCCCATGAAGTTGGAAATTCATTGCCTTGGAGTGAAATCTCCACAACCACTAGACTCGTATCCTTAAAGCATACAGACACAAAAAAATACCGGTGCAGCAAAGGAACCTGATCAAAATGATACCAAATGTAATCATTCCCTAGCTTTCTTACAGAATGAAAATATTTCGTGTACAAATCGGTCTCTAACAACTGCTCTTCTGTTAAAGAAGAATAAATCGCATGCTCATTATCAACTTGAATGATGCCCGATTCCCAGTCATTCATTGCTGCCACTCCTTAAACTGATATGCCAATCTTCTACAGCTACTCTTTATCCTCGTTTGTCCACATGATGGAAAATGGCCTGCCAGGACCGATCCAGCACACGCGTATGTAATCGTCTGGCATAAACATTTCTCACGATGGCAAGAACGATCACACCCACAAATACAACACTAAGTATCGTAATAGAGGGAACCCAGTGGTCAAACATGGCATTCGCCAACACTTGCAGCAGATGCCGCTCCGGCTGCAAATATTCCACCACTGCAACGATAACTGCTGCCAGCAATATAATCACAGATAGGATCATAAGCATTGCATTGATTACTTTGTATCTGGCAAGCCCTTGCTGAAAAATGCGAGTGCCAGCATATTGCTCCAGCAAGATAATTTGCTTGTGAAAATCATCTTCCACCTGCTCTACAGGCAGGTCGTGCTTTTGAATCAATGCATGTGCTTTCTTCAGTTCGGATTGAATAAATAGGCTGCTCTGGATAGCAGATCCTAACTGACCTAAAACATTCATATCTTTTTACCTCATTTCAATAGTTTCTAAATTACGAGTATATCGTTTCACACTGAACATGACAATGTATGGAAAATTATAAACAAATGATAAGATAGGATAGTCTAATATAAAACAGAAGGGAGATTGGTCATGCAGTCTGTTGATCACCAACTCTATCTGGCTGAAAGCTATCGTATTCCTAAATTATCCATGTCACGGTACATTCAATATTTTAATATAAATGTCAAACCATTTTTGGAACAATGTATGGTTGAGCATACGATCCAAGGCTATGAAGTCTACAGATTCAGATTGACGGCAGAAAAGCGCGGAGAATTCGATTCATGGAACTTCCTGCTGCTTCTACAAGTTGAAAGCAAATCGGTCGCCGAGCAATATGTGAAGTTAAAGCAACAGCTGACAGGCTTCCCAATAGAAATAGAGGTACGCAGCGAATTGATGATCAGCACGCCCCAATCGAATTACCCCACACCACCGCAACATGTACAGCGGCGTGCATTCAAGCCCTTTTTTGCTGTTGAATATGTAGATGTGCAAGCCCCATATTTGGATGAATTTCGGCACATTATGATTCACAATAACGGCCCTGCCATGCGAAACATTCTTGAGCATAAAAAGTGGTGCTACATGATGATTGCCCTTGAAACATTGGAAGTGTGGCACCATCATGACGCCTTTCCGACATGGAATCAAATTCATATCATTGGCCTTTACCCGGAAGCTATGCTCCATTATAAAAAAGATTTCGAAGAAGGCTTGCAACAACATGCCGGAGTTACTTTTCAGGAAAACTTCGATAGACTCAAAAGTATTCGAACCATGCTGTACAAAACGATCGCTTCCAGGCTCTTCCCTACATGAGCTTATTAATAAAAATCAAAGTAACCTCGCCAGGTTCCTTCATTTTGATGCTTGGCAAAATAAAAGCTACCCCCATCGACAATATTCAATTCGGCTTTGGCATCTGACGCAATCTGAAACACAAATTCACAGCCTTCGCCAAAGTCGATGCCCGATTGAATAAAGCTGGGATAGCCACCCATTTTGTGAACCGCATATATGTCCTCTACGATGTCCTCAAAATAGTCGGGCTCCTCCTCGTCCATATCATTGAGGGCATCGCCGTATTCCTCAGGAATATCTTCCCCATCCCAGACTGGATAATCATTCTCTTTGAGCTCGGGGAACAGCGGAAATGCTTTGATTTGCATAAATGCCGGACCAAAATCTTTTTCAACCAAATCCTCTACCGACGTATACTCACGAATACACATATATCCTTCCATATCCTCATGATCCAGTACATCGGGAGACAGGAAGACTGTCAACAGCTTGATATCAAGTATAGCTTGAGGAACAAAAGGCATAGCAGGCAGATACAATTGCATGATCGGAGCCATAACATTTCCCTGTACATCAATCGGCTGTTCCTCTGTCGGTAAAGCTACTGTGACTCTACCGATCCAGCTCTGATCAAGGGAACCCGACGGTCTGCGTCCCCCTGTATGGAAAATAGTAGCTTTACGTCTTAGAATCGTTCTTAGCTTCTCAATGGAGTTGCTGGACAACGAAATCACTCCTTTCTAACCTAGAATAGAAACATCACAACATCCTCGCCTGCTCTACAACCAAACTCACTTAAGCGGTCTTCCATCTCTTGAATCTGGCGCAGATAGTCTTCCTGTACAGCTGGCAGCTCCTGTTCATTCACTAATGTCCCACCGAGTCTGGCGCGCGCATATTCGGCACCTTTCCACATCGCCTCAAACACAGCTTGCGGCTGCACCGTTCGTACCGCATCCATACTGAAAATCAAATCTGCAAAGCGATCCTCTGCGAGTGTACTCAACCAAAAGAAGCCGGGATCGGTTCCCGTATGTACGCTAAATAGTTCATCATAGCCTCCCGGACCGTGATGGTGTGCATGGAAAATATCCATATCTCCCCACTCCATTCCAAGGCTGAGCATGACATCCCAGATGTCCACTCCACGGTAAGATTGACCTTGATCTGCTACCAGCCTAAGCATGACAGTGTGTTCCCTCTCACCTTCCTGATCTACAAATGCTTGAAGTTTTTCCGCTTTTGCACGTGCATGAGCAGCGTCCTCCCGAGGAAGCACACGAACGGTACCCTTCTCCTCAAATCGCGCTGGCAGTGTGTTCATAAAGTCAGTAACCTTGGCTTCTTCCCATCGAATCTGCATCTCTACATTATCGAATATATCCATACAAATACAGATTTTATCATAATGGCATTCGCCTGCCGGTCTGCGTCCCACACTAGTCCATATCTGCAAATCATGGACATGCCCATACACAATATACCCCTTAAGCAATTGCAAAATATCTTCATCTGACAACGTAAAACCACTGAATTCCACATCAATCAGCCAATAGATATTAGCATCTGGCTCCACTTGATGGATTCCTTTTATGGTCTTCACAGGCTTCTGTACCAACTCTACGGCAAGGATGCTCGATACATCCTCACTTCCACATTCAGGTAAAATCAAAATCCCTCCTCCTTATTACCTATTTTTTACTTTATAGTTTCCTATAATTCTCAATCTATATTAAACTATAAACCACCAAGCACAAAATAGGTTAAAAGTGCTGGGTCGTTGAACATGATTCGTAGAAACTCAAAGCTTCGAAAGGGGAGAACTCATGATGCAAAAACTTTGGCAAAAAGGAAAGGCTTTGTCCCTGCCTATTATGGTGTCTGCATCGCTGATTTCTGGAGCGCTGTTGGTAAATATACCTGCAGCGAATGCAGCTGCAACCAAGGAATTGCTTCAGTTATCCGGGCAGGCTACTTACTATGGAGAGGTTGAGAATGGTCAGCCACACGGGCGCGGTACGATCAAATGGAGCGAATATAAGCAGTATTCGGGTGATTTTGTGAATGGCAAGCGATCAGGTACTGGGAAATATATAAATCAATACACGGATGCAGATGGACAACATCATAAAGTCGTATATAGCGGAACGTGGAGCAATGACACCATAAGTGGCAAGGGTACGCAGACTGATAAAGTGACGCAAACGGACGGAACGATACGTTCGAATGAAATCCAAGTCGGTACTTTTCAGAACAATGGATTACAGAACGGCTACCAAGTGATCCATGCTGTAGCCGATCCAGACTACAGCTTTACTTATAAAAATGGCAAAGAAGTGCTAAATATTTTGCACAGTAATCAGGATCTGGTCCAAAGGTGGCAGCAAGGAGAGCTTTTCTCCGTAAATTATAAAAATGGCTCCGTTCAAAAGGAATACTCCATGTTCCCTGAAGAGGTCGCAACCAAAGAACGTCAAAGACAAGCGGCCATCAAATATCTCAAAGGGATTACCGCCAAGATCACCCCTCACTTGCAGCAGTTTGAAAAGCTGTCCAAGCAGGTTCCTTTAAAATAAGCTAGAGTGTCGCACATTATATAGTAGCTTCTATGCATGATGGCCTCTCATTCTTATGGAAAGCTCCATTTGAACAGAGAGGCTTTTTTTCATCTTCTTTATGAGTAACATGTAAGAATTTCGAATCATAACAACTCCTACTATTTTCCCTTATACCCCCTCATGAACTCATACAAATGACTTATTTTTAACAAAAACCCCCTCCTTTTTTTGCTAACCACCGCTAGAATCACTAAAATATTAAGTAATTATTTTAATCATCCGAGGTGGACATCATGGCTAAAATTATGGTTCCTCCTGAGAAACTAGAGGCGGTTTCCAGGCAGTTCGCACAGGCACGTGAACTGGGAGCACAAATTTGCGGACAACTGTCACAGCAAATTCAAATGCTAGAGAATAGCTGGGCAGGAACGACACAGCAACGCTTTTATCAGGATTTTCATAAAGCACGTGGACAAATGGATGCTTTTACTCAAACGGTCGGTTCTGTCAGCACAGAGTTGCGTTCCATTGCAGTAAAATTCAAGGAAACAGATACCCAAGCAGACACAGGGGTTAACCAAGGTAATCAGAGCGGGCAGATTAAGAGCAATGAAGGAGCATCTTCCGAAAAAAGAGGAAACGATCCAGCAGATATAGCCATTAACAGCCTGTCAGAGGCCAATAAATGGCGGGGGCAACTGGGCTTTGCCGGGACAGCGATCTATAGCGGTCTGGCTTCCACACTTGTGCTCACCAAAACAGTAGAATTCAAAAAAAGTCTGAAAAATCCCACTCGGGCGGTTATACATAATGCGGCATGGGTGAAAGGCAAAGGTAACAATGCTTTTATGCGTAATTTGGGCAAAAGCATAAACCGCCAATTCGCTAAACCAGGTATTGTCATGAAAGGTTTGAAGGGCTTTGACCGTTTAGCCGGAAAGCTTCAAATGGGTAAGCTCGGCCTTGGATTCAACAAAGCCAATAGCTTTCCTCAGTGGACGCGCAACGTTATCGCCGGGGTGGAAAAAGGACGTTACGGCATAGCCACCCGCCAAATTCCCGGCATGATCGCCAAAAAGCTGTACCCTATTAATGCCACCATGAATATTGTGGGCGAGGGCATCAGTCTGGCTGGAAAATGGAAAAGTGGGAAGCTTACCGGAACGGATGTGGCTGTATCTGCTTCTAACGTAGCGATCAAAACTGCCGCAACTTATGGCGGTGCTGTCGTTTTGGGGTCCGTAGGCGGTGCTATCGGCGGTCCGGTTGGTGCAGCCGTCGGTGCATACGTTGGCGGTACAGTGGGAAGCTGGGCAGGTGGAAAAGTCGCCAAGTTCGCCGAAAAAGGGATACGCTGGGCCAGCAAACTATTTAAATAACATACACTTAACAGATAGAGAAGGAGCCTGACTATGGACAAACAAACGGTAATTTTAACGCTTGAGGAACTAGGCTTTGCCTTGACTGCACTGGGTGCAGAGGATATGGCTTCGGGTCTGCTCCAATCCTATTACGGGGAACTAACGGAGGATCGCTGGGAACTGCTTTTTCATGCTGCAACACATAGCCTGGTATCCAAGGGCTTGTTGGAACAGCAGGATGACGAGCAACAGCAGCTTGAATTTGATACGTTCATTGTTGACATGCTGGCTCATCTGGTACAAAGCCGCCAAATGCTGCGTGGATACAAGGAGCAACAGGACAAGCAAAATACATTAACGATACACCATGGAAATGGCCGTTTTTTGTATCACCTCTCCAGCCACAATGAACTCCATTTCTTTCGCTGGTCTTCCCCAGAAGACTGGCATCACGACATTGATCAATTATTCGACCTGTTTTCCCCAAACTTCAATGCACACAGCCGATACGTCGATCTGACAGAAGAACAGTGGAATGAGTTAACCTCATCCAACTTCACGATGCAGCAAATGGCAACGTGGAAGCTTCAAGAGTCGGCTGAGCAAATGATACAAGACTGGCGAGAAGATTTTAATCGTAATCACTGCAGCCTCGATAATTTGAGCCAGATGGTATACACGGACACGGATGAAGAGGGGCCTTCCGTTACAAATCTGCTATTTGTTCTTAAAGGAACGAATGATGTGTGGATCGTAAGAAATACAGAACTGGATATGCAGGCCACCCCATGTCTGCGCATTGAAAGTGTGACTGAATCTGAATGGAGAGAACGGATCACTCATTTCATTCAGGGGTTTGTACCCGACGAGGCGGTATTCCGTGGATAAAATTGTATATCGCAGATCTCTGGCATTTTGGAAAGCCCTTGGTAGCTTGATGTTTGTGCTGATTTGTCTGTTTTTACTGTTGCTCATTTTTATCGACGAAGATATCTCTGCTCTGCAAATCTTCTTCTTTATTACGTCTGCTATGATTGGACTTCCTTTTTTTGGTAGTTATTTGGTGGTCTGTTTGAACAGAACGCTTCGTATGGATACCTTCCTGTTCATCTTTGATGAACACAGTATTTCCGACGGTATTCGAACTGTCCCGTGGTCTGCAATCACTAAAGTTGAATTCGAGGGAGCCTCCATCCGCAAATGGTTGCGCCCTCGTTTCCCCACCTTTATTTTTCATCTGAATGACCGCAGCACCTGGGAAGTCAGCACCGATTATGTGTTGAACGATATGGAACTGAATCAAGCCGGGAAACAACTTCGAACTCTCATTAACCAGTATGGCAAGCCGAAGAAAAAACGTTTTTGATTTGCGCTCTCATTCCATGAATTTCTTTTATTCCAGCTTATTCTTTATGCTTGAAAGACACCCGTTGCTGCGATGCGCTGTACCGCCTCTAGCAGTCTTTCTTCACTGTTCACCAGGCTGACCCTCACATAAGAAGCTCCTGCACGACCAAACCCTTCTCCAGGGGCAACCGCAACATGCGCCTCGTCCAATAAAAAGTTTGCAAAGGAAGCCGATGTATACCCCTCCGGCACCTTGAACCAGGCAAAAAAAGACCCTTGGGGAGCGGCAACATCCCAGCCAATATTTCGTAACGCTGCAATGAGAACATCACGTCGCCGCTCATATAACGCCGCGAGCTTCCGTACTGGCTCCTGTGTGCCCAGCAATGCGACAGCTCCTGCATCCTGTACCGCGCCAAAAACAGTGCTGTAGGCATGCGTATGATAATGCTTAAGCGCACCAATAACGGACGCATTCCCAACCGCAAAGCCAAAGCGCCATCCAGCCATGTTATACGTTTTGGAAGCTGTATACGTCTCGACACCATATTCCTTGCCGCCAGGGATTTGCAATAGACTAATCGGCTTATGCCCGCCAAATCCAAGAGCACCATATGCAAAGTCATTCATAACCGGAAACTGGTGCCGAGCAGCATAATCCAGTGTCTTCGTCAGGAAATCTACGGAAGCTACCGCTCCTGTCGGATTGTTCGGATAATTAATCATGAGCAGTTTGACCTGCTTTGCGATTTCTTCAGGTACGGTTGTATAGTCCGGCAAGAATCCATGTTTCTCATCCAGAGGAATCGTATGAATACGAGCTCTTGCCAGCGCAGCAGCGGAATAATATTGGGGATATGCCGGATCGGTGGTCAACAACCAATCACCGGGATTCAGCAATGCCTGCGGAATCCCCATTACACCTATGGCTGAGCCATTGAATACAGCAACTTCCCGGTCAGGGTCTAGCTCCACCTGATACTCCCGTTGATAGAACGCAGCGACAGCCTCCAGCGTGCTTCTTTTCCCATGAAAAGGCGGGTAGCCCTGATTGATCGGTTGATCGACCGCTTCCTTCAAAGCGTTGATGATATGCGGTGGTGTTGGCTGATCTGGGTTGCCGGCTGCCAAATTAATTACATCTATTCCTTTGCTTTTATACAGATTCACTTTGTCATCAATTGCGCTAAAATAGTTGTCAGGCAGAGCCTTGACGAGATCAGAGGATGAAAAAATCACGTTTATCTCCACCTTCTATCCATAAGATACAGACTAGGTAAGTCAGCCCACATAAGATAATACCTCAGTTATTTAAAATAGCTTGGCAGCTTGTAGCCTTCATACACAGGATTCGATTGGATGTACTTTTGGAATTCATCGGAATGATATCCCTCAATAATGTCTTTGACGAAGGGCTTGTCCTTATTCTTGCTGTCCACAGCTACCACATTTGTGAATGGATCTGTCAGTTTTTCAAGCTTTAATGCTGAGGTTAACTTCATTCCATTCGATACAGCAAAATTCCCTTGTATAGCCGCAAAATCAACATCCTCCAATGCACGTGGCCCTTGTGCCGGGTCGGTAGCAACAAATTGTAGATGATGCGGATTAGAGGTGATATCGTTCACCGAAGTTTGCAATGGATCGATATTGTCCTTTAAGGTAATCCAACCTACTTCCTTCAAAATGTTCAGCGCACGCAGCATATTGACTGGCTCGTTGGGCAGGTTGATTTGGGCTCCAGCACTGATTTCGTCAAGGCTGGTATGCTTACTGGAGTACAATCCCATTGGAGGAGTCGGAACTTGCACAGCACCAACCAGATCAATATTCTCCCGCTTATTCATTGAATCCAGATAGAGCGAGTGCTGGAACACATTGGCATCAATATCTCCATTAGCCACGGCTACATTGGGCTGAACCCCGTCTGTAAACTCTTTATATGTAATCTTATACCCCTTCTTCTCCAAATATGGAGCCACACCATTCTTAAACTGATCGCTATATGGACCGGGATTAAAGCCGATATGCAGTGTTTTCTTTTCTTCGTCCGCAACGCTGCCCGACGTATTCTTGCTGCCACAGCCTGAAATAAAAAGCACAACTACGCCCAGCAGCAATATAAATGAAATCCATTGTTTCTTCATTTTGAGTCTCCCCCTGCTCCTTGATATGGTCTAGTTTTGGTGAGTTAAAATATTTAAAACTTTTAAAACATAGTAATTTGATATGTTTTGTAGATATTACAATGATTTTTTATTCACTGTCAACAACATTTAAATTACGTATCTTCCGCAAAACTAAAAAGGGGGTCGCTTCGGGCTCTCCACTTGAAAACAAAGCACTTCACAAGTTTGTAAAATAATTCCGTTTCAAACATACCCCCTATGGGTATATTTGAATGTGAGAATATAACCCTAAAGGAGCTATTGAATATGAGAATACAATGGACTTTACTTGCTGGTGCAGTCATGATTATTTTGAGTGGGTGCGGGAACAGTAACACGCCAGCCCAGGAGCATACGACAAGCAGCAGTCAACAGCATGACGCATCAGATATGAACCATTCCACCTCCAGTGAGCTTCCTGCTGGACTAAAAGAAGCTGAAAACCCAGCCTTCAAAATTGGCAGCCAAGCGACCATTCAAGCCGATCATATGGCAGGCATGAAGGGCGCTACGGCCACGGTTGTGGGTGCTTATACGACTACTGCTTATACAGTCTCCTATACACCAACCACTGGAGGAGAAAAAGTGAATAATCATAAGTGGGTTATTCATGAAGAGATTAAGGATGCGGGCAGCGAGCCCTATGCACCTGGCACAGAAGTTATTCTGGCGGCAGACCACATGAAGGGGATGGATGGGGCTAAGGCTATCATAGATTCCGCCGAGCCAACGACCGTATATATGGTAGACTATACGCCGACTACAGGAGGAGAGCCTGTCAAAAATCATAAATGGGTGACGGAGAGTGAGCTTTCAGCCAATTAGGACTCTTTTATCATAGGTTGCTTGTGATCGCCAAAGGGAGCCGGGCAACGGCTCCCTTTGTACAGCTTTATTGGGTTTGGACAAACCTAGTTGGCTTCACTTCTAGCCAATGTTCAATGTTCATATGTATTTCCTTGAGTCAGTTGGTTTAACGCGGCATACGTAGAATGGCTGCCTTCAGTGCCTTGGTCCCTTCTTCGCTTTTTAAATAATCCGACGGTGTTTCGTGACCAAGTGCGGGAACCTTTTTATCCATCCAAGTTAGCAAATACTCGCCCATGTCGGGCAGCAGCACAATCTGAATCTCCTTTGGAATTTTACTTTTGGCTACCTTTGCCCTTATCGCCGGATCTACCTGATCATATCGCTCCTGATAGATCTGAACCATGTTGACCCAGCTTTCCGGCTTAAACTCTTTTAAATATGTCTCTCTCATCCATGAACCCTCCTTATGATCTCAGACAACGCTTCTCATGCTGGAGCAACCATTCTTTTCTCCATAGGCCACCTGCATAGCCAGTTAGTTTCTGATTTGATCCGATAATTCGGTGACATGGAATCACAATGCTCAGCTTATTTTTGCCATTCGCACTGCCAACGGCTCGGATTGCTTTTTCGTTTCCAATAGCGAGAGCAATATCTTTATAAGCTGTCGTTGTACCGTAACCCACGGTCACCAGCGCATTCCATACTTTTTGCTGGAAGTCCGTACCTTCAAAAGCATAAGGAAACGAAAATTCAAAGCGCTCACCTTTAAAATACTCGTCAAGCTGGCTGGCGCATTCCTCTAATACTTGGATTGGAGCTTCTTCTGTAAGCATCGTTAAAGGCTCATTCCGATTAGAGAACATAATGGAATAGACATCCTCATTGGTGCCCCGTATCTCTATCTCTCCAATCGGCGATACATAATTTAATACGTATAACTTGCTCATTAAGGATATCCACCTTCCTTTTCTAATCCTTATTCAAATTTCTATACTCACTAGGAGAACATTGGTTCAAGTTGCGAAACGACTTATAGAAATTGGAGGGACTTTGGAAGCCTGTCTCATAGCAAATTTCAAGATTCGTAAGATCTGTATTTTTAAGAAGATAAGCTGCCTTATCTACTCTTATTTTTTCCAAATACATACGCGGGGTTTCCGAGGTTTCTTGTTTAAAGATCCGATCCAAATAAAAAGTGCTTATTCCAACATGATCCGCAATATCCTGCAATACTAGTTTTTCTTTATAATGATTGATTAAAAAAGCTATCACATTCTGGACAAGCCTGATATACGGCGAATGATCTGTATGAGGCTGGCATCTTTTGCAAGCGCGAAAACCCGCTTTTTCCACGGTGTCCACATCAAAGTAAAACTCGACATTGATTTTTTTCGGCTTTCGGGATCGACAGGAAGGTCGGCAATATATACGGGTTGTTTTCACAGCGGTAAAAAACACCCCGTCATATTTACGATCACATGCTATAATTTTCTCCCACATTTCTTCAAAAGAAAGACTAGGTTTAGCCATGATCAAAGAATCCGTCCTTTCTCTAGTTCATACTCATATAGTTCAGGATTTTGTAAAATTCGATTCCAGTCGCTCCGAAGTGCAATATATAGACGAACTAAACCATTTCGATCTATATATTGTTCATTGGAAGTCGCTTATGGGATTTTTGCAAAATCCTCATATAAATCTGAAGTATCTTGAAGGTTGATCAACTGTTCCGCATTCTTTTGCAAAGCAACTATTATCTTATCAGAAAACGCATTTCCAAAGCTAAACCGTTTGACTCCTAACTGCTGAAGCTGGCGGACATTCGTCAGACCTGGCAAAGATAAAACATTAAGCGGAGCATGTATATGAAATACAACCTCTCTGATCTCTTCATCACTCTTTAAACCTGGAACAAAAATTCCGTCAGCACCACTATCCACATACGCTTTGGCCCTTTCTATGGTCTCCGAAAGTGGAGTCTCCATCTGCAAAAATGTATCCGTTCTCGCATTTATAAAAAACTCTTTAAACCCATGAACATCCAAGGCAGCTCTTATTTTGGACAGCAGGTCACTGTGCGCCCTCACTTCTCGAAGTCCCTTTTGCTGTTTTAATGAATCCTCAATATTAATCCCCGCCACTCCGACATCGGCTGTCCTTAATACATGCTCGACAATCGTTGCCGCATCCTCCCCATATCCTGCTTCAATATCTGCCGACACAGGAACTTGAACATGCTCTGCAATAGTGCGAATGATGCTTATATGCTGGTCAAAATCAATAAGCTCTCCATCTGCAAACCCAAGTGTATTGGCAATCCCCCAACTCGTTGTACCTATCGCCTTAAAGCCTGCCTTCTCCAGAGCCACGGCAGATAGCAAATCCCAAGCATTCCCCAAAAATAAAGGTTCCTTTGAAGTATGAAGTGCATGAAATTGCTGGATTTTGTTCATAAATATAGCCTCCTAATAGGTGATGTTTCTCATTCTATCAAGAGGCTGTATTTGTTTCGTCCTCATTCTTGCACTTATGGTCTGCGAAATTGCTCTTTATGTTAACGAAGCTATTGAAAAACAGGAAACTTTTTAAACCAATTCATAGACTAGCCTTCCTTCCTTCCTTTCTTTCCATACTATATTTAAAATTTAAATTTCATTTTAAAGAAGTATGCCATACGCTTAAAATGTATTATTTCACATTATAAGTAAAATGCGATTGTTTTCATCGCCGACATGAGTGTACATCGTTGACTTGTCCATGATTTTGTTTTACTTTTAAAGTATTACTCATATTTTCCAGTTCCATCATACAAAAACCGTTCCAGAAGCCCCAAACCTGCAAGCTTCTGAAACAGTCTAGTAAAATAGCGTATTTATAAACTAAAGACCGTTAGATGATCCGATAGCCGGATGGCAGTCTGCCAGTACTGCGGATATTACGGATTTGCTGCAACGTCAAACGTTGATTGGTAGAGATAATAGATTCCACATCATTCCCGCGAATCAGATCATCCAGGTCGGCGATGCTGCGATTGCCTCTATACACACGGAAGTTACCTCTAAACCGCGTGCCAGTAAAGAGTACAAGTGTAGCATTGCTGCTGGTAGAAAAGAAACGCAGACTTTCGATGCCGTCGAGAATATTATCGGTGTTGCGGATACCTAGGTTTCCTCTGAATACTCTGCTAGAACCCCGAAAATTTTCTTCATTGTAGACTGTAAGGCGTGGATACGTTTGAGATACGTATGCTTTATTAGTCATGTTGTAAATTCCTCCTTTCAACTCTAGCATATGCTTCCCTATTCAATTGGCGCGGGCCTCACAGCATTCATCTAAAAATGGTTATGTGTTGAATAGAGTAGACGCAGACTTGAAAAAGGAACATACGTTCTGTATAATTTATCTTAGTAATTTGGAAAATCCTGAACTAACGGAGATGCAGACATGGACGATAAATTTATTGAGGAACTACGTGAAATTAGCAGGAACGACAAGCGAAGATCCGAATTTCTCATTAAAGGGATGAAGGAAACGCTTCAGGAAAGAAAAGAAAAAAACTTTATCGAAAGATGGATTTGGCGACAAAAGAATAAGAAGCTTATAGCGCGGAAGTTTAAATCTTAGTAGAGATATAACAGCAGCACTTCGTAGCAGTTTATTTTCATAGCATATACAAGTACATTAGATCAAACCTCATTTTTTAGGGAGGCAAAGCCATGATTGAGCAGCTAGTCCCATTCGATGATCTATTAAATCACAATCCATTTTTGATTGATGAGGTTCGATATAATTTGCTTCATCGAATATGTGAGTCAGAAGAATCAACATGCCTTAAAACGTTTGATGGAAATATGATTTTCGCTCAATCACCCGGACATAAGGCTTGGCTATGGATTTCGCAGCAAATCATCGGCAACCATAAGTTAACCTATATCGAAGAACTCTTACATTATTTAGAAGGAACCAACCTATCAGGTGTATGTGGTGATGTCGAAACAGCCGAGAATTTCGCACATGCTTACGCCGAGCGGCATACTGCTCAGGTACATACTCATATGGTTATGGAATCTTATTTCTGTCCTGAATACAACAAACCTTCCGGCGTTGAGGGGATCATACGACAAGCCACTTCAGAGGACGTACAGGTAGTTGCCCAGCTTCTAGCTGGTTTTTCAAAAGATGCTTTAGACCGTTCAGTTGATCCGACTAGTCAAATATCAGCTGCGAAGGCAGCGATCGAGACAGGGAATTTATATCTTTGGATTGTAAATAGTATGCCCGTGTCCATGGCTAACATTGCTCATCGTTCTCCAAGGCATGGCCGTATTAATGCTGTTTATACTCCCCCTACCTGGCGAAAAAAAGGTTGTGCCAGCGCAATTGTATCGGGGTTATGTTCCATTTTAAAAAATGAGCAGCTAACCCCCATGCTTTACGCAGATGTAAAAAATTCAGTTTCCAATCAAGTTTATAAAAATATCGGTTTTAAAGAAGGCGGCAAAATTACTGATATTGCGTTTGGATAGACCTTCCTGCTTTCAGAGAGCATATGAGTGCTCATTCAAAACAAACAAGCCCAGCGATGCCATCTACCGCTGAGCTCATTTTTCTATAATTCTTTATTCTGTCACACCCAATTCCGTGTGAACCGAAGATCTTCGTGAAAGTAAATATACAGCTACCATGGCGATAGCGACACCAGCTGCTCCAAACCAAGGGATGGAGGCCAGCGTAACCTGACCAACAACTACACCGCCAATTCCGGCTCCCGCTGCCATAGCAAGCTGCATGGTAGACTGGTTGAGACTCAGCATCACACCGGAAGATTCCGGTATGAGAGTGACCAAGTTATATTGTTGAGTAGGTCCGGTTGTCCAGGCTGCGAACGACCATAGGATCAATAAAGCAAATAGTGCAATCAGGGAATGCGCGGCAAAAGGAATTAAGAGTAACGAAATACCGTGCAACATCATGCCCCCTAATAATGTAAAGGGTATACCCTTTTTATCCGCACTGTATCCACCAATTTTTGACCCGATTAGACTGGCAATTCCGAAGGCGAGTAATACTGAGCTTAGCATATCCTCTCCTACACCTGATACATTCAGCAAGTACGGTGAGATGTAAGTATACGCGAGTGAATAACCTCCTAGCCAAAAAAAGGTAATGCCTAATCCCAAGGCAACTTCAGGCTTTTTCAGAAGTGCAAACTGCTGCAGTAAAGGGATCGGTTGATCTCCTTTCAAGCGAGGGATTGTCATAGCGATAACGATCAAGGCAATAATCCCCGCTAAAGCGATGCCGAGAAATACGGTTTTCCAGCCATATGCAGAAGAGATCATTCTCCCAAGCGGCACACCTATAATCAGCGAGGCTGTAAAACCCATAGTGACTGTAGCAATAGAACTGGCCTGCTTGCCAACTGGGGCTATTTTTGCAGCAATGCTCAGTGCAGTAACCACGACCATCCCCGCCCCGAGGGCCATCAGAATACGTGCGGCAATAAACATCCCAAAACCTGGCAAGACAAAGGAGAGCATATTGGCTACTGCAAATAATCCTAAGGAACTCAAGAGCAGGTTGCGTCTGTCCCATTTAGCGGTTACTGCCATCAGAATCGGCGTGCCTATCGCGTAAGCAAGAGAAAAGACGGTAATCAACTGGCCCGCTGCGGACACCGTAATCCCCATGGTTGTCGCAATCTGATCCAAAATACCTGAGATAATGTACTCAGATGTACCTACCAAAAAACTGACAATGGCCAAAATGTACACCTTCCACGTGCTCTGCATTTTAAAAAACGCCTCTTTTCTTTATTTTTTTTATATTTTTGTATTTTTACAAATATCGAAATTAAGACTAAAAAAAATTATGTCAACAGGAACGGGGCATATTTCTGTGCTGCTTCCACATCCAAACTGTAATAAATAAACGTCCCCTCTTTACGGTATGTGAGCAGCCCCGACTCTGCCATTTGCTTCAAATGGTGCGATAGCGTTGAAATAGCTACACTGTTCAGCTTCTCGCCCAGTACAGAGCAGCATTGATCACTTTCCTCTTTTAGCAGAAGTGCTATCTTGAGACGAGTCGGTTCTCCAAGTGCTTTATATATTTTTACAGCTTGCTGCATCTCTGTTGTCTCTTTCACCCTGTTCGTCTCCCTTCGGTTCCAGTCTTAATTTCGATGTTTGTCGAAATTAACTTAACACAAACATTGGTAAAAGTAAACCCGCATAAAATAATCCCCCATCGGCAAAGAAGGATAGGGGACAAAACAATCTGAATGCAGAGATGGAACCACGGATTTTATTGCATGGAGTTAATTTGTGCTTGCCGTGGGTCTGACAATGATTTCATTCACATCTACATCCGCAGGCTGCTCCATGGCATACACAATGGAACGAGCAATGGCATCCGGCGAAATCGAAATACGGCGGTATTCTTTCATTCCCTGCCGAGCCTCTTCATCTGAAATACTGTCGGCAAGCTCGGATTCGGTTACTCCCGGTGATACCAGCGTTACACGAATATCCCCACCAACCTCCATACGCAACCCCTCAGAAATCGCCCGAACTGCATACTTCGTTGCGCAGTATACTGCTGCAGTCGGCGTTACACTATACGCGCCAATAGAAGCAATATTGATAAACTGACCAAATCCTTGTTTTTTCATGATGGGAAGCCCTGCCGCGATCCCATGCAGAACGCCTCGTATATTAACATCAATCATGCGGTCCCATTCTTCTACTTTCAGGGCTTCCAATTTTGAAAGAGGCATCACTCCTGCATTGTTCACAATGACATCCACACGTCCAAACCGTTTTTCAGCGTACTTAATGAACGCTTCCATCTGCTCCCTTTGGGTCACATCCAGTTGCATATAATCAGCCGATCCCCCTTTTGAACGAATTTCGGAGGTAAGAGCCTCCAGTCGTTCTGTGCGTCTGGCTCCTAATACAACATGAGCCCCATGTTGAGCAAGTAAACGAGCAGTAGCTTCACCGATTCCACTGCTTGCTCCTGTAATAGCTGCAACTTTCCCTTTAATATCTAACATGCTTATTCCTCCTTTAGTTAAGAAATTATTGAAGTAGAATGCTGTTTTCCTTTTCACATGTTTATTGAGCATTGTTTCTACATCTTTATTATGAGACGATGGTGATTGGAGATGGTAGAAGAATCAGAGCAAATTATTGCCTAATCCTCCAAAGACACTTAATATGAATTCAAATCCATATCGAAAAACAAAGCGCATCTCAAAGTAAATTTGTCCACTGAAGAGTGAAGATTACTACGGTGTAAAAAAGGGAGGGGTATAGTGAAAGCAACCGAAATTGAGAGTTCTACCACGGAAAAGCAAGCCGAATTGACCAGTCTCATAGAACAATTTACAAGTCACGACGGAGTTCACGCTACAGATATCCCTTCACTTCACTTCGTCCGAAGTTCGACTACCACCGTTCCAATTTATCAGGTCCATGAACCCGCCTTATGCATTGTGGCTCAGGGAAAAAAAGTCGTGATACTCGCAGAGGAAAGTTACTATTACGGCACATCCGACTACCTTGTGGTTTCGGTAGATTTACCAATTTCCGGGCAGGTGATACAAGCCTCAGCAGAAGCTCCGTACTTGTGCCTCCGGCTCAATTTTGATCCGCATCAAGTTTTGGATTTGATCAGAGAAGCTGCTTTTCCTACTAGCCCAATACCTGATTCCAGACGAGGCTTGTATGTAAGCCAGACCAACTCCCTACTGCTGGATGCCGTAGTAAGGCTCGTACGGCTTTTGGAAAGACCGCAGGATATTCCGGTGCTGGCTCCATTAGTTATACGTGAGATATTGTATAGGATTTTACAGGGGAAGCAGGGAGAGTCCTTAAAACAACTGGTCATGACTGGTAGCCATTCAAACCGGATCGCAGAAGTCATAAAGCGAATTAAACAAGATTATGATAAGCCGTTGCGAATTGATGAATTGTCCCAACTGGCTAATATGAGTCCTTCGTCGCTACATCGTCATTTTAAAGAGGTTACAGCTATGAGCCCAATGCAATATCAAAAACAATTACGTCTGCAAGAGGCCCGTCGCCTGTTGTTATCTGAATCAGCAGATGCGGCAGATGTCGGTTTTCAGGTAGGCTACGAAAGTCCCTCTCAATTCAGTCGTGAATACGCTCGCTTGTTCGGCCTCCCTCCAATTCGTGATATCAAGCGCTTGCGTGTAGATCAGGATTACCTCCAATCATAATCGCAGGATGTACAAACAGCACAAAAAAGCTGCCTCGGGTAGAGAAGCAGCTTTTCATTTTATATACTTCGAGGCAAAGATCATCACTCATTCAGCATCAGTACGGATTATCCAGCTTGGCGAACAGAGCACGAATAACATCCTTCTCTGCCGTAGTAAGCTGTTGTCCTGCCTGCCATTGTTTAATCTCTTTCTTGACTTCCTTCGGGTCTCTATAGCTGAGAGCATACCCGATGCCCCCTATACCTTGTACGCGGTTGGTTTTGTCCATATTTGCCAATGCTCGGATCATCGTAGTTTTGTCCCTTGTAAACAAATCTTCCATAAGATTATCGTATTCTTCAGTTAGCGCTCCATCCAAGCCAGCAGTGCCCTTGATCACATTCGGGAAACTTTCCGAAGGAATCAAAGCGCGCTGCTTATATAAATATTCGATGATGTCCATGCTTTGATGTTCACTGATTTCGTTCATCTTTCCCCAATCGATACCTGCCAAATGGTCCGTCATGTGACGTACTTTTGCTTCATCACTGAGGGATGAAGCCTTATAAAAGGACAGTACAAGTTCCTCTTTACTTTGCTGGGTATGCTGCGTACTGGTTGCACTGGCCGCACTTTGCTTGGGCTCCTCATTGCTTGCTCCAGACGGCGACGCAGGGTCAGCATGGGGAGTACACCCTAGGATTACAGCCAGCAATAATGTAGTACAAGCTCCAGAAACGAACACGCTACCTTTTGACATGAATCCACTCTCCTATCCATATCTATTACGCCTGCAGCCATTCATCCATGGTTATAACGGAATAGGGTGCAGAGCTAGACTTACTTTACTCGTCATGCCCAACCGTAGGCTTACGGATCACGGAGACGCTGGATTCCCTGACAATCAAACGAGGCTCAAACTGTATACGCTCATAATCCCCCACGGTCTGTTCCTGAATTCGCTTAAGCAGCAGTTCCGCAGCCAGGCGTGCCACCTCTTCCCCCATGATAGAAACTGAGCTGATCTGCGGGGTCGTTACCGTAGCCCACAAATTGTTATCAATACCGACCACTGCAACCTCTTGCGGTACTTTTACACCCAAATCCTTAAAGCGGTTTACGATTCCTATGGCCACCATATCATTAACTGCATAAATCGCATCCGGCATATTTTTCAAGCTGTAAAAATAATCGGCTGCCCGTAGCCCGGTCTCGAAGGAAAAGTCATCGCCAAAATACACCAGTGAAGGGTCCACATGCTGGAGAGACTGCTCATAAGCGAAGTATCTCTCCTCGATTTTGTCCTTCGCTGCACCTGCATAAGCAATTCTCGTTCTTCCGATTTTAAGCAAATGCTCCATCACAAGTCTTCCCTCTTGCCGGGCCAGACTGACGATATCCGCTTTGACGTCTTCACCCAGCTTCTTGCCATAGTTAATAATAGACACGGGAACGTTCGCTTTGTTAATCAGATCAACCAACATTTTGGGATACGCCAGCGGCATAATGATGAGCCCGTCTACATGCAGCTTCTTAACCTCACGCACCGTTTCAAGCTCCATCCTGGCATTCCCGGCCGTATTGATCTGCACGACACGATAACCGTGCTGCTTGGCGGCCTGTTCTACGGACCAAGCAATCTCTGGAATGATCGCGTTCCGGATATCCGGTACAGCCAGCGCAATTTGCCGTGTCTGCCGCACCTTTAGGCTTTGAGCTGAGGTATTGGGCGTAAAACCCATTTCTTCAATTACTTGCAAAATAAATGCCTTTGTTTTGGGGCTGATGCCCTCGCTATCATTAATAGCCCTGGAGACAGTCGCAATACCGACCCCTGCCCGCTTGGCTACATCCTCTATAGTTACTTTCTTTTGCTCTGACACACCCAAAATCCTTTCACGCTCGGAATCGTTTTCTCTCTATATACATAAACTCTCTAATATAGATATTATACCACAGAATGCACCTCTAAAAATTGAATTCGTTTTCTTTCTAGCCTCTGCTTCACCTGCAAAAGTAGTAAAAATTCTTTTGTACTAAGCAACGAGTCAAATATAGCGCCATAGTCACAAGTGATTATATTCACAAAAAAATCAAGTGCTTTTTGCATTAATTTGGTTTGACAATGTGTAAAAATTGTGACATATTATTTTTCGGAAACGTTTCCTTATTCATTCACTTTTATAGCGGCAATGATCATATATTCATCAAGGAGATGACAAGACATGCAAGCATTGAGATGGCATGGAGTAAAAGATTTACGTTTGGAAAACATTGAGCAACCCGCTGCTCTTCCAGGAAAAGTAAAGATCAAAGTGGAATGGTGTGGCATTTGCGGAAGTGATCTTCACGAATATGTAGCAGGACCGATCTTCATTCCTGAAAACGCTCAGCATCCACTGACTGGCGAAAAAGCTCCGATTGTGATGGGACATGAATTTTCTGGACAAGTCGTTGAAATCGGTGAAGGTGTAACTAAAATTCAGGTTGGCGACCGTGTAGTCGTAGAACCGGTTTTTGCATGTGGAGAATGTGATGCATGTAGACAAGGCAAATATAACCTTTGCGATAAAATGGGCTTCCTCGGTTTGGCAGGCGGCGGCGGTGGATTTTCTGAATATGTCGCAGCTGACGAGCACATGGTTCACAAAATTCCAGAAAGCGTATCCTTCGAGCAAGGCGCTTTGGTAGAGCCTTCGGCCGTTGCTTTGTATGCTGTACGTCAAAGCCAACTGAAAGTCGGCGACAAAGCTGTCGTGTTTGGCGCTGGTCCTATCGGATTGCTGGTTATTGAAGCGTTGAAAGCTTCGGGCGCATCTGAGATTTATGCGGTAGAGCTTTCCGAGGAGCGTAAAGCTAAAGCTGAAGAGCTGGGTGCTATCGTGCTTGATCCTAAAACTTATGATGTTGTGGAAGAACTGCACAAACGGACTAACGGTGGCGTAGATGTAGCCTATGAAGTCACTGGAGTACCTCCTGTGCTGACTCAAGCGATTGAATCCACTAAAATCAGCGGACAAATCATGATCGTCAGCATTTTTGAAAAAGAAGCTCCGATCAAACCGAACAATATTGTCATGAAGGAACGCAATCTGACTGGTATTATCGGCTACCGTGATGTATTCCCGGCTGTCATCAGCTTGATGGAAAAAGGATATTTCCCTGCTGACAAACTTGTGACCAAACGTATTAAGCTCGAAGAAGTGATCGAGCAAGGCTTTGAAGGTCTTCTGAAAGAAAAAAATCAGGTTAAAATCCTGGTATCTCCGCAATCCTAATATCGAAAATAAATCAGATGTCTGCCCTTTGCAGGCATCTTTTTATATAAAAAAACGCTCTCCTTCCTGCGACATACTGTCGTCAAGATGAGCAGCGTTTTTTGATTACCGTTTTGCTTACTTCATTACATTTTTCAGAACATCATCAATCATTTGACTGTTTGCAATTGTACCTGTATACAGCCAGCTGGAATCCTTGCCAAATTCGTATACATGGCCTTCTTTGACTGCCGGAATTCCTGCCCAGACTGGATCTTTAATAATCTCATCCTTACTCACATTTTTGCTGTTCACGATAAAGATATAATCAGCGTCCAGCTCAGCTAGTTTTTCCAGGGATAAGTTGCTCCAGTTCGCCTTGGCCGTTTTGGAAATCTCTTGTACGACCTGTGGAATCTTGAATCCCAAATCCTTGTACAATACATCCCCGCTAGATAGATTCTGGTTCACCACATATACGTTTTTATCCGTTACCCACAATGCCGCAGCCGTTTTTTGTCCTACCGTCTGACTGAGCTTGGCTTTCGCCTCTGCTGCTTTTTTGTCGTAATTGCTTAATGCCTGCTTCGCTTCACTGCTCTTATTCAGCACCTCACCCACGGTCAGCAGCTCTTGGCGCCAATCATTATTCATATTACTGCCCACAACGTAGGTTGGAGCAATTTTGGAGTATTGATCATATTTGTCGCCTTCCACCATGCTCGCACTGTCCATAATGATCAAGTCAGGCTTGAAGTTCAGAACCGCCTCGAACGGAAGATCTGAAGCGATGGCAGGAACATCTTTCAGTTCTTTTTGCAGGTAAGCTTGAACTGAATTTTTACCCACCGACCATTGGGCTACCGGTTTAACACCCAACGCCACCAGATGATCCTCCAGATAAGAAGCGAGCACACGCTGAGGCTGAGCCGGAACCTTCACCTCATGCCCAAGTGCATCCTTCAGTACCCTTTCCTGTGATGCTGGTTCTGCTGATGTATTATTGTTCCCTTGCGAAGCGCCATCGGTTGCCGTAGGACTGGATGTGCCTGAGCACGCGCTCAGCAGCAGGGTAAAACTAAGCAATACAATAAATGCCATGGAATGCTTTGTGTTTCTATTCATTTGTAAAATCCCTTCGTCATGGTTTTGATAATGATTATTATCCTCAATACCAGTATGCAGGGCACCACCTGTTGAATCAATGGAACATTCAGACAGGCTTGATGGATTATCCAGACGCATATCACTAACAAAAGCAGATGAATATAAGCTGTCCCGATAATGAACCGGGGATACGCCAGTATATTTTTTGAATGCCCGGCTAAAGAAATAGACATCTGAATACCCCACACTCGCAGCAATATCCTGCAAAGTAGCATCCGTCTTCCGCAAAAGCTCCTTCGCCTTGTCCATCCGTAATTGAATCAAGTACGTAATCGGGCTACTATCCGTTTGTTTTTTAAATAACCGGGTCAGGTGTCGCGGACTACATTCCAATAATCCGGCCAAACGTTCCAGCGTGATGGACTCCGCATAATGAGCCTGCATAAATCGAATTGCCTGTGCCACGACATCCCGCGTGGAGGTCCGAGCCTGCGGTTCCTGCGATTGGCGCATACATTCATATGCAAAATCATAGAACCGACCCTGCGCCTGAACTTTGGATAACGCCTCTTGATCCTGCCATGTGTTCGCCAGTAGCTGCAGCTTTTGATATAGTATAGCCGGATAGGGCGGTATGAAACCATAAGCTGCCGAAGGTTGATGATAAACTGTGCGTCCTGATAAAGAAGTTGCTTTATATAGTACAAGAATATATTCGATCCCGCATGATGAAGGCTTGATATTCAGTTCAAAGCCCTTGCCACCATGTAGTACATAGCCTGAATGGGATGCATCCTTCCAATCATCATCCAAGTGCACGCTACCCTGTAGCATGAACACAAAAGCGTGCGCTGGAAGACGATATAATTGAACCAGCTCTTCCGCTTCCAGTCGAATGTGCCGGACATCCATGACACGGATCGACGAATGGAGCCATACGGACAGTAGCTTGTTCAGCTCATCAGCTTCATGCCCCTTGCTCATCCCGGATTGAGAACCTGTCTGCTTTTGCCGATCCTTCACGTATCAAAGCCTCCGCTTCATAAATTCATACTTTTTTCCAAACCAACCTCATTATATATCATCCTTTACTTTGGCTACCATGAAACAATTATTCCCGCGCGAAACAAGGTGAATATAACATAAAGACAGAATGATATCGATATTACAACAATCGTCAACAATATCATTCTGTCTCTGTTTCTACATTTTTTCCTCTATCTATTTTAATCTCCCTACCAGATCCTATTTCTTTCATTTCCTAATTGGATATTTTCATGTAGTATAAGTCTAATTGAAGTAACCCTGCTTGGGCTATGCTGAAGCTGTACACTATGATGAAGGAGGATTTCATATTGAAATCAAATGAAGCAACTTTACACAAAAAGCTTCGACCACGGCATATTACCTTTATGGCTATGGGTGGAGTCATCGGGACGGGTATTTTTAAGGGAAGTACCGAAACGATTAGCTTGGCAGGACCTGGAGTTATTTTATCCTATGTCTTCGCAGGACTGCTGCTCTTGGTCGTTATGGGTGCGATTGCCGAGATGGCTACCGTCTACCCCAACATGAATATGAAGGATTTTATTCGCAAGGCTTTTGGAGAACGACTTTCTTTTATTATCGGCTGGTTGTATTGCTTCATGTGGCTGGCTGTCTGTGTCATTGAGGTCATTGCCGCGGGAAGCTTCCTGCAATATTGGCTGCCAGATGTCCCTCTATGGCTCCTCAGTTTAGCGAGTGCGGCTTTCATTATTGTCGTCAACATGCTGAGTGTCGGCGGTTTAGGGGAGCTGGAGTTTTGGCTGGCAGGCATTAAAATTGCCATGATTATTATCTTCATTGCCTTGGGTGGCTGTATACTGTTTGGGATTATCCCCACTGAAACTCCACCTTATTTAAGCAACTACGCTCAGCACGGCGGGTTTTTCCCCAATGGCTGGCTAGCAATCTTTTCGGCATTGCTGGTCGTTACCTTTTCTTACGGAGGGTCTGAGCTGATCGGATTGACGTTGACGGAGACTGAAAATCCAGAAAAGGTACTGCCTAAAGTGGTTAAAAGCTTTATTCTTCGCGTTGTTTTGTTCTATACGCTGCCTATTCTCATTATTTGTGGCTTGATTCCCTGGAACCAACTGGATGCAAGTACCAGCCCGTTTGTACAGGTATTGTCTTCTGTAGGGCTTCAAGGCTCAGCTCATGTCATGAACTTTATTCTGATCACTGCTGTACTGTCAGCCGCCAATTCGGGAATTTACGGGGCTACACGCATGCTCCATTCGCTGGCGATTAATGGAGAAGGTCCCAAATCACTCGCGCGCCTGTCCTCCAATGGAGTTCCGGTGAACAGTCTCAAACTGTGCGCGGTCATCCTGATTGTTGGCTCCATGGTCGCATACGTCGCTCAGGAAGGGCTGTTCCGTATTTTGATGGCTGTACCTGGCTTTGTCGTGCTGCTCGTCTGGAGCTGCATCTGCCTGTCCCAATTGAAACTGCGCAAATCTTATCCAGTGGAGCCTACCTTCAAGATATGGGGATTCCCTTATGTGACGGCGGTTACGGTCGGATGCCTTTGGGTCATTGCCTTCCTGTTCTTGATTGACCCGCAAAATCGGATCAGCATCAGCGTATGCGTGGCTTTCATGGCATTTTTGGTCATCTGGTCTTTGGTGAAGTTCCGGAGAAAGCAGGCTTAAACAGCTCATGATTCAATCTTATCTGTTTCCCGTTTCATATGCTTTTCTGGCCTTCCCTGTTGCTGCGTTATTGTTTACACTTCCGTTCCTTATCGTGCAATATCGCAGACATGGCTATATTCACAAGGCTAGAGCGTGGCTGCTTTACTTGATGCTTTTATACTTGATGAACGCCTTCTTTTTAGTCATACTACCGCTTCCGGCATCGCGTCATAATGCAGCTTTGGCCGGGGGAGCTTTGCAGTGGATGCCCTTGCAGTTCGTGCAAGACATCATAAGAGAAACATCCGTTTCACCTGCTCATCCTTCCAGTTATTTGCATCTACTGAAGGAGCGTGCTTTTCTGCAAGTGGTTTTTAACGTAATGATGACCATGCCTTTCGGTATGTTCTTACGTTATTACTTCCGTGCACGATGGGGCTGGTGTCTGATTCTGTCCTTCGCCTTGTCTCTCTTCTTTGAGGTGACACAGCTGACAGGATTGTATGGATTTTTTGACCATGCGTATCGTGTATTTGACGTGGACGATCTGATGGCCAATACTTTGGGCGGTATGCTGGGCTTTCTGCTCGGCGAATGGTTTTCACGCTTTCTTCCCCGGTTGGAGCATCTGGACAAGCATGTGGACATTACAACCAAACGGGTGTCCTATACGAGACGAGGAGTAGCCTTCTTAGTGGATTCTATCCTTTGGACGGGGTTATTCGGCATCACGGAGTCCCTGCATGTATCTGCTGCTTTCTGGGTTTCCAGTGGGATATACTTTATGGTGGTTCCTTACCTGACGAATGGACGGACTCCAGGGAAATGGCTGGTACGTATTCATCTTACAGGGAGAGGAAAACGAGTTTCCTTGTGGGAGCTCATCAAGCGGTACAGTCTCTTGTACTGGTTGTATTTTGGACTGAATTACGTACTGGGTGGACCTGTGCTGCGGTCTCAAGTGTCCCCTTGGGTAAGTGTGCTGATCGGTCTTGTGCTATTGGTGTTGAACGGATGGTTCTTTCTCCATCTGGTCATACGCCTGTTCAAGAAAGCACCGTTATTTTATGAGGAGCTTAGCCATACTTCTCACCAGATTATATGGCCCAAGCGTGATCATCCACCTCAGTATGACACTGCTGACTCTGGACAGACACCAGATGCGAATATAGGTCAAGGATCACCCTAAGACTAAAGGACGTCATCAATTCCCGAATCAGCGTTACATCCGGCAAACTAAAAACAGGCGGAGCAAAGGAATGTCCTTTGCTCCGCCTGTTTTTTATGTTGCGTATAGATATAACTTAACTTATTTCCACTGTGCAATTTGATCAATCGGCAAACGTGTGGACGGGTGCCCCTCGTTGATTCCTTTACCCATCGAAATGAGCATAACAGGAACATAACGATCTTTGTCCATACCAAAGGCCTCGGCAATTTGATCCTTTTCATAACCACCGATAGCGTTGGTATCGTAGCCATGAGCGCGTGCCACCAGCATAAGCTGCATAGATACCAAACCACCGTCGATCAGAACTGTTTCTCTGTTCACAACGGGATCAAGGGCAGCAAAATGGGCTGTTACTTTTTCCTGTTGCATTTCTTTAATGTCTTGTGGCATATAGCCCAGTTCTACAGCTTCTCCGAAGATTTGTTCGAAATTATCAAAGTTGTTCAGATCCCCAAACACAGCGATCACGGCCGAAGAGGTCTCCACTTGACGTTGGTTGAAACGAGCCAATGGTGCCAGGGTTGCTTTACCTTCCGGGCTGTCAATCACAAGGAAACGCCAAGGTTGCAGATTAATGGATGATGGTGCACGTGTAGCTTCCGTCAAAATCTCAGTCATTTCCTCGCGGCTGATCTTCACGGACGGATCGTATACTTTTACCGAACGGCGTCCCAATGCGATTTCTTTAAAATCATTCGTTTTTACAATATTGGATGTATTCGTATTACTCATTCCAATCTCTCCTTTGTTCCTCTGTGGGTAATTGTAATATGACAATGTTGTCAGTCCATACTGGATATATGACTATTCATCACTTGCAGCATATCGGCTAGCTGATGTCGCTGAGTCTCGTCAAAGCTTTGTAGCAGCTGAGCTACAAACTGCGAGCGCTCCTGCTTAAAGATGACAATACGCACACGCCCATAATCGGTCAGGCTTACCAAGGTAACCCTATTGTCCTCTGGCTTCGTGCGTCGTGTGACCATTCCTGTCGCTTCCAGTTGCTTCAAATGACGCGTAACGGCTGCAGCGTCAATGCCAACCTCTTTTTGCAGCAGCGTTTGACTAATCTCCTCCACTTGATACAGCTTGCATAATAGCTGCAATCTGGATGCGCTGACTCCTGCACACCGCTCGAACTTGGAGCTAATCTGCTTGTTCAGTAGCAGCAGCATATCAAAAATATACTCAGCCTCGGATGGTGTCTGGGTGATATCAATCTCTCCTCCCTTTAGCATATCGCTGGGCCTCGTGATCCAACCTTTGATCCATCAATTATTGATCTATCAAGTAATATACATCCTCTTTAGCAATAAATCAAGTCCCTGAGAAAAATAAAGTGCCTCATGCCAAATAAAAGCTGAGCGACTCACACGGAGCCGCTCAGCTTCAATTTTGCTTTTATTAGCTAGGTTGTTTAATCATTGTACAATAGACATAAGGAATTGTGGCGTTGAGTTAGATAATCCCGTGAGACAGCATAGCATCAGCCACACGCACAAATCCGGCGATGTTCGCTCCGACCACCAGATTGCCTGGCACGCCGTATTCCTCAGCCGCCTTCACGCTGTTAGCATAGATATTTTTCATAATATCATGCAGCTTGGCATCCACTTCCTCAAAGGTCCATGACAGGCGCATGCTGTTCTGCGACATTTCGAGCGCCGAAACCGCTACTCCACCTGCATTAGCAGCTTTGGCTGGTCCAAACAGAACTCCGTTCTCCAAAAATACTTCAATGGCCTGTAACGAGGACGGCATATTCGCACCTTCACCGATAGCTTTTACGCCATTGCTTACCAGCAACTGTGCTGCTTGCTCGTCAATTTCATTCTGTGTTGCACATGGCAATGCGATGTCGCATGGAATTGACCAGATACCTGAGCAGCCCTCTGTATAGATTGCGCCTGGACGCTCTTTCGTATACTCGCTAATCCGCAGACGATTCACTTCTTTAAGCTGCTTCACCAGCTTGAGATCAATACCGTCTGGATCATAGATATAACCATTCGAGTCACTACATGCCACGACTGTAGCACCGAGCTGCTGTGCTTTTTCAATCGCATAAATGGATACGTTCCCCGAGCCCGACACAACAACACGTTGTCCTTCAAAGGACAAACCTTGAGCTTGCAGCATCTCGTTTACAAAATACACACAACCGTATCCAGTTGCTTCCGTACGTGTGAGACTACCTCCGTAATGAATCCCTTTACCTGTCAGGACGCCGCCTTCATGTCCTCCGCGAATCCGCTTGTATTGCCCGAACATGTATCCGATCTCACGGCCACCTACACCAATATCCCCTGCCGGAACGTCGGCATCTGGGCCGATATATTTATACAGCTCCGTCATGAAGCTTTGTGTAAAACGCATCACTTCGTTATCTGATTTACCTTTGGGGTCAAAATCCGAACCGCCTTTGCCACCACCGATTGGAAGACCCGTCAACGCATTTTTGAAAATTTGCTCAAAGCCCAAAAATTTGACGATACCCAGGTACACAGATGGATGGAAGCGAAGTCCACCTTTATAAGGACCAATCGCACTGTTAAACTGTACGCGGAAGCCACGGTTGACCTGTACGTTGCCTGCATCGTCTACCCAAGGTACACGGAAGGTAATGACACGTTCTGGCTCCACCAGCCGTTCCAAAAGCCCCTGCTGCATATACTTAGGATGCTTAGCCAATACCGGAATTAGCGAATCCAAAATTTCTTTGACGGCCTGATGGAATTCATTCTCATGAGGATTGCGCGCGATAACCTTCTCAAAAACGGACTGCACATATTCGGCTGCTGCTTGTTGACTCTGCTCTGGACGGATCATGGTCATTATTTAATACACCCCTTTTATAATTAGCCCCTCTGTTAAATGACGGAATGACTTTTATTCTGCACCTTCGAGAGTGGAACTTTATGTATTCATAAAATTTAGTTAACTATACATGATTTTTTATATAAATACATCCAATTTCCCTATAAAAGATTTTTGTATCCTTCATTAAATAACTCTATGAACCTACCACTGCCTGTTATATTCCTAAAGCCAAATCCCTTAATTTACGGGCTTTTTTCACGATTTCTAAGGCTCTAACACCTTACTCTATGTGGCATTATAATGTGAACAAATTGAAACTAAAACATACATCATGTCTGGAAAATATGGATATAAAAAAAGGAGGCTAGCGCCCAGGGCGCAGCCTCTTTCCCATTCGTAAGAATGTAACAACTCACCATTACGAAAATATTCTGTTACACATAAAAGGCTTCAAGCTGACGCACAATTTCTGCCTCGTCATGCTCTACCACCTGCTGGTGTTGCGGCTTGGAGAACAATTGTTCAATTTGCGCCGGGAATTCCTGCTTAATGTCCACCAGACGGATCGCCTCATCGAATTTGGCCGGATGTGCTGTCGCGAAGGTCACACAGACTTCGTCTGCCCCATTATACGCCTCATACGCAGCAATACCGCAAGCCGTATGCGGATCAAGCAAATAATCGTATTCAGCTTTGTATTTTTTGATCAGCTCCAGACACTGCTCATTCGAAGCACCCAGCGCTTCAAAATCCTGCTGGACACGTTTCAAATCCTCTGCACCGATCACAATCCGTCCCTCTGTTTTGAGGTTATTCATGTATTCAGATACCTTGGCTGCATCCTCTCCGAGGAAGTAGTACAGGTATCTTTCGAAATTACTTGCCACCTGAATGTCCATGGAAGGACTGTATGTGCTTTTGAAATCGCCCGGCTGGTATTCGCCAGTCTTCACGAAGCGCTCCAAAATGTTATTTTCGTTCGTGGCAATGATCAGCTTGTGGATGGGCAGACCCATTTTCTTCGCAAGAAAGCCGGAAAAGATATTGCCAAAGTTGCCGGATGGCACGCTGACATTGATCTTCTTCGTACCCGCAGACTCCTGCGCCCGGAAATAAGCATAGAAGTAATATACCGTCTGCGCCAAAATACGCACAAAGTTAATCGAGTTAATCGCCCGCAGATGATGTTTGGCTTTGAAGTCCAAATCTGCAAACAGGTCCTTAATCACTTTTTGACAATCGTCAAAGTTCCCTTTTACAGATAGATTCAGCACGTTCTCATCGTCTACCGTCGTCATTTGCAGTTCTTGTACCTTGCTCACTTTTTGATGCGGATGCAAAATACAGATTTTGATACCTTCCTTGCCTCGCACGCCCTGAATGGCTGCTGCCCCGGTATCGCCCGAGGTTGCACCCAGAATATGAATGATCTCATTCTGCTTTTTGGACACGTAGGAATAAAATTCACCCATAAATTGCAGCGCCACATCCTTGAACGCGAACGTAGGTCCATGGAACAGCTCCAAAATAGACAGGGAATCGTTGATCTTCTTCACTGGCGTAACTTCCGGATGACGAAAGCTTGCATAGCTGCGCTCTACCAGTTGTTCCAAATCTTCACGAGGAATCTCATCATTGATATACAGCGCAAAAACTTCCAGCAGCAGCTCTCTGTAGCTCAATGTAGCCCACTGCTCCAGCGTAGCTCCCGACACGGTCGGAATCTGCTCCGGTACCATCAGACCTCCATCGTCAGCTAACCCCATGAGCACGGTATCAATAAATCCCTTGGCTTCTACTCGACCTCTAGTGCTTATATATCTCATATACATCCCCCAATAAAAATTCAATTCGAACCTTTTTCGAATATATTATTGTCTATAATACCCTGTCGCGGTGCTGTAACCAAGCCTTTTTTTCATATTTTAAAGACTTTCTCCTACTTTACCATACCCCGATGCATCAGGCATCTGTGATTGCTAGACAATTAGAACGTCAGGAACAGGCCGTAAGTGTGAAAAAAAGCAGGCTACTCCAGTCATTAGGAGCCTGAAATCGAAAGTGCAGCCAACTTGAGCGAAGGAGATGTGCAGCTTCCCGTAAAACGCAAATCGTTGCCAACTTCCTCTACCTGCTGTAGGACGTCAAAGAAGTTACCTGATACGGTAATCTGATTGACCGCTCTGACCACCTGCCCCTGCTCAATCCAGTATCCCAGACAAGCCAGCGAAAAATTACCGGACGCCGTATTGGTACCCGCATGCAGCCCTTGCAGCTCGACGATCATCAACCCGCGGTCCGTCTTGCGAATCATCTCCTCCAATGTACACGTGCCTGGCGCCACGTACAGATTATGATACGACACCCCAATTTTACCGTTATAGCTGCCTTTGGAAGCATGAGAGGTACTCTGTACCCCGGCCTTGCGGGCCGTCTTGCGGTTATGGAAATACGTCCGCAATTCGCCAGCCTTGATGATCTCGTTGCGGCGTGTCGCACTGCCTTCCGCATCAAACGTGCTGCCTGCCGGAACGTTCTCCATTAGCGGATCATCAATCAGCGTGATATGTTCGCTTGCCACCTTTTGCCCCAGCTTCCCAGCCAAGCGTGAAAAGCCTTTATCCACCGACTCCGCAGAAAATACCGACGTATAGGCAGCCAGCAATTGCGCGGCTGCATCATGACGGAAAATGACTGGATAGTTATCCGATTGGATCGTGTGCGCACCCAGCTTGGAAACAGCCTCTTGTACGGCTTTATGCGCCACATCCGCAATATCGATCTCCTCCACGCTCCGCAGCGAATAATCATGCCAGCCCCCGGTAACCGTCTCGCCATGATCTGCTGCAATCACATATACATAAGCGGTCGCCAGACTTTTGTGACGATGACAATGCAGTCCTTTGGTATTCACAATCAGGACCTCATTCTCACGAACGCTGACCGAGCAATGTCGAGCCATCACGATTCGTGGATCTGCGGCAAGCGCTGTACGCTCCATTTCCAGCGCCGCTTCGATCAGAATCTCAGGAGCTGTGTCGACAAGCGTTGAGGCATAAGCAGGCTGCTTAGGGTAGCTCTCAGAGCCTACAAACAGCTCATCCTGCTCCTCGCTCTCCAATATATCCGCGTTGCTACGTGCTTCTTCCAATAAAAAGTCGATCACATCTGGTTCCAGCTTCTCCGTAGAGGCATAGCCCATTTTTCCGTTAATGACGCCACGGAAGGAAAGTCCGCCATTTTCAACGATGGTATATTGGTCAATTTCTCCCTTCAGTACCTTCACCGAGGTAGAACGTCCATTTACATAGTAGATTTCCATATCCGCGTAGCCCATTTCCCGACCTTTCGCGAACAACGCTTCCTGAAATTGCTGAATATTCATTGCCTATTCCCCCTTTCGTCCGCCGACGGTCATTTCGGATACACGAATCGTCGGTTGTCCGCAGTTGACCGGAAGACTTCCACTGACCGAGCCGCACATCCCCTGACCATGATCCAGATTGTTGCCGACCATATCAATATTTTGCAGGGTTTCAATGCCTTTGCCGATCAGCGTTGCGCCTTTGACCGGCTCGGCAATTTTACCGTTGCGAATCATGTACGCCTCTTCGACTGCAAAATTAAACTCGCTCGTCGAGGTGTTCACCGAACCACCGCCCAGCGATTTGGCATAGATCCCGTACTCTGTATTGGCAATGATCTCTTCACGGGTAGACTCGCCATTCGCAATGAACGTATTGTTCATACGGGATGCAGGCGCAAATTTATAGGACTGTCTTCGTCCTGATCCCGTCGCAGGTACACCCATCTGGCGCGAGCCCATGCGGTCGACCAGATATCCTTTTAAAATGCCGTTCTCGATCAATACGTTGCGCTGTGTCGGCGCTCCTTCATCATCGATATTGAGCGAGCCCCACGCATTCGGAATTGTTCCATCATCTATAGCTGTAACGAGCGGTGAAGCCACCTGCTGTCCGATCTTATTGGCAAACACGGAAGTTCCATGCGCCACCGCCGTAGATTCCAGCCCATGCCCACACGCCTCGTGGAAAAGAACGCCGCCGAAGCCATTTTCAATCACGACAGGCAGTCTACCGCTAGGCGCATATCCCGCTTTCACCATCGTAGACGCAATGCGAGCAGCGTGTCTGGCATTTCCTTCGATATTCAAATTCTCCAGGAATTCAGTCCCTGCATACGCTCCCGGCCCACGGAACCCGGATTGTCTATGCTCCCCATCCGTCGCAATCGCGCTTATTCTCATGCGTGTATACGTACGGGTATCCTCCACCAGCAGCCCGTTGCTATTGGCGATTAATACGTTCTGGATCGAGTTGCTAATCCCAACAGAGGTTTGCGTGATGGAAGGATCGTATTGGCTTGCCGCCTCATGCGCCCGTCTCATCATGTCGATCTTGGCGCGTTTCTGTGAACCGTCAGGAATGATCGCAATCGGATGTTGGTTAGGGATCGCATGGGGATGGAGTGTAATCGTGTGTGTACCTGGCGCTCCACCGCCACGAATAGCCTTAGCAGCCGATTTGGCCAGTCGGATCAGGCTCTGTTCGCTCATATCGCTGGTGTAAGCATACACCGAGAAATGCTCCTTCATAATCCGAATGCCAATCCCGAAATCCCGGCCTGACAGCGCCGTATCCACGACGCCCCCAGTCATGCCCAGTTGCCCATTGGTGCGGTCCTCGACGAACACCTCTGCAAAATCTCCGCCCGTCTCCAGCGCAGCTTGCAGCATATCCTGAATCTGTGTTGGATGTATCATCACGTTCCTCCTCGTTTTTGCCATGTTTCATATTGTACGTTTAAGTAATCAAGAACATATGCGGGTTCATGCTTATTTCCCATAACTTTACTATACATGATGTCGGGAGTGGGTGTAACTATCTGGGTGGAGATGTTGGGAGGGGCGAGAAGATATATGCGCAGGGACGGAGGGATTGAAATGAGAAAACCCGATCAGACCGTGAAGGGTCATGTCGGGTTAGCTTGAGTTGCTTGATTACTGGGTGAATTGAGCAAGTATGTTGCATCTAAGGACGCTACGTGGACGGATCATTCTTCCGATCGCTGTTGTCCCCAGATTTTTTTAATTATATTTTATATGGTAAAAATCCGGGTTCAAAGGCGAGCGCTCCGCTTCTTCAGAACGATTCCGTCCCCTCCGCTGCTATGCTTGGGTTTGCTTCATTTTGTTTCAATTTCTAACTTGTTAGTTAAAATACTTTTCTCTAAGCGGATATAGTACAAAACATGGTTTAGTTCAATCTCCGTTGAGTGTAAATAATAAGCCGCTTCCTTAACTGAATCCATGCTCAACGCTCCTGCTTTGGCAGCGATAATGTTAAACGCATCTCCAAGTAATTTAATACAAGTTTGAATCCTCTCTGTGTATTGCTTTTCAAGTTCTACTAACTTTTCATACTCCGCTACCATGTCACTCTGAGAAGTCAAAATATTCCCCACCTTTTGGTACGTATATGAGTACCAGTTTTACAAAAATTATATGTTACGTTTATGCGTATCGTCAAGAAAAATTTGTAAAATAAGGTGGGAAACCTAATGGCAAAGAAAGTAGTTGTGAAAATAAACGAAATTACGAGAAAACACAATATCTCCTTGAGAGAACTATCACGTTTATCAGATGTTCGTCACGCCGCTCTCAGTGAACTTCAATCCGGTAAACGTGAAAGCATTAATTTTAATCATATCGAAAGAATAGCCGAAGCCATGAATATCGAAGATATTCGGGAGATTATTGATCTGGTTGAGATGGAAGAAAAGAAATAGTCATCATTTGCTGAAAGAAAGTTTTTGTGAAGCGAGACCATATAGAGGCCTAGCATCGATTGCTAGACCTTTAAACTTGATCATCAATTTGATTTGGAATAATAAGATCTCTCCCACGCAATGCATACCGAACAATATTTTCTGACCTATCGCTGACAGTGGAGAGATGGGGTCTTGTAAGATAAAAAAATGTGAGCAAAAACCGGGACAAGGCTCTTTTTGAATTTCTTGTTTCACTGTTGAGTGCGCCGTAGCATTCAAGAGCAAAAAAGTGTGACCACGAGGAAACCTATCAAATATTAGCAGCAGTCAGATCTAATATTTTCTCTATTTCGTTTATTTTATATAAAATTTTCTTGTCTGTTCTTGTTATAACCTCAGGAAGAACTCCTACGCTATCAAAAGGTAACAAACCAAGTAAAAAAGATCGATAACCTGCTAAAAAGTTATGAAGATTGGATATCTTGATCTTTATCTCAAGGTTCTTTTCGACCTCAGTTAGTAATTCTTCAAGAGTCTTGTTGGGAGAACATTGATAGTAATAAATGAGTGAAGAAATAATTGCTGTTTTTTTACGAGATAAACGAATGTTTTCACCCACTACAAAGCCATTTAAGGATATCTCAGACTTCGTTTTCCGAACCTTTTTAGGATTTAGTTGAAATCCTTGGCTCTTAAGAATTTTTGTAATTCCATTGATAAATACTCTCTTATGGATAAATAAATTATCAGATGAAAAGAGTAGATCATCAACATACCTAGTGTAATTTATACCAAACTTGCGGCAATATCTAGATATTCTGATGTCTAGGAATCTGAAATAAATATTGGAAAGGACAGGTGAAGTTACTGCACCTTGGGGTAGGAACTCATTAACAGTAACAACTTTAGTAATAAAATCTAAAATAGTTAAACTTTCATTAATACTAACATCATCAACGTAATATTTTAAAACCTCCCTTAATTCCTTTTCTTTGATAGAGTGAAAAAAATCTTTAATATCCAACTTCATATAGTAGCCGTGTTTTACATGTGGTTTAAGATAATCGTAATATGACTTCCCCTTAACATATCCGTATGCACAATTAGAAAGAGGAATGAAATCAAGAAAATTATTCTTCAGTTGTTTTTGAATCTTATATATCAAATGTTCATTATCTATACAATGAATAACTCTATCGGACTTATCCTTCTTTTTAATTATTTTCGTATAATATGCTGTAAGTAGTTGCTCTTCAGTTAGAAGGTCAACATAATGAGATACACTATCACGAAGAACCTTTTTCTCGAATTTACTTAAACTCTCAATACGCATTTAAATTCTCCTAAAAAAAGCAAGGGTAAGTACATCCCAGAACCTCGAAATTAATGCATAGGCCAATAAGCGTATACTAGCGCGACAATTAGCAGGCCTCAAACCATGGATTTTCCCTACACCCGTTACTAAGCACGTCACAAGAGATTTTTAGTTTCTTGTATAAGGGATAAAAAAACTGTCATCATGGCATCTGTAGTCAATAAATAACTACTTCAGATTTTACTACTTACCCTAGTACTTTAGAATTAGTTTATAACAATTTCTCCAGTTTCTCAATAACTTTTCCTAATTCGGGAAAGCTCGCTTGAAATAAGCTTCTATTTACAAATACATCCTCGGACTTTTCTATTTTTAATTTTCTATCGAAGAACCAATTAAGATAGTTAGTAACCCAACCGCTTGTCTTATCTCCAAAATCAAGTGTAGATTCTTTTAATTGCTTGCGTATCTCTTTTATAACTTTTAATTTTTTCACGAACTCTTGATTGTTGTTATTTCCTTCTTTCTCACTACTGAACCAATCTGTTTTCCCAAAAAAGACCAACCTAAGAAAGGTTGCTTTATGATCTTCCGTCTGTAAATCGGAGTACAGATTATCAAAATTCTCTTGGTTCCAATCATGCTCTTTAATCCATTGCAAGAAGAAGTGGTAGTTCCTCTTATTGATAATAGCACCTTCAATAGTTGTCTCTAATGGCATAAAGTTGTACTGATCATAATATTGCTGGATAAGTTCGATTAGTTCAGCTCGTTCCTCACTTTGTTCAATACAAAGTCCTGTGGAATCTACCTCAAATTTATTTGAGTTTAATCTTTGTGTTATCTCGCTTCTGACTCTAAATGTATCATTAAACTTCTTTGTATAGTGATATTTTTCACGTTTAATAATGTTTCTGTTTTTAATCACATTTAAATAAGCACTACCTGAAAGCATATATTTTTTCTTTTTAGGAGAGTAGTTCAATATCTTGTCCATATCAATCATAACTAAATAATTTATTTTAGTTTTTCTATCATTCGGATTAACTAATTTAAGTTTATCCTCCTTTCCATCAAAAGCATATATATCTATTTTATTCAATTTAGGATGCAGAATACGCAAATTGTTGTTTCTAAAAACCTCTAATTCTGTATCCCCTTCTACAAAGAAACAAACCTCTGAGAAGAATAAATTAGCTTCATTATCTGATATTAGTTTATGTTTTTTTTCCTTAAATCCATTTATTCTCGATACATAAGATTTATTAAAAAATTCTGTATTGGTTACGTGAAATATTTCGTAGTTCTCATGTTCAACGATTATGTTCTTTACAAAAGTCGGGGAGTGAGTGGCAAATATCCATTTAGTTGTTGAGAATCTCTCGTATTCTTTGATTTCTCTTGTAAATTGCTCTACTTTTTTTAAGTGAAGATGAAGTTCTGGCTCATCTATCATTATCAACGGGCTCGATAAATGTTTATTATTAAAAAGGCGTAAGATTAATTTCACATATAAGCTCATAAATGAATAAGAATTCATTCCATAAGAACCAATTTTCAAATTATGAGCTTCGTACTCAAAGCCATTACCCCCTAATTGAAGCTGTATAATCTGACTGATTTTTTCATATATATTTGACTGCTTAACTCGTATATTTGATTTTTCAATTTCTGAGATAATATCTTGAATCACTGTACTGTAATTATCTCGTCCCTCATCATCTAATTCAAAAATCCCTTCAATATTTCCTGTTATAGAGACTTTTTTTCTGAACGGAGCTATTTCTCCTATGAGCTTCCAGATGGATTCCCAATTATAAAGGTCAATATTTCTAGACTCTAAAAAAAAGACAGGGAACCTCACAGATATAAATGCTCGAAACTCATAGTCTTTTATATTCCAATTAATTGATTTATTTTGACGGTTGTATTTTAGAGTAAGCGTACACTTATCATTTTTAATATATTTATCAGCATATTTTTTTACTTTCTCTACTATATCATTCAAAGGATCCAAACCACTATGAAATTGACTGAAATTAATGTTTGAAAAAAAGTCATCTAAAAATCCATTATTGACATTGGTATTACCTTGTACTTTATCTAATAACCCTTTGAAATTATACTCTATAGAAATTTCAACTTCATCGTTGTAAGGGTTACTTTTACTAAACATTGAATCATCATAAAATTCCTTAGTTAGATTGATATAAAAAAAATGAATAATTTTCATAATATTTGATTTACCAACATTATTAATGCCTATAAAACAATTGATATTCATATTCAAGTTCAGTTCAAGAAACTCAATTGATTTGCAGTTTTTTATTGTTATTTTCTTAATAGACATCTTAACTACACCCTTTTTCTGATATCAAATGGGATGGGTTCTGATTTTAGTAAAGTCTAAAGTGATTTTTCATTCAAGCTTTTAGGCATAATCACAACTTCACCGACTTGATTTTCCATTTTTCCTCTCCGCTTGCTTCTGAGAACTTTATATTTTTTCGGCTATATTATTTCTTGGTAATGTATCCACCCTAAGTCATTTAACTTTACTTTGTTCTCCAAATAAATTTCTTCATTCAACACAATACACAGTAAATCAGTAGGTCTTGTCATAGCAACATACGCAACACGTATGTGTTTTTCAACGTGTTCCTCAATGGTGGAACTTTGTTCTCCAATCAAAAATTTAATAATACTTTCATTTGTTTTAGAAAAATAAAAAGTTTCCAAATATAAAGTGGCATTATGCGTTTGTCCTTTAACTCCATGAACACTGTCTAACTCAATTCTTAAGTCATCATATCTGTACATGTTCACTTTTTCTTCATTAACAGCTATTGTTGCAACCACAGGAGTTCCGTTCATAAATTCATCCTTATATATGTTAACTTTAAAACAGAATAGACGATTCACAATAATGGCTAAAATGTAATTAAAACTAGCTAATATACATTTCCCTTTAGCTATTGCTAAAACTATTCTTGCAAAGTATCTATGCGTCGTTTTATATAATCTCTCATCGTTTTCACGTAAATATTTCAAAAATGATATTTTAGAGAAAAGCCTGCCTTCGTCAGTCCTAATATCATTTATTCGCAAGTACTTTAATATTGCTAAAATGAATCTATCATAATACGCCTTTATACCTTCTTTCTCAATTACCGCTTTGTCAAGCATAACTAAGTAACTCTTAAGATCAGAAAAATCTTTGTTTACATTACTCCTAATCTCTAATTTTTCGAATACTGGGAAATAACTCGTAATAGATAGCCCTTCATTTTTGTCCTTTACCATACCAACTGCTTTAAATATCGCATTATCCAGTTCATCCAGCTTATATTTGATAATCAACTTAGCAAAAGATTCAAGTACATGTGATACATCATTATCTTTATAACTGATAATCACTGGCGAAAGTAGGGTTCCTTTTTGCGATTCTCTGCCTAGCATTCCATAAGGTTTTAATGCTACAACATCTGCAACTTTTGCGATACTTTTACTCAGTCTATTACTGTTTTTTATGAATAAAGGATCTTTGGGTTCCCATGAACAGCCTTTATCATCGGATTCATAAATTGTTTGCTGCGGATCACCAAAACATTGGAAAATCATTTTTTCATTATCAAAAATTTTTTCTAAAACTTGCAACTGAAGTAGGCTAGTATCCTGCATTTCGTCTACAAATACAAACGAAAATCGCTCTGAAAAAATACTTTGTAGTTCTCTTGGAAAATCATTTACATACCTATGTGCGAGTCCTTGAAGTTCATTGTAGGAGCATATGCCTTCATTTTGAAGTTGATCAATTAATGTGATGTATTCTTTATAAGCATCCGAGTTTGGATTCTTTAAAACAGTAGTTTTTTTGTTAAAAGCGACTTTTTTTATCGTGTTATCGGTGTAATCCAATTCTAAGGATCGTAGTAAATCATCTTTTGCCTTTGCTATTTTAGAATTGTCTTTTGATTCTTTTATTTTTTTATTGAGTCTTCCATAGAGGAAACCATCTAGTTTACTTCCTGAGAATGGAGGATACAAGGACTTATATTTTTTTATTAATCGTAATTTATAATCTAAAGGTTCAAAAACTCTTGAAATTCTTCCAGAGTAGTAGTTAACAAACGCAGGATTAGCTAAAAACTTACTGATAAATGAATGTATTGTTCCAACAAAGTTTGGATAAGTGAGTAATTCATTGGCTTTATCACCTAGCCGTTCTTTAATTTCGTCAATCGCTACATTTGTATGAGTTAAAATACAAATTCCTTTATTATTTTTTAAAGGTATATGTCTTGCTAGAATTAATAACTTAGCGAGTAATACTGTAGTTTTTCCACTCCCTGGGCATGCAACTACATCTCTACTCTCCATGCACTTTATAACGTTAACTCTTGGGGCATCAAAACCATTTGGTATATTTAAAACTTTAGCTGCGTATTCAATATCTTCATCTGTTACGGTTACCATTTGCATTATCCTTAAGCTCCTGTCACATAATCTATAGCATCAACTAGGTACTTTAGATAACTGTCGCTTCTGATATCTTCTAATTCCTCCAATGTAAAGCTACGTTCATTCAAAATTTCAGAAAAGCATTGAGCAACAACCGCTTTTGAAATGTTTTTCTTCAATACTACATCTCTAACTATGTTTGAAGCTAGCATGAAGGGTTCATAGGTGCTCCATCCACTAATCTGTGTTTCAGCTTCTTTTAAATAATCACCGATTTCCTTATATGTCTTTGCCGCTCTCCCCTCTGTTAATTCCTTATCTTGATTAGCATAATCCCTTGCCATGAGAATTGAGGCGAACAGTTCTTTTTTTAAGCAACTACAAGCCAAATCGAATTCTAAAGTCCACTCATGAGATATATAAGCTTTTACATTTTGATCGCTATATTTGACTTTCTTTTCAGATTTTATTTTTTTGGGTTTTCTAGCTGGAAGCATAACAATACCACCAGACTCTTTATCGATCTTTGATACCGGCTCGTCACAATCGGTAACTATTGCAACAGGTAACTGCATAATAGGACCTAATTCTCTAATAAATATTTTTGAGTATCTCAACAATGCAGTACTCCCTACATTCACAATGGAAACTCCATTTTTAGCAAAAGATTTTCCTAATTTATCCGCTAATGTAGGAAGCAATAGGTTCTCTGCATCACCTTCGACAATCATAACTCCTTTAGCAAAGAAAAAGTTAGCTTTTGTGGAGTCTAGGAATCTTTCTAAAAATCTATAGTCTCCATTGTGTAGTTTAGTATTACCTTCAGCCAAAGAAAACGACTTGCCTTCAGCAAACAAAATTAAATTATTCAATTTGATAACTGAAGCTAATGTGACACTGTGAGTTGTTAATAGTATTTGCATCGGAGATGTGCTACTTTCACTTAATTCTTGAAGGTAATCTATCACTCTTATCTGAGCCTGTGGATGCAAGTGAGCTTCTATTTCCTCAATGAGTGCGAGGTTAATACCTTCAGTTTTTTCAATTTGTAAAAGTAATAACTCAGCCGCAATGTATAGTTGATTAAGGGATCCTAAACCTGATTTCGTAGTAACAAGCAAAAGATCAATTTTCTCTAAGATCATTTTTAGGTTAACTGCTGCAATTTCTATATTTGAACTCAACAAATTTTTGTTATCAGAGAACTTTGATAAGTAAAAATTGATTGATTTTAGAATCTTTTTTTCCTCACTAGTTAGCTCGTCATAATCAAAGTATCTCTTGATTTTTTGATTAGCCTCCTTAATGATTTCAACCAGTCTATGATCTTCCCCCGTAGAAAACTCGGGATGTGAATATAATATTTGAGATAACCGTGAGTTTCGTTTAGCAGCAAGTTCATTTTCTGCATCTCTCAATGGTTTAAGATAAATCGTTCTAAGTAAATCACGTGCTTTACTATGTAGTATTTGCCCTTCGCTATCACTTCCTGCATGCACATCGTCAATTAATATCTTTCCTTTAACATCCTTTTTGGCAGTTAGAAAAACACGAAGACTATATTGTTTATCTGAATCAATAGTAATCCACTCTAAAAAATCCTTTGCTTGGTTTACTGAAAACCCCTTAAAGATGCATTCGATTTTCAGTTCATTTGAATCAGCATGAAAATCATCTTTTTCTAGTCTAGAATATTCTCTGCTTTGTGTTAATAATACAAATTTGATTGCATCAATTACTGCCGATTTTCCTGCATCATTTTCACCAATGAGAACATTCAGACCTTTATTTAAAACGAGAACCAATCCGGGTTCACCGTTTGTTCCTTGACCAAACTTTCGAAAGTTTGTAATTCTAACTTCTAAAAGAAACATAGAAAAGCCACCCCTTTAGTAGATAGTCCACCCACTACATTAGCACTACTGTTTCGTCATTTTCCTTTTTTAAATAAAGTAGAAGACTAATAACCTATAGTGATAAGCAGACAGGAAAAAGAATTCTATATTATACCCCTGATACCTACTATGATAGGCAGTCTTCGCGAGAGACTGTAAAGCAAATACGATTTTCGTATCCAGCATTTTGTTTTTTTTATACTCTAATCTTAGAAGGCTCTTTTACGATCGAATATTAAAACGGATCATTGACCCTCCTATTCCATTATTCTGTCATCGTTTCCGTGTCTACATTGATCCGAATATCTCACTGAGAAATATCCCTTCAGCATAATACGTCCTTGCCACTGACCTTCACCCCATCGCAATATTCCAAATAATATAAAAGGACTATATGCCCATGACCAAAGAAACAACTAAGTCATATTCCTACTAAAACCTGCATAAATTTTCTTTATTTCTTACACTATAGCATATTGATGGAGATATATGGAACAAAAAGACCCTTTAGTAATACCAAGGGCCTAATATTGAATATCGCTTAGATAATATAACTTTTTAGGGAATTTCCTAATTAAATAAAATGAGGATAGCAAATCACCCTGAACAAAAAATCAAAAATTGGTTGTTTTTGTTATCTCCTTCGCTTCTCTAATATCCAACACATTCATAAGCCGTAATAGATATTGGCAATCAGGCGTAGTATGCCCACTCTCCCATTTTTGATATGTTCTTACTGCAGCCCCAATAGAGTCAGCTACTTGCTGTTGAGTTAATTTCTCTCTTTTTCTGATTGACTTTAAAGCTACATGATCAAATTCCATAAGCATTGGAGCAATATAAAGTTCATACCAAACGTCGCTACCATCATTGTCCCTTCCCCAACAATTTCTTCCCCAAATTGCGGTTTCATGATTAGCTTCGACATAAAGAGTCCCCTTTAACTTGTTGTCTACGTTTACCCATATCTTAGCTGCATTTTTAATTTTAACTCCAATCCATCTTAGGATAGGGTCACCCTTCTCATTACACGGAAATGTCCCTTCCATACTAAACCGATTCCCCGATCTGCTGATATAATCGCCGATATATTGCTCGCGAAGATCATAAATAATTGGACATAAGTTTGACTTTTCAAGCACATAGTTATAAGCCACAATTAAATGTTCTGGTGTTCGTTCCTGAATATTTAACTTTTCTGCAAGTTGTAGATAGTGAAACCAATTATATAGAAAATCTATTTGAGAGCAACGTCCTGTCTGCTTAATTGGATATTCGAAAATAGTTTCTATATCTATTTTGTAATAATAAAGGAACTTTTCAAGAGTTGAGTACAGTGTCTCTAAATCTTGTTCAAAATTGTTAAAATTCCTATTTTCTAATACACCATGTATATATTGTTGTAAATCTCCTATATTATGTGCACTTGTATCTGGCTCGTAAAAATAGATAGGAACTCGCTTAATAAAAGTATCTCTTGTTACTGGACGATATACAAATTGTCCATCTGTCTTATAAAAATGCTTTGCTGCATCCCCAATGTAAGGAAATACCTCTTGACCAATGACATCATGTCTAGAAATATAATCAGTTAGCCTATATCGTGCATCTTTATCTGTTATATATTTTTTCAAAATATCATATTCTTCCTCTTTTAACGTCATAAAAAATCCCACCCTCCTTTAGGTGAATTTTAACACGAACATTATGGGTAATTATAGATGTCACATCGTTCATGTTATATACGGATTAATAGCTTCACTTTATTGAAAAATATCTGACTAAATAAAATAAAAGACAATTTTACGAATAGTAGGACAGGTTTGTATTATAGACATGAAAAACTACAGAATTATCTTTAATATATTAAGTAAAGTAATATGTAATATTTCTCATTAAAAACCGATAATGTATATAAAATAAAGGAGACTTTTTATGAAAACTAGATTAGATTCCCATTTATTATTTAGAAAAACAATTTATGATGCTTGTTTCAAAGAACTTTCACCAGGGAAGAGTTTAATGGATAAGATATCAACAATGTTCGCAAAGGTTGCCGCTATAGCAATAATAATTGCAGTTATTTTTGAAACTTCATTTTTTTTCATTTATTCAAGCAATTTAAAATCTTATTCTTTTTGGTGTCTAATAGGGGCTTTATTTTCTTTGATCATATCTATTATCTTCATGATTAAATCTGTTACATCTTCACGTAACTACATTAAAACAAGATACCCTTTTTATATAAAACATATGGAGTACAAAAAATTAAGCTATGAAATTTCGGTACTAAAAGCTATAAGAATTAACAAACTCTCTTATTTAATTCACAAGAAAAAATTAAATAAGAATATTTTAGATACTTATATAGATTATTTCGATGAAAAAAGTGAATCTATCAAATCCAAGAACTGGTTGCCGATATCTTTCCTTGCAGTGTTTAGTTTACCTATTTGGAATGCTCTTATTAATAAGATTATCCCAAACATATTAAAACAAAAAGATTTAGTCCTTATCATTATATTTTTTGTAGCTCTACTATTATTCTTAGTTCTGATATTTGCGTTAAGAACAATATTAACATCTATTCTTTTTAAAAAAGCAGAGGAATATCGCCAACTAAATGAGTTACTGAGGATAATTAAAGAATCTATAGATTAAATTGTATTTTCTAATACACTATCCATAATTGTGTAAAGGTATTACTGAAAAAAGGCTTCTCTGTGCATTGAAAAGAACTACTCTAATTCAGATCCAGTCAAAACATGTTAGCTCATCTAAAGTAAAAACGTATAGCATCGTAAACTATATAAAATAAAATGGCTTCCTTCTAACAAATCGTCAACACAAAGCAACGTACTATGGGATAAGAAACACTCATGCCCTAGAAAATGGTTAACAACTATGGGGAGACTCAACTAATGCTATTGAGTTGGAAAAAGAGGGTCCCCCCTTCTTTACTAATTTACACCGATACATCTCTAATAATCTTCTGCACTACAAAACAACACTGTCGATTACAAATGCCTTGTATATGTAAATAAAATATGTTCCGACACTCAACCCTAAAGCCTTTTTGAATGCAGGAACATATCCAAGTTACTCTTAACCCCTTGTAAATCAATGCTTCTTATCTCGATATATTACTACCACGCACTCCACATGCCTTGAGTGTACAAAAATGATGACCCTAAGGCCTGGTCGCCCCTTGGCGGAAAATCTATCATTTTTAGATCAGAGTCTTTATGTCTTTCTTTTTTTATTTTCTACTGAAAGTGTCCCTCCTGATCCATCTGCCCCAAGGCAGTCTTGGTTTTTCTGACTTTCTGACAATCCTGTCAAACATAAAACCAGTAAAATAATTTATTGCTCAACTACCCCAAAATCATCCACATAAACATATGCTGTACCAGGATTCTTGTAAGCATACACTGTTGCCCTGGTAGCGCCTGCTCCGGTTGTAAAAGGAATGTTTACCATTGTCCAGGATGTACTGTCAGATGTTGCGGATGCATCCGTTCCTTTAAAGCCATTAACGCCAATCTGAATCCGCTCGCCTATGTCTGCCTTAACCCAGGCGGTACACATATAGCTGGTATTAGGACTTAGCCCCGTAAGTACCTGCTCGATACCATCTTCTCCGGGTCCCAATCTAACACTCTTAGAGCCGCTTCTTGGTACCGATACACTTGCAGCAGTATCTGAATATGTTGCTGCCCATGGTGAGATTATCCCTTTTTCGAAATCAGATTGCCTTACGTTATTAACATAAAGTAAGCTGACACTCTCAAAAACCGGGTCCGGAGGTGAAGAAAAATCATGCCCGGCAGTCCAGTCAGTTCCACCGAACTCATATGCTCCAATATCCGGTGCCGCACCAACATAATCATTGGTGATTCCAGATATTACAACCCCTGCATTAATAGCTGGAGAAGTAGACTGCAACCTGAAATCATATGCTGTGGGATTCACAAATAACGGATTGGTTTCTGAGGTAATATTATTTCCCTCTATATGAGTACCAGGCAGTGTAAAGGCTGTAGTAAAGATATTGTTGAAAATTCTGTCGCCGTACATATCTGACTGAAAATTACTTCCCCAATATCCTACATTTCCGTTACTGTAGGTGGTATTGTTATAAATCAGGTTAAAATTACTGGGTGTATTCAATCTTATCCCTGTATAGTTTCCCCATACAACATTATGATGCACAGTATAGCCCTTGCTACCGTTATCCAGATAGATACCAGTGCCGGAATAATTCTTTGCCAGATTATCATGGATGTAATTATGATGAATTACCGTCCCTTGCCCATCCCAGGCAAATTCATAGAGTATTCCGCAGTCTTTTGTCAGCTTTCCTGCATTGTACAGATTATTATATTGTATCTGGCTGTTTTGGGTAGGCATAAATATCAGATGACGCCCAGCGTTATATACCGTATTATGACTGATTAGATGGTTTGCCCCCAATAGATAGATTGCCGGAATATCCGCTGCCGAATAATTTGCTTCATGAATAAGATTATTAATTACCTTATTTCCTGTTCCCTCTATACTCACCAGATTACCGGAACTGTAGGTCAAAGTACTGTCTCTAAGCTCATTATTGGTACCGGACATAAATATCCCTGTACTGTATTGTCTGGTAACATCCGAATCATGACTGACATATTCCGCAATCATATTAGAAACTTTACAGTAATTAGAATTAGACATTTTAATGCTAGAGGCAAAGATATTAATTCCGGTAATATTTATGTAAGAGCGGGAACTTAAATCAAATGCATAAGTCCGCTTCTTTGCTTCTACTGTCAAAGTATTCGGATCAACTCCACCAGGTGCCCATAAATAAAGTCTGCCAGTAATGCTGTCATAATACCATTCTCCCGCACTGTCAAGATCTTTAAGATTACCAGTAATATAATAGCTGTTACCGCCTGTCGCTGCAGTATCTATTTGATCAAAGGTAATGGAGCCGTCACTTGAGCTGGTAATGGTACTTTTATAAGATTTGTAGCCTGTTCCCGGAACACTCCAAACCGTTTTGCCAACCCAGTATCCAGGTGCCTGAGTTAAGTTTCCATCCTTGATGGTTGTAGTGGAACCGGAAGCAACTGTTGCATATGTTGAATTTAAGGGATCAAGTGTTGGTGAATTGGGCCATCTGGCTTCAAATTGCATTTGCTTATTAACAAATATCTGATTTTTTGTTCCAAGGGAACCCGTCATTTCCGCATAATAGATGGATCCGGAGTAATTTTTCCAGCCAGTAACCGGATCAGCACCGGATACCGTTACGTTCTCTCCTGTATAAGCCTCAAAGTTTATGGGTTTTGCAGAAGTTCCGGAAGTATGAAGTGTTACTGTTTCTCGGTATGTACCACCTCGTATGATGCAGGTATCTCCGGTTTTCATGGAATCGGCTGCCTTTTGTATGGTTTTCCATGGATTTGATAGTGTACCGGTCCCAGTGATGTCATTCCCCGTTGTAGAAACATAATATACGGAATTCGCCTTTACAGTTTCCACACCCAGATTAAAAGTAAATACATAAATCATCATAATTACAACTAAAAATCTAAAGCCTGTTCTCTTATTCATAGCTTACCTCCTGGAATGAATTCTATTTTTAGATACGGCTTCTACGCCTGGGCTTAAGTTCACTGCTAGATATGTTCTAATATAGAAATTTGTGTATATATAAGCCCTTAATTATTTAATCGACTTATACCGACTTAAAGTTTATAATTCTTTCGGCGAAGCTTCTCCGATACTGAACCCATCCAGCCATTTCATTGACCATGCATGGTATTATTTTCTTTCCGAAATGGGTGCATGAGCATCCAGAGATTAAAGTACGCTATCAAAATGATTTCATCCCTCTGATGGAAGAATCGCGTGAAAAGTATGAGACTTATCCGAAGCATTGTAGTTCCTGAATTCGCATATATTACTTTCATTGAAAATGCAGGTGTGAACAACGAGAAGTTGATTGCCCAGGCACCTTACGCGGGCATGACAGATGATATTCGTGCGGGTAAGTTGCAAGCATAGTCAATCAAGACGAATTGAACTGAAAAGCCTGAGCCTGTGCCTCATAACGTAAGACAAATTAAAACACCTACCAACCTGGTCATACCCTGTCTACTTGACAGGGGTATGACCAGATTGGTAGGTGCCCAGCATCTTTTTTAATGTTCTCTATAACCATCTAATCTCCATTGGCTATTCTTCTTTCTCTTTTTCATCATGAAGCATCATCTCTAATACAACATATACAAACTATGCTCCGTCCTTCATGCCCTGCCAGTACAAAGCTTCATTCTCCAATGCTTGCTTGTAATGATGCTTATCCTCCCATTCCGAGAATTCAGGTCTGTTCACAATATCCATCTCAGAAAGTCTCTTCGGTTCCTCTGGGCAGGGCATTAGAATCAATATTTACGCTAATTCCCAGTCGGTCAACAACCAGGTTCTCAATCGTACTTTTATCGCTTCCATTATTCCCCGCAAATACATACATCATTGGTATATGTTGACCTTCCCTGCATCTGTTTTATTAAAGTAATTGAACCACAGCAAGTTGATTGCACGTCACAGAAGGGAATAACCTTATTTTGTTCAACTCCAAATCCTTACGTTCAAAAATGGTATCCGATCTCGGCACTTGCATATTACCATATTCCTATATTAACTCATGTTACACTTCCCTCTCATCCTCCTACTTCCAAAAATAAACATAGTAAATCCCCCAATCAATGGGTCATTCTGTAAACTAAATCTTTCTTTTAACCGATAAATACATATGCTGGGTTGTTTATTAAATATCACCTCTCGTCCCTTTATAGCGTACAAACCTTGTAATACATATCTATTTTGACTCACTGTTGTACTCATCTGTAGCTTCGATAATTCAGAAGCAAATGCAAGATGACATGCTTCACTTCGAAATACCCATCGCATCTAGAAAGGAGTCATGAACTCACTTGAGCGTATTATCAGATGGGATCGGATATGAAAGCCTACGCTTTTATGGTCCCTTTCAGCCACTACACATCGAACAACTTCAAATAACACGTACAATTAACGATCATGCCTATTTACATATCAGTGGCATGCTCTCCGAAGAACAGGGAGCAGCTTGTATTGGTCAAAATATGGAGCAAGAGCCGATTGTGATTCGTCAGGTGAATGATCAGGGACAATCGCTAAGAAGGCTGTTCCATGGGATTGTTACACATATGTCCGTACACTGTGTGCGAGGCGTGTATACGTTTGAACTGGAGGCTGCTTCCCATTCATACCAGATGGATATTAAGCGTAAAAGACGCTCTTATCAAGATATTCACCGTACCTATGATGATCTGGTCACTGCGCTGGTTCGAAAATATCAGTACGGAGATGCCATTGATACGGTAAGCAACTATGCCAAACTGGAGACATTTGTTTTACAATATGAGGAGACGGATTGGGCGTTTTTAAAACGTCTCGCTTCTCGCTTTGGTTCCGTACTTGTGCCAGAGGTAACCGCAGCTTCGCCCAAGATTTTCTTCGGAATGCCAGAAGGCAAGCAGCATAAGGTAGAGCGGGATGTATTTTATCGAGTTCGGAAAACGTTTCATGAGCTAGATGCGGAAAAGCCAGGCGAACGTGCTGGCTCGTATGTCACCTATATGATCGAAAGCCTGCAATACTATGCACTAGGCGACCTTATCACGTTACCTATTGGACAAGGCAAAGAACTGGTCGTGGTTCGAGTAGTGACAACCTTAGCAGATGGCTTACTGCACACCCGTTATGATCTTCAAGCCGAACAAGATATCCGCTATGCCCGTTATGAAAACGATCAGGCTACTGGAATTTCGCTGACAGGAACGGTGCTCAAGGTACAGCAGGATTTTGTACAGCTTCAACTGGACATTGACCCGAAGCAAGATCCTGCCAAAGCGTGCTGGTTTCCCATCGCCACCCGTTATGTCGCGGAAGAACATAGTGGCTGGTACGATATGCCTGAGATCGGGGAACAGGTGGAATTGTATCTGCCTACCCACCGCGAACAAGATGCCTATGTAACGGATTCACTGCGACAACAACGCCACACCAATGGACAGCCAAATGTGAAGGTATGGCAACATGTGCAAGGTAGCTCCGTCGAAATGTCTGAGCACGAGCTGACCCTATCCACCTCCGGTGAATTTTACATTACACTGCATGAAAGTAGCGGAATTACCATCAACAGTCCTGGGAATGTGCAGATTCAGGGTGGTCACGTAAAGCTTGATGCTGGGCAGGAACTTTCGCTCGAAGCTGGAACGGCGCTGTATCTGAAGGGCGGAGCCAGCAGTATGGTACTGGACGGTGAGACGGATACCAAGGCTCCAGTGATTTATCAGGAAGGTACGGTAAAGGCACCTGTTTTCGTAGCCGACCTCCCTCCTGTGCCTGAGCCGCCACTCATGAGCATAAAAGCCTATGAAGCAGCCCAGTCAGCAGCAGCCAAGGCTTCATCCAGCAGCGCAGCTTCTGCACCTACTGCAAAGATTACGACTCCGGCGGCACAAAAACAGGCTGATGCTTTATTGGGTACAGTATCAAAACTGTTAGGCTCCATTCCAGTGATGGGAAAAGTGGCTGGCGTTGTTGCGGGAGCTTTAGGTGGACCTGCGGCGATTGTTGCAAGCTCAGTGCTGCTAGCAACCGCAGCTATTCCTGTTCGTAGCACGGGAACAAGTCGTGCTGGAGGCGGTGCTCCTAAAGGTAGTTTGCATCCGCTGAAGCATCTGGCTAGTTTAGCGCTCCAAGGGCTAATAAGCCAATACGAGCATGAACGAGCTAAAGAAGCCTATTATAGCAAGTGGATTTTAGGCAAAGTGTATACAAGTGCACGTCACATAGCACTTTCGGGTGGTCCACTGGAACTGGTCCAAAACCTGTTAAAAGAGTCAAATGCCATGGCTCATGCATATCAGCAGGTTCCTGTAGATCTGAGACAACGCTGGAGAGCAAATTATAATAGCTACGTGGCAGCTGAAAAAGCCAAAGTATCCTATAATTTCGATGAGTATGATAAAAAATTTATGGGTACTATGTGGGTTCTCAGCAAAAATGGAGTTACCGATCAGAAAGCTGCACAGGCTTCTCTTGCCTATAACGAAGCTATCAAAAATGGAGAAATCAAATTACATCACGAACCAGAAAATGTGGATATTTTTGTAGAACAAATTAAAGCAGCTAGAGAAGGAAAAAACTATTGGACAGGCGAAGAAATACCAAAATGGCAGGCTAATGCGATTATTGTCAGCAGCGTATTTTCTGAATTTCAGATGGTTGGAAGTTTATACGGTGCTAAATTTGGTAGAAACATAAAGATACCTTCTAAATCAATTACAACTCCAGTGTCTATCGTTGAAGAACCAGGAGTCGTAAAACCTGCATCTTCTAAACCTATTGAACCACCCAAAACTGAAGGAACGATTATTGGTAAACCTAAGTTACCTTCTGATAAAAAATTACTTGAGGCTATTACTGATTGGTCAAGCATGCAAAAAAAGCTTGCTCCTTCAAAAAGGAAAATGGATAATTTCAATACAGCTGCTGTAGCTTATGACGCAAGAACAGGGAAGTATTATTATGGAATGAATAAAGGTATACAACTTAGTGGAGATAAAAAGAATGTAGTGTTATTTGGAAGCAAAGACAAAGCAGGATTATTGCCAAAAGATTCTCTTAATGAATATGGAGTGGGAAATTGCGCAGAAGTAGATGCAGTGAATCAAGCACTAAATCAAAAGGCTAATGTAAATGATTTATATTTATACACTATTAAAACAACTCCACACGAATTTGGAGCAGCAAAAATAGCTTGCGAAAACTGCACATTTACTTTTAAAGGAAATGTTGCTGACGCACTAACCGGATGGTATAAAGGAGACTAACGATGATGGACATGGAAAAATTTAGACATATTTCAATGAGAGGTAGAGTTGCATTTGGTATTAGCTGTTTTGAGAACGCTATTATAGCCTTGAAGTATGACATTAATGATTGGAAGATCGTTTTAAATTATTTATGGGAATTCACTAATATACATTACTTGGATGATTGGAACGATATAGTCGTTGAATTAATTCCTGAGAATTTAACAGAATTCAAAACATACGAGGAGGAAGAGTTTGAAAAGTTGAGTAAAGATGAATTCATATATTTGTATAGCTTATATCAAAATATAGATGCGTCAGTCGACGCCCTACTGCGAGGTATTTATGACCTTGGTATCAGTCATGCGTACGCTGTAATCGAAGGATACGGCGAAAGCAGTTTGAAATCTTTGGAGAGAATTATAAAACTCATGATAGATTACGATTTCCCATTGCCAAGTATCGACCCATTTCTAAAATTTTCTATAGAAGAAAATAGAGGATGGGGTGACAAGTTTGATGGTACAAAATTGTCTAAAATTCTTTAACACGGAAATTGATTAGTTTAAGTGTACCTAAACATTAAACTTTCAAAAGCTTATTCTAACTTCAATCTATGAGTTGGGATGAGCTTTTTTTCTAAAGATCTAGCTGATTTATATATACACACAATTAGCCCTATAACAGATTTCACAAAAATATTGTCGTGATCACGATCACGGTTTAGACTGTAAATTTAAGTTAAAATACAAACAATTTAAAATTTATTTTACCTAAAACCAAAGATACCGTGATGGACCACAAAGAAAAAAACAAGGAAGTGTACAAAGATGAAAAGAACGGATTTACCTCTTGTCTATTCTTGTTCTGGATGTTCCTCCGCAGCACAAACCGCTAACATGATCGCTATACAAATGGATCGAGAAAAAGTCGCTGAAATGTCCTGTATAGCTGGTGTTGGCGGTGATGTCAAACCACTTGTCAGAACAGCAAAATCGGGACGTGACATCATTGCAATTGACGGCTGCCCCTTGTCCTGTTGCAAGAGTTGCTTAGCAAGACATGAAGTTCAACCCAAACACCATTTCCTGCTGTCTGACTTTGATGTACCCAAAATAATAGGAGAAGATCCTAACCCCGATCATTATAGGAATGCTTACACACAAATCTTAGAACAAATTGGACAATAATTCCCGACCGAAGTTAAGGTGTTGTGTATATATAGTAAAAGTATAGCTGGCTCATATTATGTAACAATATTGTAAATTAGTTTGTACTGGTGGCTCCTAACACATCTTTAGGGGCCACCAGTATTTTTTTCTCCCAGTTGAATCATTGGATATAAAAATCCTCAAGAATTTGGAGCTCTAATTGGAGTCATTTTTTAAATCATTAAATAGCTCAGTTGCAACATCTGGCAAAGCGTTTTCGAACAATTTTCTTACAAGTACTATATATTTATTCTTGTATTAAATTATTTTCAGATAACTAAGGTTCCCCCCCTATATTACAATATCCCTCGTCTCCTTAGCTGTCTTGTAAAATTACTCGTCGTTACCATCCAAGCAACACAGCACTATATAGCTGCTTACCAGCCTTGAACTGGAGTACTATCTCATTCCCAACATCACGTTTCCTGCATTTGCACTGAACGGGGATTTTGAATAGCCCTCTTTGCCTTTGAGAACTACTTTGCGTAATAGCGAAGAGCCTAAAAATAAACTTAATGATGAAATCGGTGAATATCACAATATGACAACAGATGTTATATTATACTTTGGTTGAAGTTAAACAAAGGAGATGGAGATGCTTATGATGAATCAAGAACCAAATCAGCAATTAGGTGAAATTATTGAGCAGTTCATACATTCATACATGGCAGAAAATAACAATATCCGCTCTCAAAAAGTAATCAACACTGCAGATGAGGATACCATAGCTCATTTACGGGAAATTGGTTTTCCCAAAAAAGGAAGACCGATAAAAGAAGTTGTCAATGAAATGAGGAAAAACGTCTATCCTTATCAAACGTTTATGCAACACCCTCGCTTTTTCGCATTGGTTCCTAGTCCAATGTCTCTTTACTCTTGGCTAGGAGATATCATGACCAGCGCTTATAATACCCACGCCGGAAGCTGGATGCTGAGTTCGAGCGCAAGCCTTCTAGAGGGGGAAGTAATCCGGTGGATGTGTGACCAAGCAGGATATCCCGATACGGCTGGAGGCTTATTTCTGTCCGGCGGATCGTTGTCCAATTTGACCGCTTTGGCAGCTGCACGCAATGCAAAGTTATCTGAGCAGGAATATGCCCTTGGAACTGCTTATGTTTCAGACCAAACTCATTCATCGGTCGCCAAAGGGTTACGCATTCTCGGATTCCGTGGTGATCAAATCAGAAAGATTCCAAGTGATACAAATTTTCGTATGGATGTTTCAGCCTTAGAAAAAAAAGTAATGGATGATCAGGCAGCTGGCATGAAGCCTTTTGCGATCATTGCCACGGCAGGCACAACCAATACAGGAAGCATTGACCCGCTAAACGAAATTGCTGACCTATGTGAAAAACATAATATTTGGTTACATGTGGATGGAGCTTACGGTGCGTCAATTTTGGCTTCTTCGAAATATAAGTCCCTTTTGAGCGGAATATCGCGTTCAGATAGCATTACTTGGGATGCACATAAATGGTTAATGCAGACCTATTCCTGTAGCGTAGTTTTAGCCAAAGAAAATCAACAGCTCAGAGACTGCTTCAGCACACATCCAGAATATTTGAAAGATGCTGAGACTAATGAAGAACATATTAATTATTGGGATCTGGGCCCTGAATTAACGCGGCCTGCTCGAAGTTTGAAACTATGGGTGACATTGCAAGCTTTAGGCACGAATGCTGTCAGTGAAGTTATAGAGCATGGAGTTCAACTCGCAGAATGGGCTGAAGATGAAATCAAAAAACATAATCATTGGGAAATTGTATGTCCCGCGCAATTAGCGATTGTTAATTTTCAATATGCACCACCTGGGCTATCCGACCAGGAATTAGATTCACTCAATAAAAGGATCTCCCAAGAAATGGTGACGAACGGGTACGCCACAGTGCTTACGACACAACTTAATGGAAAAACGGTTCTCCGAATCTGTGCAATTCACCCAGATACTACGGAACATGAAATCAGGAATACAATTCAGCTTTTATCGAATATAGCACGCTCATTGAATGAGACAAAAGCCTTTTTGTGATGAAAAATTATGAAATGAAATGCTACACTTTCTGTAAATAAATAAAAATGCTCAACATCACGCAAATAAGAGGGGCACGCCGTCCCTCTTTGGTCACTCTTTGAAGCAGGTCAAAATATATTTTTAAAATTTTATGTGTATGATGGCTAGTTTCTCAATCGTATTGTATTCGTTCTTCTTAGACAAAGGAAAACTTCCCTTCAAGTAGCGGTTTATTTATTAAACCTGTCTACTTGAAGGGGAGCATGTCAAAATCGGCAGCCTGTTCCGTAATTTATAATAGCGAGGTTACGAACTTCACCTCTGGAAAGCGGCTATCCGGTCCTTTCATTAAGATTCCGCCTTGATTTTTCAGATACATATCAAAGAAATCCAGCATGTAGGCATTGATAACGGAATTCGCTCTTTCGGGTGCAATCTGTCCTGTAATGCCCAGCATTTTAAAAATCGGAGAAATGAACTGTACGTCGGTAAAATTCAAATGCTCCGTATTTTCGATATAGAGGACTTGTCCCCCTTCGTCGACCGTTTCGCGCATCCGTTCAAGCTCCAACTTTTTATCTTCCGTTACTTGATCCTCCCACTCTCTTGTTGATCCCATACGCTTAAGCTCTGCATCCGTGTAGACCCGGTTATCCATCACCATTTTTAATTTTTCGAAATAGCTTTCCGTGTTGATAAACAAAAACGGCTTTCGCAGACCCTCTCTGTCACGCAGTCGATAAAGCCCTCCATCAAAGTCTATTCCAACCGCGATTCGCGGATCGTAAGAAGCGTCATAGGCCGTCGCTCCGCCGATGGAATGGCCGAACACCCCGACATGACCGAGATCAATCTTCCCTTTTAGTTGACTTGGAATCTGTCCCGATTGGATGAGCTCGAATTGGTCCAGCGTAAACGCCACATCACCGGTTAAAACTTTTCCCAACTTGTCACGATTTTCGCTTTCCGTCCGGTAATCATGGTCGGGCGAGAATAAGTCGTCGGTTGTGCTGGTCGTGATTCGACCGTCCGGAAACTCGGTTGCAAATGTATTGTAGGTGTGGTCGATCACTGCCACGATATATCCGTGACTCGCGAGATTTTCAGCTTGCGACGTGTGGAGGAACCTGGACGAGCCGTTGCCGGGATTCGCAAGGATCAGCGGGTATGAAGTCTGTGCCGAAGAGACTTCTGCTCCCGAATAAGCATGACTGGATACGTACTTCAGATGTTGAAACGTAAACCCGGGAAGGCCATAGTTGGCGGCCATATAACGTAAAATCTCGGTATCGGGAATAAAGGGAGCGTACTTGCTGGTGCTAGCTTGAGTCGGATACCAGACCTGAACCATCAATTCCCTCTTGCCTGTCTCAGTTTTGCCAAATGTCTCCTCCCGGCTTGGATCGATGAAATGAAAGATTTGCGTGCCTACCTTCAACTCGCCGGTTGGCGCCGGAAAGTTGAATACGGGAAACACATAGAGGAAGCACCCTGTTGCGATTAGCCCAATCACGATAAAAAGGCGGCCCAGCACCCTACGGATTCGCGAGGCAGTCCGAACGACTTTCGGCGTTATGAAAACGTTTATAAGCGAAAGCATAAGCATCAGGATCGTAAATCCGTATAAAAATAAAAGCTGAACCCTGTATCCTTCGACAAGCAAATGTATCACTAAAAAAATGGAGCTTGCTCCGCTTGTCAGGAGCAAGGCTGATCTTCGGATACGTTGATTGGTAAGGAACAGGAGTGCCAACAAACAAGCACTTGAAAAGAATAGCAGCATTTCAAAAATCCTCACGCCAACTCCCCCTTAAAAAATAATCATATCAATGGATTAGTATAGAGAAGTAGCTAGGCTGATACCATTGATCTAGATGACAATTGCCTAACACTCTTGTAAGGTCGCGTGACGATGGCGCAAAAAGCAGCATGTAATGTGCTGATTAATACGTTTTACCAAAAAGTGATCGCATGCATTTATTCTCCACTAAAGCTTTTGGCCCATTCAGCAACCCTACGACTGCTTTCTTCTTCGGACAAATCCTCGATCCTGGTCATAATAGACCATCTTACTCCACAAGGATCTAATATACTTGCGAATCGATCCCCTGAAACAAAGTTTGTAACGGGTTCCCTTACTTTCGCTCCTCTTGCTACCGCCTTTTCAATGACCTGATCCACATTCATAACGTAAATTCCGAAAGAATAACACGCATTATCTCCATCTGGCGGCAAAACCAATTGATATGTCGGATTCGCTGCTCCCAGCTGCAAAAAACCATTTCCAAAATCTAATTCCGCATGAACAATGATTGTATTGCCATTCTCATCAGGATATTCAGTAATGTCCTTAACCCTTGCATTGAAAACTGTTTTATAAAACTCTATCGCTTCCGAAGGATTCTTCACGGTTATAAACGGGGTAATAGATGTAAAGCCGTTGGGTATACCCTTACTTGTATATTTACCTGACACTCCCACATATTCTCTGCTTTCAGTCATTTTAACTCCTCCTTTAAATGATCTTAACAGTTCAATTTAATGCTCATACCTTTATTGGATTGAATCCATCAACTCATAGTAATGTTTGGATGCACGAGTCTTATTTAGACTATACCAGGCTTCTAATGTTTTAGAAGAAAACACGCCCAAAGCTTTCAAAACATGTACGGTGAATTCCAACGGAGCCGTTCCAGATGCAGTGATCAGTTTTCCATCCGTTATAGCAGACTCCATTTTGTAATACTTTTCGCCCGTATAGGTGGGACAGATCATTTTAAGGTATTCCAGATCATTGCTTGTATGCGAACGTGAATTCAGCAATCCTGCCTGGGCAAGTCCGATGGTAGCACCACAAATCGCAGCAACCCATATACCTTCCTCTAAACACCTCTCAGCGATTTTTAAGATGGGTTGGTGAATGGTTTCTGTCCATGTATTTCCACCAGGTAAAATCAATGCATCTGTGCTCTTAATGCTGCACTCATCCAGTTTGATGTCAGGCAGGATTGTCAATCCGCCCATGGTAGTGACAGGAGTCTTTTCCATTCCCACGGTAACTATTTTGGATGGGCCCAGCCCTTTTTTATAATATCTTCCTGAGTTCAGTTCGGCAGTTAAGTAACCGATTTCCCAGTCTGCCATGGTGTCAAATACATAAAGATATACCGTACTATTCATTCACAGGTTCTCCCTATTTTATAATTTATCAAGTGATACCAATCCTCGGTAACCCGTGATTATTCTCATTATAAAAAAGCTTCACTGACATCTGCTGTCAGTGAAGCTTCTAACGTTGATAATATTCCATTAACTCCGACGCAACCGCAACAAGTTTTTCCTTCAAGCTCTGTGGTTCGATGATCTGAATGGATTTCCCGTAGGGTAGGAGTAAATGAGGGACATATGTATGAAGTGATTTTTCCTCAAGCAAAAAGATGGCTTGGTTAGCGGTTCGCTCTTTCAGATGATGCCCCAAAAACCAATGTAGACATAAGTCATCCAATGCCTCTGACCTGCCTTCGATCATTAAAGAAATTAAACCGTCCTTGCCCACTAAATCAGGTAACAGATTTTGCATGAAAAATTCACGAGCTGAAAAAGCCTCAGGACGCTTAAATAGGCTTGGAGTGCGTTTGATCTGTAAAATCCGTTCTGCCCGAAAGCTACGGATCTCATTTCTTAGGTGACAAAATGCAACAGTATACCATTTGTTGTTCCAGTAAACCATTCCATAGGGGTCTATCACCCTATTCTTGGGTTGTTCTTCATGGCTCGTGCGATAATCCATTTCGACAGAGAATTGGTTGGCTACAGCCTGCTCCAATTCTGCCAATATCGGCTGAAGAGAAGGATCTCCTATGCGATTTATCACTTCAAATCCGGCTAAATGACGGCTAAGTATACTTTCTTGCTCTTGATTCGAATACATTTTCAATTTTGAGGTCGCACTGCTTAATGCCTCACTTAAAGGAGATCCAGCTTCTTTTGCAAAAACAGCAGCATGAAGGAGTGCCTTTTTTTCCTCCATATCAAATAGTAAGGGTGCTCTAATAAAATTATTCAGCAGGCTATACCCGCCATGATGACCCGTGTCGGATATGATAGGCACTCCACTGGCGCATAGTGCATCAATATACCGATAAACTGTCCTTATATTTATTTCTAACTTTTCGGATATTTGTTTTGCCGTCATTTTTACACCCGAATTCAGCATCCATAGAATGGCCAGCATATTATCGTTTTTTGGCATAATATGAACCCTCCTCTCTCATTAAAGCTCAATCTTTTATAAATATCACTTTATACTCCCTCATACCACCTATTATATGCTTTTTTCCATCTTATACTTCCCTCTCATATCTTCTAATTCCAGATTTACACATAGTAAATACCATAATGAATGGGTCATTCTGTAAACTAACTCTCTCTTTTAACCGATAAATACATATGCTGGGTTGTTTATTAAATATCAACTCTTGTTTCTTAATACCAAACAACCCCAGTAATACATTACATAGATGACGTGCTTTACTTGGAAATACCCATCGCATCTAGAAAGGAGTCATGAACTCACTTGAGCGTATTATTAGATGGGATTGGATATGAAAGCCTACGCTTTTATGGTCCCTTTCAGCCATTACACATCGAACAACTTCAAATAACACGTGCCATTAACGATCATGCCTATTTACATATCAGTGGGTTGCTCTCTGAAGAACAGGGAGCAGCTTGTATTGGTCAAAATATGGATCAAGAGCCGATTGTGATTCGTCAGTTGAATGATCAGGGACAATCGCTAAGAAGGCTGTTCCATGGGATTGTTACACGTATGTCCGTACACTGTGTGCGAGGCCTGTATACGTTTGAACTAGAGGCCGCTTCCCATTCATACCAAATGGATATTAAGCGTAAAAGGCGCTCCTATCAAGATACTCACCGTACCTATGATGATCTGGTCACTGCGCTGGTTCGAAAGTATCAGTATGGAGATGCCATTGACACGGTAAGCAACCATGCCAAATTGGAGACATTTGTTTTACAATATGAGGAGACTGATTGGGCGTTTTTAAAACGCCTCGCTTCTCGCTTTGGTTCCGTACTTGTGCCAGAGGTAACCGCAGCTTCGCCCAAGGTTTTCTTCGGAATGCCGGAAGGCAAGCAGCATAAGATCGAGCGGGATGTATTTTATCGAGTACGGAAAACATTTCATGAGCTGGATGCGGAAAAGCCGGGAGAACGTGCTGGCTCGTATATCACCTATATGATCGAAAGCCTACAATACTATGCGCTGGGCGACCTCATCACGTTACCCATTGGACAAGGCAAAGAACTGGTCGTGGTTCGAGCAGTGACCACACTAACGGATGGCTTACTGCGCACCTGTTACGATCTTCAATCCGAACAAGATATCCGCTATGCCCGCTATGAAAATGATCAGGCTACTGGAATTTCGCTGACAGGAACAGTACTGAAGGTACAGCAGGATTTCGTACAGCTTCAACTAGACATTGACCCGAAGCAAGATCCTGCCAAAGCCTGCTGGTTTCCCATCGCCACCCGTTATGTCGCCGAAGAACACAGTGGCTGGTACGATATGCCTGAGGTCGGGGAACAGGTGGAATTGTATTTGCCTACCCATCGCGAACAAGATGCCTATGTCACGGATTCACTGCGACAACAACGCCACACCAATGGTCAGCCGAATGTGAAGGTATGGCAACATGTGCAAGGTAGCAGCGTAGAAATGTCTAAGCATGATCTGACCCTATCCACTTCCGGTGAATTTTCCATTACACTGCATGAAAGTAGCGGCATTACGATTGATAGTCCCGGGAATGTGCAGATTCAGGGTGGTCACGTGAAGCTTGATGCTGGGCAGAAACTTTCCCTCGAAGCTGGAACGGCGCTGTATTTAAAAGGCGGTGCCAGCAGCATGGTGCTGGATGGTGAGACAGATACCAAGGCTCCAGTGATTTATCAGGAAGGCACGGTGAAGGCACCTGTTTTCGTAGCTGACCTCCCTCCTGTTCCAGAACCGCCATTGATGAACATAAAGGCATATGAGGCGGCACAATCCGCAGCAGCAGCCAAGGCTTCATCCAGCAGCGCAGCTTCTGCACCTATTGCAAAGATTACGACTCCGGCGGCACAAAAACAGGCTGATGCTTTATTGGGTACAGTATCAAAACTGTTAGGCTCCATTCCAGTGATGGGAAAAGTGGCTGGTGTTGTAGCGGGAGCTTTAGGCGGACCTGCGGGAGGTATGATTCTGAGAGCAACTGCAGCGATCCCTGTTCGGAGCAAAGGAACCCCTACCGTTGGAGGAGCTAAAGGGAACGGTATTCATCCATTGAAACACTTGGCTGGTTTGGCCATGCAAGGGTTGATTAGTCTACACGAGCATGAGAAAGCTAAACAAGCCTATTATAGTAAATGGATTCTTGGGAAAGTGTTTACGAGCGCCCGTCATATAGCGCATTCCGGAGGCCCATTGGAACTAGTACAGAACCTGCTTAAAGAATCGAATGCCATGGTTCATGCGTATCAGCAGGTTCCGGAAGAAGTAAGAAAACGCTGGAGAGCCGATTACGACAGCCGCATGGCACAGCAACAGCCTAAACAACAAGTTGAGAAGCCTAAGTCTTGGTGGGATCGTTACCTGGAATATACGGGTAGTAGTGCGATGATAAAAAGTCAAATAGCAATGGAACAAGCACACACAGCACAATATGTGACTACAAAGTCGGCAGATAGCCTAACTGAAATAGGAACAGGAATTTATGAAGCTAATATGGAAAGGATCCAAAAACGCTACGATTCAGTTGGTGCATATTTGGATTACTTGTCGTACGGTATTCCTAAGGGAATCTATCAGGCTTATATGGAGCGTGCACGTAATCAGGGGAATTCTGGTAGCGATGCTATCAATTTCGCTACGTTCGGAATAACAGAGACTATACGTGGAGCGTTGACACCTAAAGATCCTTTGTCAGCAGAACATTGGTCCAACATTATTGGTCTAGTAGGGATTGTTGAGGGAACCGGTTCATTTTTAAAGCCGAAACCTACACTAAAATTGCCCGTTAAAGAACCTATTCATGCAGGTACTAAAATCAAAACAGAGCCACCCCAACTTCCAAACCTGAAGCTCAATAAAGGAAAAGAGATTGGGGGGACGGGTGATGTTATTAAAGCAGGTAGTGGGGCTACATTTGAAGGTAAAACAGGACGGGACTACAGTCGATTTGCGATTAATGACCCATCACCACCAAATGTTAAGAACGCAGAGGATTACTTTAAAATGACGAGAGATGGAGATGCAGTTGAACCTCATGAGTGGGGTCTTATATTCGATAAAAATGGTAACCCGATAAGTAAACTTATCACAGACTATCATCCAGGTAAGATTGATGTATCAAAATATAAAGTTTTGTCTAAAGATGGAGTATATACACATAACCATCCTAATAATGGTGTGTTTAGTTGGCAGGATTTAGAAACAGCAAGGGGCTTTGATATGGCAGAAATAAGAGCTACATTACCGAATGGAACAACACTTAGTATAGAACGGGGACCAAATGGTTGGAGTTGGGATAATATGGATACGCAAATAACTCTGAATAAAGCAAAACAGAATGTACTTACTAAACCTGAGTACGCAGAATTATTAAGGCAAAGAGATCAAGCGGCGCTAGATATGGCATGGATGAAAGAATTTGCTGAATTGATGGGAGGTAGTTTTAATGTATACAAATAATAGTGAAGAAAGGAAGTTCCTATATGCTAAACCCTATTTTGCCGGAGTGATTGTAGACACAGATTCAAATGGGTTTGATTGGTTTGGGAACGACGAGAGGGGTCAATTAGAGATAATCATAAAGGAGAGTAACTTTGATGACCTTATATGTGAATTGGTTCATATTTTCAAAGAAGGACTGCCAAACTACTACGAGCTTTCTTCACTTTTTAGCATGAGTTATGAAATAGTACAAGGATATTTGATATCTCGTTATGGATTAGAAACTGCTCGAAAAGAGAAAGAAGAGTTTGAAAGACGGTTTGGTAAAGGTAAGGCAGGTATGGATAATGGAGACAAAATTATTTGTAGAGTCAAAAACGTTGAACGTAAAGATCAAGATATATCTAAAATAGAAATGGATATTGACATTGAAAGTTTAAAAATCAATAACCTATATTTATTTGTTAACGAAATACCAGATCTGAATGAACTGAAAACCATTATAGGTACAAAGTTTGATGATATTGACATTTCAGTTGGTAATAAACTAATTGTCAAAGATAAAACTTATAGGATTATTATTTTAGAAGATGAAAATAAGATGAATGATTAGTAATTGGGCATTTTCAGGAATAGTAGACTGTCGGCCCAGAGTCTGTCAATAACTTTGTGTAAACACGCCACAATGTGAGCTACCGCCCGTATTGTGGCCTTTTTTAGTGTATGGACTGGCGGGCGGTTTCTTAAAAGCTCCCTCCCCAGTGCCTGACAATATAATTTTCCATGTTGTGGAAAATGTTGTTAATAACTTAAAGGGAGTTGATGCGGCAGGCGCAGACTTAGATGATATTATTGAAATACTAGAAGACCTTGGGAAACAGGCTGCTTCTAGAAGATAAAATTCAAAGGAGAAACTAAAATGGATAAAGTTCAAAGTGCGAAAGACATTAGAGGTGCTATAAAAAGTGGCCAATTGGATAGGTTAAGATATTTACTTGAGAAAGAACCAGAAATGTTAACATGGATGACACCCTTTGGTACATGGCTACATGTAGCAGCAGCTTATGGACATTTAGAAATAATTGAATATCTAATTAATGCAGGGATAGATATTAATGCGCAGGGTGGAACTTTTTCTACAAATGCCCTTGAAAGAGCAGCTACAAAAGGGCACTTAAATATTGCTGAATATCTCATTAACCAGAATGCTGAGATTGATACTAGTGAGCCAGATAGAAATCCTCTGTTCGCTGCAATATATGGTGGTCATTTTGAGATTGTCAGATTGCTAGTTGAGAATAATATAGATATATCTACAAAATACTCTGGTGACAACATTAAAGATATGGATGCTTATGCATTTGCCATTGAAAGAGGACAAACAGAAATTGCTGAATATTTAAATCAGAAGATGGATGAAAAAATATAGAAAAAGACTTAATTTAATAGTATTCGCTACCGAAATGTTACAATCAAATTGGTCATAATGTTTTATAAGTAGTATAATAAGACCTCTTCATCCCTCCCTATCAGAGTTGACAACCACACCATAACGTCTGATGGATTCACGCAATTGGTCGGCATCATAAATATCAACATGTTTGCTCAACATTTACTTTCTGAAAAAACTTAAATTCATAAATTTTCCACCTCTTTTTCCTTCAACTCAAACTAGTCACATAAAAATGCACCCCCTAGCATTCATCGGACAAACCAAGAGGTTCGTTCTAATGTCTACACTAGGGGGTGCTCTTCTAATCAGGGAATATTTGTTTTACCCCTTAACCGACCCGGCTGCGATTCCTTCCACAATCCGGTCACTCATAATGAGGAACACGAGCAAAATGGGCAAAATGCTGATCATCAACGTGGCTCCGATAGCGCCCCAGTCGGTCGTATATTGTCCGATAAAGTTTTGAACGCCGACGGTCAGTGTTTTATTTTCGTCGGAGCTGATGAACGTATTGACGAAAATAAACTCATTCCAGTTGTAGATCATGTTAATAATAGACGTCGTTGCCATGACGGGGGTGGTCATGGGCAGCACAATCCGGAAGAACATCCGGTTGACAGAGCAGCCGTCCATAACGGCCGCTTCTTCCACTTCACGGGGCAGGGCGTAATAGAAGCCCAGCAAAATCATCATCGTGGTCGGTAGATTAAAAGCGACATACGACAGGATGATGGACACTGAAGTGTCTGTTAAGTGCAGTTTGAGAAACATACTGAACAGCGGGATCAAGGTGGAATGGACCGGAATCATGAGTCCGACCATAAAGAGCCCGAGGACCAGCTGACTTCCTTTCCAGCTCATACGTGTAATGGCAAATGTAACAAAGCTTGCGAGCAGCACGGTCAACGCCACGGATATGACCGTAATCCATACACTATTGAAGAAATACCGCCCGATATTGCCACTGGTCCACACATTCATATAGTTTTCCCAATGCGGCTGGGACGGAAATGCAAACGGTGGAAGGTTAAACACTTCCTGATTATTTTTAAGCGAGAAAAGCATCAGCCATACCAGTGGTAAAAGCTGCGTCACCGCCAAGATGATCAACAGTATATACAAAGCGGCATAACCGACCCGAGTTAACAGTTTGCCGCGGATAGCGACTCCAAGCGGATAGTTGGCGGCTGCCTGGGTTTTCATATCCGTTCCTCCCTCTTTCTGTCCTCTGTTACTCCTGATCTAATTGCATGAGTGTCCTATGAATACTGGATGGTATCACTAGTAGCGGTCACCTTGCGAATCACCCACGTAGCAACCAGACAGATGAGCAGCAAGGCAAAGGCTGTAGCGCTACCATATCCGAAATCGAAGCTGCGGAACGCCTGGTGGTACATGTACGAAGCCATCACTTCACTGGCTCCGTTTGGCCCACCGTCCGTCATGACGTAGATCAGGTCAAAATATTTGAGCGAGCCGACAATCGACAATATGATCGTCACATTAATTACCTCGCGCAGCAGAGGTAATTTGATACGAGTTGCAATCTGCCAGGCACTGGCTCCGTCGATGCGGGCAGCCTCCATCAGCGTTTCGGGAATGTTTTTCAGTCCGGCATAATAGATCAGGATATAAAAGCCTGCATATTGCCAAATAATCGGAATGAACAAGGCAAGCAGCACCAGAGACGGATTAGCTAACCACTCGGGTGGGTTGTGAACTCCGACTGACGCCAGCAAAGAATTCAGCACTCCGTTGGTCGGGTGATACATTTTGAGCCACAATTGAGCGATCGCTACAGAAGACAGCAGCATGGGAATCAGATAAATTTTCCGCAGCAGGTTCGCTCCCTTGATTTTTCCTGACAAAATCATCGCAACGACCAGATAACCGATCAGACTGATACCTGAAAACAAGGCCAACAGCAGCGAATGCCAGGCACTTTGCCAAAACGCCGCGTCTGTAAACAGATGTTGATAGTTGTCCAGCCCTACGAAAGTCATAGGGCCGATTCCATTCCACTGATTCAGACCGTAATAGCCGGTCAGTACGATGGGCACATAAATCACGGCGAATAACAACAGCAGGGAAGGCAACACATAGAGAGCAATGACGAGCTTATTGGACATGACCTTTTCCACGGTCAGACCTCCTTAGGTGGTCAATTTTCAATTTCCTTTCTCAATGGCAGCCTTATGCTGGTCGGCAAATTGCTGCGGTGTCACCGCTTTACCAAACAACGCCTGAATCATATTCAAATGCACCTGTGCCGCATTCGGCTTCATCTGAACATCAGCGAATAATGTAATGTTGCTGGCTTCGTTCAGCCCATTCAGCAGATCGACATACAGCTTGGGCAATTTTTCTTTGGAGGTATCCACTTTTGTCGCTGGAATAACGCCTGCCTGTGTGACCGATTGCTCTCCCCATTTTTCTACGAAGTATTCAACGAATGCTTTGGCTTCTGCTTTCACTTTGGAATTTTCCGAAACGAACAAGCCTACTCCCGGACCTCCTACCCAGCTGTTCTCGTCGCCCTTGCCGCCTGCAACCATCGGGAATTTAAAGAAGCCAATTTGATCTTTAAACGCTTGTGGAATTTCGGGATTAGTCGTAAAATTCGGCAGCTCCCAGGTAGCCATCAAATACATCGCCGCTTTGTCGTTCATAAACTCGGATTTTCCTTCATCATTGGACAAGCCGTTAAATCCTTTGTTAAAGGCATTCATATCCACCAGCGTCTGAATTTCGGAGGCCGCCTGAATTAAACCAGGATCATCGAACGATCCTGAGCCGTCAATTGCTTTTTTCAGCGTTTCGCTACCTGCTATACGGTCTGCCAGATACATGTACCAAAGCGAGCCCGTCCAGCGATCTTTATTGCCCAATGCAATCGGTGCAACTCCATGATCTACGAGTGTTTTCACCACCTGCTTAAATTCATCAAATGTCGCAGGTACCTTCAAGTTGTATTTTTGGAATATGGCTTTGTTGTAATAAATGGGTGTTATGTTCAATTCGATCGGAAGCGCATACGTTTTGCCATCCAGCGCATAGGCATCGGTCGTTCCCGGTACGAATTTGTCCTTCAGCTTGGAACCTTGCAGCAGGTCATCCATCGGCGTAAATAATCCGCCTTTAACGTAAGGCTCCATGAAGCCCGCTGCCCAGGTGATACCGATATCTGGCAATTCATTGGAAGCTGATAGCACTTTGAGTTTGTTTTTGTATTGTTCATTTTCCAGCACTTCCTGCTGAATGACGACATTCGGATGATCCTTTTGGTATTGATCTATAATCTGAGTTACAAGCTTGCTTTGCTGTGCCGAGCTTCCCTCTGGCCACAGGTGCATCATTTTGAGCGTAACCTTGCCCCCTGCTCCACTGGAACCGCCTTGACCATCCTTACCAACACCACAACCGGACAGCACTAGCATGAATGACAGCAGCAGGGTCAACCCAGCAACCCATTTTCGATGTGAGCGCTTACGAACTGAATACTTGTTGGACATCGTTAGACCTCCGTTATTGTAATTATATTTTTTGTAACCGTTATCATTTGTAAGTTTAGCACTCTATTCCTGCTTCCAACAGGGTACGCTCATTGGGTATAATTCCACTTTTATTGGGTTGTGAGCAGCCTATATGTCAGTCGATATTCTCCGGTCCTTTACGCATCTGCTGCCTATAGCGGCTGGGACTTACCCCCTCGGTCGCTTTGAATACTTTAATAAAATATTTATCTGTCCGGTAGCCTGAGCGCTCACCGATCTGGGCAATCGTCAACTGGGTATGCAGCAGCAACTCCTTGGCCCGTTGAATCCGCAACCGGTGCAGATATTCGCTGAAGGACAAACCACTTTGCTCCTTAAATAAAACACTAAAATAGCTCGCATTCAGGTGTGAATGCGCCGCAGTCTGCGCCATCGTAATGGGCTCGTGTAGATGCTCCGCCATATAGGCGAAGGCTTGCCGTACCGGATCGCTAAGCGTAGCCGTTTGGAGGTCAAGCTCCAGCAGAACAGGGTCAGCCAGCTTGTCCAGCTTCTTGTATCGCTGCCGCTCCTCTTCCAGCTGAAGCGCCTCATTTACCGCATTCAGCAGCTCCTGCTTATCGATCGGCTTGAGCAAGTAATTAACGGCTCCGAGACGAAGCGCCTGCTGGACATAATCAAATTCCGCATATCCCGAGATCACAATGATCGCCGGACGATATGACTCCCGTTCCAGAGAACGGATTAAATCCAGCCCGCTGAATTCCGGCAAACGGACATCTGTAATCAGCAGATGAACCCTCTCCGCTTGCAGCATATGTAATGCCTCCAGGCCATTCCCCGATGTCATAATTCGGTATTTCCCGGAGGCCCACTGCTCCAGTGTCTGATGTATCCCCTGACGTGTTCTTTGTTCATCGTCCACAATAACAATAGTCTTGGATGAAAAACTCATTCCTACCGCCCCCCGTATTCATCAGGAATTTCAAAAGCGACCACAGTTCCTTCCTGCACAGCACTGTGGATCAGCACGCCGTCCGTTCGATAAGATGCGCTATCATAATAGAGAGCAAGCCTGCGCTGCACATTAACCAGTCCCATACCAGTTCCCTTGCTCTGACAAGCAGATCCCTCCATCAACGCTGTACGCACAGCTGCAAGTTCCTCCTGTGTCATTCCAGGTCCGTTATCTACTACCTCGATCTTAGTCCAGCCCAACCTCGCCGAAGGAGTGATTCGAATTTCAACACGGCCATTGCCGATGCGATTTTCGACACCATGTAAGATTGCATTTTCTAAAATGGGCTGGATCAGCAGCTTAGGAAGCGGAATTCTTGCTGCCTCTGGTGGCATATGAATTTGCCAGCTCAGGCGTTCGCCCAGGCGCATCTCCATCAGTTCCAGATAACGACGGACTTGTGCTATTTCTTCTCCAAGTGTCACCCAAGAGTCATGGTGAGCCGGTTCGATCACATAACGAAACAGCCGCGACATGGACACCATCAGCCCGGCAAGTTCTTCCTCTCCCTTCTCCTGTAGCGACCAGTTAAAAGCATCCAGCGTGTTAAAAAGAAAATGCGGGTTGATCTGCGCTTGCAGTGCTTTAAGCTCGGTCTGGCTTTGTAAAGCCTCCTTCTCGCAAATGACATGGATCAATTCATTGATATCGACAATCATCGTGTTGTACTCTGCATTTAATTCCCGTAGTTCAACCGCTGCTGCCGGTTCTGGATTCAGGGCCAATGCCCCTTCCCGTGAACGACGCATGGCCTGAATCAAGTGACCTATCGGTCTGGTAATCAATGTTGACAACATAAAAGACATGAACAGGAACAATACGGCACCAAGAGACGCCGAAATAATAAGTGTCGTCCGTAAAACCGTAATTCCGTCTGTGACGACGCTAACTGGAATGAGGATCAGCAGCGACCATCCTGTCCGTTCCGATTGCTGAACTGCCTTCACATACTCGCGCTCTCCAATATGAACCGTCTGTGTCTTGCTGTGCAATACATCTAACAAATTAGTCTGATTCATAGGTTCACCCGATAGCAACTCGCCTCCACGATCTACAAGCAGCATGGTCTCATTTGCTTCTTCATTGGTCGCTGACGTACCATTTAGCCCAAAATAACTTCGGTCCATGCGGGTAATCAGATATCCTCCGCGTGAAAACCAGCGATCTACCAGGCTCACCTGCCGAATCGCCAGCAGCGACTGGGGGTTTTCAGGATCTATGCCGATCCAGACCAGCCTGCCTTTCATCTCATTTGCTTCCCGAATGTCCGCCTGTCCGATACGGTCCTCCAGACTGCCTTCTCTAATTGGAAACAACATCTTCCCTTCGGCGGTATACAGCTCCAGCGAGCCAACGCTCGGCATATAAGCCTGATAGCTATGCATCACTTGCAGTAGCGATTGACGCTGGCCGAAAGTCACCTTGCCCCCATTGCGCTCCTCCAGCAAAATATGCTGAACAGATGGATGATTCGCCACTTGTTCCGTCAGGCTGTCCATCTGGCCGATTAATGCATCCAGTCTGCCGCTTGCTTGCACTGCGGTCTGACCAATATGCCGCTCGGCGCTGTCTTTTAGCAGGTGAGAGACATTGAGGTAAATGAACGCCCCCGCCACACTCATCATAATGAGCATCACCAATATAAAGCCGATAAAAATCTGATTACGCAACGTGTTTAATGGTTGGAACCTTGAACGCATAAGCCTTCTCCCCCTGAATCATTGCAGAAAAGTTGATAATGATAGCGCTTTCTATTTTCTATTCTAGCTCATCGTTCCCCTTTGTTGGCATCTTTTTAGCAGAGATTAATGAAAACGGCCAGCACTCTTTGGAATCATTACGTTTGATAATAACACGTAATAACGATGTATATTAAAAAAGCCTTAACAAAGATAACACCTTATCCTTGTTAAGACTTCGTTTGCATTACCAATAATAATCCTCAGCATTACATTCAATGACAGGGTTCAGACATTATCTTGTGGATAACGAAGCCCATTTTTGCTCCAGCCACTGATCAAATTCAGCACCCTTGTCACCTTCATATGCGTCATAAATATCAACTCTCATCTTGTGCAGCTTCTCGCGAAAATCGTTATAGGTATGGTCGGCTGGCAGGCTTTTTTTAATCCGCACCAGAATCTTCGTCAGCCCCTTAACAAGCTCACCCTCTTTGCGCACAGGCGGCTGTACGTTTTCTCCCCATTCCTGAAGCTTGTGGTAAGCGGCTTCCTGAACAGCATATACCATATCATTATTCATTCGGTGCGTCAGCAAGTCAATTGTCTGCTGGTTCTTCCATGCACCCAGATCATTCACCGCAGCTAGACGCGCTTTCCAATCGGAGGTTCGGTTTGCAGCCACCTTAAGCTGCTCATATACTTCTGCAAATTCCTGCTGAGTTTCGTTGTTTTCCAAAATAATCTCATCCTTTTCTAAAAATCACTACACTGCTGTTTATCACGATTGCCGTTTGTTAAATATAACATACTTGCAGGTCTTCTTCTAAAAAAGATCAGAATGAAATGTAGCGGATTCCAATTTAATAAGAGCCTTGCTTAGTAAGGAGATTTATAAGAAGTCCGCACGTGCTGGTGTAAATGCATCTAGCAGAATTCCGTCATCCTCCAGCGGGATGCAGCCATGAAGAGTGTCAGATGGAAAATGAATGCTGTCTCCTTCTTTAACAATCTGCACATCCTTTGTTTCGCCCTGATCGATCATGAACTTAAAGCTTCCCTTCAATACATAAGTGACCTGTTCATGGACATGCTTATGCAACAGGATTTCCCCAGTTTGAGCTTTAGCAAACATCACTTTGACATACATCAACTGGTCACTGTGGGCCAACACTTTCCGGGTTGTATTACTGTCTACTGTATCCATTAGAATATCTTGGTCATTAAAAAACATGAATCATTCCTCCTCATTTAGAACCCATTTTATTTAGATGAGTTATTTTTAAAGATTCATAAATCGGTTTAGTTTAAAACCAGCGGAAAATAAGCCAAAGTAATCCGGAAAGGGTAGTAAAGTCGGGATCGGCGAATGTCACTCCTTCGGCACCCAAAAAAGAAAAGAGCGGTAAGGTGAGAGCCGGCAGCAGACAGAGCAAAAATCCATTAAGACAACTGGAAATGACTGCTCCTCTAAAACCACCGCTAGAATTGCCAAATATCGCGGCTGCACCGCCAGCGAGAAAACAGGCCATGATCCCCGGTACAATAACAGGCAGTCCGATAAGCGGGAAAAGAAAGACGCAGGCAACACCTGTGAAAAAGCTGACCAAGAAGCCTACCAACGCGGAATTAGGTGATTTGTCGAACAGTACCAGAACATCTACCCCAGGGATTGCTCCAGGTGCAAACACTTGGGAGAAGCCTTTGAAAGCGGGTACAATTTCAGTCGTGAACAGCTTAACACCTGCTTTTGCGATATACAAGCCGGCAGCAAAAATAGCTGATTGTTCGAGGATAAAGACGAGGTATTCTTTGCTGTCAGATAATTTGCTGACATAATCAGAACCAGCAACCAGTCCAGATACCAGCAAAAGCACCAGCATCGTCAAGGTCGTTGCCACATTGGGATCACGCAAAAAACTGATGCGGTCATTTATTTTTACATTTTCGGTGTCATGTTCACGATTGCCTAAAACTTTTCCTAGATAGGTACCGAGAATGTAAGAAGTCATGGAAGCATGAGCAATTGTATACTCATCCGATTTGATAATATTTTTGCTGGCATTCCGGAGCAGGTAAGGAACACCGCCATGTAGCTACCAATGACCCAAGAACCAACGATGATTGTAGTCAGCGAACTGAGACCCAGACCTTTCATAACGGCTGTAGCGGCAAAGCTCATGAACAGAATCAAGTGAAGAGACAAATAAATATACCCCTACCCCATAAATGCTGGACTCCTAACCTAAATATACCTTGTTGCAAATCTAATAATTTCGAACAAAATCTTAAAAATATACGAATTTTATGAACTTGTTTGATGGAAGATTTGAACATAAAATGAAAATGTAATCGGTTACAATATCATTTATATAAAGGAGGAAGCAAGAATCATGAAGAAAAAAGGGTTCAAAAAAACATTTTTCGTCATTGCCTCTCTCGTCATGGGCCTTACACTGTATGGGTACACTCCACCTTCGGCAGATGCAGCCAGCGTGAAAGGATATTATCACACCCAAGGAAACAAGATTGTAGATGAATCCGGGAAAGAGGCCGCATTTAACGGTCTGAACTGGTTCGGCCTGGAAACCCCTAATTACACCTTGCATGGACTGTGGAGCCGCTCAATGGACGACATGCTGGATCAGGTGAAAAAGGAAGGCTATAATCTCATCCGTCTGCCTTACAGCAATCAGTTATTTGATTCCAGCTCCCGTGCTGACAGTATTGATTACTACAAAAATCCTGATCTGGTCGGATTGACTCCGATTCAAATTATGGACAAGCTGATCGAAAAAGCTGGACAACGCGGTATTCAGATTATCCTTGACCGTCACCGCCCAGGCTCAGGTGGACAATCCGAGCTATGGTATACCTCTCAGTACCCTGAGTCCCGCTGGATCAGCGACTGGAAGATGTTAGCTGAACGTTATAAAAACAATCCTACCGTCATCGGTGCAGATTTACACAACGAGCCACACGGTCAGGCAAGCTGGGGAACAGGCGATGTCTCCACAGACTGGCGTCTCGCAGCGCAGCGTGCAGGGAATGCCATTCTGTCCGTGAATCCAAATTGGCTGATTCTCGTAGAAGGTGTGGACCATAATGTACAAGGCAACAACAGCCAATATTGGTGGGGCGGCAACCTGACAGGTGTGGCTAATTATCCTGTCGTACTGGACGTGCCGAACCGTGTCGTATATTCACCACATGACTATGGTCCTGGTGTGTCTTCGCAGCCATGGTTCAACGACACGACCTTCCCGTCCAACCTGCCAGCAATTTGGGATCAAACCTGGGGCTACATCAGTAAGCAAAACATAGCTCCAGTGCTGGTTGGTGAATTCGGCGGTCGCAATGTCGATTCGTCTTCCCCTGAGGGTAAATGGCAAAATGTACTCGTAGACTATATTGGTGCCAACAACCTGTACTTTACGTATTGGTCCCTGAATCCGAATAGCGGTGACACAGGCGGTCTGCTGCTGGATGACTGGGTTACCTGGAATCGTCCAAAGCAGGATATGCTGAGCCGGATTATGAAGCCTGTTGTTTTCGTAGCGGAGCAAGCGAAGGCAGCAGCTGAATAGGCACAGGACTTCAATCCGATTATTAAAAAAGCTGATTTCCCTCCTTCAGTCCAGTTTGTGCTGGAACTACGAAAAGGTGGAGAAACGGCTTTTTCCATTTTCCAGTTTTACACATTGTAAATTCCCTAATGAATGGGTCATATTGTAAACTAAATCTCTCTTTTAACCGATAAATACATATGTTGGATGTGAAAATCATTTCGACGAGAGACTCACCATGAACGTAAACATAATTAGGAAGGAAGTTTTCATGTGATTATTTGGAAGGGCTTTGGTATTTTAAATATCATTATTCCAGGAATTTTATTCGTTATTGTCGGCAGTTTAGTATCCGCTCTTGGGCTTGACTCCATAGATTCCCGGCTGCCGATGGCTTTTGTGTTCATTGTGTCGGGAGTTATTATCTGGTATTTGGGTAAAGCACTTAACGCCGACTCGGACAAGGTGCTCGTTGATATGGAAACAGGACAACGCTATCGAATGGGAACCCAGCACAGTCTGTTTTTTATCCCTATGCATTATTGGGGCCCTGCCGGTCTAGCGATCGGATTTATTTTAATCGTTGCATCGATATTTATATAACGTTGATTGCAAAACATGAGCTATTCCAAACACCACAATGCGAGCTAGTTGCTCCACTGTGGTGTTTTCCCTTATGTAGAGCGATTATGATCAGATACTCCCCTGGTTTATTTGTGATAAAGCTTTTCTCACAAGCTGATCAGCTTGTCGAGTGGTCTCAGGTAAGCGATATTGTGGACAAAGCTTTAATATCCAGTTGCAGGCCGTTTCTAATGAAATACGATGCCCTACAGATACAAACAAAGGTTTAATGTTGTCCTGGGTTCTTAACGCCCCGCCGATAATCTCCTCATGATCCATTAATAACGAACATGCCCCTCGTTCTCGAGATGGCTCTTCGAATTCACCCCATAGCCTCGTTTTACCACATCCAATTGTAGGAATATCAAATATAACACCTAAATGACTGGCTAATCCGAATCGTCTAGGATGGGCAATTCCTTGTCCATCACAGACCACCAGCTGGGGAAAGGTCTTGATTTGCTTCAATGCTTTTACTATAGGCGGCAGCTCCCTGAATGAAAACAATCCGGGGATGTAGGGAAAATAGACAGCATCTTCAACCACTATGGATTCCACTACTTGTAATGAGCTAGCATCTAAAATCACGATGGCCGCAACTAAGAGATCACTTTGTTCACTGTATGCCACGTCTACCCCAGCAACATATTGAATTTCAGGGAATCGATCTTCTTTTGTAACTTTTAAAGATAACTCCTGCTGTAATTTCACCGCTTCTTTTTCATCTAGATCCCATTCATGATTTATGATTGGTTCCATTTTTCTGTGCCTCATTTCTATCCTCTTAGAATGTAATTTTCCGAATGTCCTCTATATGTTAATGGATCAGCGTGTTTGCTATTGAGATGGCGAAAACCTAGCTCATGCTTCGTCCTAGCTGCTCAACCTTGCTCAGCCATTCGTTACGCTGTTGATCTGTCCTCTTATTCATAAGATCAATGGTCGTAGAACGCACTGGCTTGACACCGCATAAATGTAGTGTGGAATCCTTCATCATCCGATGCCCAGGCTGTCCCTGGAAAAATCGATAGTACCAGTGCGGACCGTCCATCGTTGTAATGAGGCGGGCTGTTCTTCCTTTTAGAAGCTTGTCAGGCAGGGGTTTTCCTTTTTGATACTTAAACGCAAACCCCGGCATAAAGGTACGGTCAATGAATCCTTTCATTAATGCAGGCAAGCTGCCCCACCAGATTGGAAAGACAAAAACGAGATGTTCTGCCCATTTAATCGACTCCTGTGCTTGGATCAAATCAGGTTCCAACGGCAATTTATTACGATATCCACCTAATAGATTTGGATTAAAGTCCAACACGGATAGCTGCAACAAACGAACCTCTGCTCCTGCAGCCTTCGCTCCTTTTACATAGGATTGAGCCAGCGCTTCTCCATAACTACCATCGACCGGATTCCCTTGAATCACCAATATTTTTTTAGACATATAAGCCACTTCCTACCTTCATATTATGACTTTAGTTAGAAAACACTAACTTTATATTTAAAAAGAAAAGGTCATTACTGACCTTTACTTAATAAAGCAGTTAAACGTTGTTTGACCTCTGCTGCCAATGGAGCCAGTAGCTGTGGAAGTTCCCCTTCCAGGCTGGACACGGACAAGCGTGTAATGGCTCCAATGATGAGCACACCGGATAGCTGAACATCCTGCTTCGGCAGTTCACCTTGTTGAATCCCCTGTTCGATGAATTCAGTCAACGCCTCCAGCGGCTGACGCACATTCTGGCTCTGGCTTGCTTCAACATACAGCTCATGATGCTGTGATAGTAGAAGCAATCCATACTGGTCCTCATCATGCATATTCAGCACTTCATCCACCAGTTGATGGAAACGGCTGACGAAGCTCCCACTCTGCTTGCGATAGAAGTCAATTAAGGTGGTGTAGCTATTACAATATTGCCCAAATACCTCCAAGGCCATTGCATCTTTACTCTTAAAATGCTTATAAATCGCGGCATCCGTCACACCGGCAGCCTCTCCAATCTCTTTGACTGAAATCCCGTCAATCCCTTTGGTTGCAAATAAGCACATCGCTGCCTGCAGAATATCTTTCTTTTTGCTGTCTACATGTGTTTTCTTGTTCATAAAATTATAGTAAGTTAATACTAACTAAAATGCAAGTCATGTTTATGCATGCTCATCCTGTCTATGTGCTTAATTTAAAATCCATCGTAATAAACCTAAAATACCATGTTTTTATAAGTGAATGTTCATGAATACGTTAAATGATACGTGTATTGCCTCATTTTATTCCTATAAAATACATATGTAACCGAATAAGGCGGGCGTTCTGAACCGTTAATAAAAAGGAGTGAACCCAATAGAGCTTACTGTTTCAACCACTTCAAATACGCGATGTAGAGCTAAAAAATCGGATTATGATGTCTCCCATGGGTACCGTCTCAGCGGCAGAAGACGGAAAAGCAACCGGTTGGCATACGCTGCATTACGGCGCTCGGGCGCTAGGACAAGTGGGGCTAATCATGCTTGAAGTGCATGCAGTCACCCAGCAGGGAAAAGATTCAGGCAGCCTTGGCATATGGAGCGACGAGCACATTTCCCCGCTGCAAAAAGTGGTGCAAGCCATTCATGACCAAGGCTCTAAAGTCGGTCTCCAGCTTTGGCATGTCGGACGCAAGGGCTCGTTGCCTCAAGAAACAGCTGTATCCGCCTCTGGTTTGCCTCACCGCGAACGGGCGACCTCCGCACTGTCTTTAGAAGAAATCCATAATCTTGTGCTTGCCTTCAGAGATGCCGCTGTACGGGCTTCGCAAGCTGGAATAGATGTCATTGAATTTCGTCAGACTGCTGGTATAGCTACCGCAGCCGTAGGCTTGATTACTCACGGTACTCAAGCCAAGGAAATTTTGCGTAATGGTCGGGCGGATCTGGTTGCGGTAGGCCGGGAACTGCTGCGTAATCCATTCTGGCCCAGACAGGCAGCCGAACAACTCGGTGTTCGTATTGAAGGACCTGCACCCTATAACCATTTTTGGTTTTAAAATAATGCCCATCACTTGAAGTATTTATCGCGAGCGATGTCATGCACTGTATCGCACACTAAATTGAACAATTTCCACAATAATAGGTGTGCCGGAGGAAATTGTCTCCCCTTCGCCGAGGTGAATCGTCAGCGATGAAGGTGTCAAGCTGAACAACGTTCTTTCTTGTAACATTCCGTTAATATACAGATTAGCATAACTATTGCTTCCGACATGAAACCTCTGAGAAGCTCCCTGCACACCATCTACAGAAAATTGATCCGCCATAATCGTGACTGAAGATTCAATCGGATCAGGAGTAAAATAAAAATACCGCTCAGCCGTAGGGACAATTTCAATATTGGAGATGTCAGGTGCCGGACCGGTTGGACCCGTTATACCTTGGGCTCCAGTAGGACCGATTACGCCCTGTGCTCCGGTAGGACCGGGTGCACCTGTTGCGCCTGCACTACCTTGAGCTCCAGTTGGACCGGGCACTCCCGGTGCTCCCTGTGTTCCTGCAGGGCCCCGTATTCCTGGTACTCCTGGCACTCCCGGCACTCCTGGCACTCCTGGCGCTCCTGGCACCCCGGCTTCACCTGGAAGACCTGCTGAACAGGGCATACCTTGCTTTCCTGTATGCTCCATCCTCTTCCGTTTAGCAGGAGTATTTCTGAAGCGCCGTTGTACAATAATTAGCTTTGGATGCTTTGGGGCATGCAACCCCGTTTTTGTTTTACCTTTGAATGGATACCTGGGCTTACACTTTTTTCGTTTGTTGATCTTGCAATGTACTGTTCTCTTTCCTTGCCTTCTTAGTAATGCATCACGTCTCCTCATACCAGCCGTATACACCTCCTCCTCTCATGCTTATGTATTGTATGCACATCTCTCATTAGAGTCTTAGGCATTTGTAATATGCAGATTCCAAGTATTCGCTTTCATTTTTTGTGCAGTAAAATAGGACCTTCTCCATTTACCCTATTATTAATAGAAAGGTTCATATGCCGTTTCCGAATAGGTTGAAAAATCATTTATTGATTAAGAGCCAGCGAATGGCTCATACCACATACCAGTAAAGAAAGGAGATGAGAACTATGCCAATCATAAAACCTGTATTTACAGCAGTAGCCACGGCTCCAGTGTCAACGGGGGGTGCTATAACCACGACCATAACCCCAGCAACTACCCGTTTTTTTGCAACCATTACAGCCGGGATGATCGGAGCAACAGAAACAACTGTTCCTGCTGCCAGCTTCGTAGATGACGCCGATGCTCCCGTGGTTGCTTTACCGGCATTAACAGCCACAGATTCTTCTAATTATTATATTAACGGAGTCATTCAGCAGAGCTCCTTATTCACCCTCTCCACAGCAAGTCTGGTCATTGCCTCCGTAGATATTACACCAGGTGTCCCGGTTGTTATAGAAATAGCAGATTTTAGCGGTACAACCTCTACTATCACCACTCAGCCTACCATCTCGGCCCCTACTGTAACGATTATCACATAAGGCGTTTCAATGATTTTGAACCAAGCCGGACTGAATGGTCATTCACGCTGTACACTACCCCGTATACGCTAGAAAAAGACCGATTCAGATGTCGATATCTGAATCGGTCTTTTAAGCTCAAGATTAAGGCAAAATAGCAAAGGAGCGCACCGGAAAACCGGGTGAATCCTGAATGCTCGGAACGATATTATAAATGATTGCGCCCGTCGGAGGCAGCTTGTCCAAATTTGTCAGCACCTCAACTTGATATCGATCCTGCTCCAATATGTAATATTCCCCTACCAGTTTGCCCGCTTTTCGATAAGCTACAGAGGAGTCCGTATCCAGTGTTTCATGCCCGATAGCAGCAACATTCCGTTCTTCTACCAAAAAGCGCAGCGCATCCAGCGACCAGCCTGGGCAGTGTGCATCTCCGGCATTGTCCTTGTTCGAGAAGGCATCTGGATTAGGCCAGCGCTTGCTCCAATCACTGCGAAAGGCGGCAAAGGACTGTTCGGCAATACGTCCGTGCTCTTTTTCAAAATCCAGAATATCCGCGACCGTAAGCTCATAGTCGGAATTGGCTGCAACGGCTGCTGAACGGTCAATGACAACCAGCGGTAAAACCAGTTCCTTCAACGAAAGCTCATGTAAATAACGTTTCCCCTTCACAAAATGAACGGGAGCGTCAATATGAGTTCCATACTGCCCTGGAAAGCAGTATTGTTTTACAAAAAAGCCATCGTCGTGGGTAAACAAGGTATCCACCTGAACGTTATCAAAAACCGGAAAATGGGGAATTTCAGGATAAAAGGCATGGGACAAGTCCACCCACTCTTTTTGCTTCAACAACTTCAATACATTTGCTAAATCCTCTGCCATGATGCCGATTCCTCCTCAGCTTTATTACAAGCATTGTACCTGAGGATACTACAAAAATCCATAATTCTCCTGTCATTTTTCATCACTTTTTGACTTGGAATCGTTAACATTATTAGAAAAACTATTTTATCTTTATTCACTGAAATAACTCCATATAATCATATATACAATTCCCATTTCCTATGATTGTTAACGTTTTCATTTATATATATGCATTTTGATTGGAAAAAGAAGGTCTCTATTGAATTATTTAAAAATTCGACAAAAATTTTAGTATGTAACTTTTATTATATTAACAAATACTGGTACACAAAGTATGATAGAACATGTAGAAACTACAGGAGCACCCGGGACTCCCTCGTTCGTCTACTCCATTTATCCAATATACGGAGGTATTTTATGAAAAAGAGATGTTCACTCGGAATCGCAGCCGTGTTATTGTTCGCTACTCTGGCTCCTATGGGTGCACCTGCTCATGCAGCAAGCGATATTGGCAAGGAGACACTTGGCAGCAAAAACGGTTGGGCCGCCTTTTCTACAGGCACGACAGGTGGAGCTACTGCTACTTCCTCCAATACTTTCACCGTAACGAACCGCAAACAACTTGTCGATGCGTTAGGCAAAAGCAGCAACACTACACCTAAAATTATTTATGTCAAAGGTACAATCAATGCCAATGTCGATGACAATAATAAAGCGCTAGGATTGAACGATTACAAAGACCCTAAGTATGATTTCAATGCGTATCTCAAGGCGTATGATCCGTCTACATGGGGTAAAAAGGTTCCTTCTGGTACATTGGAAGACGCACGTAAGGCATCACAGAAGAATCAAGCTAGTCGTACCGTTATTGAAATCCCATCCAATACAACGATTGTCGGTCTGGGCAACAATGCTATCATTAATGGTGCAAACTTCCAACTGAAAAAGGGTACAGACAACGTCATTATCCGTAATATTGAGTTTCAGGATGCCTACGATTATTTCCCGCAGTGGGACCCAACTGACGGCAGTACAGGCAACTGGAATTCAGAATATGACAGCATTACCATTAACGGAGCTACGCATGTATGGGTGGATCACAATACGTTCAATGACGGGGCTCACCCCGATAGCGGAAACGGCACCTTCTACGGTCAAGAATACCAACATCATGATGGACTGCTCGATGTGATTAACCAGGGTGATCTGGTTACCGTTTCATACAATCACTTTTACGATCATGACAAAACATCCATTATCGGCAACAGCGACAGCAAAACAGCAGATGAAGGGGCTTTACGTGTAACCCTGCATCACAATTATTATGAGAATACAGTACAACGCACACCGCGCGTACGTTATGGACAAGTCCATCTCTATAACAATTACTATACAGGTGATGTAAAACGCTCTGAATACCCTACGCTGTATATATGGGGCGCAGGCAAATCCTCCAAAATCTTTGCTGAAAACAATGTCATTGACGTTGCGGGACTATCCGCAGGCAAAATTGTGACTGTTTTTGGTGGGACTGCCTTGTCAGATACTGGCACACTTCTGAATGGACAGGCCGTAAACGCAGGCTCCAGCGCGGGTCTTAGCTCCTCTGTAGGCTGGAAGCCATCCTTGAACGATAAAATTTCCCCATCCGCCAGCGTGAAGGCAGAGGTCACTTCCCAAGCCGGTTCCGGCAAGCTGTAAGCGCTACCGTATAATACAAATCACCACAGACTCATGCAACCTGTGGTGTTACACCAAAAAGGCTGTTTCCTCCGTAATATTATTCCATACGGAGAAAACAGCCTTTTTTTATTTATCATCTGCTTATTTATAAATTATATATTGCTTTAACTGCCGTATTGTTCAACTAAAACCGACTTTTCAAATGCGTTATCCAACTTGCGAAGTTTAGCTTTCACCGCTTCTGGTGGCTCAACTGCAGGTGCATCTGGATGAAGCAACCATGATTTCACAAAGTGTGTATCAGACAATTGATAGAGCGGAGGCTCTTTCTCAAAGTCAATTTTCATGGCATAAGAACTGCGGGCTGCAAACGCATCCCCTACAGGTGGGTGAAGCAGATCCGGTGGTGTTCCCGGGATCGCAGCCAGCTTCTGACCATGGCTGTCCAAACTAGGCATGGAAGCAAGGAGTCCCCATGTATATGGATGTTTTGGGTTATAGAAAATTTCATTAACCGTACCTGTTTCCACGATTTGCCCTGCATACATAACAGCAACGCGATCCGCCATCTTCGCCACAACACCGAGGTCATGAGTAATAAAGATGATAGAAGTATCAATCTTTTTCTGAAGATCCTTCATCAGTTCCAAAATTTGAGCTTGAATCGTTACGTCCAGCGCAGTCGTCGGCTCATCGGCAATCAGAAGTTTCGGATTAGCAGCCAATGCCATCGCAATGACGACACGTTGACGCATACCGCCACTAAATTCATGCGGATATTGGTTAAAACGCTGTTCAGGATGCGGAATACCTACCAGATTCAGCAACTCAATCCCCCGCTTGCGAGCAGCGTCCTTGGATATCTTTTCATGCTTGAAAAGCACTTCCGTGATCTGCTTACCGACTTTCATCGTCGGGTTAAGTGAAGTCATTGGGTCCTGAGAAATCAGGCCAATTTCCTTACCACGAATTTTTTGCATCTGCTTTTCCGTTTTATTAATCAGCTCTTGTCCGTCAAACATAATTTGACCCTTTTGATAAATGCCTGGAGGGGTCGGGATCAGCTTCATAACAGCTTGTGAGGTTACGCTTTTGCCTGAGCCGGATTCACCGACAATCGCCAGCGTCTCTCCTTTATTGACATGAAAGTTTACGCCACGAATGGCCTGCACTAGTCCCTGACGGGTCTTGAAAGATATCGTTAAGTCCTTCACTTCCAAAAGGCGGTTCATCTCATCACTCTTTCATTTATTATTCATCACTATTATTGACCACTATCTAAAAAAACGACGTTCATGAGTCAAGGTATATACGAATAATTTTACTCATTTTAGTACCTGCCAGTCAAGCAATATCTAAAATATCACCAAAAACCTTTCATGATATGTCACGTTAGTGGTATATATAAGCGAAAAAGTGATCATTTTTAACCATTTTTGCCTCATTTATAACATGTGTTGAATGTAACTAAAGCGTGCACCACCTAATGGCGATCGTGTACAAAGTAGTTCTCCATTCAGTCGGGAGGCTATTTGACGGCAGATGGCCAATCCTAGTCCCGTGACGCCATTTGATCCTGTATAGAATCTTCCAAACACCTCGGCTGCTTCAGACTCGGTTAGTCCTCTCCCATCATCATCTACATGCATAACCCACACAACCTCCGCCGTTGTCCCCGTCTCCAAATGAATGACAACCTCCGTAGAGGTGTGTCGAACTGCATTTTGCAGCAAATTCAATATCATGCGGAATAATTGCTCAGCCGGAACGGCCACATGCAGACCCTCTCCCTCCACTCGAAGCGAGATAGAGCGTTCACTGGCCATCGGCATCAATAGATGAACAGCGTCCTCCGCCATACTTCTCAGATCAATCAGAGAGACAGGCCATTCCTCATTCAACGCCTCCAGCCTCGATAGCTGAAGCAACTTTTCCACCATATCAATTAATCGCTGGGATTGCACTTTAATGATGCTCAGTCCCTCGTCCTGGGATACTACTTGATCCTGAATGGCATATACATAACCTTGAATGGACATTAACGGTGTCCTTAGCTCGTGTGATACATTTTGCAGAAATTCAATTTGGCTGTGGTGGTGCTGCTGAATGCGGGCCGACATGGAATGAAAGGTGCCTATTAGTTCGCCAATTTCGCTTTTGTCCGCCTGCGGAAACTCACTATCCTGTGGCTGATTCGGCTCATAGTTGCCTACCGCCTCTTTCAATCGTTTGAGTGGACGCACCAGACGTGAAACAATCATCAGACCAATAACGAGAATCACCAGAAAACTCGCTACGATCGATAGTAACGTAGTCCTCATTAACGGTACATAGAGGGCTCTCAAAGAAGATAAGGGTGAGTATACAAAGATGCGGAAAGGTTGTCCGGGCAGTTCTTCATTCGTAAACAACACCTTTTTACCTTGAAGCACCGCAACGCCTTCATGTGTAGTAACCAGATCGTGGGCAGAGGGATGAACCGATGCAAAAAATCCTTGGCGGGTCAAAAGCAAATGCTCGATCTTTTTGCCTTCCATCCCAGAGACGCTGGAGTCGATGATGCGGTTATCCGTGCTTAAAATAAAGTAATCGGCAGATAAAAGCACACCCTTGATAACATAGTTAAATTCGGCATTATCCAGTCGATCAAAGCCTCCGTCACTCATAATGTGGACGGCTTTGCGTGCCTGCTCATGAAGCTTGGATTTGGCCTGATTCACCAGAATGTCATCGATGAGCCTAATAAATAAGACCACCGTAATACAGACAGTAATCAGCATGGCAATGGACAGGGACAGCAGAATTTTGGCTCTCATCGTACGCATGGCTACATCTCCTGAACCGTTGCTTTATATCCAAATCCCCATACCGTGTTAATGACAAGCGTAGAGTGGTATTCTGCCAACTTTTTGCGAATACGTTTGACCAGATCATCTACGACTCTCACATCACCTATAAAGTCATAGCTCCACACCTGCTGAATCAAATGCTCTCTGCCAAAAGGCCTTTCCAGATGATTCGCAAGAAACAGCAACAGGTCGAATTCACGTGAGGTCAAATTTAACGTTTGTCCGTCTACTGTAACTTTACGAAAGTCAGCAAAAATGCACAGATTGCCTGCATGGCAAAGATTTGTGCTCTCTGCTGCTTGCTTGTCATCGGATGCAGACGTGCCCGCCTTGCTCAGTCTCAGCATCGCTTTGACCCTTCCCACCAGCTCTCTTGGATTAAAGGGCTTGGTCAAAAAATCACTGCATCCCAATTCCAGCCCGTGGATACGGTCACTTTCCTCTCCGCGCGCGGAGATCATAATGATCGGCATTTCTGTAAACTCACGAAGCTGAGTCAATAGAGAAAGCCCGTCAATGCCCGGCATCATAATATCAAGCACGAGGCAATCTGGACGGTTTGTTCGGATATGCTCTACCAATGTTTTCCCACTGGAAAAGGAAGTTACCTCGTAGGACTCTTTTTTCAAATATTCAGATATTAATTGCAAAATGAACACATCGTCATCCACTACTACTATTTTTGTCATGGCCTTAACCCCTTGCCGTTGTTCTGGATGCTAGCATCCTTTCTTTAAGCTTAACAGAAGCCCAGCAGAATAGACAAAAGACGGGTATACCGTTCCCGGTCCCGTCTTTTCTTATCATGAATCGCTGCTGTATATGCCAGGTGAACTGAAAGCTAACTACACTTCTACCTTATTTTCTACCTTATTTCTTAGTTGTTACTACTTTAGCTGCTGCCTTTGGAGCAGTTTTGGCTGGGACTGCTTTTTTTACTGGAACTTTATGGGTTGCTTTTTTAGCTACGACATGTTGTGCACGAGTTTTATGTGCTGCTACCTTGTGTTGAACAGCGTTATGTTTTTTCACATGATGTTTAACTGTGCGGTGTTTTGCTTTCACTGCTTTTGCTTTGTGGCTTGCCACTTTTTTCGCAATGGCTTTTTTGGCAGGAGCTTTTTTTGCTTTGGTTGTTGCTTTATGAGCTGTTGCAGCTTTTTTAACAGGTGCTTTCACCACAGGTGTTTTCGTTGCAGGCGCTTTTGACGGTGCTTTGCTAGCAGGAGTCGTAACCGCAGGAGTTTTGATGGCTGGTGCAGTGGTGGCTGGAGTTGTGGTTGCTGTAGCGGCGAATGCGCTGCTTGCTCCTCCCAGTACGCTTACTACGGTCAATACGGCTGCTGCATTTTTAGTCCATTTTTTCATGATTGAATCACCTCTCCTTTAAAGTATCTTTAGCTTATCAGGAGAATTCGGGATAATTGTGGAGCAAATATGTGAAAAGTATATGAAAAAGCGTGCAGCTCTGTATCTGGAAAACACATGAGTCTGCACGCTATAAGTGTTGCAACCATCATCTCCACTAACCGATGGCAATCCAGGAAATAATACCGTAGTTATGCGCGGTTTCACTCCACTTGGTTACAACGATCACCGCTCCATTAGTCGTCTGGGATTTCAGTGTTGCATGAAAGAGAGGATGGTTCGTCATCGCTACCAACGTGTAGTCCGGGTTCACAAATGGCTCCCCAAATACAATGGTTACTTCCGTCTCTCCTTCGCTTCCTTTTAAAAGAAACGGCGCTCTGCCAAACTGCTGTAATGCAGGCTGGTTCGCACAAGTACGAACCGGGGTGATGCTCAAATGCTCCGGTGTCACTGCATTCAGTTCCAGCTCACGTGAGCCAACGGAACCTTCTGCCAGATGATGACCTTCGATGCTCTGCTCTGCCACATGATGACTTTGTACCGCAGCAGCCTGTAGATGCTCTGGACCTACAGCTTCTGGGCTTAGCACCTCACTGTTGACGACCTGATCCTGCAGATGGCCGCGGGATATACTGTTTGCCTGAAGTTTGTCGCCACTGATCCCTTCCTCCGGTAAAAGCCCCGAGAGATGAATATCTGTGGATAATTGATCCAGTGTCACCGAGCCGGGCTTTATGTGGTGCGAATCAATGACTTCCTTTGCAATATGCTGACCTTCAATTGCCTCCTCAGCCACATGGCGGGACTCCACCGTTCCATCTGCGAGTTTGCCGGACGTCACTGCTCCATCCTGTATAGCTTGCTCTGACACCGCCTGCCAGCCGATATGCTGTGACTGAATAGCTCCTGCTTGCAAATGCTCAGATTGAACAGAATCCGGTGAAATGTGACGGGACTGCACAGCCCCCTCTGCCAGTGCTGACTCTTGAATCGCCCCATCGGACAAATGCTGGGAGTGCACGGCATGCTCTGTCAAATGTACGGAGCTTACACTGGCTTCCGCCAGATTCGAAGCACGCACCGCGCGAAGCGCAAGCTTCTCAGCGTTCACGCTGCCTGCCTGGAGCGCGTGAACAGATACGCTCCCTGGCGCAATATGCTGGATCGTCACTGCCGAAGGCTGCAAGTGGGCTGAGGTGATAGATTCCGGCGCCAGATGGCTCGACTGGATGGTCTCTTCTGCCAAATGATGGGCTTGCACGGCTTCGTCCGTAATGTGCCATGGCTGGACGGAATGTGGAGATATTTTGGCAGCTGTCACAACCTCATCTGCCAGTTTGTCGGACGTAACGGACTCATCCTGTAAGGCCTCCGTCGATATTGACTGGGACGCCAGATGCTCGCCCTGAATGGTTCCAGTGTGCAGATGGTGCGACTGGATCGATTCCGGGGCAATATGCACGGACTTCACTGCACCTTTTGCCAGCGCTGTATCCTGTACTGCGCCAGTTGCCAAATGCAGGGTGTGTACCGACTGTGCGGACAAATGCGAAGGACCCACGCTGCCTTCCGCAAGATTCGCCCCTTGTACCGAGTGGACCGCCAACTTCTCCGAGGTGACGCTTTCCGCTTGTAGCGCACGACTAGACACACTATCCGAGGCCAGATGGCTCGCAAGCACAGTCGAAGACTGCAAGTGGGCTGAGGTGACGGACTCTGGCGCCAGATGGCTCGACTGAACGATCTCTTCTGCCAAATGATTGGCTTGCACGGCTTCATCCGTAATGTGCCATGGCTGGACGGAATGTGGAGATATTTTGGCAGCTGTCACGACCTCATCTGCCAATTTATCAGACGTAACGGACTCATCCTGTAAGGCATCGGTCGATATCGACTGAGATGCCAGATGCTCTCCCCGAATGGTTCCAGTAGGCAGATGGTGCGATTGGACCGATTCCGGGGCGATGTGTACCGACTTCACTGCCCCCTCGGCTAGCGCTGTATCCTGGACTGCACCGTCTGCCAGATGCTGGGTGTGTACCGAATGTGCAGACAGATGTGACGGGCCGACGCTGCCTTCCGCAAGATTCGTTCCTTGCACCGAGTGGGCTGCCAGCTTCTCTGAGGTGACGCTTTCCGCTTGTAGCGCACGACTAGACACACTATCCGGAGCCAGATGGCTCGCAAGCACCGCCGAAGACTGCAAGTGGGCTGAGGTAACAGATTCCGGTGACAGATGGCTCGACTGGATGGTCTCTTGTGCCAAATGATTGGCTTGCACGGCTTCGTCCGCAATGTGCCACGGCTGTACCGAGTGAGCCGACAGCTTGGCGGCAGTCACACCCTCATCCGCCAATTTATCAGACGTAACGGACTGATCCTGTAAGGCATCGGTCGATATCGACTGGGATGCCAAATGCTCGCTCTGAATGGTTCCAGTTTGCAGATGATGCCGCTGGATCGATTCCGGGACAATGTGTACCGACTTCACTGCCCCCTCGGCTAGCGCTGTATCCTGGACTGCGCCGACTGCCAAATGCTGAGTGTGTACCGACTGTGCGGACAAATGCGAAGGACCGACGCTATCTTCCGCAAGATTCGTCCCTTGCACCGAGCGCGCTGCCAGCTTTTCCGAAGTGACGCTTTCCGCTTGTAGCGCAAGACCGGATACACTTTCTGGTGCCAAATGGCTCGCAAGTATCACCGAAGGTTGTAAGTGAGCTGAGGTGACAGATTCCGGCGCCAGATGGCTCGACTGAACGGCCTCTTCTGCCAAATGATTAGCTTGCACCGCTTCATCTGTAATGTGCCACGGCTGTACGGAGTGAGCCGACAGCTTGGCGGCAGTCACACCCTCATCCGCCAATTTATCAGACGTAACGGACTCATCCTGTAAAACATCAGTCGATATCGACTGGGATGCGATATGCTCGCCCTGAATGCTTCCAGTGTGCAAATGGTGCGACTGGATCGATTCTGGAGCGATATGCACAGATTTCACTGCTCCCTCTGCCAACGCTCTATCCTGTACCGCTCCGGCTACCAGATGCCGGCTGTGTACGGACTGTGCCGACAAATGTGACGGGCCGATGCTGCCTTCCGCAAGATTCGTCCCTTGTACCGAGCGTGCTGCCAGCTTTTCTGAGGTGACGCTTTCCGCCTGTAGTGCACGACCGGATACACTATCTGGCGCCAAATGGCTCGTAAGCACTGAGGAAGCCTGCAAATGGCGAGAGGTAACGGATTCCGAGGCCAGATGGCTTGACTGGATGGCTTCTGTCGCCAAATGATTTCCTTGCACCGCTTCATCTGTAATGTGCCACGGCTGTACCGAGTTGACCGACAACTTGGCGGCAGTCACACCCTCATCCGCCAATTTATCAGACGTAACGGACTCATCCTGCAAAGCATCGGTCGATATGGCCTGGGATGCGATATGCTCGCCCTGAATGCTTCCAGTGTGCAGGTGATGCGGCTGGATGGACCCCGGGGTAATGTGTACCGACTTCACTGCTCCCTTTGCCAGCGTTGTATCCTGTACTGCACCTGTTGCCAGGTGCCGGGCGTGTACCGACTGTGCAGACAAATGTGACGGGCCGACGCTGTCTTCCGCAAGATTCGTTCCTTGCACTGAGTGGGCTGCCAACTTATCCGAGGTGACGCTTTCCGCTTGTAGCGCACGGCCGGACACACTATCCGGGGCCAGATGGCTCGTGAGCACTGACGAAGACTGCAAGTGGGCTGAGGTTACACTTTCCGGCGCTAGATGGTTCGACTGGATGGACTCTTCTGCCAAATGATTTCCTTGCACCGCTTCGTCTGTAATGTGCCACGACTGTACCGAGTGGGCCGACAGTTTGGCGGCAGTCACACCCTCATCCGCCAATTTATCAGACGTAACGGACGCATCCTGCAAAGCATCGGTCGATATGGCCTGGGATGCGATATGCTCGCCCTGAATGGCTTCAGTGTGCAGATGGTGCGGCTGGATCGATTCCGGGGCAATGTGCACGGACTTCACTGCTCCCTCTGCCAGCACTCTATCCTGTACCGCTCCAGCTGCCAAATGCCGCGTGTGTACGGACTGCACAGATAGATGTGAAGGGCCGATACTGCCTTCTGCAAGGTTCATTCCTTGTACCGAGCGGGCTGCCAGCTTTTCCGAGGTCACACTTTCCGCTTGAAGCGCACGACCGGACACACTATCCGGGGCCAAATGTCTCGTAAGCACCGAGGAGGCCTGTAGGTGCACCGAGGTGACCGCTCCAGATGCCAGGTGGGTCGAGTCCACAACTGCCACAGCCAAGTGGTTGCTTTGTACAGCTTCATCCATAATATGCCCGGACTGCACTGCATGGGCTGACAGCTTAGTGGAGGTTACACTTTCCTCTGACAGTTTAGCAGAGGTAACCGCTTCATCCTGTATGGCCGGAGTCGCTATAGCTTGCAATGCAATATGTTCTCCCTGAATGATCCCGCTTTGCAAGTGCTCGGATTGGATGGATTCTGCTGCAAGATGCTCAGACTTCACAGCATTCTGGGCTAATATCGTGTCCTCTACTGCTCCTGCGGCCAAATGTCTGGTGTGTACGGCCTGTGCAGCCAAATGTCCGGGTCCCACGCTGTTTTCCGCCAGATTGGAAGCCTGCACAGCCCGAGCCGCTAACTTCTCGGAAGTGACGCTTTCCGACTGAAGGGCATGGCCGGACACACTATCCGGGGCGAGATGTTTGGTTTGGATCGAAGCAGACTGCAAATGGTTGGAGGTGACGGATTCCGGAGCAAGATGATTCGCCTCCACTGCCTCAACAGCCAGATGGTTGCTTAGCACCGCTTTATCTGTAATATGCCATGGCTGCACAGAACGAGCAGACAGCTTGGAGGAAGTGACACTGCCCTCAGCTAACTTAGGTGCAGTAATTGCCAAATCATTAATTTTATCCGTAGCCACACTTTCCGGCGATAGTTTCAACGAAGTAACGGCATGATCCTGCAAATGGTGGGAGTATACCGCACCGCTGGCCAAATGCGCGGTTTGAACAGCGCCTTCGCCTAGTATGTCTGCGGTAACGGACTGTTCTTGCAACGCCGCGGTTCCGACACTATCTTCCCCAAGATGCTTGCTCTGTACAGAGCTCTGGGCCAAATGAGTTGAGTCCACCGCTTGAGCCTGTAACGCCTTTCCGCCCACACTATTGTCGGCAAGGTGGTTTTCACGGATGACTCCCGTTGCAATGTGTACGTGGGTAATGGCTTGAGACGCAATTTTATTTCCGGTTACCGCCCCTGTGCTAATTTTAGTTTCTATAACCGCCTCGTCAGCGATTTTGTCAGACTTAATAGCGCTCGAAGCAATGTGATTTTCCTTGATAGCCTGATTCGCCACATGGTGATCCAGAACTGCACCCTTCCCTATTTTCTCGCTTGTCACAGCCCCGGAATGCAAATGTTGCTCCGTAACCGCCTCTGATGCGATATGATCCTTCCGAATAATTTCGGATTGAAGATGCACGGAAGAGACTGCCTCTGGAGAAATCTGGGGTCCTTGTATGGCTGCTGTTGCAATATGTCTAGTAAGTACCGCCTCATCGGCAATTTTGTGCGGGAGAATACTCTGATCCGATATTTTGGATGAAGTGACGGATTGATCGACAATTTGCAATGAGCCTACAGACTGATCTGCCAGTTTATTGGACTGAATACTCCGATCCGCGATATGCCGTGCTGTCACTTGGCCCGTTCCAAGCTGCTCTTCCCCGATGGAGCCGGGACTGAGATGCTTTCTTTCAATCGCTCCTGCCTGAATGTGCGTACTGGTGACTGCCTCAGACTCCAGATGACGTCCGCTGACAACGCCTTCCTCCAATTGTTCTCGGCCTACAATACCGTTGGATAGCTGCTTGCGATTAATCGAACCCGGAGCTAGATGCCGGGCAAGAACGGCATGCTCGGTCAGGTGTGCGCTCTCAATGCTGCCTGCCTGGATTTTAGCTCCATCCACAGCCCCATCCCGCAGTTTGGAGGTGGTCACAGACTGATCACCCAGCTTGGAGCTATCAACAGCTTCATTCGCCAAATTGTTCGATTGAATCGTACCGCTGCGAATTTTATCTGAGGTGACCGACTGATCTTGAAGCATATCTGAAGACACGATCCATTGCTTGAAGTGACGACTCTCAATCGAGCCATTGGCAATATGATCGCCGCTAATAATTTTATCCGCCAGCTTTTCTGGAGTGATGCTGCCATCCCGAAGTTTTTCACCACTAATAGAGCGATCCTGCAATTTACTGCCTGCCACTGATGCGTCCGACAGATGCTCGACCGTAATGGAGTCGGGAGCAATCTTCGAAGCAGTCACAGCACCGTCAGCTATTTTAATGGTATGAACAGCATAATCTGCTAAAGATTCCGTTTGAATACTCTCTTGTTTCAGCTTGCTGGAATCTATGGAAGCAGGAGCGATCTTCTCACCCGTCACAGCGAGATCACTCAAATCGTCTGTATAGATGAAAGCATTGTTTACATGTGGAGCCTTCTTATTGTTCAAAATTTCTTCCACATCAATTGGATCTGGTTCTGGTTCTGGTTCTGGCTCTGGTTCAGGTTCCGGTTCTGGATCTAGTTCTAGCTCTGGTTCTAGCTCTGGCAGTGGAGGTTCTTCCATCAAAGCTGGAGTCTCCTCTACATCTGCAACCTCAATCTCTTTCTCTTGCAGAGCCTCGACTTCAGGCTCGACAACTGTCTGTATCTCCGACTCCTCTGTAGTTGGGGGAGGCGGAGAAGCAACTTGATGAAGTCTTGCTTCTGTCTCCCTCTCCGCAGGCAGTGGCTTTGAGCGTTGTATCATACTTAACTCATTCATATCCGGGTCAATTACACGATAGAGCGGCTTTTTGTTTCTGTTGGTTTTGCGGCTCTTGTTCTTCAAGCAGCTCTCTCCCTTCTCATGTTTATCGTTACAGCATCATATGCAGACTCTTAGGCACTTGCCACCCTGTACAGGGATACACTTTTGGGTAAAAAGGATACTTACTGAAATCCACGTTTGAAAAAAAATTGTTAAAAGTTAAAATAGTAAGGGTGAAGATTGCTACAAGAAGAGAGGAATTACAATAACATGATTATCAAACCAAGAACACGTGGCTTTATCTGCACCACTGCTCATCCGGTGGGCTGTGCCCAACATGTTCAGGAGCAAATTGACTATGTACTAGCCCGTCCTGCTATCCACGGACCTCGTAATGTGCTTGTGATCGGGGCATCTGCCGGATATGGGTTGGCTTCTCGAATTACGGCCGCTTTCGGTGCGCGTGCCAATACAATTGGTGTATATCGTCCTAGCAATGCTACGGCTACACGCACAGCATCAGCAGGCTGGTACAATTCTGCTGCATTTGAAAAAGCCGCTCAGGAAGCTGGGCTTAAATCTTTAAGCGTGACAGGAGACGCCTTCTCGGATGAAGTCAAAGCCAAAACGGTGGAAGCCATTCGTGAAGAACTGGGACAAGTCGATCTGGTGGTTTACAGTGTTGCTTCAGGTCGCCGTACCCATCCCCGCACAGGCGAAACGTCTAATTCCGTGCTCAAACCTATTGGTGAGCCCTATACGAATAAGACCGTTAACTTTCACACCGGTGAAGTCAGCAGCGTGACGCTCGAACCGGCTACAGAAGAAGAAGTACAGGGGACTGTAGAGGTTATGGGTGGTGAGGATTGGAAATTGTGGATTGACGCTTTGCGTGCAGGCGGTGTACTCGCTGATAACGCCACTACCTTCTCTTTTTCGTATATCGGTTCAGATATTACCCAAGCCATCTACAGAGAAGGCAGTATCGGAAGCGCAAAAGATCATCTGGAGGCGACAGCACGCCAACTGAACGACCAGCTGAAAGCCACAGGTGGACGCGCCTTCGTCGCAGTCACCAAAGGACTCGTTACCCAATCCAGCTCGGCCATCCCTGTCGTTCCTCTGTATATTTCCGCTTTGTATAAGGTGATGAAGGAAAAAGGGCTGCATGAGGGGTGCATAGAACAGAGCTACCGCCTATTTGCCGAGCGTCTGTACGCCCCAGAAACTACTGTAGATGAAGAGGGTCGCATTCGCATTGATGATTGGGAATTGCGCGAGGATGTGCAGGCAGAAGTTGCGAACATATGGGAGGAACTGACGACCCAAAATATCTATGAATTATCCGATCTTGAAGGATATCGTCGCGAATTTTTCCAGCTGTTCGGCTTTGAATTCGAAGGTGTAGAGTATGATGCTGATATTGATCCCATCGTAAATATTCCTAACGTGCGCTAAGTCTTTTAGTGCCGCCATTCGTTTAGAAAAACATAAAAAAGCTGTCTCCGGCAGAAGAACATTTCGTTCTGCATAGGGACAGCTTTTGTTTTTTAATTAAAAGGAACTCTTGTGTCTATTTGGCTCTGCAACATGACGCAAACATTGCAATTTTAAAATTGTTTTGATATTGTACAAGTAGGCATAGCAAAATCCCTCTTCTTACCAAGAGGGTACACACAGCTGGACAAGTCCTACCTTGACTGACTGTGATTGTATTTGCTCAGCCCATCACATTCCTATAAGGAGGTGAACAATATGGCAAAAGACGTTCTGTGCGAAGTCAACTCATGCACGTACTGGGCTCAGGATAATAAATGCAGCGCAAGCTCCATTTATATCGTAAGCAACAAGCCTGCGAACACTCACACGTCCGAAGAAACAGACTGCAAAACCTTTGAAGCAAAGTAGACCTTAGTTTTCAAGCCAAACCATAGCTTTATCATGAAGGAGCCCCTGCCAGGGTTCCTTCTTTCTTATGATTCTAACAAGAATGATAATTATTATCAAGTTCTTTTTGAGCTATATTATAGAAAATACTACCCGCTCCTATACATTCACTTCCTTGAAGTTTTTCGACTTCGCTTAAGACAAAAAAAGAAGCGTCACCCTGAACGAGTCGCTTCTTGTGCTTGACCTTTTGTAATTGTTCCTGCTTGGTCGGCTTCATTCGCGTGTGCTGTGAAATCTCGCCATAATGATCATTCGTTTTGCGGCTCTGTGCCGCGCAATAGATCCCGGCGCGTTTCGCCTTGCTTAACGCTTTTTGTGTTTGAGTACGTGCCATACAGCTTCACTCTCCTTGATTGGACTCCCTCTATCATAACATCCAATAGGCAAATCGTGAATGGTTAGTCTGACTCAAGCATTCTTTAATTCATTAAATGTCTGAAAAAATATCCGAGTCGCCACTGGAAGCCGCCACAACAAAAACAATAACCAAGAAAATGATAATCAGTGCATAAATTAGTGTGCCGATAATACTACATACCAGTCCAGCAATAGCCATGCCTCTGCCTTGCTCACCATGACGATTAATTTCCTTCAGGGAAAGACTGGACAAAATAATACCTACAATTCCGATGATCAACCCAAGATAGGGAATGACAACAGATAAAATCCCGAGCACCATCGACGCAACAGCTTTACTATTTGTAGGTGGGACCACTGGGGGCTGGTTAAATGGGGCGTTATAATCGTTCGGCTCCTGAAAGGGATCGGAAGATCGAGGCTCCTTGTACAAGTCACTCATCTGTTTAATTCAACTCCAATAATTATAATAACAATATATAAGTTCTAGGGTACCACAATCTTACAAATCAGGACAGTACTTATTTCAATTTTTTAAATTAGAACGTTAAAAAGTAGCAGCATAGCATCTTAGCACTTTTTGAGATAACCGGGCATACAGTATTGTACCTATTACAGATAAATTGCGCTCCATGAGAGCATCCTGCCAAGGAGGACGGAGCTATGTTATATCGTGGAACATCCCGCAGAAAGGGCTCGCCTCACCCACGTTTACATGCAGAGACACTTCGGAAAATATCCGCCGCCATGCTGCCATTTTACAAAGCTATTGCGACCCGACGTGCTTTTGCCGTCCAATGGTCACGAGCTGTCGTTCAGGGTAATTTGGATCGGATGAAATCCCTTCTCTGCTCAGTAGCGCCATTTGCCGCCAAGCAAGGCTTAGGCACGAATGGGATCGGCTACTTTGTTTCCTTTTTAGCTCAGCCACCAATGCTTTATTATACGAACGGTACGACGATTCCACCCGGGATGGTGCAGTTTACATTTGAACCGAAGGTTCATCGCGCCATTGCCAAAGCCGTTTTTCCGCTGTATCGCGAATTGGCACGCAATGAATGCTTTGCTTCTGCCTTAGCCAAAGCGATCAACAGGCAAGACCAGCGTGCAGTTCAGGTAATGATCCGTAGTTTAATTCCATCCTCTGCGCTAAAATCTGTAGACATTGAGGATAATGGATTTGCATTGCTCTTTAAGTATCCCTTTAGTAAATATCCCTATCGCAATCTACTCTTTCAGGAGTTCACTTAAAAAGGTCGCTACAAGCGTACTTGCTTAAGTTCTTCAATGAGCTCTTTTCCCATTTGTATAGCCATGTCTGTCAACATTCGGATTTCGTCCTTGGTTGCATGATCCAAATGCGTCCCGCAGCAAATGGCGAAGTTACCCGCAAACTCTTTACGCAAGCGAACTGCAATTTCTTCAGTAATATAAAATTCCTTGTGGTTTTGCAATTGCACGGTTTGAATCGACTCAAGCCTAGCCCCTGCTGTAATCGTCCCCAAGTGAGGCTGATCACCGCCTGATATGAGCACAACGATATCTTCTCCCATAAAATAGGCATCGAGTACAAGACGGATACGTCCGCTTTCTTTTTCCAAATGAATCATATGATCCTCTCCTGCTAAAAAATATTATTGTGAAACGATTCACTTTATAGAGTACTATTCATTGTATCGCTTCCTGAACTGTTGGACAAATTCAAAAAGGCCCACAGCAGCCTCTATTAACAGTGGCTTGCTGTGGGCCTGCAATGCATTCTAAAAAATCTTCTATCCCCTACTCTTACTTGCTGTTAACGGATCGTGATGGTATGCACTGCCTTACCGTTTGCGCCGTCATTATCCGTCACTGTTAGCTCCACAGTATACGTTCCGGCTGTGGTGAATTTATGCTTCACCTTTGAACCAACCGCCGTATCGCCATCACCAAAATTCCAACTGTAGCTGACGATCTCACCATCTGCATCACGGGAGGCTTTGGCGTTAAATTGTACATTTTTGTTCTTCTTGGCTGAGTCATTCGCCTGGATAATAGCTACCGGCTTTTCATTCGATGTAGGTGGATTCGGACCAGGGCCCTCTCCTCCACCATGGGTTACATACAATCTTCCCGGCGCCTCCGTTTCCACTTCATTCCCCGCTGCATCCCTTACCCGGATCACGATGACTCCGCCTTCCAGGTTCAGAGAAGATGAAGTGAGATAAATACCTTCATAGTGACCTGATGAAGTTTCATTTAATGGAATTTCATTACGGGCCAAAGTGGACAGGTTAAAGGGCAACTCCACATGGAAGGATGCCTCCAAACCAGATGCACTGTCAAAAGATACCCGTACCGGCTGCCCTGGAGTGATACGTACATCCTCAGCAGGACTAATATTTTCAAGTTTCGGCAGCGCTGTATCGACATACACCGAGCGTGTAACACTCGTTTCGTTTTCAGCAAGATCTTTGGCCGTTACCGTAATTTGGTTTTCACCTTCGTTGATAAGCAAACGTTTGTTAAAGCTGCCGTCGCTTCCGAATTCAGCAGGCTCGCCGTTAATCGTCAATTCACTGAGGAACTCGTCATACACCGTACCGGTTACACTGACCACACCTGCGTTCGTACGTGCTCCCTCACCAGGCGAAGTCAGGATCAGACCCGGTTTAGTCTGATCGAGCGTTACAACCACCGGCTCGGAACGATCCGTTACTTTGCCGTATACCGCCGCTTGAACACTTAGCGGATTAGCACCTGGCTGAAGATCGACCGCCAAACTGAATTGACGATCCTTCACTTTCGTTGTGCCAGCCAACTCTTTGCCATTAAAGAGCTGAATATCAGCCCCTTCTGCCGGAGAAGTTCCTGTTACGGTAATCGTATCCTCCTGCGTATACGTTGCCTTCGTAGGAGTTGTAATCGTTGGAGCGTTGACCGGATATCTGACGATCGCCCGGATCATGTAGTTCCCTTCCTCTTCAGGGGATTGGCTCCATGTGCCGCTTACACCTTGCCAGCTACGAAGCGCATTGGGGCTGTTTTCATCTGTAGCAAGGCCCGGCGACTGTGTGCCTACCGCAGACTGTGTATATACAATATAGAAATCGCCTTGAACCGTCACCGGCTCTGGAAGCTGTACCGTCGTCCATTGTGTCTCATCCCGTACAGCTATTCCGTCGAATGGACCAGCCAATAGACGTCCAGGTGCTCCTGCTGCACCGGAGGCGTCATAGACAGAATATTGGAATGCTGTTCCTCCCGGATTCGGGAAAGCAGAGTTCCAGAACAACAGTGATGCTCCTGTCACCTGTGCCACTTCCGACTCAGGTGTCATTCTCACTGCCCATGAATTGCCTGCCGCGTTAAAGGCTCTGGCATTTTCTCCTGTACCGTCATCATAGGCGATGCCTCCTTGAAAACCGATGAAAGGCTTCAACGTGACATTCGCTTCTACACTGCCGTTTGGAGGAGCCGTAACGGAAATACTGTCACTATAGTAATTTTCGGCTGCGATGGACAATGTGTATGTTCCTTCCAGCACGTCCAGCGTAAATTCTCCAGCCTCATTCGTCTCTACAGGAGCAATACGTGCATCCTCCAGCACCAATACTTTCGCTTTTTGGATCGGTTCACCAGATTGCTTGTCGGTGATGACCCCGTGAATCGTACCGTGTGGGACAGCCTGGAGACTAAAGTTTGCTCTGATGACTTTGTTATTTTCAATCGTAACTGCTTTCGTCTGAGGCACGTAACCGTAGGCTTCGGCCTTCAGCGTATAGTCACCCGCTACATGAGTGAAGCTGTATTTGCCCGTGGTTGGGTCTGTTTTCACCGAACGTCCGGTTTCCAGTACCGTAACCGTAGCACTAGCTGGAAGACTGTCGAGACCGACACGTCCACGATCCACTGATGCTTCTGCCGGCTTCACTTTTTCCTGAAATTCACTCTTTTCAGTGCTTGTAATTTTGTACAGTGGGAATTGTTCTTCTGCTTTTTCCAGCTTGATATTGGACTCAGGTACGATATCCTTGGTCACTGTCGAAGCTGGAACACCTAGCACACGGAAATCGTCAATATACCAGCCATTCTTGTTCACACTGTTATCCGATTTCAAGCGGAAGCGAACTTGAATCTCATTGCCGGTATAGCTGTCCAGATTGTAATAAACAGGTGCCCATTTTTTACCACTTGTATTATGCGAGAACTTACCCAGCTCACTCCACGTGTCGCCATTGTTTTTGGACACTTCTACATATCCGTAATCATAGCCGCCTTCAATTTCAAACCAGTGGTTGAAGGTCAGTGTTGCATTGCGTATACCATTCAAATTAATTTTTGGAGAAACCAGCGAAAAATCAGCACCGTTCTCATAGTTGCTATCGAGATCGGTGGCCCACACATTCGGTTTGGACACTGCGCTTTCCGGTCCTACTTCCTTAGGAATGCCGCGTTCCCACTCATCCTTGGTCCCGGAATGAGTCCAACCATTGTCTGAACTGCCATCAAAATGATCGCTATACAGCGTATCCGGCACGTCCACTCTTAGTGAAGCCTCGTTCGACTTGACACCTTCGTTACCGCTATAATCCTCGGCCGCCACTGCATAATGATAGGTCGCACCACCGACAGTGATCGTATCCGTGTAGGTCAGCCCAGAGGTTGTACCGATGGAAGTATAATTTTTACCGGACTGGGTTGAACGATACACCTTGTACTGCTTCACATCTTCATCAGAGGAAGCACCCCAGGCGAGTGTAACGTTGCCCACAGTATCTGCTTCAGCAGTCAAATGACCAGGGGCAGCAGGTGCAACGCTGTCTGGTTCCTGAATGGAGAGATCGTCAATATACCAGCCATCTTTCACGATTGTATTGTCACTAGTAAAGTTGAACAGGAGGTATACCTTTTGACCCGCAAACGCTCGCAAATCAAGATATTGTGTTTTCCAGCCATTGCTGGTGCCAGTAAACGATAATACCTGCTCAAACGCATTCTGATTGTTTGTGGTCGCTACATACACTTTGCCGAAATCAGAATTGTTTTCAAGATCGTACCAATGCTTGAAGCTGACCAGTGCACCTTTGGAACTTTCAGTTAGATCAATTGGAGGGGCCACAAAATAACTGTTGGAGTTGGTCTGGTATTGGCCTTCGAGATTGGTCGCGATGACCTTTGTACCCGAATGTGCGCCTTTAGGGCCGCTTGTCGGGGTTCCCCATTTCCAAACACTACCCTGACCCCCGATATTAATACCGGCAATGTCTTTTTCAAAGTCTTGTGTGTAGCCTGGTTTAACACCTTTGGAGACATTCACCTTATATACTTCCGTTTCAAAACCATTATTACCGAAATCATTTACACGGATATAGTATTCCAAACCTTTGCTATCCACCAAAAAGGTCGGAATGGACGCTTGATATGTACCATCTTTGCTGTCTCCAGAGGTCCGCTCCAACGGAATGTATACATAGTTTGACGAACCCGCTGTTTTGGCAAAGGCCTCAACGGCTGTTACGCCGACATCGTCCGTTACATGTGCAGTCAAAGGGATATCAATACCCTCAAATGCAGCTGCAGGCGGTGTATGCTCAAGAACAGGCGCTTCCAGATCGTCGCCACCCGTTACGACTTTACCGGATACAGAGCCCAGACCCTGCATGACAGATCCGACTGCATCAAGTGCATTAATGACGCCATGTCCATATCCATTGTTTGGCGAAGTAGGATATGTACTATCTGTCCGAGGGGTGGCTGTGTTTTCCAGAATTTCCTCCAGCTGATCCACGGTAAGAGAATGATTCGCTTGCAGTAATAGAGCAGCAAGACCCGCTACATGAGGGCCCGCCATAGAAGTACCGTTATATCCACCTTTATAACCGCCACCAGCCACGGTTGAACGAATATTTACACCCGGCGCGGAAACTTCGGGCTTGATCTCACCGTAAGGTGAGGGTCCCAGCAATGAAAAGCTTCCCAGTTTATCATTGATATCGGTTGCCCCAGTGGCAAAGGATTCCGGATAGTTGGCCGGATTGGCTACCGATCCAGGTCCGCCCGGATTGGAGAGAGAGGTGTTCCCTGCGGAGAATTCGGGAAAGATTTGAGCATCCCGCCATGCCTGAACTACAGGCCGGAACCATTCATCAAGACCCGGTCCGCCTCCCCACGAGTTGTTCACTACGTCTGGAGCAAGTTCGGGATGAAGATTACCTTGGGCATCTTTTGGCGCAAGCAGCCATTGACCGCCGTCCAGTATAATTGCATCCGTCGTTTCCGGATTAAAAATCCGAACCGCAATCCACTTTGCACCAGGGGCAACGCCCACTCGGTTCGTTCCATTTTCCTCGGAGCCGACCATCGTGCCCATCGTATGCGTACCATGGGAATCGTCTTCCTGATCGACCGGAAGCGCCGCATGACTATGCGGATCATACCAGCTCAGTTCTGGATTTACGACATTGCCTGCCGCATCCAGACCACGCCATTTGCGATGAAGGGCCGGATGCGTGTAGTCAACGCCTGTATCGAGGTTGGCGACCACGATTCCGGTTCCGTCGATTCCTTTTTCCCACACTTGTGGTGCGTTAATATGGGATATGTTCCATTCCACTGTGGACGGGTCCACAGCGTTCTTGCCTGTATTACCGGGCAATGCCGATGTTTTGCCATCGCCCTTTTCCGGTTCTACAGCTTTCTGGGCTGTGTCAGACTTTGCCGTTCCTGCTGTTGCTGCCGTTGCGGTTCCAGCCGCTTTGGTGCCTGTGTCCTCTGGCTGCTTATCAACCGTTACCTTTTGCAGATAACGTGTTTCATTCGGTACAATTTTATCGACCTCAGGCAGCTTCGAGATATGATCCAGCACCTCCTTGGTGCTCGTGACAGCCAAAGCATTGACTATAAAATAGCTTTTATATTCCTTTACTCCGCCGCTCTCCGATTCCTTATCCAAATAACTTTCAAGCCCGTATTGGGTTCTGGAAGCCGTTTCACGTAGAGAGCTGATCACATGGCTGCGCACAGCCATTTTGGCAGCGGAAGGTGTTATTTTCTCAAGTGAAGCCTTTTGAAGAGCATTTTTGGAAACCTTGTTCGTATCTACCTGTTCTTTTAATTTGACCAAATAGGTAACATAGTTGTTCTCCTCAAACTGTTTGGTCAGCTTCGCGGATACCTTCGCGGTCGTGACCATGTGCGAGGCTGATTTCAGCTCCAGCTTGGAGCCATCCGGGGTGTTTTTCGCCAAAGCGGGTTGAACAAATGAAAAGGCCATAAGCAAAGAGAGTCCAATAGATAACGGTTTCTTGAAACGTCTAGGTTTAATCAATTACTTCTCCACTCCTTTTACTAGGTTTAATGATTCTGGAATAACCTGTACAAGAGTCAGACCTCATGCCTTGCACATCAAACACGCGGGTTGCGCAATACGATGTGTTAGCCACCACCTCCTTCATAGATTATAGAGAGGCTCAAAAAGATATTTGGCTGTTCATAGATGGCAGTACTTCATAGGTGAGTTTACAATCCCAATAGAGAAGCGATGAAATTCAGTAGATACCTAGGAGAAAAAGCAGAAGCATTTCGAAGGAAAAAAACATGTTATATCATTACATTTTATATTAAAAATTGATATATAATCATATATTATGGATAGTATAAAGTTATCAAAACAGATATACAAGTCATTTTTTTGCAATTTTCTTGAAATTCTATGACTTTTATATTCATTTATGTAGGAAAACCCCTTTTTAGCAGCTACGCCATAGTGCAACACACGGTTAGCAGGTGCATGCATCCTTGTACGAGCCGCCCAAAGGGATTTTCGGGGATCTTTCTTAAACCTGTATGATTATGATTATTTTTAGTTAAGTACGGAGTTCACCGCAGCAAGCGCATCGATCAGACCATTTCCATAGCCGTTGTTGGGTGAAGTCGGATACTGACTGTCTGTCAGCGGTGTTGCGGTTTTCGAAATAACATCCTCCAATTGATCCACAGTTAATGATGGTTTAGCCTGAAGCAGCAATGCCGCTAATCCAGCCGTATGCGGACCTGCCATAGAGGTACCGTTCCAGCCTCCCTCATAAACTCCTCCCGGTACAGAGGAACGAATGTTTACACCAGGAGCCGAAATTTCTGGCTTCACTTCGCCATAAGGAGAAGGACCACGCAACGAGAAGCTTGCCAGCTTGTTATTGATATCCGTGGCTCCTGTGGCATAGGCTTCTGGCAAGTTAGCCGGATTGGCCACAGACCCAGGTCCGCCGGGATTCGATAGTGTTGTATTGCCTGCGGAGAACTCAGGGAAAATTTGTGCCGCTCTCCACGCCTTGGTCACTGGGCGATACCATTCGTCCAGGCCAGGTCCACCGCCCCAAGAATTATTCACCACATCCGGTGCAAGCTCAGGGTGCTTTTTGCCGTTTTTATCTACAGGTGCAAGAATCCACTGCCCACCATCCAGCAAGATGGAATCTGTGGTATCTGGATTGAATACTCGTACGGCAATCCACTTGGCCCCTGGAGCAACACCGATTTGATTCGTACCGTTGCTGTCTGAGCCAACGCTTGTCCCCATCGTATGTGTACCATGTCCATGGGAATCTGTTGGCAGCGATGCTCCATTAACCGCATCATACCAGCTCAGCTCTGGATTGACGACTTGACCGGAAGCATTCAGCCCGCGCCATTTTCTTTTCAATGCCGGGTGAGTATATTCAACACCTGTATCCAGATTGGCAACGACAATGCCTTTGCCATCAATACCTTTGGCCCACACCTGTGGTGCTTTAATCTTAGAAATATTCCACTCCACACGACTTGGCGTTACTGCATCTTTATACACGGATTCTTGCACCGATTTTTGTGCATTTTCTTCCGTCACAGCCGGGTCAACAGCAGTTTGATCTGCCACTGCTTGGCCTGCTGTTGATTGCTCCCCTATCGGCTGGGTATCCTTATCGATTTCTACCTTTTGCAACTCGCGCTTTTCATCTGGTAAAATTTTGTCGATCTCAGGTAGGATGGCGAGATTTTCCATGACCTCTTTGGTACTGGTTACCGCAAATGCGTTTACGATAAAGTAACTCTTATATTTTTTGGCGTTTCCGTTATTGACTTCCTTCTTTAAGTATTCTTCCACGGATTGTTGAGTTTTTTCTGCGGTATCCATGAGAGAGTTTACAACCGTTGTACGTACAGATAGCTTAGCAGCAGCGGGGGAAATCTGCTCGGCAGAAGCCTTCTGAAAAGCGTGCTTGGCAACAGACTCCGTGTCTACTTGATCTTTTAATTTAACCAGATAGGTGACATACTCGCTGGCGCTGAATTGCTGGTTCAGCTTGGCTGAAACCTTGGCGGAAATCGACGATGCTCCTGCTGAGGAGGTTGTGCTGGAATCTGCATACACCGGAGAAATCAGAGAAAAAGCAAGAATAGCGGTAAAACCGACCGACAGTGTCTTTTTGATATTTTTCCACTTAATCAATACTTTTCCTCTCCCTTTACTTGGTTTTTGTGATTCTCAAAGACAACCTTCCGACAGCAGCGTCAAAAGCTCACAAATAGCCTCTGGTACTCACCTCCTTTAAAAATATAGATTCTGGGGTGAAATCCATAGGTCATATTCTAAGGTGAATAACCTTTGGTGCAGACCGCAAGGAACGACATTCAATTCAGAACTGTGGACAAGTCTGGAAGAAAGTAAGTGAAAAAAATGAAGAAAAGGGTAGGGTAAGATACTAGAAGTGATCGAGGAGGTTGATAAGCATATTATTAAAATACAATTTAAAACAAAAGAATGAATCATTTGATATCTTTTGAATCTAGTATAGTGTCATAAAAACAGATATTCAAGCATTTTTTTGAATTTTATTCCTTTTTTTCTTGAAGAAGTGAAAAACCTCTTCTATAATCCGCAACCAAATGCACCGAGAAAACTCGCATTTGTTTCGAAAATAAAAGAGGTTTTTCGGCATTCAGCAGCATAAGTAGAAGAATGCTATCTGCCGCTATTTACAGGTATGGGAACCGAAACGGCTTCTGGAAAGGAAGATTTGGTTTCCTGGGTTCTGCGACACAGGCTCGTACATTCTCGAAAAGCCATCTGCCTGCATCCCCTGCATCGCTCCTGATTCACCATTGCAAGAGCTGCCGTAAGGGCCTCTCCTGTATGTTCGAAAAAATGATTTTGTCCGATCATGTCGTAACATCCGGTTTTCCGCAGTAACTCCAGCGGTTGGGGCTGGAGTCCGGACACAAGCACTGTCCCACCAGACTTCCGGTACTTGTGAATTAATGCGGTAAAGTTAGCTTCTCCCGTCATATCCATAAAAGGGACCTTTCCCATTCGCAACAACAAAATCCCTTGCAGGTGGCCAGTCTGTCCCCCTACACCTGAGTTCTCCAACGTCGAAGCTGCACCGAAAAATAGGGGGCCTTCCACATTGTAAATAGCCACCTGTGGGCAATCATGCTGCTCTGTGACCATATGTGCGCCTACTTTTTCATGCTTCACAGAAGGGTCAGGAAGCACCTTATCGACTGAAAGTGTACTGCTCATACGTTTGACGAACAATACAACTGCCAGAATCAGACCTACCTCCACAGCCGTTGTCAACGTCGTAAAGACCGTCAGCAAAAAGGTGACGACCAGCACAATAGAATCCGCTGTCCGTGTTTTGAGAATGTGCGCAAAATGCTTGCGCTCACTCATATTCCAGGCGACTACCATCAATACCGGTGCCATACTAGCCAACGGAATATTAGATGCATAAGGTGCAAAAAGCACCAGAATGAGGAGCACCACGATCCCATGCACAATACCTGACATAGGAGAAACCGCGTTGTTGCGGATATTGGTGGCCGTACGGGCAATGGCACCTGTCGCAGGAATGCCGCCAAACAGTGGTGTCAGCAAATTAGCAATCCCTTGTCCAACCAATTCGCGATTGCTGTTATGCCGGGTTCCCGTCATCCCGTCAGCTACTACCGCTGAAAGCAGCGATTCAATAGCCCCCAACATCGCTATAACAAGTGCTGGCGGCAACAGCTTCACGATCAATTCCCACGTCATCACAGGAATATGCAGCTCAGGCAATGATGCCGGAATTGCGCCATAAGCAGAGCCAATCGTAGCCACCTGCCCTGGAAAAAGCAAAGCTGCCACCAACGTTGACAAGAGCAGGCCGACCAGTGATCCAGGTATCTTGGGCCATTTTTTAGGCACTAGAATAAGCGCAGCAAGACAGATACAAGCTGTCAGGATACTATACACATTGAGTGAAGGAAGTCGATGGACGAGCTCTGCCATCGAAGGCAGAAAAGTTTCATGTCGCTCTACCCCACGCAAACCGAGAAAGTTAGCAATCTGACCACTGAAGATCGTCACGGCAATCCCGGCTGTAAAGCCAATGGTTACGGGCTTGGGAATGAACTTGATCAATGCCCCCAGCCTTAAAACACCCATTAAAATGAGTATGATGCCTGCCATAAACCCTGCTATAAGCAAATTCTCATAGCCGTATTGCATGACAATAGCCAGCAAAATTGGAATAAACGCACCTGTAGGTCCTCCGATCTGAAATTTGGACCCACCCAGCAGTGAAATCAAAATCCCCGCTACAATGGTTGTGTACAGACCATATTCCGGCTTTACCCCCGATGCAATGGCGAACGCCATACCGAGCGGGATGGCCACAATCGCTACAATGCTTCCAGAAATTAGATCCTTTCGTAAAGCCCCTGCGTTATAGCCTTCGAACCTTCCTATCCACTTCATTCCTGTAACCCTTCTTTTCTGTAGTAGCATTACTTCTCGTTACGTATTCCTTCCAGCAACGAGATAGCTTCGACTAAATGATTGTCAAAAATCTGCCGCGCCACCGCTAGCAGCTCCGTTAAGAGCGGATCACGTAGTGAATACACGACCGTTGTGCCTTCCTTAAAGCTGTTCACCAAATTTTTAGCCCGTAAGACAGCCAATTGCTGCGATACGGCAGAACCTTCGGAACCGAGCGCAGTCTGCAACTCGTTCACATTCCGTTCCCCTTCACTCAGCACCTCCAAAATGCGGATGCGCAGAGGGTGAGCCAATGCTTTGAAAAAGTCAGCCTTAAACTTCTGGAGATCTCCTTCCATGCCTGCGCCGTCCTCCTCACAGATTGTTTTCATAACGATCAACAATATCTGAATATTTGAATATTCAGTACAATAACAGTTTTGGGTCAATTGAACTATGATGTTACTCACACTTCACCATGCGTATAGTCACATTTTTCCACACTTTTATCTTTCAGGGTTGACAGCTTCCACAGGTTTCCATTAACATAACAATTAACTTTAAGAAAAGGGGGCCGACAGACATGACCAAGCTTTACACGATAATGACAATCAGTCAGCATGATACAATCACATATTCGAAATTTCGTCTCATCGGCCCCGTTCGGGCGACATGATGGGTATGTCACGCTGTCTGACGGCGTGATGAACCAGGCTTTTTTATTTTTATATGCTATTGAAAGAACAGGTTATTTATGTTTTTATGATGTACTATATGATGTACTGATCATAAAATGTAATGACACTTTCGGTGCACGAAGCCGTAGACGACAAGTCTGCGGCTTTTTTGTTTTTTTCGAATCTTTTTATAGGATGTTATAAATTTACATGAAGAAGGGAACTACCCATTTATTATGAATATACAACCTACGACCAACTCATCTTTTCATGAAGGACCATACAGCCACCTGATGAAGCTTCCGGCAGGGGATCTGACCGTGTACGCTTCGCAGCAACTCTTCTCCTCACTGGATTACAAAGTGTTCGAGATGGCTAATAACAATTTACAAATTCCAGGTATCCGCTATATGGGATATACACCAGATGTACATGTAGGCGTCGGAACCTGCATCGGTACAACTGCGGTATGGGGAATGGAAGACGGCTATGTATCTCCCTCCATCGTTGGCAGCGATATTGGCTGCGGCATGCGCGTACACCTGACCAATCTGCACAAGGATGCTTTGAAGGAAATCAAGCTGCGCCGCAAGCTGGTTAAGACAATCGACAAATACTTGCCGATGGAAGCCCACCAACGCGGACATTATTCGGATATACGACTGGAGCATATTGTACGTAAGGGTTTGCATGGCTTACCTAATAAATATATTCCAGATAGCTACACTCCTAAGAAATCCACCTCACTGACTCATGTAGAGCACAGTAAGTTCTCCTTTGACGAGGAAGTGCTGAATCTCGTCGAAGACCGTACTTGGCACCGGGCTCATCGGCAGCTCGGCACGTTGGGTGGAGGCAATCATTTTGTCGAAGTTCAGGCGATTGAAATTGCGGAAGAAAATAGAGAAGTCGCTGAAGCTTGGGGGATGTTCGACGGTCAGGTGGCTGTGATGATTCATTCCGGATCACGTGCTTGGGGTGGAGCAGTCAGCCAGTCCAGTTCATCTGCCATCGCCAAAGCGATGAGCCGTCTCGGTCTCGGCACCTCCGACCCGAGACTCGTATTTGCACCGCTGGATCATCCCGAGGCAGCACATTATGTGGATATGATGTATTCAGCGCTGAATTATGCTGTGGTGAACCGACATCTGATTGCATACTCCGTGCGAGAAGCCTTCCGCGATGTCTTTGGTACAAAGTGCGAGTTGCGTACGCTGTACGATCTGATGCACAATTATGCTTGGGAGGAGTCCCATCCGGATCATGGCAGCGTGTTTGTACATCGTAAAGGTGCAACGCGCGCGCTTCCAGCAGGACACCCTGACAATCCGCGGCCTTATGAGGCGACTGGGCATCCGGCCCTGATCCCCGGCTCAATGGGGACTGCCTCTTATATTATGGTAGGTTTACCGGGCGGTCAGGATAACTTTCACTCCATTTGTCATGGAGCGGGCCGTATTCGCTCGCGTTCTGCGACCAAGCGGCTTGTAAGTGTAGACGATTTTGCAGGTGCCCTGGGTGTAGGGACAGACGACGAAATTGTGGTCAACCAGGCATCTCTGGAAAGTATTATCGACGAATCTCCACAAGCCTACAAAAATGTAGATGATATTATTGAAAGTGTTACCGGGGCAGGACTCGCAGCCGTTGTAGCCAAATGTAGACCGCTGGCCGCCCTGAAAGGAGCAAAATAATGTTGAGTATAGACATCCCAGCTATTTATGAATTTGACGAACGAACAGATGGACGCATTACCGGTTATGCCGCATATGCCCGTCTGATCGACGGTATTAGTGAAGCACTCTATAACCGCTATGGCGTAAAATATGAGCTGTATGCCAGTGATGATCCCAATATTGAATATTGGGATCTGCTGGAGGAGGATATTCGTTCAGGCAGCCCTGATCTGGAGCATGTGGCACGGGTCTTCGATCGTTTGGAGGAACGCACCATTCAATATGACGATGACGGGCCAACGCCTGAATATGGTGTGCATCTGTCGATGCGCAATAATGTATTTGCCTATCCCAAGTGGGGGATCGCACTGGCACGAGTTCCCTTTTTCCGTGAAAATGGCGTATACAATGAAGATTACGTATTTGCCACAGGCGATCAGGAGCTGCAAAGCTTCCTCGCCGGCGTACGCGGTCGTGAACGCAAGCAAAATATGAAGCGTGTCACCGTCTTTACCGATACAAGCCGTGGACTCTCTCGGCAAGCAGAACCGATAACCCGCGCAATTACACGGGATGACGTGATTTTGAAGGCAGAAATCAAGCGGGATATCTTCCGATCACTTGATCAGTTTTTTGAAGCAGATCGTACCTTCTATCAGACTTATAACATTCCTTACAAGCGTGGAATTCTACTATACGGCCATCCAGGTAACGGCAAAACAACACTTGTGAAATCAATTGCCAGCAGTGTACCGGGTCCGGCCGCTTACTGGCAAATTACAGAATATACAACTAGTGAATCAGTCAAAGAGGTGTTCGAGGCGGCTACTCGTCTGGCTCCAATGGTACTGGTCATTGAGGACATTGATTCTATGCCTCAGGAGGTTCGTTCCTTTTTCCTGAATACGCTCGACGGCGCTACATCCAAGGAGGGTATCTTCCTGATCGGAACGACCAATTATCCCGAAAAAATTGATCCGGGACTGATGAACCGGGCGGGGCGTTTCGATCGGGCTTACGAAATTAGTTTGCCTGACGAAGCGCTGCGACTCGCGTATCTCAAGCTGCGTAACTTCCTTGTTTTTGCAGGTGAGACAGGTACACAGAAGGCGGCAACGATGACGGACGGCTTCTCCCTGGCTCAGCTTGGTGAACTGTATGTCAGCACGGCTCTAGAATGGCATGAGCAAGGAAAAGCCGATATTGAGCTGATTATTAAAGGCATGCGGGGCGAGCTTGATAAAAGCCGCAAGCAGGACTGGCTAAAAAATGCCTCCGAAGGAAGAGTTGGGTTTTTCTAATCCATCCTTTTATTGCCTCATTATGAAATTTATGTTACGATGATAAACAATAAAGTACCGAAAGGGTGACCTTAAGCCAATGATCTACTAATCCTATTTTCAAAGAAAAAACGTAATCTTACGAATTTTCTGGATAGGATTAGTGTAGGCTTTTGGGTATTAACGATAAGAGCATTGCTTCTTTGACGGGAGCAGTGTATCTTCTTGTTCGTATGTCTGCCTCCTATCCAGAACTAATGGATAAGGAGGTTTTTTTGTATGAAAAGAATACTCGTAATTCTCATGATTAATATATTCATTGTTATGGTCGGCGTTGGTTTGATTACCCCTATTCTTCCGGAATTGATCATTGAATTTGGTGCCAGTGGGCGAGCCATCGGTTTATTGGTGGCGGCCTATGGCATAACGCAATTCCTGCTCTCGCCCATGACTGGGCAGCTGTCTGATCGATACGGGAGAAAAGTTTTTATCGTCGTAGGTGTTATTATTTTTGCTGTAGCTAAATTTATGTTTGCTATTGGGGATGAGCTGTGGATGCTGTACACCTCAAGACTTCTGGAAGGAGTTGCAGCAGCCCTGATTATTCCGCCCATGCTGGCATATGTAGCTGATATTACAACAACCGAAGAACGTGCCAAAGGAAATAGCCTGCTAGCGGCAGCGATGTCATTTGGATTTGTCATTGGTCCAGGACTTGGCGGCCTTCTTGCAGGATATGGAACGAGAGTGCCGCTGTATACAGCAACAGGTGCAGCTATGATTGCAGTTATTTTTTCAATCGTTTATTTACCTGAAAGCTTATCGAAAGAACAAATGAAGGCAGCACGGGCAACAACTCATCGAAGGGAATCTATTTTCAAACAATATGCAAGATCATTAAAGTCAAAATATGCGATGTTCTTTGTCATTGTCCTGGTGATGACTTTTGGACTCGCTAACTTTGAATCCGTTCTTGGCTTATATGTAACGGATCGCTTCCAATTCTCACCGCAACATATTTCAATCCTTCTAACGGCAGGTGCTGTGATCGGCGTCGGTATGCAGGCATTGGTTGTTGCTAAAATGATCAAGCAGTTTGGTGAAAAAAGGTTGATCAAAGGCTCGCTTCTCTTCACCTCTGCCGCTTATATTTTACTTCTCTTCGCCAAAGACTTTTGGAGTATCTTTCTTGTGACTTCCCTTATTTTCTTTGCCACAGCTATGCTTCGTCCAGCTCTTAATACACAATTGTCGAAGATGGCAGGAAATGAGCAAGGATATGTAGCTGGTATGAACAATGCCTATATGAGTGTCGGGAATATTCTAGGTCCCACTCTAGCGGGATTTTTATTTGATGTGAATATGTTCGCTCCATTCCTAATAGGCTGTTGTATTCTTTTGATTACCTTTCTGATTACATTAAAAATTAAAGTGAAATAAAAGAGAACCACTGATGCATAAAAGGCAGCTACTGGCCTGGGCGTTATTTTTAACCCCCGGCTGCAGCTGCCTTTCTATTCAGTTTATTCCGTTTCCCCACTCAGTCGATTCAAAAACTGGATGGCCCGTGGACTGGTCGGCTGCTCCAGCACCTGATGTGGCGTACCCTGCTCAATGATTACGCCCTGATCCATCAGGATTACATGATCCGCAACCTCTGCCGCAAATTTCATTTCATGGGTGACAATAACCATCGTCATTCCTTCGGCAGCCAATTGCTTTATGACCTTGAGCACCTCACCTACCAACTCGGGATCAAGAGCAGAGGTGGGCTCGTCGAACAAAAGCACCTCAGGTTCGACCGCCATTGCCCGGGCAATACCGACCCGTTGTTGCTGTCCTCCCGACAATTGATGTGGATAGGATTCCGCTTTATCAGCCAACCCTACCTTCTTCAGCAGCTCCAAAGCACGTTTGCGCGCTTCGTCCTTGCTTTTTTTCTGAACCGTGACTTGCCCCTCCATCACATTTTGTACGGCAGTCATATGCGGGAAGAGGTTGTAGGATTGAAATACCATCCCTGTCCGCTTACGCAGCGCCAAAATGTTTTCTTGTCGAAGCTTCGTTCCTTTCGCAAAATTCAGGGCAATATCACCTACCTGAATTTCTCCCTGATCGGGAATCTCTAGCAAATTCAAGCAGCGTAAAAGCGTTGTTTTACCAGAACCGGAAGGACCGATAATCACAAGTACTTTTCCCTTATCGAGCGTCACGCCAATCCCCTTAAGCACTTCCAGCGAGCCGAACGACTTGTGTATATTCCGAATTTGGATCACCGGTACAATCTCCTTTATCTAATGGAAAAACGGCTGAGACGCTTTTCCAAATCATTTTGTAGCACAGTCAATATCGTGCTAAATAGCAGGTAAATAACTCCAGCCTCGGTATAAACTAATAGCGGTTCGTAGGTGGTAGCTACAATCTGATTAGCCGTTCTGAACATTTCCACATAGGTGATGGTGGCAGCCAGTGAGGTATCCTTTACCAAGCTGATGAATGAGTTGGCAAGCGGGGGTACGGATACACGGGAAGCTTGAGGAAGCACGATCCGCCGCAGCACTTGCCAGCGTGTCATCCCCAAGGAATATCCCGCCTCCCATTGACCCTCTTGAATGGAAATAATAGCGGCACGCATAATTTCAGAGCTATAGGCCCCCACGCTAAGCGTAAAGCCGATCACTGAAGCAATAAACGGGTCCAGTGTAATACCAACAGAAGGTAAACCGTAGAAAATAATATACAATTGCACCAGCAATGGAGTTCCTCGAATCACCCATACATAGAAGCCGAAGATCAGCTTGAGTATTCTCCATTTGGACAACCGGGCGAGTGCAGTGATTAGCGCCAGCACAAGTCCCAGAGCAAATGAGATCAGTGTGAGCGGAATCGTAAAAGAAACCCCTGCTTTTAGCAGAGGCAATAATGAATCCATAATAATTTGTATTTGGCGATCATCCATTGTACAGACATCCTTTATTATTTGGACACATCGGCTCCAAAATATTTTTCAGAAATTTTCAGATACGTACCGTCAGCCTTCATATCAGCCAACGCTTTGTTGACTTCCTTGATCAAATCTTCGCTCCCTTTATTAAATACTGCTGCGCTGTGTGAAGCATCCGAAGATTCGTCCACCTTTTTGATTGGAGCATCAGGCTTTTGCTTTTTCAGATCCAGATAGGATAATCCGTCGTTGACGGTCGCATCTACACGTTTGGAAGTGAGGAGGTCAATAGCTTGATTGAATCCTTCGGTTGCTACAATTTCCGCCCCGTTGCTTTTTGCGATTTGAGTCAGGTTGCTAGTCAGGGATTGCCCTGCCTTTTTACCTTTTAAATCAGCAAATTTTTGGATGTCCGTATTATCATCACTCACGATCAGAACCGCCTTGGAGACAATGTACGGATCGGAGAAATCATATTTTTGCTTACGCTCATCTGTAATGGACACTTCATTGAATACTGCGTCAAACCGCTTGGAGTTCAAGCCTGCAAATATTCCGTCCCATTGTGTCTCGATAAATTCCGGTTGCACACCCAGCCGCTTACTTACTTCGGTTGCAATATCGACGTCAAAGCCTGTCAATTTGCCAGCAGCATCATGGTACGTAAACGGAGCATAGGTACCTTCCGTACCAATTCTCAGCTTGCCACTCGCTTTTACAGATTCAAGGGTAGCTGCAGCCGTTGTATCTGCTTTTCCATTATTAGAACCGTTCCCTCCGGTAGATGCATCATTCGTGCTAGTGCCTTTATCATTGTTGCCGCAAGCCGAAACCAGCAATGCCATCACGATGAGTACAATCGGTAAAAAACTAAATTTTTTCATGTTATCCACACTCTTTCCCTTTTTCTTGATAACCTAGCACAGGCTGGTCATTGAATAGTACATCATTCATTTTCGCACGTCAATGCTTTTATCCAATAATCCCTATCCAAAAGGTAAGTTATATTTTTTTATCATCTAATTCTATTCTAGGTTGACTCCATCATAGGCTGGCTATTCATCTTCACTGCCCTCGCAGCAACTTTTTGTGTACCATTACATAAGAGATTTCGTATAATAGGTTTTAATATACAGATTAGAAATATTTACCGGAGTGTGATCATGGATACCCAAAATACAACTTTATCCCCTGAAGGAAGGCACTCGGCCTGGGCTACCTTTACTTCACCTTTAAAACAATCCAAAGCGTTCACCCTCTTATGGCTTGGACATTGGATCGCGATGTTAGGAAGCTCCGTCACGACAGTCATTTTGCCACTGGTTATCTATTCTCTGACAGGCTCCACCACCATCATGGGATTGGCGATGACGGTTTATATGCTGCCAAATGTACTTATTCTTCCTTTCGCAGGAATGATCGTGGACAGAATCGACCGAATTCGCCTCCTTCTGTTCACGAATGTCGCCCGCTTTGGTCTGATGTTCGTTGCTTCGGTGCTGATGTTTACGGACGGGATGAAGTTGCCGTTCCTATTCGTTGGGCTTGCGTTGTACGGATTGATGGATGGTATCTTTAATCCGGCTTATTCAGCCTTACGTGCACAAGTGTTTACACCGGACATCCGCAATGCTGCCAATGCGCTAAGTCAAATCAGCATACAAGCTGTTCGTCTACTCGGTCCTCCGCTAGGAGGCTTTATTGTATCCTTTTCCTCTCCCGGTGTCGGCTTTGGACTGGATTCTATCGCTTACCTGGTATCATTTTCCTGTTTTTGGATGCTAAGTGCTCATTTGGCCTCCATCATCGGCAAACGTCAGACCGGTTCAGAACAGGAAGATCAGGGTGGACAACATTTTCTCAAGGATTTTATAGCAGGTTTTGCTATTCTTAAAAGCCATCCTTGGCTATGGATTACGATACTCGCCTTTTCTTTCATTAATATCTGTTATTCAGGTATTATCGCTGTGCTCATCCCATGGCTGTTCAAGGTGCATCATGGCTATAATCCAGTCGTATACGGCATCGCAATGGCAAGTAGTGGCATTGGTGCCATGTTGGGAGCCTTTGTGTATGGATCGCGCAAGCATTGGAAACACCGCGGTCTGCTCGCTTACTTAGGAGCTTTTGTCAGCGGTCTTGCCTTACTGCTGTTGTCCATAGTCACCTGGATGCCAGGATTGATTATGAGCATGATGCTCGAAGGATTTGGTATTATGATTTTTGCGATCATCTGGGAGACAAGCCTGCAGGAATTAGTTCCCGCTGAATCCTTTGGACGTGTAGCCAGTCTGGATTTGATGTTTTCCTTCGCACTGCTTCCTGTCGGCTATCTGGCCGTAGGTGCCGTGGCGGACAAGCTTGGCGGTATCCTCACCATTGGTATGTTTGCAACCATCGGCATGTGTATCGTGCTGGGCGTGCTAATTGTTCCTCATATCAGACGATTTCAATAGAAACTATGTAACTTTATCTCAAAAAAAAGCTGCTCCCACAGGTTCATTTGTGAACCTTGCGGAAGCAGCTTTTTTCCATTTTTAACTCGCGCCACATCGGGACGGGTCTATTCAATAATTCGTAAAGTTAGCCTCTGCTCCGTCCAACGGAACGGAAGATCAAGCTCACAATCACGACTAGCACAATCGCACCAATTAATGCAGGAACGATGTAGAACGATCCGATTTCAGGACCCCAGTCTCCCAAAATCAAGCTACCCAACCATCCACCGATAAAACCAGCGATGATGTTACCAATCACACCACCCGGAACATCACGACCTGCGATAATTCCTGCCAACCAACCAATAATACCACCAACAATCAATGCCCATAACCAACTCATTTTGCGTCACCTCGTTTTAGTTTTTATCGTTGTGTTCTATTATTAACCACTCGAACTCCTTTTGAACACACAGAGACCAAATGGTTAATATTACCACTCAATGGTACGCTGATTTGGGGGCTTGATACCATCCTACGTGCCTCCCAGATTATTTATGCTCTTTGTGTGAAAAGTGTGTCTCCTATCCGTTTATCCTTGTATTCCTGCTTTTTTTGTGCCATCCTCACATTATGGCTTCACTGAAGTCACTTCATGCATAAGTTACAAAAATAACAGATTATTAAGGAGTGACCCCCTCTGGAGTGTCGAGTAGGATGTGCTGCATGTTGCATTGCCATTACGATTTCTTCCCCTATTCCCGGCATGCCAGACGGAAAACCCGCTGGTGTTCCTTGCCCTCAACTCACGCCTGATTACCGCTGCCAATTATTTGGAAAACCTGAGCGTCCTGCTGTATGCAGTGGCTTTCATGCGGATAAGGATACATGCGGAGACACTAATGAAAGAGCATTTGAACTGCTGAGCGAGCTGGAGAAATCCACTTTACCGAGTAATGCCTAAGAGAACTCATTCTATATGAAGGAGAATTTTTGATTATGAATGTTATTGAAAAAAGAATTGCCGAATTGAAGCAGTACGTTCCCGATCTTACCACCCCTAAAGATATGAATTTATTTTGGGACAAAACACTGAAAGAAGTTCACGCCAAACCTGTACGTGCATTCAAAACGCCCGTAGAAACACCGTATCCTCATATGATGGCCTATCGGGTCACTTTTGAGGGGATCGATGATACGCCTCTGCATGCCTGGTATGTACGTCCCCGATTTGCAGGAGATCAGAAGCTGCCATGCATCGTTCTGTTTCATGGCTACACAGGCGGAAAGGGCTATCCTGAAGATTATTCATCTTGGCTAATGCTTGGTTTTGCTGTATTGGCGGTAGATGTTCGTGGTCAGGGAGGAGAAACGGGGGACCGTCGGAATGACCCTCACGGAACCGTTAAAGGCTGGGTCACGAAAGGAATATTGGACAAGGATACCTGCTACTACAAAACGATTACAACCGATGCCCTTAGAGCCGTAGACTGGGCGGCGGAGCAAGCCGACGTCGATTCGGCTAAAATCGCAATCAGTGGCGCCAGCCAGGGCGGTGGACTTGCATTAATGGTGGCTGCGCTCAGCGATAAAGTTGCTACGACGGTAGCGGATATTCCTAATATGTGTCATATGGATTTTGGCATGATGAATTCTACCAGTTCACTGACAGAAGCTGCCGAATTCGCAAACCGCTTCCCCGAGCATTTGGAGCAGGTACTACATACATTGAGTTATTTTGACGTGATGAATCTAGCTCATCGCATTGGTATCCCTGTCATGGTATCTGTAGGGTTGAAGGATACAGTGTGTATGCCAGAGACGATTTTCGCTGCTTACAACCGCATTGAATCACCAAAGACGATTGAAATTTATCCGTTCACGGGACATTGGGTTGAAGGTTTCCACAGACGCAAGACGGCTGAATTTTTAGTTCAAACCTTAGCATTATATTGAGTTAACGCTTTTCTCCGGTGCATAATAAAAAGAACACCACGCATCCATCTGCGTAATGTTCTTTCTACTGCATCGGAGCCAATCTCGCTTCCATAGACAAGCTCCTACCGCACTTCACAGCGAAGCACCTCTCCTGTAAAGTTTACGATGCAGTTCTCTGTTCTGCTGTCGAATCTCCTGTCCATTTTCGCACCCAAACAAAATCCATAATCATTAGACCAAACGGAATGAAGGATGCAAACATAATGAAAAGAGGCCGCCGTAAAGACCAATGCAATGCGGTTTTTCCATAGATTAAAGCGACGAGGAGCAACAGAAAGCTCACCCGGTATATGTTACCAATCACCATAACCGCCTGGGTCATGCCCGCAGCTTGCAGCGGCTGGTGGGTGAATAGTATCGCCAAATACGCTATAGCTTGAATCCAGAGCATGAGCCGGACACGCCCTAAAGGTGTTCTTAACACAAATGTAGTCCCCTCTCCATGAGCAGAGATGTTCTCTCATCCCTTATGCATCCTTTATTATAACGAAAAGATGCCCAAACTCCAACCTATCCAGTTTTGAATTTTGACCAAATGGGTTGTGTTTGATACAGTTGTGTAAGAGGTGATTGTAAAATGCTTAAACTGGGTATACTGGACCAGTCTCATATTCCTGAAGGCGGTTCTGCTCAAGATGCATTGTCTAATACAACAGATTTAGCGCGTGAAGCTGATCAACTGGGGTACAGCCGTTATTGGGTATCCGAGCATCATGCGTCCAAAACACTAGCACACTCCAGTCCCGAGGTATTGATTGCCCATTTGGCTGCTCACACATCGCGGATTCGTGTGGGTTCAGGCGGCATTATGCTGCCACACTATAGCGCCTATAAAGTAGCTGAAAACTTCCGGTTACTGGAGGCGCTCCACCCTGGACGCATTGACTTGGGAATAGGACGTGCTCCAGGCGGCTTGCCGCTGGCTACTCGCGCATTGCAGGAAGGGAAATACCAAGCTGTCGAACAATATCCACAGCAGATTCTAGATTTAATCGACTATTTCCATGATTCGGTGCCTGACAATCATCGGTTTGCTGGCCTTCATGCCTCCCCGATGATATCAACCGTTCCTGAATTATGGTTGCTTGGCTCCAGCGGGGAGAGCGCCAGATTGGCCGCGATGATGGGTGCCTCCTACGCCTTTGCCCAATTTTTCGGTACTCCGGGCGGCGTAGAAGCTACCGCGCGTTACCACGAGCAATTCATGCCTTCGATTTTAGGAGATAAGCCTCACTCCATGGCGGCAGTTACGGTAGCCTGCGCTGAAACTGAAGAGGAAGCTGAGCTGCTGGCATCCAGTGCTAGTTTGTATTTCCTTTTACTCATGCAGGGTAAAGAAATGAATTCTCTTCCATCGGTGAAAACAGCCATGTCCTATCCCTATACAGAATTTGATCGTGAACGGCTGCGCCAGTCTGCAGCATGGCGTGTTGTTGGTACTCCTGAGCAGTGCAAGGAACAGCTGCTAAGACTGGCTGAGCAGTATCGTACCGATGAATTACTGGTCGTTTCTTCCATTCATGACTTCAATAAACGTGTTCAGTCCTACCGTCTGCTGGCCAAAGCTTTTAATTTGGTATAAACACAGATGAACAGAGGCTGATTTTCATTAACATTAAAACCCCCGCCTGCCTATAAAGGCAACAGCGGGGGTTTGTTGTAATATAGATACCACAAAAGTCGAATGTCATATGGTACTTTAGTAGTATATCCATCGGAACTGAAGTATAAATTGTTTACTTCTAAAGTTCCATCATCCATATACCAAAGGCGCATAAGCTATACTTCATTTCTTCAAAAGAGTGCAACCAAAAGTCCCATCTCTTTACTCACTCCAGCCAAGTTTGTCATGGCTGAATTTCTAGGGTTCTATACCCCATACCAGCTTACCTTGCTGATATACGGTGCCATGGTCCCAGTCTGCGAATGCTGTTTGGGTAGCACCATAGGAGTAATCGTTGGTCTCATCAAAGTTGCTCCAATTTGCAGCATGAATACGGGATTGAATTTCCCCGGTTTCGCCGCCGGGCTGAATCGTTCCTGCTCCATCTGTGAAAGAAATTTCTACATATTTATCTGCCTTGACCTTCGGCTTTGGCAATGTTACAAAAGTTGCTTTTACCTTTTCGTTGCCAATCTTGGCCCAGTCTACAAAAAACTGCTGAGCTTGTTTGCTCTCATCTGTATAATAGTAGCGAATTTTCAGATCACTCAGCTTCACAGCTGTTTTACCCGTATTTTTGATATTAAATTGAGGTCGGATCGCATTATCCTTGGCATTCGTATCATCGGTGCGATATTGAAGCACGATCCCTTCATTATTACCGCCTGGTGTACTTCCACTGTGATCGTTACCATTGTTTCCACCGCTATTTCCACCATCGTTACTACCGCCATTGTTGCCGTTTCCGCCGGTATTTCCGCCGTTGCTTCCTCCTCCACCATAACTGCTGGAGCCTTCCAGAATTGCCTGTTTTACGAATTTGCCGGAAGCTGTTAATTGTGAATCAGGCCATCCACCCTTGCGATCTGCACCAGGCAACAGCGCAGCCGAGGTCTCATTTTTGTCAGCAAGCGACCAATTGGCCCAACTGATTTTACGGCTAGCCAGAAAGTCAGTCCATACTTTGGATTCATTCAGGAAAGGGCCACCGTTACCCGAAGCGTCGCTTGTCCCCCACTCGGTAGCAAAAATGCCTACACCCTTGTTCAGTGCATAATCAACCCGATCGCGCAAATATTGTCCATGTGTTCCCGCATAGAAATGCACGGTATACATTGTATTTTTGTCTGGAAGTGGATGGTCTGCTGCATCATGTACATCCTGACTCCAGGTACCTGTTCCTACAATAATAATATTATCCGGGTCCTTAGCTCGAATAACCTGAGATACCTCGGATGCATAAGGTCGAATTTGATTGTTCCAGTTCACATTCCCATTCGGCTCATTAGCAAGTTCATAGATTACGTTAGGCAAATGACCATACTTAGTGGAAAATTCATTAAAGAAAGCTTTGGCTTCATTTTTATGAATGTTCGGATCGCCATCTGAGAGAATGTGCCAGTCAATAATGACGTACAAACCCAATTTCTGTGCTGCCTCAATGGCTTCCTTCACTTTATTTTTCAATGAAGGATTGGCAATATAACCGTTTTCTTCAGTGTACAACGCAACTCGAAACACGGAAATGCCCCAATCGTCCCGCAACCATTTCATAGTGTCCTGATTCACCAGATCTCCAAACCATTGGACGCCATGAGAACTAATGCCCTTGAGCTGTACAGGCTGTCCATTTTTATCCACCAGTTTACCGCTCTTTACTGAAAGTTGTCCGTAACGTTCCACAGGGGTCGTCCCGGCCGCCTCTGCTGTTGACGCATTCCAGTTAAACCCATTCGTTAACGTTAATAGCAACACTGCTGTTAGCAGTACTGCTACTCTTTTTGCGATCCTTGGCAGGATCCATTGCCTGTTCATCATTTACACATTCCTTCCTTTTAATAAAATAGATGAGACTTATCAGTACGTTGTTCTCCGCTTTTTCGCCCCTTCCTTCATACAATAAAAGGATCAGGTCCAACATTCGATGTCACTTACCTGTATATGGATGTTACTACTATTATAGTTAGTTACATGTTACATTTCGACTTTATGCTAGAAAATGAATAAGAAGTCACGGTTTTGGGATATGTACCCCTTAGTTGGCTACTGTAGAGTACTGAAGGGACAAAAGTCTCATTTAGCTATTGAAAAATTTGGCCAATTTTGGCTGGTTAACAGGTTAAAAAGAGTCTCAATTGCAACTCTTTAACTTAAAAAAAGACTGCTTCCCGATGCCTAAGCTCGGTACAGCAGTCTTATCATGATCTTGTATATGATCGGATAATGTTAACAATATCGTCTTAACGTATGATGTCCTTATTACCCCTTAGCGGCAGCTTGAGGTTCTTGGGTTGCCTGATCTTCGTTCATATCGCCGCCATCCGTCGCTTGATCTGTCAGTACAGTCTCAGATGAGTTACCCATCACCTTGTCTATAAGTTGTAGCCAAGGTTCTTCACTGCCTCCACAACTCTCAATATCACCGAGCAGGGACTCTAGCGTGGTTCCTTCTTCTGGCAAATCAATAACTAAACTGTCTTCGTCAACTTGGATGGTGCAGCAGGTTTTCATTGTAAATCCCTCGCTTAATTCTTATTTGAGCATGCAAGTATGCTTGCTCAGATGGGATGAACTCCCACGGATCCAGGGATAAGCCTTTTGAATCCGTCTGAAATTATAAACCTAATGCATCCCAATTGCAATGAACAAACCTTGAATTTTTAAGAATTAGCGAATTAGTTCAAACATTCAGCAAGCTCCGTAAAAATCACTCCAAGCGCATAAGCCCCCGCGTCTGGATAACCAAGGCTTCTCTCTCCGACCGCTCCGGCACGTCCCATACGCGCCACGATGTTTTCTGTCTTTTTGGCCCCTAGGACAGCGGCTTGAGCACCTCGCACAAAGGCTTCCTTCACGTCAACATTTGATTTCGCGCTCTCTACCCAGCTATCCGCACATGGCACTAATGCATCAATAAGCGTTTTATCACCCACGACGGCTCCTCTACCGAAAGAACGTTCACCTGTCGATTGTATGCCTTGCACCGCAGCCTGCATCATATCTGCGAATTCGGCAATGGTCAGTTCGCTTCGTTCACCCGCAGATCGTGCTGCCGCGCGAAATGCTGAGCCCCAGATCGGACCCGAAGCCCCACCGCAGTATTCCATGATGACGAGCGAGCATGAATGGAGAAAGCTTCCCATCGTCAAGGAATCTTGGTTTAGGATGTCGCTCCATTCCCGTTTCAGCTGACGGAACCCCTTGGCAACACTCATGCCAAAGTCGCCATCGCCTGCATGAGAATCAAGATCGCAAAAAGGCACCTCATTCTTGATGATAACCTCACTCATTTTGTCAACCAGGTATATCAGATTGTTCAACGTAATCTTGTTATCCTCAATAACTGCAAAAGCAGGGGCAGTTTCCACCTCGAAAGATACTTGCCGATTTTCGTCTGCTACAGTTGATAGGTCTGTGAACACGACTTGATCAGCAGGTCCAGACACCTTGAACGCAGGCGTGTTGCTTTCATGGGAAAGTAAGGTTTGCAGTTCGTCGTCCAGCTTCATGATTGAAACTGAGATGCCCGCCATATCGATACTTGTCATATAATTGTTGACGAAAGATCGATTGATCTTGATTCCCTTCGCTGCTAGTTCGCGAGTGACCGCATAATTGAAAAGATACAGTTCTTGCAGAGGCGTACCGCCAAAACCATTGATCAGCAGTGCAATTTCTCCGCTGAATCCGTTTTCGATCTGCATGTCTCGAAGGAGGTCGGTTACCATTCTGCGTGCCAACGTATCCGCATCTGTCAGCTTCTCGCGTCTGATTCCAGGCTCGCCGTGAATGCCAACGCCGTATTCGATTTCATCAGGCCCGAGCTCAAACGTTGGCGAGCCCTTCGCCGGCACGGTGCACGACGTCAATGCAAATCCGATACTGCGTACATTCGCAGCGGCTTTCTCCGCCACTGCTTTGACTTCTGCCAAACTACGCCCCTCTTCTGCCACTGCACCCGCGATCTTATGCACAAGTACCGTGCCCGCTACACCGCGCCGTCCGACCGTATATAGACTGTCTTCTACAGCGATGTCGTCTTCGACCTTTACATAGTCCACTTCCAAACCATCTTCAGCAGCCAGATGAGCGCCGTTTCTAAAGTTCATGATATCGCCGCTGTAGTTTTTGATAATCAGCAGTGTGCCTTTTTTCCCAGCTGTTGCTCGGATGGCCTGATACACTTGAATTTGCGAAGGAGAGGCAAAAACATCACCGCAGACCGCCGCATCGAGCATCCCCTTGCCGACAAAGCCGGCGTGAGCGGGCTCGTGTCCGCTGCCACCACCGCTGATGAGCGTTACTTTCTCCGTGTTCAGTTCCTTTTTCTTGAGCACTTTATATTTTGGTAGAAATTCCAACTCGGGATGCGCGAGCGCGATACCACTGCACATCTCAAGAACCAAATTTTCCGTACGGTTGATGACCTTTTTCATGCTATTTTACCTCCGCTTTGTACTGGCTGCCGATCCGGTCGGCCGCAGCAATTGCCGCTGCAACCTGCTCTACCGTGATCGGAAACGGCATGGCATGAATCGATTCCTCCTCAATGCAGGCTTTAGCAGCTACTTCCATGAGTTCTTCCTGGCTGATATGATCGACACCGATATCGGCCAAGCAGACCGGCAAACCGATGGTTAAACAGAAATCCAGTACCTGATGTAATTCTTCCGTCGGTGCGTTTTCGAGCACCAGCTGTGCGATCGTACCGAACGCGACTTTTTCTCCATGGTAATAGTGATGCGTGCCTTCCAGAATGGTGAGTCCATCATGAATCGCATGGGCCGCAGCAAGTCCGCCGCTTTCGAAGCCAAGACCTGAGAGTAAAATATTAGTTTCAATGATATTTTCGAGTGCTTGTGTAACATGATTTTCATCGCATGCCGCTTTTGCTTTGGCACCGTCTTTTAAGAGCATTTCATAGCATAACGTTGCAAGTGCCAACGCCGCATTCGTACCTACGGCTGGCGCACACTGTCCCTCGCGTACTCCATTAGGCAGTCCAGCGTTGACCCTGGAGTAAGAGCGAGAGGTCGCACGGGCTTCAAAGTATGTCGACAGTGCATCACCCATACCTGATACGAGGAATCGGGTTGGTGCATTGGCAATTACAGTGGTGTCGACTAATACGACACTCGGGCTTTGTTTAAAATAGGCGTAATCGTCGAATGCGCCTTCTGGAGTATAAAGAACGGCCGAGTGACTTGTCGGCGCATCCGTCGCAGCAATCGTAGGACAGATGATAAGCGCTTCCCCTTGTGCCACACATTTCGCCGCGTCAATCGCTTTGCCGCCGCCGAGACCAACGATGCAATCACATCCATTCGCAGTGGCGATTTCTTGGAGTCTAGACACTTCTTGTCTGGAGCACTCACCCATAAAACCGCTTTCAATAAAGGTTACGTTATACTTTTCCGTAGTGGAATCAAGCTTATCTTTCACCCGCTCCACATCGGCTGGATGCGCGATCAGTAAAGCAGATTTGCCAAAGGTACTCACATAGTAACCCAAATTCAACAATTCGTTTTCACCTTGTACATATTTGCTTGGGCTGATAAAAGCTTTTCTCATCTATAATTCCTCCCTTTAATGGTGTTGGTTTCGTTCTGATTAAAACTATAAACGAACCATGTGAACTTTACATTGGAGGAATCAAGGAATATATTATAATTTGCAATCGTATTTTTTTGCACTGAAGCATGTAAATTGTACTTTTTTGTTGTTGCTTACAGGATAATTTACCATTAAGGGATGAGAATCTTGATACGTGAACATTTGAGCATCCAGAAAATCTTTGATTTGGAAAAGTGGGAGCAGTTGCAGGATTCATTAGCATCCGTTACCAAATTAGCCATTCTCACCGTCGATTATAGAGGGAATCCCGTAACTAGTCACAGCCAATGTCAATCGTTCTGCAAGAAGGTTCGCCAAGATGAGAATCTCCTTCCCTACTGCCAGAAATGTGACTCTCGTGGTGGACTTGAAGCGGTGCGTTCCAACAAACCTTATATTTATCTCTGTCATTATGACATCGTTGACATCGCGGTACCAATCATTATCGACGATAAGTACATTGGCGCCGTCATGGCAGGTCAGGTTCGCCTAGCCGATCCTTCGAACGCTTTACAGCTGGAACAAATCCTCACATCAAAAAATGAAAAACTGTACAGCTCCAAATGGGAGGAACTTAAAGACTACTATGCCGATCTGCCGACGATGACCTATCAGGAAATTCAGATGATCTCCAACATGTTATCCTTATTGTGTAATTATATTGTTGAAGAAGCAATGAACAAAAATCTTCTCGCGGAAATGTTCGAAAAGGCTTCGGCCATACAGTCCAGTCCGCAATTGTCTGATATTCTTCCTGGCTACTCGCTGAAGCATATCGAAAGCCTTAAGAAAGAAATGAATAATTTCTTAGCAGATGCCTATCTGAACTCCTCAGGGGATGAGGATATTCCGTGCGGAAATCCTGTACTCAAACCCGCCTTTGAATATATTTATGAGCACAAAGGTGAAACTTTCTCTCTAAAAGCCATGGCTGACTTGTGTCACATTAGTCCGAGTTATTTTAGTCGGCTGTTTGCGAAGGAAACGGGTGAGAACTTTTCCAGCTATCTTGCCCGCTTAAAGATGAAATGGGCGAAGCAGCTGCTCGAAGCTACAGATATCCCTGTATCCCAGATCAGTAGTGAGCTCGGCTTTAATGAGCCAGGGTATTTTATTAAAATATTCAAAAAATATGAAGGCACAACACCCGCGGTATACCGAAAGTATTACAAGGGATAAATATAAAAAACAGATGATTCATGGGTCTATCATTACCATGATCATCTGTTCATAATGTTCTTGCCCATGCTACCTCTTCAGTGTGTACTGATCAGGCTGCCTGACCTTTTTGTTAGTAATTATATTATGGCGTGTTTCTTTAGAGCTACTGTAATGTTTCTGACTGATCCTGAGCATTCGTTTCATTGTGCATAGATTCTGACTTTTTCTTGCGAAATAATTTGGCAAAAAACTTGCCTATCACACCAAACACACCTACACAAGCAGCACCAATGAGGACAAGCACCTTAACTCCCGCGCCCTTAATAAAAGCAAGGATTAATGCCAACAAGCCTACCTTTTTAGCTACTGCCAAGCCGGCCCCTCCCAAAATCAGTCCGGTCAGGCCATACTCAGAAATTTTGTCCGTTGAAGCATTAAAATCTTCGTATCGCTCACCTGATTTGACTGTCAGCTTGGGTAATATTTTCTCATTCAAGAACTTCTTATCCGCGTCCAAATGTGCAGGATCGGACACTAATATGGCAGAGATATAACCCTGACGAGTGAGCACACGAACATTATAATTAATCAGCTTTTCCTTGTTCCCATCCTCCGCCAGCATAGACCAGGTTAAATTATGGGTCGTTTCATTATAAAAAGGCTCCACATCCCAGCCTGTAACATACAGGCGATCACTTTCCGCTTTTTCCTTGTTACTCTCTTCCGTACCCTCTTTATAACTATCTAGAATGGCATCTGCATCGATGTCTTCTTTTTCATCATCCTTGATATGTCCAAGTTCATAGTATTCAAAAACAACTTCCCAATTTTGATTTTCATCCTTCGGAAATATACTCCCAATTTCCTTGCCAGATGGCTTTTCGTGATTCATCTCGCTTACCTTCGCAGTGTTAGCCGCATCCAAAAAAAGAAGAGATGAGTCTAAATCAACCGCAGCTACATTTCCCAGGTCTACCTTTCGGCCACCCTCAATCCATTTTAACTGTTCACTGGATGAAGCCCATGCATTTCCTCCACTGAGTAGCACCAGACTAAGCGCCAACAGCGCTCCCAAAATCGTTTGGCCCCATCTCATTTTGTGGTTACATCTGTTATCTAGTCTCTTATTCAAAACTCATTACCCCTTTATAAATTCCAATATCTCCCGTGTCCCCAACCATATTAGCCACTGCTTTATATTTTGTCAATTCACCGTAGCAAAGGGCGTTTCCACGACTTAATACTCATTTTTATACATATGTATGCAAATTTTCTACTCTAATCGGACTGGTTTTACAAGGTATGGAGGAGCGATATAAAAAGACTCATCATGGACAAGCACAATTGCGCAATCGCTGCAACTTATCCGTTCAAGTCTCTCTCACTTATAATTTCTTAAAAGACGTATTCCTTGATATGACAACTTTGTTGACCTCAAGCTTAGTCTCAAGCACATCCATCTAGCCTATAAAATGTCGAATTTCAGCAGGTTAAGGAATGCATACTTCACCAAACAAGCGACTATAGTCTTAGTGACTTTATGCCTGTTTTTATACATATGTCATCTTTTTTATTTAAAAAAATGTATAGGCTTACACCGGATTGATTTAACAAATACTGGGGCATAGAAGTAAAGATAGAGGGGATGCATACTCCACTCCTCTATCTGATGTTCTAATCCACAATCATCCGTCCAGCTCCACCGCCCTGCCAGCGGCCTGTTGTGCGCTTCCCCCGTCCGGCTCCTTCCAAAATCAGCACCAGCTGCCTATGGAGCTGAGCATGTGAATATTCCTTATATTCCACACCACTTCGGTTTGCAATATAATGCTGGATAGATTCTCTGTCTACAGCCTCCAGGTTCAGGCACATCATAGCAAACATACAATCCATCGGATCGGTTGTACCGCTTTTGAGCAGCTCGGATGCAAAATAGCGCAGCGTTTCTGGGCGCAACGTACTTTGATACAACCCCGCAAACGGGACATGAATATCACTCCATGTATTGAACTCAGTAGCCATATCGGCAAAATCCTGATAATTGGAGCGAAGCACGGCTCCATCTTTGAGTTTGAATCGGCCCAACTCCAGTTCATCCAATCCGATCTCAGCCTCGGCCTCTAGCACAATATCTGCATGATGCACGGTGAAATCCGGGCGATCGGTTTGTTCCAAAAAGAGCAGCTTCAACACCGATAGCCGCCCCGTAGCCACATATGAAACTTCCTGCTCTTGCTCCAGCAGGTATAATCTATTTTTATGCTTTACAATGCCTCTGCCTACGGTCAGCGCATGTTCCCCGACGGTCACATTCATTCCGGTAATAATACCATCCGAATAATCCTGATACCGGATATCCAGAAAGCTACGGGGGTAATCCCGCAGATTTTCCAGCATCTCGGTTTTGAGAATGCGACCTTTTTCAAACCTTGGAACGATATGCGTTAACATGGGGTTTCCTCCTTTCTCTATTCTTCTTTATTTAAGGGAACAGATAGCCGATTCACACCAGGCGCAGGAGGCGGAACAATAACTCCATCATCGGTGGTGGGTGGAGCTTTACTTACTCCAAGTAATCCAATAAATAGGCGAAAATTCTTTTCTATACATCTGCGTATATCCATCGTGCTTCCCCCGATTGAAGACTGAGGTTTAATCTCAGAGTTTATTGATCTACCTTTACATCCCGGCTCCGCGCCCAGCCTGCTCGCGCAGTATATAATTCAGCTCGCGCTTGTCCACAACATAGGTACGTGCAATCAGATCGTGAAGAGCCTGTTTTCTAGCTGTAAAGCCTGCCATGATAAAACCGATCCACAAAATGATACTCGATACAATTTTACTCCAGTAGCGGGCACTCGCACGTCCAAAGCTCAGCTTTTGGTTAAATTCATCTACTACAACGATACCAAGAGCCAGCTTGCCCACCGTAGCTCTGCATTTGGACGATTCCATGATCGCAAAATACAACCATGAAGCCCCCAAATTCATCAAAGTTTGTCCTAATAATTGCATAGTAAAAATAGCAGACTGCCCGTCTGTCAGCATAGAGGTTTCTGCCGGAGATGGCACCCAATCTCCAATGGCCTGAATGATGATCCAGACCAGTCCGATAATCATAAATACAAATCCTAAAATAAGGCTGTCAATGATATAGGCCAAAGTTCGTTTCCAAAAACCTGCATACAGCATGTTATTCCCTCCATGTGTTGTGTGCTTTTCTGATTTCTGCATTTTGCAAAATCCTTAATTTATTATTTCGTGCCGTCAAAGAAATCCAGCTCGGAGAGATCATTTTCGAAGGCATAAAAGCGCTTCGGACCCAGATACAGCAATTCATCACGGCGAGTAATCGGCACGACGTAAAAGCCCCAACGACTATCCCCGACAAAAACAAAATATTTCGTCTCCTCATTGCGAATGGAGTCCGTATCATCCTGTGGAATATCCTGCCCGTACAGCACAGCAATTTCCTCATACGGCATGGGTTCAAAGACATCTGGCCGACTCCGGTACACATGACGCTGACGCAGCTTGCCCCCGTTGGCCGTCAGGAAGAATTCCACTTCAACCGCTTGAGACGGCCGGGCAATAGAACCGCGTACCCGATTGCTTTCCAAACTCGCAATCAGCTCCTTCTCACGCCCCGTATGCGTCCATGCGCTGACCGTATACGGAATCGCTGGAATATGATTGGTAATGACAGGCTCAATGGTTCCCATTTTTTTAGCGTTCAGGTAACGAATAGCCCCGCGCAGACAGGCCATTTTCAACTCAGGTACTCGGCTCAGGTCTTCTGCCTTTTGTCGAAACTCAATACTGCGCCCCGGTACAAATTCCTTGAGTGCTTCGCGGAACACGTCAATCCGGCAGGACTGCCCGGTTAGCTTGATAATCGAATAATCCTGCAAGCGTCCCTCCAAATAAAAATCATCCAGAAACTTGCGCACAATATTGTAGATATCTGCCTTAAGTAGCTGCTGTACTTCACGAATATTAAACACCACATCAGGTAGACCATATTCATCACGGAACCGTCCGTTCTCAATGACCGAAACCAGCCAACGATCCATTACGGCAATGTTCAGGTCGCTTTCAGCAGATAATACCTGCTCGGATTCAAAGCGGCTGCGCAATATCCCCGTACGTAGAAAAAATTCCTTTTTCATATTTTCTGCCGCACTCCACAGCAGATGAAAATTACTCAGTACCCGTTGATATTCATCCCGTGTAGCATGCTCATACCGTTTGAACGCGGTAGGCAAGATCGCCTCTGCCTCACGATAGCGTTCCTCCAGCCCTGCGTATACAGCATCTACCCCAAACTCATCCACATGACGGTACAAATCTCCCGAAGGAATGCCGATCAGAGCATCAATATCAGTGTCAGGCAAACGCGTCTCAGCAGCATAATAACCTGCAAATACAATTTTCATAAACTGCATAATCCGATACGTCAGATTATTTCCACCAAAATTGGTATCCCCATTCTCATACGTTGTGTGAATATCCAGTTTGTAAGCAATACGTCCATCTTCAATCCGGAAGCGGCAGGAAGACAAATCTGTCGTGCCCCCACCACAATCAATGACAAGTGCCTGATACTCCTCACCGTCTGCAAAAGTTCCTCGTTCCATCTGATCTGCCAACGTGTTGTACAGCACTGCCAGCCCTTCATCCAGCGCATCCTCCGCTTCAATCCGATAATCAGGCAAAATATCGCTAAACATCTCAATAAATTGGGGCTGCAGCTTGACAGGAGCAGAAAAGTGTAAATTGCGAAACCGACACTTAAATTGCTGCTCGGCTGTAGCAATCACATAACGGATAAACGCCGCTAAAATATCGCTGCGGGAAGCGGTTGCTGTATTCCCCTCAGAATCCATTAATTCTTCGATTCGCTTATAGTCATTGACCCAACGTTTAATCCCCCGCAATACCGTAGCACGGCTGCCTGCCACATCACTTCCACGTAGTGCCTCCTCCCCAAATACATAAACGATGTGCTCGGGATTGGAGCAGTCCGCGACGCGAATGGCGGTCGGCAGCACTTCGATCCAGTCGCCTTCCGTACCTTCTGGACCAGGGAATGACACATAATTGATAGCGTCCAGCCTTACTGTGCTGCTCATCCCTGTATCAGGGGCCGTAACGTAGGAACTATCCAAATAAGCACCTGCCGTGGTGTTCGAGGTGCCAAAATCAATCGCCAGTACCGCATCGGTTGTTTCCGTGCCCCGAATGATCAGCTCTGCCACCGGGATTCGGTGACCCTGAAGTTTCAGCGGTAACATCGGCTTATCTCCATAGTAGAGGTTATAAAAATATTCTGATTCCTGTCTTCGCAGAAACAACAAGCTATAGCTATGATTGGACGTCTCTCGCAGTTCAGCATCGCGGTGACGAGAAAGATAATATACGCCTGTTCGTCCCTCATCCTTCACCAAATTTAAAACACCACATAATTCTCCTGTCGCATTCACCAGCAGCACATTAGATGAGCTCAGCCAAGGCAAATCGGATTCGATCCGATAGCTGTCCATGCGACCTGTGCGCACACCCTGATACAGCGTGATTTTGGCGGGAACCCGAATACCGCCACTTTCCTGCGGGCGGTCATTCCAGTTGCGCTGTAGTGCCGATTGCATACGTTCAAAACCGTCAGGATTGGGTCTGGTAATGAGTAGATGCTCCTCCGCGCTTCGAAATCGCAAAATTACGCGGATCAATTCTTCACGTGCCAGACGATTCGCAAAGCCCTCGACCAGTCGCTCTTTATCACATATCCCGCGCAACTGAAAGGTCGTCATTTGCTCCAATTCCGCCCGCGTGTATTTGGTCGTGAAGCGAGCGCTTTTTCGATCGGTGAGCGGGTCTAGCAACCTGTATGTATAGGGTCCGTTCATCGTTCACATGTCCTTTCTTAGCCATTTAGCCTTAATAGAGGGCGATAGCGTCAATTTTCATCGTAGGGTCTTCCTCCAAAATGCCGAAATGACTGGTCCAATACAATTCCGTCGTAAACCGTGCTGGAAGAAACAAATCGAGAATCAGATCGACTTTGATTCGTGACAGCATCGTCTCCTCCTGGCCAATATATATGAGTAGTTCGTCTTTTTCCTCACAGTTGGTGTAAATGATCGAGCGATGGAAGACGCGACGCATCGTTTGTTTTAACAGATGTACGGCTTCCCCCGTCTCATACAGGCGCAGCAGGCCTTCAGCAATCGCGTCCTGTTCCTCACGGTTTAATTGTCCAAAGGCTTCCTTTACCTTCGGGCCAAAGATGCCATCCGCAATATCACGCTGAACAAACCGGATATGGTACTCTCGCCGATTCATGCCTTGATACAAATCGATCTCCGCCAGAAAATGCATCATAATATCAAATAGCGATTCTCTCAGCTCCAGATCCTCTGCTGCATCCGGTGGAAACAGATCCCGAAAAATAGAATAAAAGCGGTAGTACGGATTAATCTCCACTACCTGCTCCAAATGGGACGTATTCAGCTCAGCCAAGCTAAGCTCCATATACGGAGAATAGCTGACAGCGGGTACGAAGCGGAATTTATCTACATCCAGCCCCTGTTTCCTTGCGCGCATGAGCAAATCCCAAACGTAATTCACACCCATTCTCCTTCACACTTGTACTCTGGAAAATACATCTGCACTTCCGACACCAGAAAGCTCATTAAATCGGATAAAATGTAAGCAGGTGTGGTTGGCAACACATCCTCAGAACCACGTCTGAACCCCAATCGCATGATCTGCTTGCCATCCTCTGTCCGTACATTATCGCTGACAAACGGATTTAACGGATACGTCTGAGTTTTGGTTACAAGGTTGCTTATATCATTTCGCCCAGCACCTCCCCAGATGTCCACACGCTCTAGCTCTAGCCCCTGTGCCGCTTCAAACGAATTAACGATGCGCGTGATCTCTGCTTTAGCCCGGACAATCACGGCCTGTTTTCCTGCATAGCGACCCAAAAAGCTGTCCTGCCGCCGATTAGACAATACCGGAAAAGTCTGACGACTAAGCTTGGTTGTAACTGGTTTCGTAACCTTCATCACATTCCATTCGCCAGATTTATCACGTGGTGTGACAATCGTCAGTTCCTCTTCTGTCCGCTTGATATAGCGGATATCACTTTCAGTCCCGTCAATCAGGTAACCATGCTCTGATCCTGTTTTACGCAAAGGCAGCACATGCTCGTAGTTCACACGATCTATAGCTGGTATAGGAAAACCGCTGTTCTTTAGAGCCAGTCTTTCAATGTTCCACAGCGGAAAAACATCGGCTTTCTTATAAACGTCGAATTCCTCCAACGAAATCGAGATTTCATGGATTTCTTCATGAGCGGCCGGCTCGCCGTCCCCACCAATCAATACACAGTCCACAAATTTATAAGCGTATGGATGATTAATCGTTTTCCACGGCATACCATTTTGCATAAATGTATGATACAACTGCTCAATCTCCAACATATAAGATCGGTTATGCTCCAGACGAAAACGAATCGGGTAGTTTGCAGTTTCCGTGACCAGCATTCCTAAGAAAATTCGTTTGCTGCGTACCAGTGCCGAGATTTGTTCGGTCTCCATTTCGAGAAAAAGCGTAAATAGCGGCATCTCCCCGCCTTCGCGTACCACCTCTGCCACACGACTGATGTCTACCTGTTTTTCTACTGCATCGGAGGGCAACACAGGATATAAAAATTCATGAATCGGGTCATAGTCCTCACGCGATGTCAATGACACATACACATCAAACTTTTCTTCTGTATTCTCAATTTCCTCAAATACCCGCCGTTCTAGCTGGCGGGTCATTTCTTCCTGATATTCGACGAGGTTCATAAATACCCCCGCCATCATATTTTTCAGTAAACGTCTCTGCTCTAAATCGTCCATCTTGCTCAAACGATCTTGTACCAGCTCTTTCACGACGTCTCACTCCCTTCCGGCTCCAGCATTCAATGAACATAAAAACTTATTTCCCGTTCGCAGCAGCCTGATCTTGACTCTCTGAATTAGACGCCCCGGCTGCTTTAGAAGCAGAATCAGCAGTTCCTTGCTCTTTGCTGGTGTCCGCCTTGGTCGAAGCGGCATTGCCATCCCCCGTACCACCACTTTTTGCAGTCGGAGAGGCTTCCCTCTTCGCGGGCGTAGCACCCGCTGAAGCCGTCGGCGCAGCCTTCGCTTGCGATGCTGTGGCAGAGGTTGCCGCAGCGGAAGATGAAGCTTCACTCGCTGCGTCTCCAGCATCTGTGTCGTTCAACACTCCGTCAGACAATCCCAATCCAGCAGGAAGCTGTCCATTTTTCTGCTGCTCCGCGCTCTGCTTTTCCTCCGCCTTGGCTATGCTCCGCTCCAGCGCCAGAACACTTTCGAGCTTATCAATCTCCTGATAAATCTCCTGTGCCCCGCTATAAGCATCAATGGCCCCTTCATAATCGAGATCTTTCATCAGCCGATCCCCTTTGGCCTGAAGCTTGCCAGCTTGAATTTCCTTGAGCTGCTGCTGAATAGCTGTCAATTTATCATTGGTCTCTGTAATCTTCTTCTCCAGCTCTTTTTGCGCGGACGTATAGCCGGATTCCATCGCAGCCTTATTTGCTTTTTTGTACAGCTTGAGTGCATTTGTGTAATCGCCACCCTGGAATTTTAAATCTCCGTCCTTCATCCAGCTCGCCGTCTCGGCATAGCTGTCCAGTTGGTCGATTTTATGCTCAATGTCCTTCACATTAAAGGGTGGATATAGCCCGGCGCTTTTCCGTGCTTTATCGTAGCTGGCTTCAGCTTTGGTAAAATCGGCCTTTTCCACATAGCCGTCTCCGTCGACCATCAATTGAGATACTTTCTGCTCTGCCGTGTACAACCGCTTGTGAATTTTATCATTAATCTTAACTGCCGCGTTTTTCGCTTCGCTGTAGGATTTGAGCGCTTTTGCATAATCGCCAGCTCTTGCATAATCATCCGCAGCCTGAGCCGATTCGATCATCGTTTCCAGCGCAGCCGCTTTGTTCGCAGCCATACGCGCCAGTGTAATCCATGCTCCCCCGCCCACGATTACAAAGGCGAGCAACGCAATCAAAATCCGTTTGATCAGCTTACGACGGTTTTTAGGCTTTTCCTGGAAAACTTTGTTTACATAAATGGCGGCAGCCGTGTAATTATTCACCGTCCGGCGCTGTTTGCTCAGCAGGACCTCTTCCAACGTATCCGTCAGCATACCCGGGTCCTTCGCTTCCTCCAGCGCACCCAGCATTTCCGCCAGTTCAACGTCCTCCCACATCCCAGATGTAGCGAGCAGCATGACATCTCCATCTGCAAGCTGTGTCTTTTTGGCGTAATGGGCATGAACCCCATTCGGATTCCCCAAGTATTCCAGCAGATTCCCCCGTTCCTCGTGTGTACTGGTCGCTTCGTCTGGAATACGACCATCATCTGCCAGTGACTGAGCCAGGCTATGATCCTTACTGCGAAAATTAAGCCTTCCATTGCGAAAATGATATAGCCGCACATTACCGCACGAAACGTACACCATTTTGTTGTAGTTGGTCACTACCATCAGTAGACTGGCCTTAAGCCGGACACGACGGCTTTCAAATTGCAGCCATTCCTGCGCTTCACGCAGATCTCTCATCAAACGCCGCTTGGACATGGAAGGCTTCTCCATAAAGTTTTCCAGCACCGTTTTGACTACCATTTCTGCGCTGCGCATCTCCTGATCCGAATCCAGACCGTCTGCGAGGACATAACAGGCCATGTCGTCCGTCTCCATGAATGCAAAATAGTCCCGGTTATCTATATAAGAGCCCGCTTCCGACACAAAGGCGGTACTAAAATCGCTGTTGTCCTTGCGCATCGCTACCCCCGTCTTTCTTGTTTCATCCTATCGCCAAAATAAGCACTGTCGCATTATCCTGACTTTTAAACCCTTTATCGTTAATGGTGTCGATCATGGCATCCGCCATTTCCTGCGGTGTTCCGCCCTTGCGCATGATCTCTTCCTGCTCAATCTCAGTCAGCGCCTCCTGAATGCCATCACTGCACAGCAGCACATAATCACCCGAATACAGGCGAATCGGTGCATTCCCCAGTTCCATGCTCTCAAAGCCTTCATAACCCAAGTAGTTGACCAGTTGATTGCGTACAGGACTCGTTTTAGCTTCCTCCGAGGTCATTTGTCCAGCAAGCACTCGTTCCTCCAGCAGTATTTCCGCTGTATGCTTGGAATTGACTGTCTGAAAGTGACCATTGCGGTAAATTGTAATCAAGCTGTCGCCCACCGCTCCGTAATACAGCTGATAGCCGCACACAATGACCGCCGCGAGCGTCGTTCCCCCGCCCTGCCCATTCAAATTTTGCAAAATACCGCGATTGCTTTGGGTTGCCGCCTCTGCAAAATATCCGTTCAAATTCGTTGCATCTTCTAACTTGGCAAATGCCTTCGTAAAAGTCGTCACAGCCAAGGTACTGGACATACGTCCATTAGCCAGCCCACTGATCCCGTCTGCAACAACAGCCAGCGTACCCACAGGAGTGGTCATACTGGAGAAATAATCATCCTGCTCGCTCCGGCTCCCGATCGTTTGACCATTTCCAATCTCAATTCCACTCACGGTACGGCTGCTGGAACTTCGCGTCAGTCGTATACGGATGATGAGAAGAACAGCGAACAGCACCGCAGCTCCACATACAACAAAATAAGGCTGCATCTCGTTACCTCCCTGCACCATTGCCCACTTCCGTTCTAATTTTCGTTATCCCACTCGAAATGAGCGCCGCACAGCGGAATAAAGATAAATTTGCTGCGTCCGAGCTGAATCACGTCATAAGCAGCCAGCTCCACTGGTGAATATACCGCCTCGTTATTGTGATACGCCAAGCCTGACGAATCGCCTGGCAGCAAGTAAAAGTTGCGTTTCTTCGGATCATACACAATGACCGCATGATTTCTGCGGGAAATCGTGTTGTCTCCGATAATACGGACATGCATTTCCTCTGCGCGCCCGATAAAGTTTTTTTCTGCCATAATGCGATAGTCCTGACCCACCTGTGCTCCTTCGATACATACCAGCCATCCGGTTACCGGGTGAATCCCTACCGTCTCGCCTAAATACGGCATGGTTTTGTCATCGTCTCCCGCAACGTTTGTTTTCGCTGCTGGTTCCGCGCTCTTGGGTGCGGCTATATTTACTACCGAATTACAATAAGGACACGTATTTCCGTGCTTTCGTGTACTGAACATGTGTCCGTTCGGGCATCTTGTCAAACTCATAGTCGGTTCCTTCCCCCATTGTCTTGATTATCTTTACAGCGATCTACGTGTTGTGCAATTTCTTCTATTTAACGAGCAGCCTGGTATTGGCAATATATAACAAATCTCCTGAGTAAATTCGGTAAGGTTCGCCACTTTCCAGTTTTTTGGTGACACTTTCGTTCGCAGACCGTAGCCCGGTACCGTTGCCGGAATCCACATCCTCCACAAACCAGTCGCTGTTTACCCGGTTAAGTACCGCATGCTCCACACTTACCAAGGAAGCATAATCTGTACCTGCTAAATCAATATCTGCCTCAGAGCGTGATGTCGTTTTGCCGATTAACAATGATGTTTCGCTTTCGATGTACCATTCTTTAACGGACTCACCCTCTTCATCAATCAACACCAGCTTGGTAATCCGTTTACGCTCTGCCTTTGGCTTGGGCACAGGTACCACGGACACCAGATTGCGCAGTATGTATACAAGCACGCTAATCCCAATACCTATCGCGACCACAGTCTTCAAACCGCTGTAGCCTGTACGATTAAACACATAAAAGGCGATCGCCAGCATCAGCCCGAACATGGCAACATCTATGATGAAAACCCATCTGCTCTGCGCCGTTTTCACTGCTTGCTTCCCCCGTTTCTATCCTGAAATCATCACTTTTTACGAATACCAAAAAATTGGTTGAACATGGCTGAGGTATCCGTCGGATCACCGGATTTTTTCGTTTTTTTCCCTGGTGAGCCCTCCTTCGTTTTCGGATGAAAGCCGAAAAATTGCTCAAAATCAGTGCCTATGTCAGCCGGATTGAATCCTTTAGCTGTCCTACGCGTACCGCCTGAAGGTGCTGCCCCTCTCGCTTTATCTTGCTGTTCTCCGCTAGTTCCCGTAGCTTTTCGGATGAGCTCAGCATCGTATGCCTGCCGCAATGCTTCGTCACGCAAGGTATTGTAAGCCTCGTGAATCAGCTTGAACTTGCGCGTTGCTTCCTCGCTTCCCTGGTTGGTATCAGGATGATACTTTTTGGCCAGTTTACGGTAAGCTTGCTTAATCTCTGCCCCCGAAGCATCCCGGCCGACACCGAGCAGCTCATAGTAGTTGGTCATTGTCTGATGTTCCCCTCTCCGAAAAAAATAAATATTAAGAGACCCGTAGGCCTCTTAATATTTATCCACCCTTCACGTATGCGCCGGGTGAGTGTGTGTTTAAGCTACGCTTAACGTTAAGACGTTAAGCTTAAACCGGATATCCGCCGTCGATAGTAGCCAACTCGGTTTTGTCTTTCTTTTGTTTGATGTAGAGTGTAAACGCACCTACACCTTCTGTGTCGCCGAAGTGCTCGTTGTAGTCTACAACGAAAGCATTCGGGAAGTAGATTTTACGCACCACTTGATCGGCTGCGATAACTTCCAGTGTTACTTTACGGTAGCTGTCTGCTTTTTCAGCAGGAACCAGAGACCACAAAGCCAGTTTCAGTGTGTCATCCGCGCTGTCACCATCTACTGCTGTGATGATTTTACCGCTGATGCGCAGCGTGGAGCCTACGTCAGTGGAGCGTGCATTGGAATCGTCCGGTGTATCGGTGTCATAAATAACCGTTTGGATGTTATCCAAGCCCAGCTCGATTGTTTCTTGTCCTTCTACTTTCAATCTGAATCCCATGTGTGTTGCCTCCTTGATATTAGGTAAAATGATGGCGGAAGAAGCAGGGCTTCTCCGCGATTTATGTATAAAGGCGGTTCTGGATAGAAACGCCTCTACCATCTTTCGTAGTGCTCGGATCATGATTTGACCGAGCTGGTTCCCTTAGTGATCATGACTTCCAGGTTCTTCACATTACCATTGAAGACCAGATCGATATGACACATATTGCTTTTCTCGTCAATAATGAAGCTCATATCATCTCCGTCCTGAATGATCGAGTTCACAGATCCTCTGCTGCTCAGCCACTTGCTCTTCTGGCTGCTCGGATTGTTACTAAAGAAGCGGACGATATTTTCGTGCTTGAAGTCACCTGTTTGGTAGCGCAAAATACGTTCAATGTACGTGCTGACCAGCGTTTTGTAGATAGAGTCAAAGCCGTCCTCGGACATCGCCATGCTTCTTGCCTTGTAGACAGTAATCCGGCGGATATCCTTATCCTGAATCTGAGCATTCTCGGACGAAAATACAAAGCCAAAGTTTTTACGGTTGATGGCATCCTTGATCGTGTTGGTGAACCCAGTGATTTCCTTGGCCATCGTCGTCACCGTGCGCAGACTGTTGTCTCCAGCTTCAATGTCGAAGCGTACACCCGGGAAGTTTTTATTGACCGTTTTGAACGTCTCACGCAGGTATTCAGGACATTGATAGGAAGCGACCAAGCCAGCGGCCACATAGGCAGCGCCCACATATACGCCCTCGATCCACAGCTTGAGAATATCTTCTTTTTCCTTGGAGAGCTGCACACCGTCTTCGGTCTGTAGCATTTTGCTATCAATAATGACACCCGATTTATCCTTCGGAATAATGGTAAAGTTCGGTACACAAGGAATCGCAAATTCGCTATATTCTCTGCGTACAAGACTGGCGCATTTATCGACATATTTATCGATGCCTGCTGTCGCCATACTGTTGAAGGTCGTCTCTTCACCGGATTCAAAGTTAAAGAACATTTGAATTTTGTAATCCTTCACGACTTGCAGCAGCATCGAAAGCGATTCCATCGAATTTCCGCCCTGCTTTATGACCTTCTCGTTGCCCTTAAAGCGTTCACGAGAAACTTTTACCTTACCGGCTGCTTCAAGCTCGATAGATGGAACGATCCCGAACCAGATGGTGTCGCTGAATTCATTTTTGGCATTTACGGTGTTCAGGTACGTTTCCAGACGCGGGATATTGCTACTTTTCACCAGCATGTCTAGCTTGTTATTCGCCACCAGCATTGTCGGCAGCATCCCTTTGCTCTTCGTCGCATATTGATCGAAGAACATTTTGACACCGAGGATTTTTTCTACCAGCGGCTTAACCGCCTTTACAAAATCATCCTTGGCATTTTTATAGAACTCCAGATACGTGTTGTAGTTCTGAACTTCAACCGCTGTGTCAACCTTGGTCTGAACAGCTGGCAGTGGCACAAACGTGCGAACCACCAAGTCCTTCACATAGTCAGAAGGCGTATCTGTGATAGAGTTGTAATCTTCTTCGAATACTTGGGAGAGATCGCCAGTGCTGTTCTCATCCAACAGCATCAGTTCAGTACTTTCGCTCTTCGGCGCTTCAATAATTTTCAGTTCGCCGCTTTCCCCAATGGAGAGCATACCCACCTGGATCAACTCACCGGCGTTTTCCTCTTGGGCCCCACCGAGCAGAAGTCGGGTTTTGATGTCCTCAATGGCCAGTGGCAGCATAGCCATAACGTTGTTATAGTTCTGGCTCGCTTCCTCGAACATGGCATTCAGTTTGTCACCCATGTCGAGTTTCTTCGGATCGCCATCATCCAGCTTGTCGTATTCACCGTACATATAGTGAATTTCTTTGCGGACTTGACGAATATCATCCATAACCTTTTTCGGTGAAATCATATCCAGCAGATTTTCAAACTTGAAATCTACATTGGTGATACCTTGACTGCGCTTAGTATCAATGAGCGTAAACAACATTTTCAGAAAATCATTGCTTTGATTGATACGAATTTCAGAAATGCTATCCTCATCAATTCCCTCAGGCTTTTTAAGGGTGTAGACGACCTTTTGATTGGCCGCGTTAAAAAATGAATACACGGTCGGTGAAAACTTATCCAAAAATTCGTCAAAGCTGCGCACCAGAAGGTGCTGATTAATTTCCTTGATCTTCTCATCGCTCAAGCTGTCGATACCCTTCACATCACCTACAATGGTGATCAGGTCCAGCTTTTCCGGGTTAATCTCTTCAAAAAGCATTGTCCGGTTGGTTTGATAAATGATTTCCATCGCTGTCGACAAATGAATAAAGTTTGAGTATAGGTCCATTGCTCCATATTCGGACATGGGATGTCCAATTTGAAACGGACGAATATTCATTTTTAGTTCATTTGCCTCCTCCCCCCTACTTAACATTTAAATTCGTCAAAGGATTGAGCTTATACCACATTTACGGTACAGGCATATAACCTCGAAAATCGGTCCGAAGCGCTATTCGGCTTTTAACGGCAAGGCATTCAAATGAGATAAAATTCAAAATCAAAAGTCATATAACACAGAAACTTCAAATTTATGATTTCGTATTCCTAACTTCAATCCCAATTTTTGCCGTTGATACGAGAGCTATCATACAAAGCACCCTTTAGTTTTGTCAATTTCTGTAGTCTCAGATTGAAATAGGGCATTTTGGCTCATTTTATGCGTGATTACGTAATTTTTATGATATGTTAGACCTGTTTCTTCAGGGAAATATTCACAAATGGAATCCAATTGCCGATAGAAGTTCATTGGATATTTCTGATAAGCGTAAAAGTATCAAATTCATGGCTAATGTGAGGGTTTTCAGCTGTTTTGATCCTTTATCCCTTATATCCCAAGGATTAGGAGAGTTGGCACGCCCACATTGGTCTCGCCGATGGAGGAGCTTATGTTCAGAATAAGGAAACTAGGAATTATCATTTTCATGACTTTTGTACTATTTTTCCAAATGAGCTTAAACGGGGTCATTTGCACTGTAAATCAGGCTAATGCAGCATCTTCGGGGACTGCTCCGATTGAGGGTTACGATGCTGTTTTTGTACTGGATACCAGCTATTCCATGAGAGACACGGATCCCGAGGGTATTGCCGCCGAAGTCATTAGTATGTTTATGGACTTAAGTGATGCAGACCGTACACGCGTAGGTTTCGTCGCCTACAACCATCATGTTGTCGCCTCAAAACCACTTACCTCGATTGGCGTGGCAGCGCAAAAATCGCAAATTCAGCAGGAAATCAGAATGTTGAACCGTTCTGGCTATACAGATTTGGGACTTGGGCTGCGTAAAGGCTCAGAACTGCTAGCTGCCGGAGCATCCCAAGGGCGTCAGCCTTTTATGATTTTATTGTCAGATGGAGAGACTGATTTTGGTGCCTCTTCTGGTTCTCGGTCCAAGGGTGACTCGAATAACGATGTATCCTCTGTCATCAAATCTGCACAGACCAAGGGATACCCGGTGTATACGATTGGCCTGAACCATGATGGCACGGTAAACCGGCAAGAACTCGAACGGATCGCTTCTCAAACGGGAGGAGCTTCTTTTATTACGAGTAGTGCTGAGGATCTACCGGAAATTCTGAATCGTATTTTTGCCAGTCAAATTCGCTCCAAACTCGTTCCAGTTGCTGCAATTACGACCACTGGCGAGATGCAAGAATTAACGGTGACTCTACCGGACTCTAGTATGGAGGAAGCCAATCTGGTGCTTTTGTCGGAGCATCCCCTGCTGGAAACCCAGCTATACTCCAATTCAGAAAATGTCCGTAGGTACAAGTCGAGCCGATATGCAATTTTGAAAATTGAGCATCCACAAGCAGGTAAAGTGAAGTTGAAATTACGAGGCATACGCGGAGATTTGGTTAAAATCAATTTACTTGGCAGCTACCGACTGGAAGCTGAAGCTACTATAGGAGGAACGCAAACAACAGCAACTCATGGCGACAAGCCTATGCAATTGCTGAAGGGACAAGCGACACCATTTCAAGCTCAGCTCCTGTTACCGGATGGCCAAAATCTTACAGATGAGGCCGTATATACATCTCTTCAAGCCCATATTATAGTTACCCCTGTAAAAGGCGGTACAGCTAAAAAGGTGCCTATGACCTATAAGTCAGGAGCCTTTCATACCGAATATGCGTTCCCACAAACGGGTGATTATACATGGCAGCTATCTCTGGATAGTCCGCAGTGGTACCGTAAGGGAATTGTACATAAAGTTCACGCCACCAATGCAGCACCACAAGCTTTAAAAGACCTGACGATACATCTGGTAAAAGAAGACGGTGACTCCCGTCGAAGTTTAGAGGATTTTATTGTTGATCCCAATCATGACAAGCTGAATTATAAGCTGGATTCAGGAGCCTCTGAGGATACAATTAATGCCGAGATTAATGGTAATGATCTGCTGCTATCCAAGCTTCACACAGGTGACACGAAGCTAAAGATTACCGCTACCGATCCAGAAGGTGCATCCAGTAGCGCTACACTGACCGTTTCAGTCCAATCCCGGTATACAGCCATTAAATGGACGGTAGCCATCAGCATTGTGATAGCTGCTCTTCTGTATTGGTTCTTGCGACCGAAGCCGCAGTTTGCTGGAAGAATCGAAGGATATTTTCTCGCTACAGCGAGTGGACAGGAGATTCCGGTAAAATCTTGGCCGCTGACCTCCTTTCCGGGTCATAAGGTCAGCTTGCAGGAGTTATTCCGTACGCTTGACGTTCACGAACCATTACCAGAAGCGGAACGAATCCTATTTTCCGCAGGTAAAAAAGGGACTCTGATCGTGAAACATGATACACGTTGCGCCCTGCAGCATGGAAAAATCAGATTGACCCGTAACAAAAAAGCGGTCATGGCGTATGGTGATAAACTGTACATCACGTTTGAGGACGGCGTCACTGAAATTGAGCTGCGGTACAAGGCGATTAAGCCGAACACTTCAGTGTACACCGACCATATTCAAGCTCCGACAGGATAACGTCCGTCGGAATAAAAAAGAGAAGCACCTACTCTTACGATTAACGAACCGTAAGAGTAGGGCGCTTCCCTTTTTTTATCCAATATTCCGCACGTAGTGCGGCTTTAAACCATCGAAGTGAGCGGCAACGCTTGTTAGCCTGTACCTCCAGGCCACGCCGAATCACGTACGGCAGTAGTGAAATCCCTGCATTTTCGATCCGAATCCGTTCGGTCCGATCTGCAAATAATCTGCCTGGCACATCCGGTGGGGGTGATCCTTTTTGGCAATAATACAGCGTTGCGGCCAAGCTATAAATATCCGATACAGGTCCTTGCCGCGAACGGTTAGAGTAAAATTCCAGCGGAGAATAGCCTGCCGTCGTGAAGATCGGATGCTCCTTGCCTTCAAAATGCACAGCAGAGCCAAAATCAATCAGCTTGATGTTGCCATGTTCCCCAACCATAATATTGCCTGGCTTAATGTCCCGATGAATAATTCCTTTGTTGTGTATATACTCCAAGGCATCAATTAATGGCAGCAGCGTTTGGTACAAAAAAGTAGGATCAGACGTTGGCACAGCTTCTTCTTGCATCATTCGATCCAGCGTCTTGCCTGCACAGTATTCCATGACCAGATAAGCAGTTCCATTTTCCTCAAAGTGATCTATATAACCGACAACCCCCGGATGATTTAATTCCTTCAACATTTGCCCTTCACGCAAGAAATAATGCATAAACTCTACATATTTGGATTGCATAGAAGCGCTACAAGTGACCGTTTTTCGATCCATCCCCCGCAAAGCCAGCGCATTCGGAAAAAATTCCTTTACAATCACCTTTTCTCGGTTATCCAACAGCCTTGCCGTATACACGATGGCCAGCTCACTGCGGGACAAGGCGCTTCGAATTTGATATGTATTTCGCAGCTTCGTATTGCGGGCAAGCAGATTCCCGCTTGTATCCACGATCATGACTCGTCCTCCTGTCAGGTTCTTAGCTTATGTCTTTTGTATATATCGGCTTATTACACGTCTTTTTATTATACCGTAAATCAGGTTATTGGAAAAACAAATAACCTGCCATAATCTCCCTTAGAGAAATGATGACAGGTCTTTTGGCATTCATCTGGTCCTATTTTCTCAAATCGTTTAACCTAATTTTGTGCCTGGCTTCATGCTGCGCACACCGTTGGTATTTTTCTTCCGTTCGCTGCGCAGTTTGCCTTTACCTTGTTCTGGAGTGCGAATGGTGAGGGCAATCAGGAACGATACGACGCACAGCACAGCAATTGTGGTAAAGGTCGGGATAAATCCGCCGAGCAAGGCAGCGATAAATGACCCCGCCAGCGCACCAAGGCCAAAGCCCTGATACACAATACCATAGTTTTTGCTTTGGTTCTTCAGACCGAAGAAATCAGCTACGATGGCAGGAAAGACGGTAATATTGCCACCGAAGCAAAAAGCAATTCCTGCTACACAGGCAAAGAACAAACCAAAATTCAGGGGTACCAGACTCAGTACTGTAACTGCAACTGCTGTTGTTAAAAGTGCACCTGCTACCACTTTCAGACGACCTACCTTGTCCGATAGCGCACCTAATATAATCCGACCCGCCGTGTTGAAAATAGCGACCATAGCGACCGCATTGGCGGCTGTTGCTACATCCAAGCCAGCCATCCGTACACCGATATCTTTGACCACTCCGATCAGGTAGAGACCACTCATACAAGCGGTAAAGAACATGACGAACAGCAGGTATGCCTGCTTGGTGCGCAGCATTTCTTTAACGGTATAGTCCCGCTGTACAGCCCCATTTTGTTCCGAAGGTTTGTTCACAACTACTGCTTCTTTCACCAGGAAAGAACCACCGACGATCATGATCAGCACGATGATACCCCAATATAGAAATGCCTGCGATACGCCAACAGACTGAATCAGCGAACCGTTAATATACTTAAATATCAGACTGCCTGTACCGTAGGCCCCAACTGAAATACCGGAAATAAGTCCTTTTTTCTCAGGAAACCATTTAATCAGATTTGACAGTGATGTAATATATGCCGTTCCATCCGCAAAACCTACGACAATACCTGCCAAAATGTACAGCAGGGATAACGAAGTTACCTGTGAACTGAGCATGAGCCCTGCCCCTAGTACGACACCTGCACACAAAATCAGACGACGAAGTCCCCATTTATCCTGTAGCTTGCCTGCGAATAACGTAGCAAACGCGAGTGCAAAACTGGTAATTGAAAAGGTAATAGCGACCGAACTGAGGTTCCAGCCAAAGCGGTCCACCAACGGTTGATTAAATAAGCTCCATGTGTAAATGGTACCTAAGCCCATCTGGACAATAATCGTTCCCAGTACGACCAGCAGGCGATTTCCGCTATTTGATTTCATATTGATCTCCTCTTTTCATTCCGGCTCTACAGCATCCATTTGTTATGATGATAACCGTGAATCCAGTACGCTTTGCGCCTGTGAAAGAGCAATTCTGTAAGGATTCTGTTTACACGGTTATTATAACCCTGCATGTCAGCCAGAAATCGTTTGAGGAATGAAATGCACATATAGCGGAATGAAATGCCTTTAAAGTCGCATAATTTGCCGAAACTCCTTGGCCTTACTACGACTCACCGGAATTTCTGCTTCTAGTCCACGCAATCGCAGGAGATACGTATGATTGAACCAGGGTACAATCTCACGGATTTGCGACAGATTAACCGTGTACGATCGGTGACAGCGAAAGAAGTCCTGCTGCGGCAACCGGGCATGAAATTCCGAAATGCTCATCGGCATCGTATATTCTTCGTGCCTTGTAAAGACACGAGTTACCTTTTCCTGCGCACACGCATAGTAAATATCGTTTGCATCCGTTACGATAATTTTGTCATTTTTCAGCAGATTAATACGCCCCGGAGCAGCAACGGTACTGGTTTCAGCAGCTCGGGGTTGCCCAGCCTGGACAGGTTCCTGTATTTGAGCGTTTCGCTGCTCATAAGCATTTTCGAGCTTATGCAGCATGGATGCGATCCGTTTTTCATCATATGGCTTGAGAATGTAGTCGAACGCCTCCAGTTCAAAAGCCTGCGCCGCATGTTCTTTATAGGCGGTCGTAAAAATAATATAGGGCTTTTTAGCAAATTTGCTAATGTTCTGTGCCAATAGCATCCCGTCCAATGAAGGAATGTTAATGTCCAGAAAGATCGCATCCGTCTCCTGATCTTGCAGAAACCGGAATACATCCAGTCCATCCTCGAAACTATCGGTCACCTCAATACTGCTATGAGTCTGAATAAGATACTCCAGCTCTTCACGTGCCGGAAGTTCGTCTTCTACAATTATGGCCTTCATGACTTCTCCTTTGGTATGTCAAAATATACTTCGGTGCCCGGATCATGTTTAAGAATAATGACTCCTTCACCGTACATCAGCTTGAGTCTTCTGTGCACATTGTACAAGCCGATCTGTTTAGCCGGAACTTGATCATGATATAGGTTATCCACTACATCGTCCCGTATACCCACCCCGGTATCAGCTACAGAAATACGCACCTTTTCGCCACGGTCTTTTACAGAAATGGTTACTGTACCTGGCCCTTTTTTCTTGAGGATTCCATGATTAATCGCATTCTCAACTAGGGGCTGGATAATTAGGCTCGGAATGCGCACGGACACCTCATCCATTACATACTCCACCTGAAGCCGATTGCCGAAGCGAGCTTTTTCAATTTCTACGTAATCCGACACCTGTTGAAGCTCCTTGTGAATTTCGATCAAATCATCATTCAGCTCCAAATTATAACGCAGATAGCCTGACAAATTAATAATCAGCTCTCGCGCCTTATCCGGTTTGGTGCGCGTCGTCGAGGCAATGGCATTCAACGCGTTGAACAGAAAATGAGGGTTGATCTTCGTCTGGAGTGCCTTTAACTCGGCCTTATTCGCCGCTTCCTTAATTTGCTCCACACGCGACACTTCCATTAACGTAGAAATGATCTGAGACAAGCCAATCGCCATCGTCTGCAACGGATACGTGATTTTATAAGCTTTTCGGTAGTAAATCTTTAGGGTTCCGGTTACTTCTCCCCGCTCCTCTAACGGGATAATGAGCAGAGACTGGATTTGGGGCGTTTTGTCGTCAGCAATATGGTTGCGGATCGTGATTTTACCACTGCGGATCGTCGATTTAGTCACATCGCTAATAATTTCATCCCCGATATGATAGCGTTCTTCGCCAAATCCGACGTAAGCCAGTACATCTCGGGTATCCGTAATCGCCACCGCGTCTGCCTTGATGTCTTCTTTTATAATCGAGCAAATCGTATGCAAGGATTCCGCATTAATCGAACGAAAATAAGGCAACGTCTTGTTGGCAATATCCAATGCCAGCTTGGCCTGTCTTGCTGCGATATTCTCCTTTTCCCCCTCTACACTTTGGATCAATAGAACGATTAAACCGATACTGACCTCTCCGATAATCATCGGTAGACCGATCTTGGAAACGATGTCCACACCAAGGCCGTGAGGTTCTGCCATTACCAGAATGAGCAGCATCGTCAACGCTTCACAGACCATACCTGCAGCGATGCCGACCAGCCATCTCTTGGAACGATTGACCCGGCGGCCGATATATCCTGACACCACACCTGCCAGAATACTTGTAATCAAACACGGAATCGAGGTCACTCCCCCGATATCAATTAGATAACGATGGATCCCCGATACAATACCTGTAATGATCCCAACCCAGGGTCCGAACAAAATACCGCCCGCCATAATTGCAATGATTCGAACGTTAACCAGCGAGCCTTCAACTTCAATCCCGGTGTAGGTACCAAACAGGGCAAACATACAGAAAATCAATGTTAGTAAAGTCAGCTCTGCCGGAGAATGACTGTTCTTCTGCAAGGTTTCCTTAAATCGGGGGATACGTGTAATAAAAAACAAACAAATCAGCAACAATGCTGCGCGCTCAAAGAGCTGCATCAGCATTTCCAGCAAGGCGTTCACATGCGTTCCTCCCAAATAAAAACCCATTATTCACATATTTCAATTCCTACCCTGCCATTACGGGCACGAATAAGCACCTTCCCGCCAATCGGATATGTAAACTGCGGCGTGGTATGACCAAAATCGACATCTGCAATCACAGGAATAGATGCCAATTCTCTTTTCGAACGAATGATTTGCCGCAGCAATTCTTCTGTCATATGCGAAGCCTTCTGAAATCGACCTATGATGATTCCTTTAACCTGATCAAATTCAGGCTGGTGCAACAATGATTGCAAATCCCGGTCAAATGTAGCGGGAGAGCTTTCGTAATCATCCTCAACAAACACTATGGTTCCTTTTAGACTTGGCATGTATGGGGTTCCCTGTAACAAATTCAGAGTACACAAGTTTCCGCCCACAATCGTACCCTCTGCTTCGCCTTCATGAATCGCATATGGACCCGCATTGCGGTGAAAGCTTCTTTGATCCTGATCCTGATACCAAGCATCGTCACTCCACTCTGGCGACGATTGGATTTGAATGCTACCCTCTTCCAACATTAACCTTTGGAAATAAGTCGTCGTATATTCATTTCCTCGCAACATGGCGAACGTCAAAAAGTGAGGTCCTGCATACGTGATAAGCCCTGTTCTGGCATAAATCGCATGGCTTAACGCCGTTATATCCGAATAGCCACATAATCGTTTAGGATGAGCGCCGATCAGATCATAATCCAGATGGGCTAGAAGCTGATTGGCATTATAGCCCCCAATTGAGGTCAGAATGCCCTTTACCTTTGGATCGACAAAAGCTTCGTGCAAGTCAGCTACTCTAGACTCTATCGAAGAAGATGCAAAGTCATCGTTTTCCAGCACATGCTGTGAAAAGCTCACTTTAAACCCAAGCGCCTCCAGTCTACTCTGAGCAATCAGTCGATTTTCCTCAGAAACAATAGACAAGCTTCGGGATGGCGAAAGAATGCGTATCTCGTCTCCTGCTTTTAATTTAGGTGCTTGCTTTCCCATCATCATCGTCATTCCCCCTTGTTCCAAAGCATTTAAACTGCCACAAATTATACCATCAACTTCCATCTAATTATAGCTTCTAAAACTTCCCACTTCATTCCCTTCTTCCCAATAAGAAGTAAAAAACCGGGGATACCGCTTGTTAGCGATAAGCCCCGGATCTCTAGTCCGATGATGATGCTTTTCGGTTATTTACTTTTGCCGATTTCACTAGAGCTGTTGTTCTCATTCTGATCATGGACCAGCTCTTTCAACTGAATAATCAATGCCTCCAGCTCACTAAATCCCGCCACCATATTGGAGGTTATATTTTGCTGCTCTTCTACTCCAGCCAAAATTTGTTCAGACGCTGCACTTGCTTGTTCTGTCACACTGGAAAATTCCATCATCTCTTGAACGACCTGAGACGAAAATTGTTGCATACTATTCGTACTGGACTCTACCTCCACAGCCTGCACCAATACTTTATTGGCATTTTGCAGGATATCTTCCAGTACAATTTCGGTCGAATGTGCCGACTCCATGCTTTGCTGTAATCTTTCCTGTCCCATGTCAAATTGACTTACAACAGAATCCATCTGAGTTCTCAGCTGCTCCAAAATACCTTCCATCGCCACTGAGGTGTTTCCAACCATTTCAGCCAAATTACGCACTTCTCCAGCCACAATCGCAAATCCTTTCCCATGCTCTCCTGCTCTGGCAGCCTCAATGGATGCATTCAAGGACAGCAAATTGGTTTGCTTTGAGATTTGAGTAATATCTTTAAGCATGGAAGACATATTGTCACTCTGCACTTTAAACTCATCTAATTCTTCTTTGGTACGACTCATCACCCGACCCAAATCCTTAATTTGAGATGTTAGTGCAAGTAGTTGACTGCTCCCTCTACCCCCGGCATTTTTCGTATCTTCGGAGAGCTGCTTCAGCTCTCGGGAATGATCGGCAACCTCGCGCACGTGCCGATCAGACTGAGCCAAGTTATCGGTTACCTCAGTGATATTCGAAGCTTGCATTTCTACCCCTTTGGCAACCTCCTGAAACCCGATAGCGACTTCATTCGTCACGTTGCCTGTAGCATCCACTTGATTCCTGAATCGTTCTGTAAAGCTATGTAATCCCGCTACAGCTTGCCTCACTTGCTCAAATAGAAATTCAATACGTTGCCTTGTGGCATCCATATTTTTATTTTGTTCCTCCGTTATCTTAAACTGCTTTTGGTTTAACACCGATACCACTAACAATAGTAACCCAATCAGCCCTACAATAATAAATTCATGTACATAACGCAAAGAACCGGTAGCTGGCAGAGTTGCAGGCGTACCGATCGTAATTTGTATAAAAATATTACATAAATTTAAAGTCATAGCTACCAGAAAATATGGATAAGATGGGTAGAGTAGCAACAATGAACAAATAAAGATCGTAGTCACTACCTCCACACTAGATAAGTTCACAAATATACATATTAATGCACTATAAAATGTAATAATCCAAGGAATAAGCCGGATTCCTATCTTTTGTATATTCAGAATCGTCAAAACTGCCGCGACTACTAATCCTACACCGCTAGATATCCACATCGAGGGATTAGATACTGCCGGGATGATGCTGCTCAAAGTCATAATCCAAAAAATAATGATCACCAATTTGTTTCTTTGCCACAACAATTCATTCGTTCTGTCCATGATTGTGTACGCGCTCCTTAGAGATATATTAGGTATTTATAAAATAAAAATGTAAATACCATACTATATATATCGTCATATCAGAACGCGTATTGAATGATGGTCGTACTTTAAAGACAAAAACCGCCCCTCTAACAGGGAACGGTTTTAATTCACAGTTTAATCATTTTCTTTAATTAGCAAACGTTTAATGTGCCTGCTGAATCCATTAAGATTCCTTGTTTTCGGAAGCCTCTTCAGCACCTTCAGTTGCCGCTGCATCACCTTCCACAGCAGCATTCTCTACTTCGACTGCACGCGGAACGATCACGGATGCCAGCAACTCCTCTTCAGAGACATGCAGCGTCACGCCTTTAGGAAGCTTCAAGTCGCTTGCGCTCAGCTTGTCGCCAATATCCAGTGCGGATACATCCACTTCAATAGTGGACGGCAAGTCAGAAGGCAAACCTTCAACCTCGACTTCTGTTTCTTGAACTTGCAGAATACCGCCTGATTTTGTACCTACAGGCGTACCCTGATAATCAATCGAAACACGCACGCGAAGCGGTTTGTTTTTGGAAATTTTCAAAAAGTCGGCATGCAACCATTGGTTGTCACGCTGTTGATAATCTTTAATAATGACTGGAATCGTTTCTCCGCCTTCTACTGTGAGATTAAAAACCTCTGAACGTCCGGTTCTGATTACTTTATTAAATTCCTTGGCATCGACATGTACAGGGGTTCCCTCGATTTCAGAGCCGTAAACCACAGCTGGAATCCGTCCTTTTAACCTCAATCCACGAATGGCCGAACCCTTCTTCTCTGTTCTCGGCTGGGCGGTTAGTTGAATACTTCCTCCATTAGAACTCATGATATACAACCTCCTTCAGGTTACCTTACAAATGATTTTCCTCCAAGAATCTTGCTTGTTTACCAGTCGTACTACAGAATATAAGCCAGCAAGCTGGCAAAACTAAACAAGTCCATAATTCTATTTTACCCCTTTTTTCTGAAACTGACGCACATTTGCATAAAAAAATAGCATTTCTCGAAATGATCGAAAAATGCTATTTCTCGTGTATATATGGCAACCAGGCATACAAGTCTATCCCGCCCGGTTATCGTTAACCAGTAATAAATATTCCTCTCTGCCACTATGAATCAATACCTGCATCACAGACTGGGTCGGATCTACATCAATATATCGATCTGCCTCCACATCCTTGGCATCCCAGTGATTCAGGCGGACAATGTAGCCAATTCGCTGTACATCAGGAGCCACCCGAATGCGGGCTACTGCCCGACCATCATCCCAATCGTGAAATTCAACATGTCCGTCCTGGTGTCCGGTGCCCCATACCCACACATTCCAGCCAGAGTATTGCCGGTCTGCACGCTCGTAGATCAGTTCAATCGTACGAAACGGAATAACCGCTCTATCGTTTCCTCGCTGGGCATCTGTCATTGCTGTACCTGCAATCTCTTGATTCGTCCCCTCATCTAAGCCCTTCGTTTCGTTATCCACTTGCTCGTTAGCTTGATCTTGCTCAGTCAAAAAGGAGGCTTGGGGAGGTCCAGCCTGATCATACAACACCATCATCGACCAGCGCGATACAGTCACACGATGGCCTACCACTTCATAGCGTGTCTCATTCCCGGCCCCGTGTGCATCCACGACCACATGCCAACGATCCGATTCCGCAGGCAATGATATTGTCTGCTCTGTATCCGAACCGTTATAAATCACCACAATATAATTCCAGGCATCGCCGTTAGCATGATGCCTCAATGCAAAAGCCACCACATGCCCACTGCTTTGCAGGACTTCCATATGCTGCTCCACCAGCTCACGCTGATCCATACGGAATGCCGGATGACTGCGCCGCAAAGCAATTAAGCCCTGGTAGTAGTCAAACACGGATCGAAACCTCGCCTTGTTATTCCACCGGATAGCGTTTACCACATCAGAGCTTCGGTAGCTGTTATGGTCTCCATATTTGGAACGCAGCAGTTCATCTCCTGCATGGATAAAAGGAATACCTTGCGATGTCAGAATCATGCCGTTAGCCAACAGAGACTTACGTACAGTTTCGTTTTCAAGTAGGTTACTTTCATCCAGTTCCTGATACGGGTCTGCTTCAGCTACGGCTTGTTCGGCTGTCCTTCCATCTTTGGGGTTCCCCTGCTCCCATTGCGGAAAACGACAGTTCTCCCGCACATGTCTCACCGTCAAAATTTTATCCCACAAATTGAGATTATCGTGGGCCGTTACATAATTGACGGTCTCTGATGGATGAGCTGTAAAATCATAGATAGCTCCAAAAGCACCTTGAAGTACCCGTTCCTCCTGATTTTCCGCCCCCGTGGCAAACCCATTCCCGGTACCGTCGCTATCTCCCTTAATGGCAGAGCGGTAATTGTCGTTAAAAACGGCAAAGCCCTTATCCCGCTGCGTTCCTTTTAATGTAAGCAAAGGCTGCGGGGACTCCCCACCCGTCCAAGGCTCACCATAGATCAGCAGATCGGGACGTATTTCAGCGCGAAGCTCTCGGGTAAGCTGCTCTACAGTCGGTGTATCAATTAACGCCATCAAATCAAACCGGAAGCCATCTATGTGATATTCCTCTGCCCAATAGCGTAGTGAATCCTTGATATACTTGCGCACCATCGGACGTTCGGTTGCCAGTTCATTACCTACACCTGATCCATTGGTGAGCTTCCCTTGCTCATCCGTACGGTAATAATATCCTGGTACAATCGGCTCAAACGGACCCTTTTCCACCGAATACGTATGATTGTACACAACATCCATAATGACACCAATGCCAGCAGTATGCAGAGACTGTACCAGCCGTTTCAGCTCTCGTATACGCATCTCCGGGTCAGCTGGATTGGAAGAGTAAGATCCCTCCGGCACATTATAATGCTGCGGATCATAGCCCCAGTTATATTCAGTTCCTAATTCCGAAAAATCATTCACCGTATGAAAGTCAGCCACTGGAAGCAAATGAACATGTGTAATGCCCAGCTCCAGCAAATGATCCAGTCCGACACTGTTACCCTCGGAATCCATTAATCCCGTATACGTAAAGGCTGCAAACCGCCCCTGAGCAGTAGATAAATCTTTTATACCCGTATTAAAATCGGGGTCCATCGAAAAATCACGCACATGAAGCTCATAGATAATAGCATCTGTCGTACGCTCAAGTACGGGTCCCTCATCCTGTTCCCATCCATCCGGGTTCGTTCGATCCAAATCAATGATAGCCGTACGTTGCCCGTTGGCTGATACCGCTCTGGCATATGGATCGGTAGCATAATGAATGCTGTGGTCCGCCCACTCCAGCCTGTACATGTAATAATATCTGTTCCAGTCGCCTTCCAGCTCTATAGACCATACTCCGTGACCATCACGATTCATGAGAAATTCCTGACCACCGCCGTGCTCCTGAACGATTCCTTCCTGATCGTACACCCCTGCGTCGGTATACAACGCGATATGAACCTGCTGTGCAGTCGGTGCCCATACCTTAAATTTGCTGCCCGCAGGCGTATAAGTAAGACCCAAATCATAGCCTTCATATATGGGATATGCTGTGTGCTCAAGTCCCTTGAGCTGATTGAAATCAGACATTCCTGTTCACCACCCATTTCTATACATCGGCTTATAGCCTCTGTTCATCCATCATTTATGATGTTTATGACTTGTCAATATACCTCAGGATTTGCAAAATCCTCACCTCATAGGCTATCAAAATAAGACAAGCTTGAAAAGCTGGATGATTTAAATAAGGATGACACTCTCATTTCAACGCGCACACTCCATTTTATGACAAAATGATGAACAGGCTACAGCTTTCGCCTCCAAAGCATCACATTTATTTTCTAGCTTTTATCACTTATAGACTAGACTGAAAAAAGCATGCTAAACCATGTACCATTTTCAGGAGAGTCGGCGGTTATCCATTTGAAAAATTTCGTCAGCCATTCGCATGGTAGAGCTTCGATGCGATACAAGGATAATTGTTTTATCTTGCTGCTGTTCTTTTAACGATTTTAAAATAATCGCTTCGTTCAAACTGTCCAAATTGCTAGTTGGTTCGTCCAGCAGTAAGAGGGGCGCATCATGAACAAAGGCTCTGGCCAGTCCCAAGCGCTGACGTTCTCCACCAGACAGCCTGTCCCCCAACTCTCCAACTCGGCTGTCATATCCTTGAGGCAATGTCATAATAAAATCGTGCACTGATGCCTTACGGGCTGCTTCTACAACCTGTTGATGTGTAGCATCAGGCTTTCCAATTTTGATATTAGCTGCAATGGAATCATCAAACAGGAATGTATGCTGATCGACATAGCTTTGCAAGCTTCTCAAATGTCGGGTCTCAATGTCCTTTAAATCGTGTTCAGATAGCAAAATTCCACCTTGTTGCGGGTCCCTGAATCGCATCAGCAACTTCAACAACGTTGACTTGCCGGAGCCGCTTTTACCCTGAATACCTATAATTCGTTTGGGCGGTATCGTGAGACTTACGTCCTTCAGCACCGTTTGACCATCGTATGCAAAAGTCACCTTTTCTATCTGCGCTCCAGTAAAGCCAACAGTCATTCCATCCATATTTTCTTCTACCTCCGGGGTCTCCTCCAGCAGACTCAGCACTCGTTCCCCGCTTGCCAGCGTCTGAAGCAAATTGTTAGACAAATTGCTCAGCGCGACCACCGGACCAAATGAACTAAACAGGGCAATGACTGAAATCAGCATACTTGTAAAATCCATCTGCCCCTTAGACATGCCATACAATCCAGCTAGCAGCATCAAGAATGAAAATCCGACTACAGCCGCATCTGTGATCGCTCTTGTGATGCCTTCGTGATGCTTCAAGTCCTTCTGCTTGGCATCCAACTGATCCGTACGACGGTTAATTTCATTTAATCGTTGTTCCCCTTGCCCATATTGAACAATTTCCTTCATCCCGCGTAAGCTGTCCAAAAAATAACTACTCAGCTGGCCGAAGCTGCTCCGGTATTCCATCCCTTGGCGCTTGCCCATACGTGTCGTAAGTAGGGGAATAAACAAACCGACGGTTATGTAAGCAAGCGCAGCGATCCAGCCTAGTAAAGGCTCATAAGAACCTATAAAAAATACCATGAGCAGTGAAGTGATGATGCCAATCATAACAGGCGCTATCGTATGCGCATAAAATACTTCCAGCAGCTCAATATCACTTGTAATCAGCGATATCAGATTCCCTTTGTCCTTGCCTTCAAGCTTGGCTGGGGCCAATCTACGCAAGGCTTGAAGCACCTTGTCTCGCAGCACAGCCAGCAGCTTGAAAGCGAGATAATGACCACTCATTTGCTCGCCATAACGAAATACACCGCGCAATACAGCACATAGCACGATGGCAGTCAGCAAAAATGTCATGCTGTATCCTGTCGTGATGCCTGTTGCTGTCAGTAGGGCAAGGGCCCCGTACACAATAATGCCAATAGCACAAGCAAAGCCAAGCACTCCTGTAACAATCGTGATAAGCAGCACAGGTAAAAGAGGTCCTGCCAAGACCAACAATTGACCCATGATTCGTAAACCGGGTCTACGCATATACTGCACCCCCTTTTACAAACTGTTCCATCCGATGCTGACTGAGATACATCTCCGCATAATGTCCCTGCTTGCTCAACAGTTCCTGATGCGTTCCGGATTCTGCCACCAAACCATTTTGCAGCACATAAATACAGTCAGATTGGATCACATTTTCCAGTCTGTGAGAGATGAGAATCACTGTTTTTTGACCTGCCAGTGCATGTATGACCTCCATGATTCCTTCCTCACTCTCAACGTCAATGTTAGAAGTAGCCTCATCAAAAATATATACATGACTGTCGTGCAGCAACGCTCTGGCCAGTGCTAGACGTTGACGCTGTCCTCCTGACAGATTCGCTCCCTGCTCCTCTATCTCTGCCTCCAATCCTCCCTCGGAGAGAATGAAATCATACAGCTTCACTTGCCGCAACGCCTCCAGCATTTGTAGCTCATCCGCGTGCTCATTGCCCATTCTCAAATTTGCTTCGACGGTGCCTTTAAAAATATAGCTGTTAAAACCGATCCAGGTCATATGACGCATGCGGCTTTCTTCCGAAATGAAGGTCAGTTCGGTTCCTCCGATCGTCAGGCTTCCTTGATAACCCTCATGATGTCCAACGATCAATCCGGCTACCGTACTTTTACCTGAGCCTGATTCTCCAACAATGGAAACGAAGCTGCCTTGAGGAATGTCCATGGTTATATTACGCAAGGTATCTCTTTCGTCGTAAGCAAAATTTACCCGTTCCAATCGAATGTCTGTAGCTTCTATGCTTTGTTGTCCTTGTACAAGATCCTCTGTACTCAACATTTCGAATATTTTGTCACTTGCTGCCATTCCGTTCATGGCAATATGAAAGTAGGAACCGAGCAGACGAAGCGGGATGAAAAACTCTGCCGACAGCAACACAATGATGAGCGCTCCCGCCAAGCCAATGTGACCCGAAGAATATTCGCTAACCGCGACCAGCACACCTGCGGCGGCACCACCAAATGCGATAAGATCCATGACAGCTACGGAGTTTAACTGCATGGTCAGGACTTTCATTGTCATTTTGCGAAAATCCTCAGCCGCTGTGTTCATTTCCTGATGTTTATTCTGATCTGTCCCATAAATTTTGAGCGTAGTCAGACCTTGTACATTTTCCAAAAAGCTGTGGCCCAAATTGACGTAGCTGCCCCAATATTTCCGAAACAGCTTTTTAGCCATCCGCATAATAACAATAATGGACACTGGAATTAAGGGAACGCAGATCAATAGAATGATAGCCGCTTTGAAGCTGACAAAAGAGAGGGTGATGAACAACGTTACAGGTGCAAGCAGACTATAAAATAGCTGAGGCATGTATCTACCAAAATAGGTTTCAAGCTGCTCCACCCCTTCTACAGCAACCTGAATAACCCCTGAGGTGGAGGTATGATCCGTATAAGAGGATCCCATCTTTAACAGCTTGCTGTAAATCTGCGAGCGCAGCGTTTTTTTAGCATTGATTGAAGCCCGATAGGACAACATACTGGCTGCGTAATTACTCAGGAAGCGAACGGCAATGGCAGCAATAACAATGACTGTCATGGATAGAATTAGCTGGCGAGTTACTTGTCCTTCCCATGCTTGCTGCATCACAAAGGCCATAGACAAAACGGCGGCTATACTCCCTAAAAGACCGATCCACTGTACGAGCACACCCAAGATGATATATTTTCGAGAATGCTCCACCAGGCCTAGTAGACGACTGTCGACCATTTTAGACCTTTTTTTCGGAGTAGGGACGGCTTCAGATGAAGACGGAGTTTCCGCCTTACCTTCCCTCACAGTTCCGACTCGGAATATAAAATAATAATATTTGAACAGGATGACCAAAACGATGAGCGCCTTGCCCCACACAATGGGGGTAAAGATAAAGCCTGTAATGAGCATAGCTGACGCTAAGCCCAATGACGTAAATTTTGTAGACAGCTTCAACGACCTGGTTTGTACAAAACTTTCCAGATACTTATGGTACAAAGATGTATTCGAAAACCACTGATGAATCCTTTCAGACCCCCGCATAAAGAAAAAGGTTGCCAGCAGCAGAAACGGTGTAGTCGGCAGCAACGGCACCACTACGCCAATCACTCCAAGCGCCAAAAATAAAAACCCTAAGGTAATATAAATCGGTTTCACTGTAATCCCCCTAATATATATACTGTTAATGATATTTTATAGATAATGATAATCATTATCAATATATATAATTTAGTCAGGTTGTTATGTGATGTAAATCACGCATATAAAAATCCTCTTGAAGTTCAACTCTACAGAACACTTTTGTGCTCATGTAGATGTTTTGTCTTCAAGAGGATTATCAAAATAAGTGCGTGTTATTGCGTTGTTTTACGAACTTATAATATCATATTGCTCCAATATCTGCCGATGTAACGGGTCATCTGCAGGTATGGACGTATAACGTGTCAGCGCTTCACTCACCCCTTGGCTGCGAATCACCTGCTGAAGCTCAACCGCTTCGGGGTCTTCTGTAATATCAAATTTACAGGCGGCAGCCATTCCCAACGCCAGATGATCGGTCGGGATACCATACTCCTGCGCTTGCAGCGCGGGACGTACAAGACGGTCATTGGGAGACAGCTTGCGCAGCGGTGAACGTCCGACCCGAGTAACCTCGTCTGTCAGATTAGGATTGCGGAAGCGATCCAAAATTTTAGCGATGTACTTCTTATGCTCCCCTTGATTCAAACCGAAGCGCTTTACAAGCACCGCTCCTGTTTCCTCCAGCGCCCCGTGTATGGAGTCCACCACCTTGGTATCCTTCATGGCCTCCTGGATCGTGGCATAACCTGCGACATAACCAATATAGGCTGCCACGCAATGGCCCGTATTCACCGTGAACAGCTTGCGTTCAATGTAAGGCTCCAGATCCTGCACGTAAAGAATGCCTTCAATCTCTTGATGATCAGGAGCCATTTGCGAGCGATCCACAACCCACTCGTAAAAAGGCTCTACCTGCACATGCAACGGGTCCTCATGATGCTGAATCGGCACAATCCGGTCTACAGCGGCATTGGGAAAATAAACCGAAGCCTCTGCCTTGGCACGAGTCGCCTCATCCAGTAGCGCAAAAACATGCTCTTTCAGTTGGGCGCTGCCTCCAATTGCATTTTCGCAAGCAATCACATGCAGCGGGCCTGCCCCTCGCTCTACCCGCCGCGCTATGCCCTCGGCAATACCTGCTGCAATATGCCTGAGGATGCTAACTCCTACCGCGGTCGTGACCAGATCAGCATGGTCTACCGCGTCTGCTACAGCCGATGCATCTCTGCCGTCAATCGCGGTTACATTCGTAACTGTCTCCGTATCCTTCGTGTCATTCGCCAACTCTACCGTATACTGCTTGCGGCGGCGTAACTCAGATACAAGGGTCTCGTTGACATCTGAAAAGACAACCTCATAGCCTGCACGCGACAAAATCAGCCCAATAAAGCCACGACCGATATTTCCTGCTCCAAAGTGAACGGCTCTCATAACTCCAGCTCACTTTCGAACAGATCTATAATTTCCTGTGGAGCCACTGCGTTGCGAAGTTTGTCCATATTCTCTTCCTCCGCACATACCACAGCGATACTCGTCAAAATCTCCATATGATCGCCGCCTTGGGCTGCAATACCGATCACCATGTATGCTTTTTCTTCCCCGAAATCTACGCCTTGCGGGAACTGAACGATGGAGATGCCAGTGGATTGAACAAGCGTCTTGGATTCCTTGGTACCATGTGGAATAGCCAGCCCGTTCCCAATATAGGTGGATACGATCTCCTCGCGTTCAAGCATCTTGTCAATATACTCACTTGTAATATGTCCTGCATCCAGCAGAATTTGTCCTGCCATACGAATCGCCTCATATTTGTCTTTGGCGGTTGCGTTCATTTTTATTTTGTCTATCGTCATAATACTCACGTTAGATTCCTCCCTGTCCCTAATTTACTGTGGAAAAATTCAGCCAGCTCACTCGATATATAATTGGCAATCTGATCCCTGCTACCGTGTTCCAGTAGCGTAATCATGTCTTCCTGCAACAGTAATGCACTAATCTCGCTCAATACCTCCAAGCTTTCTTTCGGCAACTCACGAGGTCCCAACATCAGCAGAACGCATTCTACCTGCTCATCTACATCCGCCAGCAGCGGCTCAGCCAGCCTATACAAGGTCAGCGAAGGCTGGCGAACATAGGGACTGCGCGTATGAATCAAAGCAACGGAGGTATCAGAAATCACCTGACTCCCTTGACGCTCTCTTTCTACAAGTTGTTCAGCAACAACAGAAGGCTCTGTGACATTTCCCCGCACTGCCTCCAACATGCAGATAGCCTCTATAGTGGCTGACATATCCATCCCTTGATTTTCCAGCGGGTATACTTGAAATTGCTGTACAATGTGTACAATCTCCTCAAGGCTTTTCCGTAGACCAGTAAGCCACTCCATGCCCTGACTAGGCAGAACAGCCTGTTCCTGACGATGGTCATTGAGTTGATTGAGTGTAATATGCTGGATGAAATGACGCAGACGGTCACTCTCCTCTTGCGTTAGCAGCGGGCTGATTTTGAGATATCGATCCGGTTCAAGCGGCAGCTCCACTGTCGAAATGATCAGATCATAATCCTCCTTGGGAATTCGCGTCGCCTCGTACCATGAGGCCCTATCCACGATTTTGATCTGTGGCAGCTCCTTGGCCAGTCTGGTTGCCAGAAGTCTGGAAGATCCAATCCCGCTCGTGCAGACTACGATCGCCCGCACCTCCCGTTGCAACTGTCTCAGCCGCTCCAGCGAAGCGCCAAAATGCATGACCAGAAATCCGATCTCTTCATCTGGTACTTCCATTTCGGTCATATCCGCCGCAGCCTTTTTGACCGAATCGAATAAACTGCCGTAATCCTTGCGGATTTGCTGAAGGAGGGGGTTGCGGATGGACCTCCCTTCCCTCAAACGTTTGAATACTGGAGTCATATGGGCAATCAGCCCTTCACGCAGAACGCGGTCCTCTGCAAGTGGTGTGCCAGTCTCTGCCTCCACACGACGAATCAACTCATGAACCGACTCCAGCAGTACAAGATCATCCAGTGGCAGCAAGCGGGTGGAATGATCCTCAGCATCACGGAACAGCAGCCCGAAATAACATCGCTCCGATTCTGGAAACTCAATATCCAGCGCTGCTGACAATTCTCCACATATGCGTTCCACCATAGCTGTGCGCAGCATGATATTCTCCTCTGAATCTGTTTTCGAATACGAGAGACGATGATCTACAACGTACCCGAGTCGTAGACGTGCCAGTGACACGCAAATTTGAATCAGCAACTCCATATATTTGCTTTCCACCATGTTTTTCAGCCATTGATCATGAGGCTGCCAGAGGGCGTTCTCCACGGTTAGCAAGTTCTCCCTGCCCATCATCTCCAGCAACTTTTCAGTGACACGTGTCACCGGACGAAGCTCCTCACGACCGGAAAACAGAGCCGATTCATCCAAATATTCGAGAGCCAGCTCAGAAATCGCCCGTCTTTTGTCTATCTCCCGTCCTGTAATCTCGACACCGTATCCCCGTCTGCGCACTAGCACGAGCCCTCGATCTGCAATCCAGCCTCGTAATTCGTCCAGATCATGACTGACCGTAGTTACTGTGACTTTCAAATCCGATGCCAGCGCCAGTAACTTGATCGGCTCCTGTGTATCCAGCAGCATGCACAGCACTACAATCTTTCTCTCCTCAGCCGAGTAATCGTCTGACTTCGTTTGCAGCAACTGCTCCCGTAGACTTGCAAGCTGATTCGGGTCGGCATCCACATAGATACCGATCCCTGATTTTTTCTCCAGCTTTACCTCATGAGCCGCCAACCAGCACTCGACTGCGCCAAGTTCCCGATGGACCGTCCTTGTGCTGACATTAATCTTCTCGGCAATTTCTCCGGCCGTAACCTCATGGGGCTGCTCCAAAAGATACTCCACGATGTCAGATTGTCGTTTCGTAATATTCATAAGCGCATACCGTTCCTTCCCAAGCTCTATTCCCTTTCAGCAGGAAATACAAACTGTACACAGACGGCTGACTTTATAGGGATTAAGAGTCGGATTTCAGACGGTCAACCAGCGCTTCGTATTCAGGGCTTTTCAGAAAATTGTCAATGGAAATGTGCTCAGCATTCGGGGCTACCGTTTTAGCCCGGTCTGTTAATGTTTTTTGCGTAATGACAATGTCTGCATCCTGTGGAATTTCACTGATTGCCGTATTCGTTACCGTAACGCCCACGCCCGCCTGTTTCATTTTTTTGCGTAAAATTGAAGCTCCCATGGCACTTGAACCCATACCTGCATCACAGGAAAAGACAATTTTGTTCACTTCGGATTTATCCTTGAGCATTCGATCTCCGGCAATCTCAGCAGCACGATCAGATGCGTGGTTATCTTCCATTACAGTGGCGTTAGCACTTGCACCCTTGCTTTGATTTTTCATATCTTTCAGGCGGGATGCAGCTTCCTCCAGCCCCTCTTCCTTTTGCTTACCTGTCTTGAGCAATACTGCGGCAACAGCAAAGGATACGACTGCAGCAGCGATTACACCGCTCAGCATCGGCAAATACCCGCCTTTTGGTGTCATCAGGAAATAAGCAATGATACTGCCTGGTGAAGGAGCAGCAACCAGTCCGGCACCTGTCAACATAAAACAGAAGGTTCCCACAACGCCCCCTGCTATAGCAGCGAGAATTAGAATCGGCTTCATCAAAATGTAAGGGAAATAAATTTCATGAATCCCGCCGAAAAAATGAATGATAACTGCACCAGGAGCAGACGACTTCGCAGAGCCTTTACCGAACAGGCAATAGGCCAGCAAAATGCCGAGCCCCGGACCAGGATTGGATTCAAGCATGAACAAAACGGATTTTCCTGTTCTTGCAGCTTCCTCCAACGCAATCGGGCTCAATACTCCGTGATTCAATGCGTTGTTAAGAAATAATACTTTTCCGGGCTCAATAATGAGGTTGACAAGCGGCAAGAGCCCTGCATTTACGAGAAACTGTACCCCTGTCGACAATACTTGGCTGATGGTTTGAACGACCGGACCGATCGCTACATGCGCTAGCAGTGCTAGAATGGCACCGATAATCCCAGCCGAGAAATTATTGACCAGCATTTCAAAGCCTGATCTGACTTTGCCTTCAATGGCCTTATCGAACTTCTTCAATATCCATGCAGCCAGCGGACCAGCTACCATCGCACCCAGGAACATCGGGATATCGGCCCCCACAATGACACCCATCGTCATAATGGCACCGATCACACCTCCGCGCTGTCCGTGAATCATCGTGCCTCCTGTGTAACCGATCAGCAGCGGCAGCAAATAATTTTTCATCGGATCAACCAGTTGTGCAAAACCCTCGTTCGGGAACCACCCGGTCGGAATAAAGAGTGCTGTAATTAATCCCCACGCAATAAAGGCTCCCATATTCGGCATCACCATACCGCTGAGAAAACGGCCAAAACGTTGTACGGCGACACGAGCGCCACCGTTTGGACTGGACTTTGTGTCCACTGTGCTCATATTCATATCCTCCTTGTGAGTAAATAGCATCACTACCTTTTCTTAAAATTCATACTAAATGACAGCGCTATCTTCATCAACGAAATGAAAACGTACTTTCGTCATGAACGTTGATGACAATATTTAAATTTAAAATAACGTATTATACCTGCATAATTCTTCTTAATATGAACGATAACAATAGAAATTAGTCGAAAAAACAGTGCTGTAAATCTGCACCTTATGTAGAGGAGCTCACCTCTAAATCTAATAATCGACGTAATTACGCCTTCTAAAAGACAACAAAAAAATAGCCGCCATGTCAGATCATAGCGACTATTATATACACAAAACGAGCGGACTAACGATGCTTTTATTCAATTCAATATCCATATAAAAATTTAGAATAAAGCGCTAATATTCCATCTTATATTGCTCATTATTGTTCATCCGAAATCAACTGCTCGTACTGATCCGCAGACAGCAGCTTGCTCAGAGCTTCCTCGACATCATTGCCCATCTCTACTTCAATCATCCAACCCTTTTCATAGGGAGATTCATTCACCAGCTCAGGTGTGCTTTCCAGAGCTTCATTTACTTTCAATACGGTTCCCGCCACCGGAGCAAAAAGGTCGGATACGGTCTTCACCGATTCAATTGTACCAATCTCTGCCCCCTGTTCAATCGTTGCTCCCGCCCCAGGTAATTCCACAAAAACAATATCACCCAGTTGATGCTGTGCAAAGTCTGTAATGCCGATCCGCAACGTCCCGTCTGCTGTGCGCTGAACCCACTCATGTTCGTCTGTATACCAAAGTTCCCGTTTCACTTCACTCATCCTGCTTTCGCCTCACTTCCACATGAATAAAATGCTTTTAATCACCTGTATTAGACAGGTTAAGATTATGACAACATGAACACTCATGTCAATAATACTAACAAAAATACTTCATGTTATCTCATATAGCATAGAATATTAAAAAATGATAACTTGTAACAAACGCTTACATATCCTTATTTATACATTAAATGTTTTTTGGATTGTTTTATATGACATTTTTATTGACATTTTGAATGAATTTGCGTATTAATGGGTTATAGCAAATGCTTTTGGAAATACCCCGACAACTGCAAACGCGGATGAACGCGGAGGGAGAGACTACCCAAAAGATTCGCATAGCTGTTGTCGTTTCTGAGACAGTTGTGCACGCGAACTCGGATCAAGTTGTTACCTGCAAAACCGGGTAACCTACCGTTGATCCAAAAGGTAGCGCCGAAGGAGTAAACTTGCATTGCAGGTGAATCTCTCAGGCAAAAGGACCTCTGCCGGACGCATCTCTGGAGAGCATTCGCGATTAGAGCGGATCACCCAAGGGGAAACCTGGTTCACACCGGGGTAACTTTCTGGTATCAAGGACAGAGCTGAAAGAAGAGTATGGACTGCCGTCTATACGTTTCTTTCAGCCTGTCTTTTTTGTTTAGCCGATTACACTGGATAGGAGTGAAAAAATGTCTAATTTGCGAAGAACACCATTATTTTCGTCCTACGGGACGCAGCCCGGGGTTCGTTGTATTGACTTTGGCGGGTGGGAGCTTCCCGTTCAGTTTAGCGGCATCCAAAAAGAGCATGAGGCCGTCCGGCAACGCGCGGGTTTATTCGATGTCTCGCACATGGGCGAGTTTTTGGTTGAGGGCAAAGAAGCCGAGGCTTTTTTGCAATGGGTAACCACGAATGATGTCAGCCAGTTGGAACCGGGCCAGGCACAATATTCACTCCTGTGTTACCCCGATGGAGGCGTAGTGGATGACTTGCTTGTATACTGCAAAGGACCAGAGCGCTACATGCTCGTTGTGAATGCCTCCAACATCGACAAAGATTGGGATTGGCTCATGCGCCACGTACCTGCATCGGTTCATCTGGAGAATGTGTCTGATGCGATCGCATTGCTGGCATTACAAGGACCGGAAGCAGCACATATTGCCGCAGCCGTGACAGATGCAGATATTACGAATCTGGCATCTTTCCGATTCCATGAGAACGTGCAATTGTTCGGAGCAAAAGCACTCGTCTCCCGAACCGGATATACCGGGGAAGACGGTTTTGAATTTTATATACCTGCTGAGGAAGCACCCGCCGTGTGGAATGGTTTGCTTCGTTGCGGTGAATCGTATGGGCTAATTCCCGCTGGGCTTGGTGCTCGCGATACACTGCGGTTTGAGGCACGGCTGCCGCTGTACGGACAAGAGTTATCTGCCACCATTTCACCGCTTGAGGCTGGTTTAGGTTTCTTCGTCAAGCTGAATAAAGGAGATTTTATCGGCAGAGAAGCACTGCAACACCAGAAAGAACAAGGAATTCCTCGCAAGTTGATCGGGCTGGAAATGATTGACCGCGGTATCCCGCGCGCTCATTATCCAGTCTTCGCGGAAGGCCAACACATTGGTGAGGTCACAACGGGGACTCAATCGCCCACCTTGAAGCGTAATTTGGGGCTAGCCCTGGTGGACAGTCGTTTTAGCACCCTATCTACACCGTTAGAGGTCGAAATTCGAGGTAAACGCCTGCGTGCGGAAGTGGTCCCAGCCCCTTTTATAAACGGTCACGCTGATCTTAATCCTCTTCACTCTAAAAAAGCGATCATGTCAGATACGAAATTCTGGATTTTCCAACTACGATTATGTATTAGCTAATTTACTATCTAAATTTTGCTTTTCGAAAGGAGCCAGAACTTATGAAGCAGCATCGCTATCTCCCCATGACCGAACAAGATCAAACCGAAATGCTGCGTGTGGTGGGCGTATCATCCATTGATGATTTATTCAGTGACATTCCAGAGGCAATTCGATACCAAGGGGAACTCCCTCTTTCCTCTCGGCTCGACGAAAGAGCCCTAACTCGCCACATGGCCGAGCTGGCCGGGCACAATGCCAATACAGATACACATGCCAGCTTTCTTGGTGCAGGTATTTATGATCATCATATTCCGTCCGTCATTCAGCACATCACCTCACGTTCCGAATTTTACACAGCCTACACCCCCTATCAGCCGGAAGTAAGCCAGGGCGAGCTGCAAGCCATTTTTGAATTTCAGTCGTATATTTGCGAATTGACAGGCATGGCAGTAGCTAATGCCAGTATGTACGATGGAGCGACAGCTCTGGCGGAAGCGGGCTCACTGGCCGCCGCAGCCACGCGCCGTAAACAGCTTATTGTATCAAGGTCTGTCCATCCAGAGGCACGCCAGGTATTGGCAGCCTATGCGCGCGGATTGGACTTGGACATCGTGGAGATCGGCTGTTCGGACGGCGTAACGGATGTCGATGCGCTTGCCGCGGCCGTATCGGAACAGACGGCGGCTGTCTTGATCCAAAGCCCCAACTTTTTTGGAGCCGTGGAAAATCTGAAGCCGATGGCTGACCTGATCCATGCACACAAGGGGCTAATGGTCGTCAGTGCCAACCCATTGGCACTTGGCTTGCTGGAGGCGCCCGGCAAGCAGGGCGCGGATATTGTTGTAGGAGACGCGCAGCCGCTTGGGATCTCGTCCTCCCTCGGCGGTCCGACCTGCGGTTACTTTGCCGTTTCTCAGGCACATATGCGTCGTATCCCTGGGCGTATCGTAGGCCAAACCACAGACCGTAACGGCAAACGCGGCTTCGTGCTGACCTTGCAAGCGCGGGAACAGCATATCCGCCGCGAAAAGGCCACGTCTAACATTTGCTCCAATCAAGCGTTGCTTGCATTATCTGCATCTGTGTACTTGTCCGTCATGGGGAGACAGGGCATCCAGGAAGTAGCCGAGCTGAATTTGCATAAAAGCCGCTATGCGTTAGAACAATTGCTGAGCTTGAAAGGCGTAACTGCCTCATTTCACGCACCGACCTTTAACGAGTTTGCCCTTAGGCTGCCTGAAGGTACGGATGTGAGCCAACTTCAGGACAATCTGCTAGCTGCCGGATTTATCGCAGGCTATGATTTGGGCCGGGACTATCCGGAACTTGCGGGTCACATGCTGATTGCCGTGACGGAGCAAAGAACCAAAGAAGAGATTGACCAATTTGTACACACCTTGGAGGGATTGCTATGACACACACCGGACCGGACCAGAAACAAGAGCTGTTGAAGGAACACGATCAAGCGCTCATTTTTGAATTGAGCCGTCCGGGTCGCATCGCTTATTCCCTTCCCGAGTGCGACGTTCCTCGTCGCCCGGTGGCAGAGCTTTTGCCGGATTATGCGCTGCGCAGCGAACCTGCGGCATTACCCGAGGTATACGAAGTAGATGTTATTCGCCATTATACCGCCCTGTCCCAGCGCAACTTCGGCGTCGACAACGGGTTTTATCCGCTTGGCTCGTGTACGATGAAATACAATCCAAAAGTGAATGAGGATGTCGCCCGTTACGCAGGCTTCGCTAAAATTCATCCATATCAGCCGGAGAATAGCATCCAGGGGGCTATGGAGCTGCTGCATACGCTCCAAAACGATCTGGCTGCGTTGACCGGCATGGATGCCGTCACGCTCCAGCCCGCTGCTGGCGCCCATGGCGAATGGACCGGGCTGATGATGATTCGCTCGTACCACGAGGCACGTGGTGAGCGACGTACCAAGGTGCTCGTGCCGGATTCCTCGCACGGTACGAACCCCGCCAGTGCAACCGTCGCGGGCTTCGAAACAATCACCCTTCCCTCCACCCCTGAGGGGCTGGTGGATCTGGACGCGCTCCGCCAAGCGGTAGGCAACGACACCGCTGCGCTCATGCTGACCAATCCGAACACGCTGGGCTTGTTCGAGAAGCAAATTACTGACATTGCCGCGATCGTGCATGACGCAGGTGGTCTGCTTTACTATGACGGGGCAAACTCCAATGCCATCATGGGGATTACCCGCCCCGGGGACATGGGCTTCGATGTGGTGCATCTCAATTTGCACAAAACGATGAGTACTCCGCACGGTGGAGGCGGCCCTGGCGCTGGACCCGTCGGCGTAAAGCAGCGGCTGATACCCTATTTGCCCAAGCCGTTTGTCGTACGTGATTCGCAGGGTGTGTACCGCTGGGATCGGGAGCAGGGAGATTCTATTGGGCGGGTCAAAGCCTTTTACGGAAACTTCGGCATTCTCGTCCGAGCCTATGCCTATATCCGCAGCTACGGTCCTGATGGCTTGAAGCGAGTGTCCGAATGCGCTGTACTCAATGCCAACTACATGATGCATCGGCTGGCTCCGCACTTTGACCTGCCTTATCCTGGGCATTGTAAACACGAATTTGTCATGTCGGGGCGAGGTTTGAAGAAATTTGGAGTACGCACGCTGGATGTAGCCAAACGATTGCTTGATTTCGGTTACCATCCGCCTACCATTTATTTTCCGCTAAATGTAGAGGAATGCATCATGATCGAGCCGACGGAAACAGAAAGCAAAGAGACGCTGGATGCTTTTGTCGACACTATGATTCATATTGCGCGCGAAGCCGAGGAGAACCCTGAGCTGGTGCTCAATGCACCCTATACCACTCCAGTCACACGCCTGGATGAAACCACTGCAGCCCGTAAGCCTGTGCTGAATTGCGCATGTAGTTAAGGTTAAATTCAAACACAACCATCCAAAGCATACAAAAAAGCCGGTATCTGTTGAGATACCGGCTGCTGTATGTATACAGCAATTTTTGTTGGAAAAAGATATAACCTTTGAAAATGTGATACCCTTCCTTATGCTTCGATGCTTTGAACCAATTCAACAACCTGCTCGGCTGTTTGCATATCCAGAGCTTTTGCAGCCAATTTCTCCATGTCCGCACGGGACAACTTAGAGATTTGACTACGTGCTGGCAGAATGGAAGTTGCGCTCATGCTGAACTCATCCAGTCCCAGACCCAGCAGCAACGGAATTGCTGTTGTGTCTCCTGCCATTTCACCACACATACCAACCCAACGTCCTTCACGGTGAGCGGCATCAATAACCATTTTCACCAGACGCAAAATGGATGGATTATATGGTTGATACAGGTAAGAAACCCGCTCGTTCATACGATCCGCTGCCATGGTGTATTGAATCAGATCGTTAGTACCGATACTGAAGAAATCCACTTCTTTTGCGAATTGGTCAGCCAATACCGCTGTGGAAGGAATTTCTACCATGATGCCCAGCTGAATTTCTTCAGATACGGATACACCCTCGGCTACCAACTTTTCTTTTTCCTCCAACAAAACAGCTTTAGCTTCACGGAATTCGTTCAGCGTAGCAATCATTGGGAACATAATGCGCAGGTTACCGTGCACGCTTGCACGCAACAAAGCACGCAATTGAGTGCGGAAAATATCCTGGCGATCCAGACACAGACGAATAGCACGGAATCCGAGGAACGGATTCATTTCTTTCGGCAGATCCAGATAAGGAAGTTCTTTATCTCCACCGATGTCCAAAGTACGGACTACAACCGGTTTGCCTTCCATTCTTTCCAGAACCGTTTTGTAAGCTGTATATTGTACTTCTTCGGATGGGAGCTTGTCGCGTCCCATGTACAAGAACTCCGTACGATACAAGCCAACGCCTTCACCACCGTTGTCTAGAACACCAGCTACATCGTTAGGCGTACCAATATTGGCTGCCAGTTCGACATGGACACCATCGACGGAAACCGTAGCTTCGCCGCGCAGCTTACGCCACTCTTCGCGTTGCTTGTCATATGCCACTTGTTTAGCGCGGTATTCTGCAACGATTTCTTCGGTAGGATTCACGAACACGTGACCATCCAGACCATCGACGATAATCAAATCGCCGCTTTTAGCTTGAGACAATATATTTTTTGTTCCTACAACAGCAGGAATTTCTAATGAACGAGCCATAATAGCCGAGTGTGAAGTGCGTCCGCCGATATTCGTTGCAAAACCCTTAACAAATTCACGGTTCAGCTGAGCTGTGTCGGAAGGTGTCAAATCTTCTGCAAGTACAATCGTTTCTTCGGCAATTTCTGCAGGGCTGACAAAATGAACACCAAGCAGATGATTGAGCACCCGTTTGGTTACATCACGCATGTCCGATGCGCGTTCTTGCAAATATGCACTTTTCATGTTCTCAAACATGGAAATAAACTGTGTAGCTACTTCATTCAAAGCATAGTCAGCATTAAGCTGCTCGTCTCTGATTTTAGCTTTAACCGGATCGATCAATTCAGGATCATTCAGAATGAGGAGGTGAGATGCAAAAATTTCTGCTTTTTTCTCACCCAGCTCACGAAGCGTTTTCTCCTTAATCGATTCCAATTCGGTTTGAGATTGTGCCAAAGCCGCATCCAATCTTGCGATTTCAGCTTCAACATCACCAACCGCGCGTCTCTCTACAGCGTAATTCGGATGCTCCAAGATAAACGCCCGGGCAATGGCTATGCCTGCCGAAGCGGCAATCCCGGAAATTTTAAGCATGAATTTCGCCCAGCCCTTCGTTAACGATTACATTTTCAAGAGCTTTCAATGCTTCAGCAGCTTCAGCGCCTTCGCAGATAATGTTAATAGTATCCCCTTGTTCCAGACCAAGAGACAATACACCCAGAATGGATTTCAAAGTTACTTTTTTACCGTTAGCTTCGGCGAAAGATTCAGCACCGCTGAATTTGTTAGCTGTATTTACCAGCGCAGTTGCAGGACGTGCATGGATACCGTCTTCATCCGTAATTCTAAAAGTTGTTTGCATAATTTGTTCCTCCCACTTTCCTAAAAATAATATTTGTTTACACGCAGCATACCAGATAATTGATCAGACGGCCTAAGCCGCCTAATCAACTAATCCGAAACACATAGAGTTTATTTTATCGTAATTATACCATCTTCGCCAGCCTTCAATACTCCAGTTTTGTTTAAAGTTACCGAAGATCCTTCTGGAAGGTTGGTAAAAATGACAGGTGAGATGATGGATTTAGCGTTTGCCTTCACGTATTCCAGGTCTACTTTCATAATAGGCTGGCCGGCTGACACAAGATCGCCTTCGTTCACCAAAACGTCAAATCCTTGACCTTTAAGCTTCACTGTATTCACCCCGATATGAACAAGCACTTCTTTACCACCATCGGATTGAATACCAACCGCATGCTTGCTTGGGAATACATTAAATACTTTACCATAAACAGGAGAAACAATGGTTCCATCATTTGGCACAACTGCAAATCCATCACCTGTCATGCGTTCTGCAAAGACCGGATCGGGAACGGTCGAGATGTCAACCAATTCACCGTTTACTGGCATCACGATATCTTCCACAACGATTGTTTGCTTTTGTTCTCCGGCTTCCTTTTCCTCTTGTGGAGCTGGTTCTGAAGGAGCAGGTGCAGGTGTACGTCCTGCCATGATATCAGCCATTTGGGTTTTAATCGTATCGGAACGGGTACCGAAGATCGCCTGTACATTGTTACCAACTTCAAGGACACCTGAAGCGCCAAGTTGTTTCAGACGAGCTTTATCCACGTTTGATTTTTCATTAACTTCGATCCGAAGACGTGTAATACATGCATCCAGATGCTTGATATTCGATGAACCACCGAAAGCAGCCAAAATGTTATGTGGAAGCTCGTCACTGCTACCGCTTGCTGCACCCTCCACATTATCTGTAGCTTCTTCACGTCCTGGTGTCTTCAAGTTGAATTTCCGTATGATGAATCGGAATCCGAAGTAGTAAATAACCGCCAAAATCAGACCGACGATAATTACATACCACCATGGCGTACGGGTTGGAATAATCCCGAATATCAGGAAGTCAATAAATCCACCTGAGAACGTCATACCGATTTTAACATTCAAAATTTGCATCGTCATAAATGACAAACCTGCAAATACACAGTGTACTGCAAACAGCAATGGAGCTACGAACAGGAAGGAAAATTCCAGTGGCTCCGTAATACCTGTCAGGAACGAAGTCAAGGCAGCTGAACCCATGATACCTGCTACATATTTTTTGTGTTCCGGTCTTGCTTCATGATACATCGCAAGTGCTGCTGCCGGTAATCCGAACATCATGAATGGGAACTTACCTACTTGGAACGTACTTGCTGTCAGTGCCACGCCGTCGCGAAGCTGATTGAAGAAGATCTGCTGGTCACCGTGAATGGTTTGACCTGCTTTGTTAACATATTCACCAAACTCAAACCAGAACGGTGAGTACCAGATGTGATGCAAACCAAACGGAATGAGCGCACGTTCGATAACCCCGAACAGGAACGCCGACAAAGTCGGGTTGGAATACACCATAAAGTGAGATACTGCGTTAAGCCCTTGTTGAACTGGGGGCCAGATCAAAACCAGTGCCAGTCCGACAATCAGTGAAGATACTGCCGTTGCAATTGGAACAAAGCGCTTACCCGCAAAAAAGCCCAGGTACGAAGGAAGCTCGATTTTGAAAAATCGGTTGTACATAGCAGCGGCCAGTATACCGATGATAATCCCGCCGAACACCCCGGTTTGAAGTGTAGGAATACCCAACACATTCGCATAACCCGGTACTTTTTGAGCAATCAGACCAGGTGTAACACCTACAGCTGTACCCAGCGTAATGTTCATTACGAGGTAACCGATGATCGCAGCCAAACCTGCTACACCTTCGCCGCCCGCCAGACCGACGGCTACGCCGACTGCAAACAACAGCGCCAGATTATCAAAAACAATTTGTCCGGCGTTCATCATGATTGTCGCTACCGATTGAACCCAGCCCGCATTTAACGCAGGGATGTACTGGAGAAAATCAGGATTGACCAGCATGTTGCCGATACCCAATAAAAGCCCCGCAGCTGGCAAAATGGCTACTGGAAGCATTAACGCTTTACCGACACGCTGTAAAACGCCGAAAAGCTTTTTGAACATACCTTCCACATCCTTCTCTGAAATTTAGAACAGAGGCAAAACAACAAAAAAGGCATGAGCCGATTTAAGTATGTTTGAACACAACCTTGAGATATAGCATACCCCAGTAGGCTGTAAACAATCATAACTTAAAACAACTCATGCCTGATCGAATCAGTAACACGTTAAAATGTTTAGTTGTTGTCTTCCTCATTGCAAAATTGATTATAGCACCACGCTAAATGCGAGGCAATACTTTTTTACTCGGGTTTTATCACAGTTTGTTGCTCTCCCTGCTCCTTGCGTTGGGACAAACGCTGCAGATGCATCGTTAAATAGCTAACTTCAGCTGGATACACCGGTTTACGTAGCCTTTTCTCCATAATCTTCGTAAGTTTCCAGGCCAGCATATACATTTCTGGATATTCTTCATTCAAAAGCTTGTCCAATCGGTAAATCTCCTGCACAATTTCTCCTCGTCGTACACGTTCAATCGCAAACCTCAGATGAGTCAGCAGTCGAGAATAATCAAGGGATTGGAGAGGAATTCGATAATCCAGTGTCGTCTCGACAACCTGAACCATGTCAGCAATCAGACGAGAATCCTTCCTAACCTCGGAGATATGTTGGTTCGTCATAGCACTATAAATATGCAGAGCTACGAATCCGATTTCATCTTCTCCCAGATCCACGTCCATCTTGTCCTTGATCAAAGCAACAGCCTGCTCAGCCATCTTGTATTCCTGAGGATATATTTCCCTAGTTTCATACAAGAATGGATTATGAATCGTAATCCCCTGTTTTTGACGGTTGATGGAGAAGGCAATATGGTCAGTTAAAGCTATCAGTATGTGCTCATTTAGAGGCTTCTTTGCTTGAAGCTGAACAAGATGAAGCACCTCACCGATGACCTCAATGAGCTTTTCATCCAGCTCAGGAAGCAATCGTTTGTATTGCTCCTGCTCTTCATGGCTTTTTAATATAAATAATTTTTCAACTGAATCCAACGAGATAAGATCGCCAGCTCTGCGATTGAAACCGATTCCTTTTCCAATCACAACAACCTCATCATGCTCGGGATGCATCCCTATAATCACATTGTTATTCAGCGCTTTGGCCACTTTTAGGCTGCTCACATCCGCACCTCTTTTATCAGAACCTTGATCCTAAGAATTATAGCATGAAGCTCAGAGGAATCCACGTTAAAGTACCAAATATTCCGCTAAAGGTCAATAAAAAGAAAACGCTTTTCATCACAATTTCCAGGAAATGCTGTGATGAAAAGCGTTCTTTTGAAGGCTGAGAATCTACTCCCCAAAGGCTTAGCGTTATTCTTTATCCGTTAGTGCCACCTCAACCGAGGCTGGATTGTGTAGCTTGTTCGCATCATCGGAGGAAGGTACGGAATGAATGCCTTTTTTTCCAGTGGTTAGTCCCTTGATCAACTGCTCTACATCAATACCGGATACACTCTTAAGCATCTCAGGAGCCGTCGCCATCAGTTCGGTGATATAATTGCTGACACGCGTTGCCCCTTCCCCTTTACCCGTATCCACAACAGTCAGTTTATCAATGGATGCAATCGGTTCGGCAATGCGTCCGGCCAAATCCGGCAGCATTTTCACGATAATATCGAGCACGGCGGCCTCTCCAAACTTCTGGAACGCCTCCGCCAGTTTTTCCTTGGCCTCAGCTTCCGCGAGACCACGCAAACGGATGACATCTGCATCGGCTGTACCTTTGGCCCGTTCTGCATCCGCTTCTGCTTGCCCGTTTAGACGTTTTTGTTCAGCTGACGCTTTAGCCTGTGTTTCAATCGAGTATTGCAGCGATTCCGCCTCACGCATTTTACGCGATTTGTCAGCTTCCGCCGCTTGTTCTACTGCGTACCGATCGGCTTCCGCCTTCTTTTTCACTTCCGCATCATATTGCTTTTCACGTACCTGTATTTCCTTGGCTTGAATATCAATCTCCCGTTCCTTACGTACCAACTCGACTTTCATCTGTTCTTCGACGGCAGTCTGCTTGGCACGGGCCTCCTGAATGTGATAAGCCTGATCGGCTTCTGCTCTGGCAGTATCCTGTTCTTTCTTAAACGAAGCCACCTTCAGTTCCTTCTCCTTGGCTGCCTCGGCAATATTCGTATCCCGCAACAGCTCGGCCTTCTGTCCTTCCTGTTCTGCTTGTGCCTTCTGAATTCGGGCATCCCGCACTGCCTCGGCTTCTGCAATCTCTGCATCCCTTTTCACAGCAGCAATTCTCGGCTTACCAAGCGCATCCAGATACCCATGTTTATCACGCACGTCTTTGATGGTGAATGAAACGATCTGCAAGCCCATCTTTTTCAGATCGCGCGCAGCCACGCCCTGTACTTCCTGCGCAAACCGATCCCGATTACGATATACTTCCTCTACCGTCATGGAGCCGAGGATTGCCCGCAAATGTCCCTCCAGCACTTCTTGAGCCTCTCCTCTAAGCGCTTCCAGCGGCTTTCCGATGAACTGCTCGGCTGCTGTGGCTACATCCTCAATGGAACTGCCAACCTTGATGATCGCCACACCATCCGCAATCACGGGTACTCCTTGCTCTGTATATACTTCCGGTGTAGTTACGTCCAATTTGTGAGACAACAGAGAGATAAATTCGGACTGCTGGAAAATAGGCCAAATGAAAGCGCCCCCACCACGTACAATTTTAATCTTGCGACCAGAATCATCCTCGGAAATATTTTTATTTCCCAGAAAAGAACCTGTCACAATCATTCCTTCATCCGGTCCTACCGTTTTGTAACGGGCCCAAAAAGCAATCCCTAATATGACAATAACAATGACAACAATTCCAGGGATCAACACAATATCTTGCAAACTTGACACTCCCGATCACGCTCCCTTCAAGTTAAGCGAATGCGCCGTCTATGTGTCCAGGTACGCTACGCGGACGACGCCCTCTGCGACCTCAACCACGACAATACGGGTTCCCGCAGCAAGCGGTTTGTGATCAAAGCTAGATGCTGTATGTATGGTGTTGCCTGCACCCAAGCGGATCATAACTTCCCCGTAACCAACCTCAGGTACAGGAATGGTGACCTCACCGATTCTGCCAGTTAGTTCACGCATTGAGAAGCCACTGGATACCTCTGAATTCGCCATAGGCTTGATAAACGCAAAAAACACTAGCACTCCAATAACAAGTGCAATCCCTAAAGCAAGCACAACGACCCAGCCCATGGTCAGCCCAGTATACTTTGTCAGTAGTACTCCAGCCCCGCCAAAAGCAGTCATAGCCCCAAGTAGAACGACAGGTCTGAACCAATCAAGGCCCGGCAGTTCTAACGCCCCATCCAGCCAGCTACCGAGTACATCCCCGATCAACACGCTAACCACGGTAAAGATTGCCCCTCCTGCCAATAACCACCAAAATAAGGTTTCCATGCGACTCCTCCTTCCATGCACCTTTTCAGTCTGGTTTCCAGTCTATAACTATGTTTACGTATTCAACCTTAAAAAGTTTCAAAATTTACCTCCTATATTCCAAATTAAACCCAAAAAAGCACGTTCGTACGTCTAATGACGCACAAACGTGCCTATTATGCTCCAACCGCTGTTTACAGGGATGCTTTGTAAATTTCGACTACATCTTCGCGATTGAGCTTGTTAAAGCCACCGAAAGGTCCGAATTTCACAGCTTTATCAGCCATTACATCAATTTGGGACGCATCAATATCGTAATCAGCCAGACGGCTTGGTGCACCAATCGAGCTCCAGAAATCACGCAACGCTTGAATACCCTCCAACGCTACTTCTTCATCACTCTTACCTTCTGGGTTTACATGGAACACATTCACAGCCAGCTGTTTGAAGCGTTCAGGCTTCACATGCAGGTTATGTTTCATCCAGTTCGGGAACAGAATAGCCAGTCCTCCACCATGCGGAATATCATAAACAGCAGACACAGCATGCTCAATATTATGCGTAGCCCAGTCACCTGTCAGCCCCATGTTCAGGAAGCCGTTCAGTGCCATCGTACCACAATACATAATGGTTTCACGCAGCTCGTAGTTTTCCAGATTGTTAACCAGTCCCGGCGCCGCATCTATGACCGTACGCAAAATCGTTTCACACCAGCCCAATTGAACCGGAGTATTGGATTCCAAATGGAAATAATGCTCGAGCGTATGTGACATCATATCCACAATTCCGTAAACCGTTTGATTTTGTGGCAGAGAGTATGTGTTCACCGGATCAAGAATGGAAAACGCAGGAAACGCATGTACGCTACCCCAGCCCAATTTTTCCTGAGTTTTTTCGTTTGTAATAACAGAACCTGCGTTCATTTCAGAGCCGGTTGCAGCCATGGTCAGAACCGTACCTAATGGCAAGGCTGCTTTGGGAGCCGCTTTACGCTCTGCAAAATCCCACATGTCCCCATCATATTTTGCACCGACAGCAATAGCTTTGGAGCAATCCAGTACACTACCACCGCCCACAGCCAGTACAAGGTCGATTTGATTTGTTTTACACAATTCAACACCCTTATGTACCGTAGACAAGCGAGGATTTGGTTCTACACCCGCCAGTTCTGTTACCTCTGCACCAATTTCACCAAGCAATTTTATTACATTATCGTACAAACCGCTGCGCTTAATGCTGCCGCCGCCATATACAAGCAGTACACGTTTTCCATATTTAGGAACTTCACGCTTGAGAGCCTCCAATTGTCCTTTACCGAAGATCAATTGTGTAGGATTATAAAATTCGAATGCTTTCATCGCAAACGTTCGCCTCCAATATTTCTAAAGTTTAATGTTAAGAAACTACTCTATTATAACCTTTATGGTTACAGGAAACAAATTGCTTTGTTTTCAGAAAAAAAACCATACTCCTTAAGGAGTATGGTTACATTTCACATCTTGGGAGGGTTCTCGTATTGTATTATGTGGCAACATAAGCAACTTTATTCTCCCAAGGTATAGCCCAATTGTTTCATAAAACGGCCAAACGCTTGCTGACCGGATGGATTCCGTTTATACACTCCTGCGTGCTCTAAAATTTCACTGAATTTCAGTCCAACCTCATTTTGTACGGTACGAACAGCCGTCTCCTTATCAGACAGGCGACCGAACCGGGTATTCAACTGGTAAATCCAGTCTGCATGTTTAAACAGTGGATGTCCTTCTTGCTGCATAGCCACGGCCAATTCGTCGTCCCCACACAAGATATCAGCAATTCCATCCAGCTCATCCTTGAGTCGACCTGGTAAGATGGCAAGCCCCATCACCTCGATCAGACCGATATTTTCCTTTTTGATATGATGCATCTCGCGATGGGGATGGAAAATACCTTCCGGGTATTCTTCACTCGTTCGATTGTTGCGAAGTACGAGATCCATCTGATATCTTCCTTCAGAGTCCCGGCGCACAATCGGCGTTACTGTATTATGCGGAATCGTTTCCCCCTCCAGCTCGGTATGAGAGAGAACGTCTACCGATGGATCACTATAACCCTTCCAGGCTTCAAAAGCAGCATTCCCCGCCTCCAACAGTGCGTCGGGATCTGTTGACGTAAAACGAATGACCGACATCGGCCAGTTTACAATACCTGCCGTAACCTGCGGAAACTCTTCATTATGGTATACGCCGTCCACACCCGCTTTTTCAATTGGGAATGTATGACGACCACCCTGAAAATGATCATGAGTTAGGATCGACCCTCCGACAATAGGCAGATCCGCATTAGAGCCAATGAAATAATGCGGAAACGCTTTCGTAAAGGCAAGCAACCGCCGCAGCGTATCCTTTGTAAGCTTCATGGGTACATGATCATGATGGAACACAATGCAATGCTCGTTGTAATACACATAAGGTGAATATTGAAAAAACCACGGTTCCCTATTCAATTCGACCGGAATAATACGCAAATTTTGGCGGGACGGATGGTTTACCCTCCCGGCATATCCAACGTTTTCACGGCACAATTGACATTTGGGGTAAACAGGCGGCGGTAAAAGCTTCGCCATTGCAATTTCCTTAGGACTTTTTTCTGGCTTGGACAAATTAATCGTAATTTCCATATCTCCGTAAGGCGTTGACTGATTCCAGTACACATTGCTGGCTACCCGATCCATTCGAATGTAGTTCGAATCGATGGATAATTGATAAAAAGCATCTGTAGCCGCTTCTATACCACGTTCAGCCTCCGTTTGATGAAAGTCACGGATGACTTCAGACGGTCTCGCCATTAGCTGACCCATGATTTTGGAATCCAGCAAATCACGATACGTATCCGTGTTTTCAGGGATAAGCCCTATGGCAAAACCATAATCTATCAATACATTAAGCACAGGCTGGAGAGCTTCGGGGGCAATAATGCCCCCTGCTTCCCCACCGGAATAAGGCTCCGAAAACCCGAACTGCTCTAATAGCAGATTACGACTGTAATCTGTATCTTGCAGACCGATCAAGCCCTTTTTTTGCGCGAATGCAACCAGTTGTTCCACCGCATATAGAGCCGATTGCTGTACAGTTTCGTCGATGTCATGGGCCAAGTGCCGGGAAAGTTCCCGGTCTTGGTCTTTATCTACGGATTGGCGCTCGCTCATATGTCATCGTCTCCCGTCTATTCGTCGCCGTAGCCTTGAGGGTGTGACTGATGCCATCCCCATGCTCCGCTAATAATATCCTCCAGTTGGGTACGTTTTGGGCTCCAGCCCAGCACCGAACGGGCCTTGTCAGAAGAGGCAACCAATATTGCTGGATCGCCTGCACGGCGGGGTTCTGTAACAACTGGAATGTCGAGCCCAGTGACCTTGCGTGCCGTTTCAATAACTTCCTTTACAGAGAAGCCCTGCCCGTTGCCCAGATTAAATATGTTGCTGTCATTACCTTCACGCAAGTAATTCACTGCGCGCACATGAGCATCCGCCAAATCACTTACATGAATGTAATCACGGACACACGTTCCGTCCGGTGTCGCATAATCCTCACCAAATACAGCGATATGTGGACGCTGTTTTAACGCTGTCTGGAGCACCAATGGGATCAGATGGCTTTCTGGACGGTGATCTTCACCGATCTTGCCACTCTCATGCGCACCAGCCGCATTAAAATACCGTAAAGACACGTATTTGATGCCTAATACTTTATCAAACCAGGACATCATGCGCTCCATCATCAGCTTTGTTTCACCATACACGTTAGTTGGCTCAGTACGGTCACCTTCTTCAATCGGCACCTTTTCCGGTTCACCATAGGTAGCGGCAGTTGAGGAAAATACGATCTTGCTTACGCCGGCATCTTTCATCGCCTCCAGTAAGCTCAACGTACCAAATACATTGTTGTCATAATACTTCCCAGGATTTTGCATGCTTTCCCCAACCAGCGAGTTGGCTGCAAAATGAATAACAGCGTCGATTTTATTTTCAGAGAACAGTTTGGACAGAAGTTCTTTATCTCTCAAATCACCTTCATACAACTTGCCTCCAAGTAATGCTCCTTTGTGTCCGGTTTGCAAGTTATCCAGCACAACAACTTCTTCTCCCAGATCCAACAGTTCTGCTACGGTATGCGAACCGATATATCCAGCTCCACCTGTGACTAAAATGGCCATGTTATTCGTCCTCCTTCAGTTCTTTAACTCCGTCTCCTGCCTTGCATACATAAAAGCTGGCTTCCAGCCCTGTACGGGTCTGATAAGCTTCGCCGACTTCCTTCACAAAACGTTCCACATCGTCCTCATGAACCAATGAAACCGTACAACCTCCAAACCCAGCCCCTGTCATGCGAGCACCCAGCGTGCCAGGAATGCGTCGTGCTTCTTCCACCATAACATCCAGCTCGGTGCAGCTGACCTCATACAGGTCACGTAATGAATCGTGAGAAGCGTTCATTAACTGACCGAAAGCTGCAAGTTCATTCGCCGCGAGAGCTTCGACAGAGGCCAGCACACGAGCGTTTTCCTCCACCACATGCTGTGCCCGGCGGCGAACTGTTTCATCTGCAATATGATGCTGGAGCTCTCCAAACCGAGCCTCATCCAGCTGTGCAAGGTATTCCAATGACGACTCCTGCTGCTGCAGAATGGACAGCGCTTCGGCACACTGACTGCGACGCTCGTTATAGGCTGAATCTACCAAACCGCGGCGCTTATTTGTATTGCCGATCACAAGCTTATAAGCTCCCGTGCGGAATGGCACTTTACGGTACTCCAGCGTATCGCACATCAGCAGAATTGCATGATCAGCCGCTCCGTTCGCTACAGCGAACTGGTCCATAATGCCGCAATTGACACCCACGTAATTGTTTTCTGCACGCTGGGATAACAAAGCAATTTCGACTGTGTCGGTTTTCTGCTTCTCGGTAGTCAGGAAAGCGTAGCCGGTCACGACCTCAATCGAGGCTGAGGAGGATAATCCAGCTCCGTTCGGTATTTCTCCATGATAGAGCAGATCGTATCCGCTAGAAGGATACACTCCCTTTTGAGCCAACTCCACCAGCACACCCACCGGATAATCCACCCACTCATCCGTTTTGCTTTTACCTATCTCTCCGCGGGGGATAGGCACTTCGTACGACAGGTTTGTCGAAGCAAAATGAATTTGGTCATCATTGCGCGCACGAAGGATCAGCGTCGTACCAAATTCCAGCGCAGCCGGGAGTACATAACCACCATTATAGTCGATATGCTCTCCAATCAGATTGACGCGCCCAGGTGCATGAAATATCAGCAGTTCATTGCTGCTTTCACCATATTTTTCAATAAAATGTTTCTTTAATTCAGTAGAGTTCATATCCGCATCCACCTCATTTACCGTTAGTAAAAGTCTCCCTGATTTCCCTGTAATATCTTAATCAGGTTGACATCTCTTATGATTTCAGTATAAATGAAAGCGTCACACAATGTAATGCATCCATGTGTTTAAGCTATGGATAAATGTGACTTGGACATGTACAATGTAAGTATACCGCATCCGCTAAACTATTCACAAATGCAGGAAGGATGACTCTATTTTGCAAGCGCATTCATATAGTTATGCTGTCGCCTCTAATCCGGTGTTTTATGAAAATAGCCCGCTGCATGTGCTTTTTGCAGGAGAGAGCCAGACCAAATCCGGTCATGCTGTGGGGCCGAAAATCTATGATTACTATCTGCTCCACTTTGTAGAGTCGGGCAAAGGCATCTTTCGAACAGAACAGCACACATATCAGCTTAAAAAAAACGATTTTTTCCTTATTCATCCCGGTCAGCTGGTGAGCTATACCTCTGATGAAGAGGAACCGTGGCGCTATCGTTGGTCTGCCTTTACCGGACACCATACGGAGCAGGTGGTGCAAGAGGCAGGACTGCGTGTTCATCAGCCTGTTTTCCATGCTGCTGATCAAAGTCCTATTCCCGGTTATCTGGAACAAATGCAATTGGCCTTTTACAGCAGAAAATCTAGCTCTCATCTCTCAGCCTTGGGCTACTTGTACCTAATTATGGGGGAAGCAAGTAATTACCTGAGTGACTGGACTGATCCGTCTGGGGCGGATTCGCAAATTCGACGAACAGTCAAACAAATGGTTCAATATATGTCCACTCAGTACGCACATCCCGTATCCATTGAGCAAATGTCTGAAGGGCTTGGTTATAACCGTGCATACTTATCACGAATATTCAAAAAGGAAACGGGCGTCTCCCCCGTCACCTATCTGCTTAAGCTACGGATCGACAAATCACGTCAACTGCTACGTGAACGTCCTGAGCTGTCGGTCGAGCAAGTGGCTGCATCTGTAGGTTTAACCGATGCTTTATACTTCTCACGTCAATTCAAACGTTTCTGTGGTCAGTCTCCAACCGAGTACCGGAGCAAGGTTAAGCAGTATCCTCAGTTGTAAAGTAAGCTTTAGCAGGTTTCCCTAGCTCCCTGCCAATAACAAACAGCCCGCATCCTTCAAGCGAATGCGGGCTGTTAAGTATATATCGTATAAGAGAATGTGAAATTAGGTTAATGACTCCGAAATGCCTTTTGTCATTAGGCTGTGCCGCCGTCTTGTCCGTTCCCGGCATTTAGAATCGAATCAATCCGGTCCAGCTCTTCCTGTGAAAACTCCAGATTGGATAAGGCCTCAACATTTTCTTCGATTTGGCTTACACGGCTAGCCCCAATCAGGACAGAGGTCAGACGTTCACCGCGTAGAGCCCATGCCAGTGAGAATTGAGCCAAACTTTGTCCACGTGCAGCAGCCATCTGGTTCAAGGCGCGCACCTTGCGAAGAGTTTCAGGCGTCACATGGTTCTCATTCAGGAAAACCGATGTGCTTGCTGCACGTGAATCCTCGGGAATTCCGTTCAAATATTTATTGGTCAGCAGTCCCTGAGCCAGTGGACAAAAGGCAATGCTGCCTATCCCGTTTTCGTCCAGTACATCTTGTAATCCATTTTCAATCCAGCGGTCAAGCAGAGAGTATCTCGGCTGATGGATCAACATCGGTGTGCCAAGCTCCTTCAAAATACGAGCTGCTTCTGCCGTTTGCTCTGCACTATAATTAGACACACCCACATACAGCGCTTTACCGGAACGTACGATATGATCCAGTGCTCCCATCGTTTCTTCCAGCGGCGTATTCGGATCGAAGCGGTGAGAGTAGAATATATCGACATAGTCCAGCCCCATTCGCTTCAGACTCTGATCCAGACTGGATATCATATACTTGCGAGATCCCCAGTCACCATATGAACCTTCCCACATATGGTAGCCTGCTTTGGTGGAGATAACCAATTCATCCCGGTACGGCTTCATATCACTGGCTAACACTTGTCCGAAAAATTCCTCAGCTGAACCCGCAGGAGGACCATAGTTATTAGCTAAATCAAAATGCGTAATGCCCAGATCAAAGGAGCGAGTAATCATGCTGCGACCATTCTCCGCGTTGTTAATCCCGCCAAAATTGTGCCACAAGCCCAGCGAAATAGCGGGCAGTTTAAGACCTGATCTCCCTGTACGGTTATATTTCATACTTTCATAACGATCTTCGCCAGCTAAATAAACCATGCTATCACAGCCTCTCTCGAAACATTGTTATGTCCATCACAACATCATCATAGCGCTTTTATCCGGGCGTTGACAAGAAAACGATTACAACCCCAATTGATGAGCAAGTTTTTCCATAACCTTACCGATCGGTTCAGTGATCAAAAGATCCGCCTTGTGATCATATGAGGTGGGGTCTGTATTCAGCAGCACTGTATGTTTTCCGCGAAAATAAGTAATCAAGCCTGCCGCAGGATGGACTGTTAGTGACGTTCCTCCAATTAACAGCAGATCTGCTTGAGAAATGGCCTGAATGGATTGCATAAGGGTATCTTGATTCAACTCTTCCTCATATAAAACGACATCCGGTTTAATCATTCCTCCATCTAACGGACATTTAGGTACAATCTCGGAACTGTTCATCACTTCATTTAGACCGTAAAAGCGGCCGCATTCCATACAGTAGTTGCGATGTATCGAGCCGTGAAGCTCCATTACATTCATACTCCCTGCAGCCTGGTGTAATCCGTCAATATTTTGCGTCACAACCGCTTTAAGACGGCCTTGCTTTTCCAAAGACGCGAGGAAATGATGACAGCCGTTCGGCTTCGCATCGGGATGCAGCATTTTGCTGCGATAGAAACCGAAGAATACTTCAGGATGCTTCACAAAAAAAGAGCGGCTAAGCATAACCTCGGGAGAATAAGGTAATTTTTCCTCGCTCTGATACAAGCCTGCTGCTGAACGAAAATCTGGAATACCACTTTCCGTCGATGTCCCTGCTCCGCCGAAAAAAACAATATTCTGCGATTGCTGTATCCAATCCGCCAACGTATTAACTTTCATGCTCTACGCACCTCCAGCTCTTTATATCTACGAACCACCTTATCCGCATCCAGCAAATGACCGGAACGCTCCGGTTCCGGCGCAAATCCAATGGCTAGCCGTACTCCGGCACGCTTGCCCATCTGCATATCCCCATTACTGTCTCCGATCATTACCACGTCCGCTGGCGACAGTCCTAGTAACGCGCAAGCTGTTTCAGCCATTTCCGGGTCAGGCTTGCCGTATGTAACCCTATCATGTCCGATGATCTCGTCAAAATAGGATGTCAGTCCCATCCACTCCAGATGCTCTTGTGCAGCCTCTGTACTGTCAGAGGTCACAACCGCCAGCTTCAATCCGGCACGGCGACTCTGCTCCAATAAGGTCCGCAACCCCGGAAACACCTTCGCTGCCCGATGTCGGCGGACGTCAGCCATCGCTGTTTTATTAAATTCGCGGACAAGCCGCACAGCTTCATTCCACGGAACACCGGCAGTATAAAGCTGCCAAGCCAGCACACCTGTACTTTCATCCACCGTCCCCATTGCCAGCGGACCAGAAGGATCGTAACCGATCACACGTCCCTCCTGATCGTGAACAGTGCCTAGAATGTTGCCTTTCTCCATCGTAAAACCGGCTCCCGCCACGACAAGATGCTGCTCCATCATATCCAGTATAGAACGAGCCCAAGGGCCCCACAACTGAATAAAATCCAGTAGTGTGCCATCTTTATCGAATAAGATGCCACGGCATGAGTATCGCTTCCCCTGCACGATCAGCTCAGACATGCATCACACCTCCTTTACGGGTTCTTAGGAGCTGAATCTACACTCTCTTTCATCCAGTCCTGTAAAGCCGTTACCGTCTGATTCCATTGCTCAACGGCGCTAATTTTCGCAGGGTTATCCCCTTTCTGGGCACCGTAACTGCCAAATTGGGCATGGTTCCCCCTTCGACTGTAAAATACAGCGTGTTGGCAGGTAAATAAGTTCTCCCACTTTGGACATTTTTCATCTGGATGACTCCATCATCACTTCCTAGTAGAGAAATCACTGGCAGATTTTTATCCTTTAAATTACCCTTGTTATCCGGGTAGGAAGCAAGGAAAAATACACCTTTAACCTGATCAGGATGTGCAGCTGCATATCGGGCCGCCATCACACCACCTAACGAATGTCCGCCAATAACAAAGACTTCCTTCGGGTACGCCTTTAGCACTTCATTCGCCAAATCCGGTGAGATCAATGCAAGGTTCAGTGGCATTTTTACAATGATCACATGGTGACCCTTTTCTGCCAGACGGCGTGCCAAGGGCGCATAGCTTTCGGGTTTAACCAACGCTCCTGGGTACAAAATGACTCCTGATCCACTTCCTTCGGTAGGCTCAAAACTTAACCAATGCTCTTGCTCATCTACTTTCACAGTATCTGCTATTTCGGCTAATGCAGCAGCAGCCGTCTCGTCAGGCTGATAAGGCGTAAATACCTTCCATGCTCCCCAACCCGCAATTAGCACAATGACAATTAGGATGCCTAAAAGAATTTTCCATATTTTCCGAGATCCGCGTGTTCCATAGGAGTTGTATGATCTTCTTGTTCTTCTTCTCATCGTATAAGTTCCTTTCGCCTTTCGTACCTCGTGATTCGTAACTTGAATCTAAATGGTGTCGCTGTATTTGTTAGCATAACTATAACCTTGTTAGGGTAACATCGTTGCCTGTACAGGGTCAAATTAGCACACGTTTCCAGACATAAGCCCATCTTTATTCCGTGTTCAAGCTTTCGCCACATAAAAAGGACATGATAACGCTTACTATTGTGAATAAAATCACAATGTTACAATCCAGAGTATCGTACCTTGTTCCATGTAAAGAATTATTTTTTAAATAGTTTAGTCGGCAGAAGCCGTTCGGAGGGAAACACATGACGACAAGCCATGATGTACAAGGGGAAAGCTTTTTTCTCAATTTGCGATTTCTGTTGATTATATGCGTATTTGCAGGAAACGCCCTGGAGCCATTAGTCGGTTCACTTCATCTTGCCCAACAATGGTTCAGCTGGATATTCATGTTTCATATGCCGTTGTTTGTTCTCGTTACAGGCTACTTTGCCAAAACCACTTTGACGGGTCTCGCAGGACAAAAGGTTCTGCTTCAGATCGGTATGCAATATCTAATTTTCCAATCCCTTTATTCAATTTTGGATGTCGTAATCTTTCACGTTCCCCATATCCATCATTCTTTTTTTGCTCCTTATCTGCTGCTTTGGTTCCTTGCCAGCCACATCTGCTGGAGACTGCTGATGCTATCTTTTCAGAAAATACCACCAGTCTTCCAACTGGGTATATCCGTGCTGCTGGGTATCCTTGTCGGATATCTCCCTGTAGACGGTATATGGCTAAGCGTATGCAGAACCTTTGTTTATTTGCCTTACTTTGTAGCAGGTTATCATTTGCATTATGCGGACGTTCGACGCTTCTTCACAACACCTATCCGTATCATCGCCGGTATTGTATCTCTTTTTCTTATGGTACTGGCGGGAACGTCGTATTTTGGCATCCCGGCAGGCTGGCTATATGGCAACATGACTTATGGTGAACTGGGCCATACCGAATGGTACGCAGGGATTTACCGTATCGGCATTTATGGAGTTCAATGGATAGCATCTATGGCGTTTCTAAGCTTTGTTCCAGCCGTCACAGGACGTATAACCGAGATGGGACGACGTACATTATATGTCTTTTTGTTGCATGGCTTAATCGTCCGTTCCGTTGTTGCAAAGGGGGTCTACGAGTATATAGATACTCCTGTGGAAGTCATGTTGATTCTAGTGTGCGCCACAGGTCTGTGCTGTCTGTTGACCATGCCTTGGGTTCGAACTGCAACACGGCCTCTGATTGAGCCACAGGTAGAGTGGATGTTGAAGCCCGCTCCTTATCTTTTTAGACGGTCTGCGTAACTTTTTATCCATTGATATGTCACAATCAGCACGCGACAACCCACTTACAGACGAGAATGGAAGTGGGTCTCCCCCTCTTTACTTCGCGCATAGTGCCTGTTTCATACAGGCAAGATGTGGTAAGTAAATGATACGCGCAACAAAAAACAACTTTTTAATAAGGAGTGATTTGTAATGGCACGTAATCAAAATCAGGGTAAAATGAGTCGCGAAGAAGCAGGCCGTATGGGTGGGGAAGCTACCTCCAAGAAGCACAATAAGGAATTTTATCAGGAGATTGGCAAGAAAGGCGGACAAGCAACCGCAAACTCACATGATAAAGAGTTTTATCAGGAAATCGGCAAAAAGGGCGGCGATGCTACAGCTGAGTCGCATGACAAAAATTTCTACAGAGACATCGGTCGTAAAGGTGGCAGAAATTAAAATATAGTTTTATATTCCACCCCCCTTTAACATAAAAACAAGCCTGAGCCCTTCCGTTTATTACGGAATGGGCTTTTCCTATTTATCCGATAGGCTAATATATCAGGATATCAGAGTTTTGAAGAATCCAATTCAAATCCTTACAGATGCAATATATAGATAAATAAAACTGTTCCTATCTATATATTGTTGCTTACAGAACACTTCTATACTTTTTTCAAAATCCTCATATATGTAGAAATATGCGCACAACTATGATAGACTCTTTAGAAAACATCTGCGCTATTACGGCGTTCATTGAACGCCATACCATTTTTATACTTTGGGGGGAAACCAGCATCATGACAGCTAAGACGAAAATGCGTTCCGATATGATTAAAAAAGGCTTTGACCGCGCTCCTCACCGCAGCTTGCTGCGCGCAGCGGGCGTCAAAGAAGAAGATTTTGACAAACCGTTTATTGCGGTATGCAACTCGTATATTGACATCGTACCGGGCCACGTCCATTTGCAGGAATTTGGCAAAATTGTCAAGCAGGCCATTCGTGAAGCAGGCGGTGTACCTTTCGAATTTAACACTATTGGTGTAGATGACGGCATTGCCATGGGACACATCGGTATGCGTTATTCTCTGCCAAGTCGTGAAATTATTGCAGACTCTTTGGAAACTGTCGTTTCCGCTCACTGGTTTGACGGCATGGTATGTATTCCTAACTGCGATAAAATTACCCCTGGTATGATGATGGGGGCATTGCGTGTTAACATTCCGACTATTTTCGTCAGCGGCGGTCCTATGAAAGCTGGTAAAGATAAGAACGGACGCTCTATTTCCCTGACTTCCGTCTTCGAAGGTGTAGGTGCATTCCAGGCTGGCAAAATCGATGATCAAAGTTTGCTTGAGCTAGAACAATACGGCTGTCCAACTTGCGGCTCCTGTTCAGGAATGTTCACAGCGAATTCTATGAACTGTCTCGCAGAAGCGATGGGACTGGCTATGCCAGGTAATGGCACCATCCTCGCCGTAGCAGAAGAACGCAAAGAATTCGTCAAACAATCTGCGCGCCAATTGATGGAATTGATTAAGCTCGATCTCAAACCACGTGATATCGTGACTAAAGAAGCCATTGATAATGCATTTGCACTGGATATGGCAATGGGTGGTTCTACGAATACCGTATTGCATACATTGGCACTTGCCCATGAAGCTGAGGTTGACTACCCTATCGAACGCATCAATGAAGTCGCGAACCGTGTACCTCATTTGTCCAAATTGGCACCTGCTTCCGACTATCACATTGAGGATGTTCATAATGCAGGTGGCGTAAGCGCAGTGCTGAATGAGCTATTGAAGAAACCGGGCGCATTGCATGGTGACTGTATTACTGTAACTGGGAAAACCCTTCGTGAAAACGTAGAGGGTCAGGAAATTTTGGACACTAACGTCATCCACAAATTGGACAACCCTTATTCCGAGCGCGGCGGTCTAGCTGTATTATTCGGCAATTTGGCACCACAAGGCTCCATTATTAAAGTCGGTGCGGTTGATCCTTCTGTTGGCGGTTATCACAAAGGCCCTGCCATCTGCTTTGATTCACAGGAAGATGCACTGGCTGGCATCGCTAACGGTAAAATTGCCGAAGGACATGTTGTTGTTATTCGTTATGAAGGTCCTAAGGGCGGACCTGGTATGCCTGAAATGCTCGCTCCGACTTCACAAATCGTGGGCATGGGGCTTGGTGCCAAGGTTGGTCTGATTACAGACGGACGATTCTCAGGTGCTTCCCGTGGTATCTCCATCGGTCATATTTCCCCCGAAGCAGCAGAAGGCGGACCTATCGCTTTTGTTGAGGACGGCGATATCATTGAGCTAGACCTGAACAATCGTAAGATTGAGCTTCACATTACGGACGAAGAATTCGACCGTCGTCGTGCCAATTGGAAAGGCTTCGAGCCGAAAGTAAAGACAGGCTACCTGGCCCGTTATTCCAAGCTGGTGACGAACGCAAGTAACGGCGGAATTATGAAAATCTAAGTGCTTTGCCAATATAGATTATTATATGAATTACTAAAAAGCCACTCGACCCCTACAAAGGATTGAGTGGCTTTTTTTATTAGATCAACTGCTTGATTCTGTATCCGCTGTTTGTGAAGCCCTGATCGAAGCATACATAGGGTCACCTTCTTCTATCATTTCACTGTTGAGTGTATGAACAACATCCCTTTGATCAGTTGGATCAAAAGCCTGGTCTGCCCGGTGCGAATCTCCCGGTTGGAAACGATCAAACAAGGTATCAATGGGCATCACGATTAGTTTCGGTATCATGACCTCTTTTTTTTCATTCAATTGTTCTGAACCCGAAGGATGGATAATACGAAATAACAGCTTTAAATATACAGTAGATACATGCTTAAACAGTCCTTGGGGAAGCTCTCGAACTTGAAAGCCTAATTTTTCAGGTCCTCGATGAATCATACTTACTGCATAGATCGCCTTTACACCCTTCATACCAGAATCATGTACAACCCGTTGAGTAAGATCAGGCAGTTGCCTTTTCACAACTCGAATCAATTGAATCGCTAGATGTACCAAGGACTTTGCCGACGATCCCAATTGAAACAACATTTTATTGTCAAAATGAAGCTCAATTATAGGATCCCCTTTTTCCAGCAACCTACCATTCTCCATGTTAATATTGGGTCCATGATAGATACGGCGACGATAATAAAAGATCGTGTTATCCTTGCTAACAGGACGAAGGCGGAACAAGGCGTGAAAAAGGCGCTCGTATTGTAGCCATCCGAATACCATCGTTCTTTTCATCCAATCTGTACTGGACAAGCAGGAGACAGTGGAATGATAGCCAGATTGACGGCAAAACAATGTATCCACGCGGACGCTGCGTAATTGCCGTTCCTGGGCGACCCTCAATAGCTTCTCTAGCGCAATGAGCATATTCTGTGGCGCTTCTGCGTCTGCCCCCAATGTCGTACCACAGTCATGGAGCAGCATCACCTCGCCACCCCTCAGCTTTTTGAGCATTCTTTCTGCTAATTGTTTCGCTCCAATGCTGGCCTTCCAGTCACCAAACATAGAGGACCATAATACGATTCGACGACCATTGTTTTTGGAAATATCAAAAAAGTTCACAATCCCCCAAGGTGGACGATAAAAGGTCGTTCCTTCGCCAGTTACTCGACGAATGACTGACTCTGTCTGGGCAATTTGTCTTCTAACAGTAACAGGCCGCATAAGCCAATTCGATTTGTGCACATAATTGTGAATACCGATCAGATGACCTTCATCATGCATGCGCTTCAGAAGCTCAGGGTGTTTTTCGGCATTCAACCCTACAACAAAAAAAGTAGCCTTGGCATCAAAACGCTTGAGTAAATCGAGCAACTGTGGTGTATAGACTGGATCAGGACCATCATCAAAGGTTAGCGCATATTCTTGGTCACTTTTGCCACGTCTAAACACCCGGAAACCAAATATACGACTCACCAGCGCCGGAATAAAAGCATAAAAAGTTGAAATGTAAAACATCCATAACAGCAAAGTCTGCACGTTTTATCCCCACTTTTCTATTCTGAACTTCCAAGCAGGCCTCCTGAAGAAAACTCACTTACTTATATGTTATCACAATGATGTAAGCATGCCGAGATTTTGCCATTGCTACTGGTCAGCATTGAGATTCAATTTAGTGTACAATAAATAAAAATCTTAAAGGAGTCGTTGTATACATATGCTTCCATTGTACAAAAAATATTGGCGTACTGTTTTTGATATCGGTCTGATCGTATTAACCGTGTATTTAATTATGTTCGTATCCAGCAAACTGTACCAGCTAGCCGCACCTGTGTTCCTTTCATTCGTCGTGTTTTGGTGCATTGAACCTGCTGCCCGTTATTTTCATCGCAAAGGCATGAAAAAGCCTTTTGCCTCCGCACTCTCCGTATTGCTGTTTATCATCTTATTAATGGCTATTTTTTTCGGATTGGGCCTGATCCTGGTTACTCAATTTACAAAAGTCGCGCAAAACCTCCCACATTATACCCAGATTATCCAAACGGAATTCACGCGGATTCTTCATCTTTCTCAAGATAAAATTGCCGCCTTGCCTCCGGGTGTTACCGAACGTGTAAATGATTATTTTGCGACTGCTACCACCATTGCTACGAAATGGGCACAGCTAGGGTTATCTTTTTTCATTCAATTTCTCAGCTCTTTCACTGTTTTTATGGGCAACTTTGCGGTTGCCATCATTTTAGCGTTCTTTTTGAGTATGGAAATTAATCTCTGGAAAGGAATTGCCCGCAGTAAAACACCGAAGACACTAAAAACGGCGTACCTTTTTCTAAAAAATCATGTACTTAAAGCCATTTCCGCCTTTCTCAAGGCTCAAGCCTTACTGGTAGGAATTACCTTTGTGCTCGTATTTATAGGTTTACTCATTTTGCAAGTAGATAATGCCCTATCGTTGGCGCTCGTAGCAGCTTTGTTTGATATTCTGCCGTTGTTGGGTGTGCCTGTTATCTTTATTCCGTGGGCAGTGTATTTGTTCATCACGGGGAATACCGGCTTGGCCGTAGGCTTGCTTATTGTCATGGCTGTCACCGTGATTGTGCGCCAGTTGGCGGAGCCCAAAATTACTGGTAATTCCATCGGCGTCTCATCTGCCTATCTAATGCTTTCCTTTGCCATTATATCGTTATCCATCTTCGGATTGGCCGGATTAATCCTATCCCCCATTCTGATCATTTTGCTCAAGGAATTGTGGCAGCAAGGTTATTTGCAGCAATGGATTCGGTTTCCGACTGAGGAATTTGACGAACCTCCTTTTATCGTCAAAATTCAGGAGGAAGAGCGTGAAGCTACTCGCAGGACTCAAGAGGATTGAGCTAGCAGATCCATGACTTGGCCGAACAGTGCTGTGGCCTGATTTGCAGCATGCGTTGAAGCATTTTGCACAAGAACGGCAACCGCATAACGTGGCCGCTCTATCGGACCGTAACCAATAAACCACTGGTGATTTATGGGGCGACCGTTTTTTAAAGCTTGGGCCGTACCCGATTTACCGGCCAGCTTCCAGATTTTGTTACGCAAGGAGGCACCTGTACCGTGTGTCACAACTTGTTCCATTGCTTCACGAAGCGTATGAGCTGTGGATGTGCGAATCGAGCGGCTGCCTTGGGGTAAAGGAGCAGCGTGAGCAGGTAGCTCCAGCAAGGTGCTTCCGTCTGCGTAGCTGACGCGTTTTACGATGCGCGGTGCATGTACTTGACCATCGTGCAGCAAGGTGACGATGAGGTTAGCTGCTTGGAGAGGCGTCACCAGCACATCACGCTGGCCGATAGCTGTCTGCACACGTACGCCTGGATCAGATGCATTCGTATGGGAGCCGAATACGGCTCCCTTTTCTTCGTGATCCAGCGGTCTGAATTGAGCTAGCCCTGCCAGATCCCGGTCCTGCCAGCCCACGGTTCGACTCAATCCTAGTGCAGAGGCTGCGGCCTGAATTTGCTCAGCGTTAAGCCGTTCGCCGAGATGGGCGAACACACTATTACAGGATACGGCAAGCCCTTCCTCCAGGTTCAGGGTTCCGTGTCCTTCTTTTTTCCAGCATGACAAGCCGTACTTGCCATAGGCTCCATGACAATGAAATTGCTCCTGCGGTTGAACCACACCTGATTCAAGTGCAGCCGCAGCCGTAACCAACTTAAAAATTGAACCAGGCGTTACTGCTTTGAGAGCACGATTAGACCAGTCTGTTTTCTGCTGCGGATCAACATGAGCGGGATTATAAAAAGGACGAGACACCATCGCCATAACATCCGCGTTACCTGCATCAAGCACAACGACTGCTCCTTCTGCCAAGTGGTTAGATTCTGTCAGCTTCTCAATCTGTTCCTGCAACGGGAGATCAATTGTAGTCTGCACCTGTAATGGATAGTGACTATTGGATGGAGCACTGACACGAAGCGGGGCATGAGTCAATGGACGACGTTGAGCATCTACAAACCGAGAGACGAATGTCTCACCAACGCCGCTTAGCAGCGGCTCTAGCGTTCTTTCCAGGCCAGCTGCCCCCATCGGCAGTTCACTTGCTCGTTCACCACGTTCATACATAAAACCAAGCCATTGTCTGCCATTGGGCAAGTCCCTATAACGTTGCGCATACGGTACAAGCTCTATGAGCGAAGGGGCTAACTTCAGAAGTCTGCCCGCTTCATTCGGATGGATTTGTACAGGCTCTCCACGTCCATCCCTCCATATGAGCGGAGATTGCAGTCCCTTCCATTGCGTCAACAGTTGCCCTTTACTCGTATGCAATAACTTGGCCAGTTCCTGTCCATGCGAAGCTGCTCGGCCATCTACATCGGGAAAAAGCACTGGCGTCCATACGACTCCTCCAGTCAAGGGCTGCCCGTGTCGGTCCGTAAACTGTCCACGCCCAGTATCAATAGCGATTCCTTCCTGTCGCTGACGTACAGACATTTCTTTAAGCGAATGCCCCCATACAATGACAAATGAATGCCTGCTGTTCCCTGAATCCAAGCCAGTCGGAAACATAAAATCAGTAGCGATACCATGATCCCCAGGGCTATATATGCAATTCGACGTTGACGAATGAAACTGCTATGACGCCTAGACACATTCATCCTTCTTTCATCATTTTTCCAGTAGTATGTCCGGTGATGGAAAAAGAAAACCCACTCAACATGTAATGTTGAATGGGTTACCAAATTTATTGGATATCTAGTGATGAATATGGGCTCCAACCTAATATTTCATCTAACGAATAATAGACCGTTATAAAAATAGTAATGGCTAGAACCACCCAGGCCCACTTTGTGTTTGTATTCATAATCTGCTTTCCTTCTCAAGAGATTTCCCTGATAACCTTGATTTTACAACACCTACACTGTAAACCTTGAAAGCTGTTCTTTCAAATTCACTGAAACTCCTTCCAGCTTATCAGACAAGCCTACCAGCTGATTACCGATATTGGCCTGCTCATTACTGAGAGAAGCGACTTCCTGCGAAGTAGCAGAGGATTGCTCGGCTACCGCACTAACATTGGTCATTGCCTCAGACAAAGTAGTCTGCGATTCACTCAGATGATGAATGGAGGCGGTGACTGTTCCCAACCGAAGCGCGAACTCGCCCATTTGCTGCTGCACCGATTGGAAAATGTCCGTCGTTTCTCGTACGGCTCCCATCTGCTCTCGGAACAGCGGGTACACTTCAGATAACGCCTGTACCGTTTCATTCATCTCATTGACGATATTATTCGTAATACCTGTAGCTGTACGAATGGCTTGACGTGATTGTTCTGCCAACTGACGGACCTCATTTGCAACCACCATAAAACCACGCCCGGCTGTCCCTGCTCGTGCCGCTTCTATCGTCGCATTCAGGGATAGAATGTTCGTTTGTTTAGCAATATCCTGCAATACGTCCAGCACCTTAAAGACATCGGAAGTTGTCTTCTTCAGTTCATCTACTTTGCCTACCAAAGCATGCGTAGTTTCTTCCGTAACCTTAGTCTTGCTCAATAGATTTTTCAGCTGAATTGTCCCTTTTTCACTGGACTGTTCAACTTCTTGTGCGACCAGACTCATTTCATAATTAGAAGTCATAACCGTATCCATTTGCTGGGATATATTCCCCGTTAATCCGCTACCACGTTCCGCCTCTGTTGCTAAACTGGTGGCACCATGAGCAATCTCTTCCGTCGCAGCTGCAATTTCTTTGGCTGAAACGGCTGTCTTCTTCGAGGCATCACTCAGTTCCGTCGCTGTATTCAGTACCTCCTGTGCTGATGCATTCGTCTGTTCTACCAGCAGTGTAATTTGCTCCATCATTGTATCAAAGCTAGCGGACAACTGCCCAATTTCATCCTGAGCCTTATAGTTCGTTCGGATTTGCAAGTTGCCTTTGGCGCCTTCAATCATTAAATCCTTCAGGTGTGTCAGTGGACGAGCCACGAGGCGCACGATCCACAGGCCGATGAACAATGCAATGAGTGCAGCCACCGCAGCAAATACCCATGTCGTAGTTAGAATCCCCTTAGCGTCCCTCACCAGCTCAGATACAGGTACTACACCCACGAGAATCCATTTGGAAGTTCCCAGTGTATTATGAACTGTAAGCACACTTTGCTCTTTGCCATCTGCTACCTGCTCCATAATTTGATTTCCTTCGATCCCTTCAAGCTTGGAAACGTAATCCAGCTTTGTCTTTCCCCCGGCCAAGCTCTCATTGTTAGAACCTACAAACTCCCCCTTGTCTGTCACAAGGCTAATCATACTGCCTGAGCCCAAATTAACACCTTTCAACTCGTCCTCCACCGCACTGGCCTTTAAATCCATAACCAGAACATAAGTCCCTCCCAACCCGGACATGCTGTTCATGGATCGTGCCAGACGAAAGGTCTTGCTGCCATTGTCATTCACCTGCGTAGGTAGCCAAACCATTCCCTTGTTTTTCAAAATATCCTTAAACCATGCTTCCTGCCGTACATCCTTTTGTGTTCCGGTACCCATTGCAGCTAAACTGGTTTCTTCCGGGTACAAATACAATGAATCAATCGCTTTATTTGTAAAAGCAATATTGGTTAATTTCTTGTTTACTTCTCCCATAGCAACAAAAGATGCAAAGGGATTTTTATCTTGCTTTACAGCCTTTTGCAACTGATCACTTAATTCAGTATCGAAAAATACCTGTGTCGATGTGTCTTGAAAGCGCTCTAAAATAATATCAAGCTTTTCCGAAGTTTGCTGAACCGTTTGCTGATACGCTGTAGCTGCATTTTGCTCAATCGTGCTTTTAGCTCTGTAGTACGAGAGCATTCCCAAGCTGACCACAAATAACATAATGGCCGCAAAAAAGATCAGAAACAACTTCATCCCAACCGAACGGATCGGATTATAGTTTTTGACTAAATGCATAAAATCCTTACTGTATCTTTCAGGCTTAAGTAAACGCTTTAAATTGTTTGTGCATTTACGTAAGACCTCAGCTACCCAGGGAGTACCCTTCGAAGACATCACAACCGTCTCCTCCCCTTTATCCGTTGTTACTTTACTTCCTTTTAAACCTTTCATTTGATCCTTTTTCTTGGGTAGCCTTTTTGCTGTATTCCCCTCTTTTTTCCGAAAACCCATTCCTCTCACCTACCACTATATAATTAGTTTCTTGTTCCACGTCATCCATTATGTATCTATTATCTATATAGTCTCTATCGGAACTATTCGACAAGGAATGTAGCTTTCCTTTGAGTACCCACTAAATTTTGTGAAACTTTTTTCCTAGAAAACTATTCAAAAAAAAGCCTCTCCAACCGATAGGAGAGGCTTTTGAATCTTTTAACTTGTGACTTAAGACTTATTTACTTCTTTTTACGCATCATATCAAAATATGATACAGGCTGATCTACCTTCATTTTGATTCGTTGAAGCGGATGACGTGCAGCATCTAATTCGTTGCCTTCCTCATCCCAGATCGTTCCGACCGTTTGCTTGAAAAATGTTCCGTTCGGACCGAAAAATTCAATTTCATGACCTGGTTTAAAATGGTTGCGTTGTTGAATCGTTGCGATGCCACTTGCAGCATCGTAGTCCATGACCAGTCCGGCAAAATCATAAGGGACCGCTTTTTCTTCCGGCTCATAAATATGATCCTCATGATCCGGTGTATCATAGAAAAATCCTGTATTTAACGGACGATTGGCTGCCTTGTTAATTTCTTCAATCCATTCTGGTTTGAGTACATAATTTTCCGGATCAGCCATATAGGAATCAATCGCTTGCCGGTAGACATTCACGACCGTAGCCACATAGTGGATGGACTTCATACGTCCCTCCACTTTAAAGCTGTCTACACCCACATCAATCAGATCAGGAATATTTTCAATCATACACAGATCCTTGGAACCCATAGAAAAAGCATTATCGCTCTCTTCAAACAATGGAAGCTGGTTAACGCCAAGCTGGAACTGTTTTAGTACATTGTTGTCCTGTGCCTCTTCCTCAGATATCCAAACCTCACCTGGACGGGCATCCTCAAACAAATCATATTTCCAGCGGCAAGACTGACAACATCCTCCACGATTAGAATCTCGGTCTGTAAAATGATTGGATAACACACAGCGACCGGAAAATGAAGAGCACATTGCACCGTGGACAAAAGCTTCGATTTCGATGTCCACATGCTTTTTAATTTCTTCGATTTCCTCCAAGCTGGTTTCACGTCCAAGTACCACACGCGGCAGTCCCTCGTCTTTCCAGAACTTTACCGCTTGCCAATTCAGCGTGGACTGCTGTGTGCTCAAATGCACTTCCAATCCGGGAACTGCCCGCAATGCCACGGATACAATAGCCGGATCAGCGACGATAACAGCATGAATTCCTACTTCATACAGATTGCGCAAGTATTCCTCAATTCCGGCAATATCTTCATTGTGAGCATAGATATTAGTCGCCACAAGCACCTTAGCACCGTACTTGTTGGCGAATTCCACACCTTCACGCATTTCTTCAAAACTGAAATTATCGGCGTTAGAACGCAGACCGTATTTTTGCCCACCTATATATACAGCATCCGCGCCATAGTGAACGGCAAACTTCAGCTTTTCTAGATTTCCGGCAGGAGCCAACAACTCCGGCTTAGCCAAACGATTTCGTTTACCTGTATATTTTCTCGTTTTGGTGATCGTTCCCATGACGTTCCCCCCTCTGTAAATTCATTTTGTAATTAATAAACCTGCTCTTTGTAGAAAAATCCGAAGGAAAGTTCCCGTTCAGGGTCTTGAAGGCGGCGAACCTCATCCAGCCAGCTTTCATCATAAACATAAGCATCCGGGTCGGCTGTATAACTGTCTATAGCTTTACGGTAAGCACGGACAACTGCCTCATTGTAAGCGGTAGGTTTCAACAAGCCCTCGATCTTAAAGCTGTGCACGCCCGCCTCCATCAGAATATGCAGATCCTCCATGATACAAAAATCATCCGAACTCATAATATGTGTCCCGTTGATATCTTCGTAAATGGGGAACTTCTCTTCCTTCCGCTCTGCTTCAATCAGAAACAAGCCACGCCCTCTACCGAGATCACCTTCTACCGTGCGACCTTGGTGCAGCATATAGCTTTGAACAAGCTTACGCTTGGAGTGATAAATATTGGTCATTCCATGTACCTGAACCTGTGCTTCTATGTTCAACTTTGGAATCATTTCCGTAATTTCATCCATACTGAGCTCACGAGCCAAGATGACACGTGACGCCCCTTTTTCACCCCAGTAGTTGGCGGTTGCGAAGTTGGTAGAAATCATCTCTCCGTTCCAGAAGAGTTTCAGATGAGGGGCATATTCCTTCACAGCCATGAGCACTGCTGGATCATTAAACTCAATGGCGTCTACGCCGCATCCAGCTATGGTCTGCACATATTCGGGAAGAAGTGGCAATAGCTCATTCGTCATCAAATTCGTCATAGATACATATACCTGCGCCGCATGCTTCCTTGCCTCTTCCACAACCTCACGGATTTGGTCCGGGGTAAAATGTCCTGGCAGTCGCATGCCAAAGCGGTCATCTCCAATCAGCAATGCAGTTGCTCCAGCCTCCAGCATATGGCGGGCATCCTCCGGAGAGCTGGCAGTTGCCAGCAGTTCGGGTTTGTAAGCCATAGGCTCACCTCCTAATTTGTCTTACGGTTACTTATCTGAATGTTATGCAAATGTTCTTTATACGTTTTGGCAAATAAATGTTTATGTGTCCCATCTTTTTTGGTCACATAAAATAAATAATCTGTAGATTTTGGCTGTAGAGCCGCCACTACTGATTTCAGACTGGGACTTGCAATCGGTCCTGGCGGAAGTCCCTGATGCATATACGTATTATAAGGACTTTCTACAGCCAAATCCTTGTAATACAGTCGTTCCTTTTGCTTGTCCAGCATATATTGAACTGTAGCATCAATTTCCAGCTTTTTATCCTGTTGAAGGCGGTTATAAATAACGCCAGCTACGATAGGCCGCTCATCGTCTACAACCACCTCGCGCTCTACCAGAGAAGCAACTGTCAGCAACTGATGCAGTGTTTCACCGCGTTGCTGCAACCCGGCATCCAGATCAGAAATGGTATCCAGACGTTTTTGCGTCTGCTCCAGCATCGTCTGAATGATATCCTTGGTTGTGCTTCCTTTTTTCAGTTCATAGGTTTCCGGGAAAAGATAGCCTTCCAGCGCATAGCGAAGCCCCGTCTGCTTTGGTATGTCCCGCACCAGCGCGACGTCAAAAGCGGACGGATCGTTGGCCAGCTGCAAAAATTGCTGCCGGTCCGCCAGTCCTTCCTTTTGCAGCTTATCAGCCATCTGTCTAATCGTAAAACCCTCCGGGATTGTAAAACGAATCATTTCCTCTTTGACTACATCCCCAGCCGATAGCTTGGCAATCAACTGATCAAAGGTTGCGCCAGGCTGCGCTTCATATTTTCCAGCCTGAAATGCGTTTCCTTGCTGTTTGAATTTTACATAAGCCTTAAACACAAGCGCATTACGTATAAGTCCCTTTTGCTTCAGCATATCTGCAATAGCCGATGTTCCCGTACCCCTTACCACCGTAAAAGCAACGGGTTGTGTTTTCGGCTGAACAGGCTGCATGGCATTCCATATATAGAGGAGTGCACCTCCTGCTATGCAAACAAGCAGGAGAAGCAACGTAAGCATCCTTGTCCTTCGCTTCACATCCACCCAACTCCTTCACAGCCAAAAAGGGCGGACTGGTCCGCCCTTTCAGGTTTGATCTCCTCGTTATCCAGACTTACAGCTCTTCCGGCAACGTACATTCGTCGTACAGCTCAGAAATATCTTCCCACTCATCATCATCTTCAATGGTGGTGATGGAGATTTCGCCGTCTGTGGATGAGCTTACATGATATAATTCATGTTCGCCAGCAGCAGCGCCAGGTCTACGCAATACGGCGTACCGTTGCTCACCTACCTTGAACTCTGCTTCCAACTCCATGCGTAACGCATGACCCTGTTCATCCTGCAACTCTATGTCACCATCAAAAGCTTCTTTCAAATCAGAGGTCCAGCTCAGGTCTTCACGTGAATAGCTCGTCATTTCCCGTCTTCCTCTTCTTCTTCCTCTACAAATGTATTAAAGGTCTCTTCGACGATTTCCCATTCGGCATCGTCTTGGATCACAAACAATTTAATATCATCGCCTTCTTCCTCGTAACGGAAGGCGTACACATCGGACTCATCAGCTTCAGGGTCCACTGGCGCAACCATCATGTACTTCGCTTCGGAACCATCTACCTCAAACTTCATAATGACCTCGAACTCTTCCTCGTTGCCCTCGTCATCGGCAATATAAATAATTTCCGGCTCTTCTTCCATACCCAATTGATTTTCAGCCATTACGAAATCCCCCTCACCTTGTACTGTGTGCGTCCAAATAATTTTGCAAGATCAGGCTTGCGGCCAGTTTATCTACCACCTGCTTGCGTTTTTTGCGGCTGACGTCGGCCTCCAGAAGCGCACGCTCTGCCGAACGCGTCGTCAGCCGTTCATCCCAAAGGTGAACGGGTAAACCCAGTAACTCCTTGAGCCGGTTCGCAAACTCAATGCAAATCTCACCGCGTGGACCCACGGTTCCGTTCATATTTTTCGGCAAGCCTACAACAACCTCACCAATTTCATGTTCACGAACCAAATTTGCAATTTTACCGAACTCGCTGTCGTCACCGCGTCGTTCTATGACTTCCAATCCTTGGGCGGTCCAGCCGAAGGCATCACTTACGGCGACCCCAATTCGGCGATCCCCGTAATCCAATCCCATTACTTTCATGCCTGTCTCCTAACGATGCTTAGCGAGATAGAAACGAACCAGCTCTTCAATCAATTCATCGCGTTCTTTTTTACGCACCAGGCTTCTAGCATTATTATGCCGTGGCACATAAGCCGGATCACCGGATAGCAAATACCCGACGATTTGATTGATCGGATTGTATTCTTTTTCTACCAACGCATCATATACGGTCAACAAAATCTCCTGAGCAGAAGCTTCCTTCTCATCCGCCTTGACATTAAATTTGACCGTTTTGTCCATGGAATCCATTGTTGACACCTCGCTTCCACAAAACATGTGTACATGTTTATGCCAGCTTATTCTTTTATATCATACCATAAGCAAAGCCCTTCAAGGAAATGTCTAAGTCCGTTTTTTTCCAAAAATCCGCAAAAATTATCGAACTTTATCCTTGTGAGGCTGCTGACACCAATTCATGTGCACGTTGAAGTGCTTCGTCCAGCTTGCTGGCATCCTTACCCCCGGCTTGCGCCATGTCAGGTCGTCCGCCGCCACCGCCGCCGCATACGGCCGCAATTTCTTTCACGAGCTTACCTGCATGAAGTCCTGCCTTGGTATGCTCAGCTGGGACAGCAACGACAAAATTAACTTTGTCGTCCATTGCAGCGCCTAGCACCAGCACAGCTGCAGGAAGCTTACTTTTCAGCTCATCAGCAATTGCACGCAGCGCATCCATGCTGGAGGCCTGCACGCGTGCAGCCAACAACTGCACTCCGCCAGCTTGCACAACCTGATCAGTCAGTTGACCCGCCTCAATAGCGCTCAGCTTGCTTTGCAGTGATTCATTTTCACGACTGAGGTCTTTGATCTGTTGCTGCAAAGATTCGATGCGTTTTGGCACCTCGGACAGCTTGGATTTAACCAGCCCAGCCGACACCTTCAACAGCTCTAATTGACCTTCCATGTACTCAAAACCAAAACGTCCGGTCACTGCTTCAATACGACGTACACCTGATCCGATGCCGCTCTCGCTAACAAGCTTGAACAAGCCAATTTGCGAAGTATTGCTGACATGACATCCTCCGCACAGTTCGATACTGTAATCGCCAACCTTAACGACCCGTACGATATCACCATATTTCTCACCAAACAGCGCCATCGCTCCAAGAGCCTTAGCTTCGTCAATCGGTTTCAGTTCAATAGTCACATCCAGTTGGCTCCAGATGGCACGGTTAACCCGCAGTTCAATATCTGCCAGCTCTTCTGGGGTAATGCTACCAAAATGGGAGAAGTCAAAACGCAGACGCCCAGGTTCTACCAAGGAACCCGCCTGATTGACATGGTCACCCAGCACTTCTTTAAGCGCTTTGTGAAGCAAATGTGTAGCCGTATGGTTTTTCTCGATTTCTCCACGTGAAGCTTGATCTACTTCAGCTTTTACCGTATCGCCTACGTTCAGCTCACCAGCCTCTACAACGACCTGATGCACATGCTGACCTTGCGGCGCCTTGAACAGCCCTTCAACCTTCGCGGTTACCGTTCCGCCACGCAGTAAGCCATGGTCACTGACTTGTCCGCCGCTTTCGGCATAAAAAGGAGTCACATCCAGCACGACCTGACAGGACTGCCCTTCACTAACACTCTCCACCAGCATATCATTATATACAATTGCCACAATTTTGGACTCAGTTATGAGGTCATTATATCCAACAAATTCACTTTTAACCGCCAGATCGGACAAAGCTCCGCCCTGAATCTTCATGCTGGCATTGTCTTGGTGAGCGTCACGCGCACGTTGACGCTGTTCCTGCATCGCTTCATCAAAACCTTCACGATCAACTTTCAAGCCCTGCTCGTCCGCATAATCCTCTGTGAGATCAAATGGGAACCCATACGTATCATACAGCTTGAAAGCATCTGCTCCGCTAATGACATTGCGGCCTTCGGCCTTTGCCTGAGCACTGATATCAGCCAAAATAGCTAGTCCGTCTGTCAATGTTTCATGGAAACGCTCTTCTTCTGTTTTAATCACCTTGATGATGAAATCACGCTTGTCCACGACTTCAGGGTAGTACACGCCCATGATGTCCCCAACGGTTTCCACCAGTTCAAACATAAATGGACGGTTCATGCCCAACATCTTTCCATAGCGAACAGCCCGGCGCAGCAAACGGCGAATGACGTAACCCCGTCCTTCGTTGGAAGGAAGTACACCGTCACCAATCGCGAAAGTCACGGTACGAACATGGTCAGCAATGACCTTGAGAGCCACATCACTGTCCACATTGTCGTTATATTTAACTCCTGCCATGGCAGCCGTTTTCTGGATTAGTGGCTGGAAGATATCCGTATCAAAATTGGAATCGACATTTTGCAAAATGGATGCAAAACGTTCCAAACCAGCTCCTGTATCTATATTTTTATTGGGAAGCGGCGTGTAGCTGCCATCTTTGTTATGGTTGAATTGTGAGAATACGAGGTTCCACACTTCCAGATAACGCTCATTTTCTCCCCCTGGATACATTTCAGGGTCTGTCATGTCGTTGCCGTAGGCTTCGCCACGATCATAAAAAATTTCCGTACAAGGTCCGCAAGGGCCTTCACCGATATCCCAGAAATTGTCTTCCAGTTTGATGATACGTTCAGCCGGAAGTCCAACTTTTTCATTCCACAGCTTATACGCTTCTTCATCCTCAGGATATACCGTTACAGCCAGACGTTCTGGATCAAAGCCAATCCATTTCGGGTCTGTCAGAAACTCCCATGCCCATGTGATGACTTCTTCCTTGAAATAGTCGCCAATAGAAAAGTTCCCAAGCATTTCGAAAAACGTATGATGACGACGCGTTTTACCGACATTTTCAATGTCGTTCGTACGAATACATTTTTGCGAATTGGCGATACGTGGATTTTCTGGTTTTACGCGTCCGTCAAAATAAGGCTTAAGCGGCGCCATACCCGCATTAATCCATAGCAGGGAAGGATCTTTGTGTGGAACAAGCGGTGCGCTTGGTTCAATCACATGTCCCTTACTTTCAAAAAACTCCAGCCATTTGGAGCGGATTTCACTAGCTTTCATATAAGTAGCCTCCTAATTATGGTGTCACTGGTTTCTGGCACAGGCCATAAAAAATAGAAAAACGCCCCTGAACGGATCAGGGACGATTGTATCGCGGTACCACCCTGGTTATCGCCGTCCCCTCTGTACGAAATGCCACATGTGCAAGCGCACACCAACATCTGCTTAACGGACGATCGATCGCCTTGTTTTCACTGGTAACGGGAGCATCCCGGCGGGTTCAGCCCGCACTCCGAAATGAGCTTTCCCTACTGGATAAACACATTTAAACATACTCAATTCAGTATATCCGTGTCATTTAGCCGTGTCAACGCGATTTCAGACAGCATGCATCCGGGATATAGACGAAATTAGATTGTTTTTCGCTTCACGTAATATGCAAAAAAATGCTGAAGCCCTACCTTCAAAACAGCCATCACTGGAACTGCCAAGATCAAGCCAGCAATTCCCGCAATTTCCCCACCCACTAGCAGAGCGAAAATAATGGCTAACGGATGCAGATGCAGCGTTCGCCCTACCACCTGAGGGGATATTACATTACTTTCCAGAACTTGAATACAGGAATTAACGACTACCACTAAAAGCACCATTTTTAAAGAAACCGTAGAAGCCATAATTACTGCCGGGGCAGCGCCCAAAAAGGGGCCCAAATATGGAACAATATTAAAAAGAGCCACAACTCCGGCCAGCAACAGCGCATAAGGCATGCCAATCAGCATATATCCAATATACGCCATTACGCCAATAATGACGCACACCAGCAATTGGCCCCTGACATAGTTGCCAAGCGCCTGATCAATTTCCTTAAGCACCGATACAATCGCCTTACGACGAGAACGCGGGAGATAAGAAACAATCGTCCGTTCAAACACGTCAAAATCCTTTAAAATATAAAAAATGAGAAAAGGTACGATGAACACATTAAACAACATGTTGATCATCCCACCGATGTTGTCCATAAAGGTAGAAATCCCAGTAGCCATCCGATTCTCCAGTTGGAAAAACCATTGATTCATCCCCGTACGCACCCCTTGGGGTAAAATACCGCTGTCCATATTCGTCATTAGTCCCTGCGCATGCATGGTCAGCTCTGGCAGATGCTCATTCAGCTCATCCAGTTGTTCAATGAACATCGGAATCAGATTCATCAGGATCACAATAAGACTGGACAAAAACACAGCGTAAATGAGCAGCACAGCTACACTACGAGGCACCTTTCGACCGCCCAGCATACTGACTACAGGATTAAGTACATAGGAGATGATCATCGCTACCGCAAACGGAGCAATGATTGTTTTCAGAAATTCATACAAATGAAAAAACAAAGGTCTCAGCAGCCAGATAAAATATAGAATGACAAGTCCCAGCAGCGTCCATATGCCGTACCGGAACAGTCTACTTTTCGTTAATTGGTCCATTTTGTGCCCCCTTACCGGACTAGCCTCCTTTAAGTATATGCCTGTACCTGTACTTTAATCCTTCCCGCCAGTCTGAGATGTCCCATTAATAACCATTGTGAAAAATTGATGAAAATGGATGAAAACAATAAACAAAGTCATTCGATCTGACGATATAAGTACAAAGCACTATCCTAAGCTTTCACATTTCTGAAACATCGGGGGTCGTTACATGAACTTAAAAATGAAGCTTATTCTCCTTTTCACTTGCATTGTAATCGTTGCAGCTGGGCCTTTATCCGTCATTAGCATGACAAGTGTTAAAAATCAGGCCAATCATGATATCCAAGAGCTTATGAACAGCAAAGCTTCCGAAACCGTCAATCAGCTCGACGGATGGACAGGCGGCAAAGCTGAAATTATTGAAACATTAGCTGCGAGTCTGGAATCCAGCGATATTTCATCAGATGCCAAAATAGCATCTCTGAAAGCAGCTTTCCAAAACTATAAGGATCAAAATATTTCCAACATTTATGCAGGGTATGAAGATGGATCTTACTGGGATGGATCTGGCTGGTTTGAAGAGGGTTACGATCCTCGCGCTCGTCCGTGGTACAAGGACGCCAAAACCAAGGGAGAAATGTACTATTCCTCACCTTATACTGATGCAGGCAGCAATGACTTCACCATTTCCATTGCTAAACCTCTCAAGGATGCCAACGGCTCGATCACCGGGGTAGTCAGCGAGGATATTATGCTCAACGATATGACAAAAATGATTAAAGGCATAGACTTGAACGGATTGGGCTACGCATTTCTGATTGACCAAAAGGGAGTCGTAATCGCGCATCCAGACAACAAGCTGGCTGGCAAAAACCTCAAGGAAACCCCCGAGTTAGGATCATCGACCGCGACCCTGCTCAGCACAGCTTCGGGAAAAACAGACTATAGCTACAATGGCAGTGACCGTCAGCTTTATTTTAAAAGAATGCCTAGCACAGGCTGGATTGTAGGCCTGTCTATTTCTAAAGATATTGCTTTTCAGGAATATTACTCCACTCGTAATCAGTTGATTATTACTGTTGCTATCATTTTAGTCGTTGCTATGCTGCTGGCGATCTGGGCGGCAAACAACTTTATCAAGCCGATTCGCAGACTCCAAACAAATGTCAAACGGATAGCTGAAGGCGATATGACCGCTCGTGTAGATATTAAGGGTAAAGATGAAATTGCCAGTCTGGGGACAGATTTTAACCTCATGTCAGACAATCTCTCTCACCTGTTGCGCAAGGTATCAGATACAGCTAGCGATGTCAGTTCCGCTTCCCATGATATGCATCAACACGCCAAAGATACAGGAACCATTGCGTCACAAATCTCCAGTGCAGTTCAGGAGCTAGCGCAAGGAGCCAGCGACCAAGCCGAGGCGGTATATTCCGGTTCTGAGAAGCTGACACACATGACAGGCTCCATCAACCAGATTGGCGAAAGTGTCAAACGGACCCAAACTGCTGTATTCGAAACTGATTCTGCTGTGCTGGCCGGCTATGAAACAGCAGAGCGTCAAGCGAAACTGGCAGCCGAGTCCAGACAAACAACCACTGCGGCAGGAGAAGCGGTAGATTCACTCACGCTGAAAACCCAGGATATTGGGCGGCTGGCCGGGGCCATCCACGATATCGCCGCACAAACAAACCTACTGGCCCTCAATGCATCCATTGAAGCGGCACGGGCCGGGGAACACGGACGAGGTTTTGCCGTCGTCGCGGGAGAAGTGAGAAAGCTGGCCGAACAAGCAGGTAGCTCCAGTGACAGTATCATGAGTAAGCTGGAAGAAATTAAAATTGCGGGAGTACAAAGCGCGGAAGAAATGAAGAAGGCTCTTGCTGTAACTGTAGAGCAGGAGCATGCTGCCATTGCAACGAGACAGGCGTTTGAATCCATACGTGGCGCTTCTCAGCACATGCTTGCCCAAATTGAAGATGTTTCTGCTGCAGCAGATCATCTGCGTGTAAATGCCGGACATATTTCTGATGTCATCTCCAGCGTTGTCGCTGTTTCTGAGCAAAGTGCAGCATCTACCGAGGAAGTAGCTTCCTCAGTACAAGAACAAGGTCATGCTATGAACAATATTGCCGACCTTTCTGCCAAACTTGATTCTCATGCAGATCTTTTATTGGAAGAGGTCAAACGCTTTAAATTGTAAAACTAGCCATCTTCACAAGAAAGGATATACAAAAGAGGGTGCCCCCAGGCCAATAGCCGTTCGGGACACCCTCTCCATTTTTTATTAAGCATGATCCAACCCACTTAGCTATATGTTAAGCCATAGGGGGAAGATCACACCTCTTCGTAAACAGCCTGTCCACTTCCCGAGTCAAGCTTAGGAAGAAGCGTGAATTTGCGGCAAGTCCTGTTGTGCCATCTCATCTCCAAAGAATAAGTCGTCCAGCGAACTGAGCGTTCCATCCTCTTCCACTTGGTAGACAGACATTTTTTCACCATTCACTTGAAGTTCGATAAAGCATCCCCAGCAATAAAATTGATGGGAGCCAATTTTTCCGATATCTTTGGAATTACAATTCGGACATCTCAATAAACTCACCCTATCCATTAACAGAATATATGGCTTTTTCCAGACGCTGCTCGCTTAACGGGGGAACCATAACAGCATTTTCCCCGATGGACATATCTTCGGTGCAGGGCAGCCATTTCCGCCCTTCAATAATATCCGATACAAAACCATCGCTGATTTCCAAGCCTATTATGTTATTGCCCATTTCCTGGTCAAAATAAACATCCGAGATGTGCCCGAGCATAAGCCCTTCCTCTGTTAGCACGGATAAATCCTTCAGTTTACCGGGTCCAAGCAAGTACGTATGTTGTATATCATGGGCCTCTGTTTTACGGACGGCCTGCTGATTGCGAATCATAATCGCATCCTCACCATAAGCAACGATGTCATCCCAGGCCACCATTTTGACATGAGATGAAAAAAGCCCTTTACCTTCTAGCTCAATCCCTGTAATTCGCCAATCAGCTGTCAACATAAAGTCATGTATTTTACCAATCTGCTTCCCGTCCTCGACATCGAAAACAGCAAGTCCGATCATGTCTTGAAGCCTCATATATAGGGTCCCTCCTTACTATGCAGTCCGAACGAAGGTGCGGTGTTTTTCCTACATGCCTGTCAATACCTTGCTTCCGTTCATGCAATGAAATGGAAACCGCTCCTCCCTTCTTACTAAAATGCGGAGAAATCCCTAGTACCTAGTACGCAGCCGCTTCCATATAGTTTCAATTTTCTTGGCCGTGTATTCCATTTCTTCCGTAGTATTACCCAAACCGAAGCTAAATCGAATCGCTGAATTCAAAACATCTTCAGGAAGATCCATCGCCTGCAACACATGTGATAGCTCTAGAGACCCTGAAGTGCAGGCTGAGCCGCTGGCCGCTGCGATTCCTTCCATATCGAGATTCATCAGCATGGTCTCTGTACCAATGGCCGGAAAGCTAATATTTAGCACATTAGGCACAAAATATTCAGGATCGCCATTGATTATAAACTCATGACTGCCCAGAGAGCTTTCCAACGCTTTTAGCAGCGTTTGGCGAAGAGCCATATCATGTGCTCCTCGCTCTTCAATGGAAGCATTGGCAAGAGTTGCGGCTTTAGCCAGCCCAGCAATGCCGGCGATGTTTTCTGTTCCTGCACGGCGTTTCTTCTCCTGAAGTCCTCCATACATTAGCGGCTGAATGCGTGTACCCTGACGGATATACAGTGCACCCACTCCTTGCGGTCCGTTAATCTTATGGCCAGACACACTAAGTAAGTCAATCGGGAGGTTCCCGCAGTCGATGGATATATGCCCGAAGGCTTGAACTGCATCTACATGAAATATAATTCCATGCTCTCTCGCAATCTGTCCTACTTCTTGGACCGGCTGAATGACGCCCACCTCATTGTTGGCATACATCATGCTGATCAAAAAAGTATCCGGGCGAATAGCTGCCTCAATGTCCGCAGGATTCACACGCCCAAAACCATTGACTGGGACATAGGTCACCTGGTATCCTGCTTTTTCCAGCTCATCGCAAGCATGAAGCACGGCGTGATGTTCAATCGCGGTTGTAATAATATGGCCGGAAGTACGACCATCTGCCGTAGCCGTCCCAAACAGGGCCAGATTATCACTCTCTGTCCCTCCGCTCGTAAATATAATTTCTTCAGGCTTGCAGCCCAAAGAGGCCGCAACGGCATCCCGCGCTGCGCTGACGGTGCGCTTGGCATCGCGGCCAAAGGCATGAACGCTCGAAGCGTTGCCGAATTGGCCGGTCATGATATCCATCATAGTCTGCGCAACCTCAGGATGCATAGGAGTCGATGCGGCATGATCCAGATAAATTCTGTTCATGTTATCCACCTCAAATATAGAACATCTTGTTTTTAGTATTGCCGAAGTTCCATTATATACTTCTTTATTGATATAATGCACTTTAAAAGTTTTTGTAAGAGCATTTCAACTGCAAGTATTCACGGAGACCCCTTGATCCGATTATCGGTGTAAGAAGACAGATACCTCGCAGAGGTCGTACTATAAAAAGCTTTGGCCAAAGCTCAAGCTGCTTATGACGAAATCAAAAAAGGGATTGGTCCGTAAAAAATAACTCTCAGACATGCTCAAGCTTGGTAATTTACAGGATAGACAATTTTAATGTATTTTATATAGAATTAAAGCCCCATATAATGGGGCTAAAACGTTTGATAAACCAAGATCTTTCTCGTTATATACATAATTGGAAATCAAATATAAAACATGTAGTTATCCAATTCATCATGTTCTTGGTATGTGATCAAGTCCTTGAGTGTAGTTGAATCCAGCACTTCAGCAATGCTGTCACGAATTCGCAGCCAGAGCTGGCGTTTTGCCGGATCGTCTTCTTCCGTAAAATCAACTGGAGAAATCGGGCCTTCCAGCACACGAATGATGTCTCCTGCTGTTACGCCTGACGGTTCATTCGCCAAAATATAACCGCCATAAGCACCACGGATACTTTTTACCAAACCTGCATTACGCAAAGGCGCAATGAGCTGCTCAAGATAATGCTCTGATAGCTGATTTTTTTCGGCAATACTTTTTAAAGAAGTTGGACCTTCGCCAAACCTGGCCGCAAGCTCCATCATAATGGTCAGGCCGTAACGGCCTTTCGTTGATATTTTCAATTGTGGCACCTCGCTTATATTAACAATTCCGTTAAACACGCGGAATAATTGGAGTTGTAAACCTCTCTATTCCGATCCTAACCCTCAGCTTATGTTAACATATTAGGGCAGGTAAAGGGAAACATTACGGTAACAATCTTAAAAAAAGTTGCTTTCGAGCGATTAGCAACAGATTTAGCCCGTTTTATGTAGCTTTCTTGCATCGTTCGCCGTGTCGTTTGTTCATCCAAACATCGTAACTTATTATCGTTTATGTTACAATAGGTGGGTTCTACAACAATATTGAAAGAATTGGGTGATGACCATGGCTAAAGCCAATCATGAAACCCGTGTCGTCGTCGGCATGTCCGGTGGCGTCGACTCATCCGTTACCGCGCTGCTGCTAAAGGAGCAGGGCTATGACGTAATCGGCATCTTCATGAAAAATTGGGATGACACGGATGAATTTGGCCGTTGTACGGCTGAAGAGGATGCGGAGGATGTGCGCCGCGTCTGTGAACAGATCGACATTCCTTACTATACAGTCAATTTCGAAAAAGAATACTTCGATAAAGTATTCTCCTATTTTCTTGATGAATATAAAGCTGGACGCACACCCAATCCAGATGTCATGTGCAACCGTGAAATTAAGTTCGGCGAGTTTCTGAACAAAGCGCTGGATTTGGGAGCGGATTATGTTGCTACTGGACATTATGCACGGGTTGTAGAGGAAGACGGCCGCTTTACTTTGCTGCGAGGTGTGGACAGCAACAAGGATCAGACTTATTTCCTGAATGCATTAAGCCAAACACAGTTGTCGCGAGCCATGTTCCCGATCGGTCATCTGCCGAAACCAGAAGTGCGTAAAATCGCAGAAGCTGCGGGACTTTATACAGCCAAGAAAAAAGATAGCACGGGCGTATGCTTTATCGGCGAACGCAATTTTAAGGAGTTTCTGAGTGGATATCTGCCTGCAAAAGGTGGAGATATGGTGGATATTGCTACGGGTGAAGTCAAAGGACGCCACGATGGTCTGATGTACTATACACTGGGTCAACGACAAGGCTTGGGCATTGGCGGCTCAGGTTCAGGCGAACCATGGTTCGTAGCAGATAAGGATCTGGAGAAGAACATCCTGTATGTGGTACAAGGTGATCGTCACCACAGCCTGTATTCTACCAGCCTGATTGCCACGGATGTAAACTGGATTGAAGGCGCAGATGCACGTCCATCTGGCGAATTCCGCTGCACAGCCAAGTTCCGTTACCGTCAGCCTGACCAGCAAGTCACTTTACAATGGCTTGCGGATGGAACTGTGCATGTCGTATTTGATGTACATCAAAAGGCCATTACTCCTGGACAAGCTGTTGTATTTTATGACGGGGAACGTTGTCTGGGTGGGGGAACTATTGATAAGGTTGAAAAACTTCAGCCTGAAACGGTTTGAATGAATGACAATTAACATTGAATAGCCGTAATAAAAAAGTCGTCTCTCCTGATTTGGGAGGAGCGACTTTTTTCTGTTACATGTTTTTAGCCATAAGTCGAAGGGAATTGGTGATCTGCTCTTTATTATGTCTATCATGCTGAACAAACATTTCCTGTAAAAAGGTTTCCAAAGTATACAGGCTATTAGGAATTGGACGCACAAAAGCCGATTCTGGAACCGTTTAGAGTTTCGCAATCATTCGCTTACGCTGAGCAATAGCTTCATTTAGCATCATGTGGTTTCATATTTCTACCGAACGCTACAGATGAGTCGTTGAATGCCTGTACAACGGGATGTTCTTTGAGCGTGACTTGTCCCTTATCAATTATCTGTATAAGCGTCTTAGTGAAGCTTTTGTCCCAGCCCATAATATGACTGACCATATCTTGAATCGACCATGTACCTGCTATGGGTTCACAAAGTAACTCATCTGAGTACGGAGATAAAGCATTAGCATGGATAAGGACTTCTAAAAAAACACTAACTTATTCCCTCTGTAATTCTTTCAACTATTTCTTTATCAAAATCGTCGAGTTCAGACATTAACTGCTCGTACTGTTTTATAGATTCAGAAGTGTTCAATACTCGAAGCACGGCAATACTATAGTGTCCAAGCGTATCAATACCAAAAAGCTTATTTACCTTAGGGTCTCTGAACTGGCTAATATGTCTCAATTTTTCGATTATTTTCTCATTGCATAGTTTCTTTTTAGCGATCTGACTCATTGCATTCAACTGTACCTGATTATGCTGGATATCCAAACATTCCACCAATTGATCGTCGCCTATTTTTCCCTCTCGTATTTCTTTCGATAAAGTAAGTAGCTTCATTTTGTTATCTCCCATCAATCTAGTTTAACTGGCCCATAATTCTCTAAAAGATACTGCCGTTCATCCCTGTAATTGTTCCAAAGGTGTTCTGCAAGGTCCTTATTTCCAATCCTCTCTGCTTCTTTTATCTCGACCATGTAGGCTCTAAGTTCCATAATAATCCTATTTTTGAATTCATATGTTACATCCAGACTAGGAAAACCTTTAGCTTTATCATCAAGAAAATGTTGGTACTCATGCCGCAGTGCACTAATTGAAGCATCCTCATATATATTTAATTGCCCAGGCTTCCCTGATCCCTTGGGGGCATACGCCATAATGTCTCTATCTAGAATCCTAACTTCAACTCCGGCTCCTTGCGTATTCTTAATAATGGTACTCCACTCTTCTGGATGAGAAAGTCGTCCGGGACCATATATATCCCTAAATGGATCAGCATCATTCTTACCTAACATCGTATCAGATAAACGATTCGAAGTCCCTTTAACTTCAATAGTAGCCCCAGATTTCACCTCATATTTTAATGACGAGCCCAATCCAATCTTAGGTTTAATTACCGAACTGACTCCCCCAAATATTCCCGCTGTACCGATCATGTTAGCCCAATGTTCCTTTGACCATGCATTTGTAGGAAACATTGCTTCTCTGATTGTTCCATGTACACCAAAAGTCCAGAAGTTAAAAAAATCATTCCCTGAATCAAACTGCTTGGATGCACGCTCTGCATATCCTTGATACAAACCTTTCGGAATTCCAAACGTCCAATAGTCTAAAAATCCACCTACAGAGTCATAGCGTTTTTCGTACCTGTCCTCCGCAGCAGCCATAAAATCCTCACCAAGCTCTACCAAACTATCTGCTGATTTTTCCAAAGCATTTCTAGTATCTGGAGTAGGGATAGCACATGAATTAGGTGGTGGTGGTAAGCAGCTTGAATCAATATTACCTGCTTCCAGCAAATCAGCTAACCTGAATTTATCCGCATGACGACGCAATTCTTTTGCAATAGAATCTGTCAGTGTAACAAAGTCATTCATATTCTTCTGAGATGTTTGGAAACTATAATAGAACTGCTCTTTGGTCACTCCATCCCAGAATCGTTCCATAGATGAAATTTGTTTTATTAAATTGATATTCATTTGGGTCACTTTTTGCTGTGCAAGTTCGAATTGCTTGGAGATAGTCATAAGCTGCTCAGGTGTTACTTTAATAGTTGTCATATTATACCTCTGTTGAGAGTTCGTCATGACATAATAACACTCTTCAAATTTATGGAGAACCATCTTAATTCCTAATTGTTATAAGAAAGATTAACCTTATTGCCTATGTCTAAAGACTTAAACTTAACTTTTTAATTGTTAAACCTGAAGAAAATTTCGTGACCAGAGGCATCATCAGTAGAAAAATCGCTAATAAAGACCATACATAAGGAATTTTGATAACGCCCCCATTTGGGTATATGATGTAGACAAGATCATTACTTCAATTGAAAAGGAGCGTGCCTTTATGTCTGATTCATTAGGAATGCTGACACCGGGTAAGAAAGTTTCTTTGAAAGAATGGGACCCCAAGGATACGAAGAATATTAAAAATAAAGAAGAAATCCGACAGGAAACAGATCAATTGAAGGAACGCTTCGCAGAATTACAAAGCAAATTATTTACAGAGAAAAAACAAGCCGTTTTGTTTGTATTCCAGGGTATGGATTGCAGCGGAAAAGATGGCGTGATCAAGCAGGTATTTTCTAATCTTAACCCTGCCGGGGTGACTGTACACAGCTTCAAATCACCTACGACTGAGGAATTAAGCCATGATTTCTTGTGGCGCGCCCATAGCGTAACTCCAGGACGCGGATATATTGCGGCGTTCAACCGTTCTTACTACGAGGATGTGCTGATTACGCGTGTTCACGGACAGGTATCCGATAAGCAGGCCAAGCAGAATATGAAGCATATCAAGCATTTTGAACAGTTGTTGCTGGATAGTGGTGTAAAGGTGGTTAAAATCTTTTTACATATTTCAAAGCAATTTCAGTTGGAAAAGCTGATTGACCGGATTGAGAAGCCTCGCAAAAACTGGAAGCTTGATCCGAGTGATTTGCAGGAACGGAAATTTTGGAAGCAATATACCCAATACTATGAGGAGGTACTAGAGCTAAGTGCAACCAAGCAAGCACCTTGGTATGTTGTTCCTTCAGACAATCGTTGGTACAGAGATTATACTGTACTGCGTATTGCCGTCCAAACGCTAGAGGAAATGAAGCTGTCTGACCCTGATCCACGACCTGAACTCAAAGCCCTTTTACCTGAATTATACAAAGAACGAGATAAAAAATAGTTAAATAAGCACAGCACTAAGCTTCCGCCCTCCTATTCACGGCTGATAACGCCTTGAATGAGGGTTTGGAAGCTTTTATGGTGTGCTCACATGTCATTTTGAAAATTTATAAGGTATAACTGACCCTGTACCCGATTGCTGCAGCTATAACTCCTACTATTACAGAAGATAATACATACATAGCCATACGTCGGTATTTATTGTGTTCCATCAGTTGAAGAGATTCATAGCCGAATGTAGAAAAGGTGGTGTAGCCGCCACAAAAACCGGTTCCCAGTAGCATCCAGAGTGCAGGAGACAAATTGTGTTGCGCAAACTCGCCATACAGCCAGCCTAGCAGCAATGAACCGCTAATATTAATGATCCACGTCCCCCACGGGAATACAGTACCCAACCTTTTTCCGGCCCACATGCCAAGCCCGTATCTCGCTAGTGTACCCACCATTCCACCTGCTGCCGCCCACCAAATCATAAATGTTCCTCCTTGGGGGCAACCTGTGTCATTTTTGTGCCTAAACGGATACCTGCCCACGTCAAAAACAAACCCCCGCCTACGCTAAGCAGCAAGTACAATATAGCCGTCAGCATACGATCGTGAACCGTGAGGCGTACAGCATCCACTGTAAAGGTGGAAAAGGTGGTAAATCCCCCTGTAAAGCCTGTTCCGATGGCAAGTCGCCAGCGGGGGTTGATCCGCCACGATCGCAAGGTCACCGTAAAAAACCAGCCGAGAAACAGGCAGCCAAGCCAATTCATTAACAGGACGCCAAATGGAAAGTCTGCCCCAGCCGCAGGCAATAATAATTGTATACTGTAGCGAGCAGAGGTTCCGAGCGCTCCACCTGCTGCGACGAATAGTACGTCTTTCATTTCTTTTATTCCCTTCTTCGCTCTTGCAAGATCATCGTGTAACCTGACAATATCGTACACACTTCGTATATTAAAGTCACATATATCAAGACTGCGACTCCCGCCAACGCTGGTTTTGCCTAATTTTAGACTCATTTCCTTGCTCAGTGGCCTGGTAAAAGGTCTGGCCTGCTATCGAATCGGGTAAATATTGCTGCCTTACATAGTGATTCGGATAATTATGCGGATATTGATAGCCAACATGGCCGAGTTTTTCCGAGCCTTTGTAATGTGCGTCGCGCAGATGTAGCGGCACCTCGGCCGATTTTATATCGTCCATGGCCGACATGGCCCGTGAAATCGCCGTGTATACGGCATTCGACTTGGGACTTTCCACGGCGAACAAAATGGCCTGTGCAATGTTCAGTTTGGCCTCAGGCCAGCCGTTATTGCGGTAGGCCTCAAGCGCACTCACCGCTTGCACCATCGCCTGCGGGTTCGCCAGACCAATGTCCTCGCTGCTCGCTGCAATGAGGCGGCGAATAAAAGTCATCGGGTCCATGCCGAGCTTCTCTACGGCATACAGGAACCAGAACAGCGCCGCGTCGCTGGAACCGCGAATGCTTTTGTGAAAGGCAGACAGCACGTCATATTGTGTGGACTCGTCTGCCTTGACAATCGGGCGGCGGATGGATTCCTCTGCCACTTCCAGCGTCACATGAATCGTGCCGTCTGCCAGCGGAGGGGTCGTGAGCGCCGCTAGCTCCAGTGCGTTCAATGCACGGCGGATATCGCCGTTCGCCATCGACGCGATGTGGTCCAGTGCAGCTTCATCTACCTGAAGCTGCATATAGCCGAGCCCCTTGTCCGCATCGCTCAATGCGCGGCGCATAGCAGCCAGCGAATGCTCCCGGGTTAGCGCTTCAAGCTGAAATAACGTAGAACGGCTCATTAAAGCGCCGTTGACGTAGTGAAAGGGGTTTTCCGTCGTGGCGCCGATAAACACGATCGTTCCCTTTTCCACCGCAGGCAGCAATGCATCCTGACGCGAACTGTTAAAACGATGGACCTCGTCAAGAAACAGAATAGTCTTTTTGCCATACATCGATTTATTCGTCTGTGCACGGTCAATGACTTCTCTTACATCCTTTACAGATGCTTCTACTGCATTTAGACGGACGAAATCACCTTGCGTGTGTTGAGAAATGATATGTGCCAGTGTCGTTTTGCCGCATCCCGGTGGCCCGTACAGCAATATAGAAGAAACCTGATCGGCCTCTATAGCTCTCCGCAGTAGCTTGCCTGGACCCACAACATGCTCCTGTCCAATATATTCATCCAGCGATGTCGGACGCAGGCGGTCTGCAAGCAACCGATTGTTTGGCGTTGACTCCTGGGAATATGAAAATAAGTCCATTTCATTCACTTCCTTATCATTTATGAACGAACACTTTTTTTCATTGAAAACAAGTTCGCCCATACAGCTAAAAGACATGAAAATCCAATCGATCTACTGTATTAAAACGATTATAAACCGCCTCTTATTCTACCATATCGGTTAACAAGTTGCAGATAGCCTGGTCACGGTATAACTGTAGCCTTACATGTGATTCAACTAAAAAGAAAGAACAGCCTAGGACGAAAAATGAATTTCGTGGCTGTTCTTTGGTTGGCATGACCTTCAGCGTTCTAATTACTCCGTTTGCGTCTGTACGTAACTTGGAAGTGGACCGTCATGCAATAGCCACAGCTCATGCAGCGCACGGGTACATCCCACATACAACAGCTTGGCATCCCAAGTCCGTTCTCCATAATGATCCTGGTCGGCATCGGCCATAATAACTGCATCAAACTCCAGGCCTTTGGACAGATATACAGGCAGTACAGACAAGCCGCCTTCATATTGCTTTTTACCACCATCAATCAAATGGACATCCAACCCCGCACTGGTGAAAACCTCATGCAGCTCTACAGCTTCTTTTAAGGTACGTGTCAGTACGGAAACAGTACGATACTCCTTGGAGGAAAGCTCTTTTAGAGCGGTAAGTAAACTCTGTTCACGCATGGACGAGTCGTAAGACACAGTACGCACCGGATCACCGCTACGAAATACCGGAACCGCTGTAATGCCGCCACGTACTCCCTGCTCCAAAATTGTATTTGCAAATTCTATAATTTCCAAAGTTGATCTATAACTCCGTGTAAGTGCAAAATACCCTGTTTGTTCAGGCACAAATAGTGAACTCATTTCCTCCCATGCATGTACACCACGATATTCATGAATTCCCTGCGATAAATCGCCCAGTATTGTAAAGGAATGCCCTTTTACAAACAAATCCAGGAGGGCGATATGAAAAGGTGAAAAATCCTGCGCTTCATCAATGACCACATGGTCAAAACGTTGAGATGATTCTACCTCATGAATCAGCACGTGAAGATACACCAACGCAGTCAGATCCTCTTCACGGATGATCTGATTTCGCAGGTCTGACTGTGTGGCCTTAAAGATGGGAGCCGGCAAAGAAGCCTTCATTTCCGCAGCGGTCTCTGCAGGTAATCCTTTAGTTGCCTGAAAAAGCTGCTTATAAAGCGTCAGTGCGTCATATTGTGGCCATTTTTTAGCATACGCCTTTTCCCGAGATCCGGCTTTTTTCTTTCGTTCCTTGAGCGCAGCCGCCGAAGGTGACTTTTTCAGTTCCATTTCAATCCAGCGATGGACTCTTGCCAGCACACGCTCCTTCCGCTTCGCGAGCGGATAGGGCTTATATTCCTCATTGAACCAATTCAAAATCTCAGTTCGCGGCAGCACCGCCCCATCCCAAGGTGAAAAGTCGCCCTCAGGCACCGAGATAGGCTCCAGTCGTTCCACAAAATCCTGAAGCAGCTTCATAAAATGAACCGATCCCTTAAATCTACCCGGCGCCTCATCCATAGATTCCGTTCTCAAGCTGCCACTTTCAAACCAATAAGATAACGTTTCGGTAGGATCTGCCAGAGGTAAATCCAGCCCCAGCAAGCCTAACGCCCAGTCTGCAAATGTACTTTGCTGAATATTTCCAACCCCCAGCTCTGGAAGTACATCTGAAATATAATCGAGAAACATGTGGTTTGGTGCGAAAATAACCATTTTGTCCGCCGACACCTGATCCTTGTATTGATACAGCAAAAATGCGAGTCGATGGAGCGCTACGGTCGTCTTGCCACTACCGGCTACCCCTTGAATAACGAGGGCTGTATTTTTAGCCGCGCGGATGATCTGATCCTGCTCCGCTTGAATGGTAGATACGATATCCCGTAAACGGTTATCCTTGTTCTCTCCCAAACGATAAACGAGAAACTCATCAGAAACGGCAGGCTCGTCACTTTCACGATTGTACGTATCAGCTACCCGTTCCAGGATTCTTTTACGAATGACAACGTTGCGTTTCAGATACACCAAGCCCTCGACAGTTCCCTCAGGAGCTTCGTAGGACGCCGTTTCTTCACCACCTGTAAACGAATAAAACAAACTGGCAATCGGTGCACGCCAATCAATCACCAGCGGATATGCTGACGTTTCTTCACGCTCCACCCCGATCTTACCGATATAAAGTGGCTTGCGCTGACCTCTACCGCGCTCGTCAAAATCCATACGCCCAAAATAAGGCTCCTGCGAGCTTTTGGTCAAAGCCTGGCGTTTTTCCTCCCGTGCAGATTCCAGTACTTGCTCCGTAAAGTCATGCCCGGTGTACACTGGCGTATTGCGAAGCCGTTCCAATCTCCGATCAATTTCCTCCATAGCAAGCGACAGCCTATGCTGTTCTTCTTGATAGGCACTTTGAAACTTATTCTCCATTTCAGTTACCTCCTAAGAATATCAAGTCTCGATTTCTGCATCTCATCCACTTGCTCCGATACAAAAAAAGGAAAGTAAGCGTAACACATTTGACCACAAAAATCCAACCTTATTTCCTAATACGCCCAATTCCCTACTCTTTCACAAAAGTATGAAGCTTTTCTCCCATCTCCACAAACTGCTTTTGAGCCAACTCGCGGTACACCTGATGGGTTTCTAATAACTCGGCATGGGTTCCTGCACCAGTCACATTGCCTTTGTCCAACACGATAATTTGATCGGAGTGGACCACCGTAGACAATCGGTGTGCAATGACAATCGTCGTGCGTCCTTCCATCAAGTTCGCTAAGGCCTTCTGCACCTCATGCTCGGATGAGCTGTCCAGGCTAGAGGTAGCCTCATCCAGCATGAGGATGTCAGGACTGCGAAGAAGCGCACGCGCAATGGCGATCCGTTGTCGCTGCCCGCCGGACAGCTTCATTCCCCGTTCCCCTACCTCCGTATCGTAGCCTTGAGGTAGATCCATAATAAATGTATCCGCATACGCCATCATGGCAGCTCGTCTGACTTCTTCCAAATCAGCTTCGCGCCCCAAGCCATACGTAATATTATCTCTAACCGTTCCGGTCATCATCGAGCTCTCCTGTGATACATAACCAATCTTCGAGCGCCAGGAGGACAGTGTATATGACGATATCGATTCGTCTCCATAACGAATTTCCCCTGTATCTGGCACATAGAAGCGCTCCAACAATGAAAACAAGGTGGACTTCCCACTCCCGCTCGGTCCCACGAATGCTGTCGTTCGGTTAGCCGGAATGACCAGGTTTGCACGATGAAGAACCTCTTCACCTTCAGTATAGGAAAAAGCGACATCACGAAATACAATATCTCTGCTCTCTTTTGCCGCTTCCTGCTTCAATTCAAGTGGTTCCTCTTCATGGTCTAAAATAGTCTGAATCCGTTCAGTGGCCCCAACCACCTTTTGCAGACGTGAATACAAGGTCGTGAATTGGGCCATCGGTGTAATTACCTGAAACAGTAGCAAAATAAAAGCCACCAAATCACCCGCGGTCAGTACACCCGATGCAACGCGAACACCACCAACACCCAGTATAATAACGAGCACCGCAGTCAGCAAAAAGGTAGAAATGGGACCTACAAGGGCCAATATACGCGACTCCTGCAACCCGAAGCGGAACATACGGTAAATGCGATCCTCCCCGGCCTGTGCCTCTCTGCTTTCCGTTCCGTAGGCCTTCACCAGCCTGATTTCGCCGATAACCTGACTCAGCACAGAGGTCAGATCTGCCATCTCATCCTGTTGTTTTTTGGAGATACGATACATTTTTCTGCCTACCGGAAATAAAATCAGGGCTGTTAGCGGAACAATGGTCAGAATAATGAGCGTCATCACCCAATCCAGATAAAATAACAATGCAATACCACCAATAATGGCAATCACATTAGAGATCAGATTCACGAGATACTCGGTAATTAAGTTCATAATCAGGCTTGTATCATTAGTGACACGACTCATCGTATCTCCTGACCGATTCCGGTCAAAGTATGGAATGGGTAGAGATAAAATTTTATGCCATAAGCGTTTGCGCAAATTAGCCACTATTTTGTGCCCGGCGTAGTTCAACATATAGATCGAAACTGCCGAAGCTACCGCTTGAAGCACAAAAGCGCCAAGCAAACCAATAATGACCATACGGTTCAGTGAAGAAAAGGTTAAGCCATCGATCAACCCTTTAGTCATCATTGGTACGATTAAACCAGCAATCGTCTGAACCAGGGTCAGTATCAGGGCGATGATCAGAATGGCCTTGGGCGGATGCGCACTCGCAATCAGTTTGATAAACCGACCCATACCAGCCTTGTCCGGCCTTTTACCCGGCTTTTCCTTCATCCGATCTTCCTGCTCATCTTGTCGCCCATGTTGTTCTTTTTCCATAAACCATCAACCTCGCTTCCTGTCTGACCATTCTTGTTCAAACAACAACACCCGCGCTCTGCGCGGGTATGAACAGTACAACCTATCTTCGAGTTTACTACACCAGAGAATGAAGCACAAAGTTAGCCACAAACAGTACAGAAATGATATATAATGCGACAGGCACTTCCTTGCCCCGTCCTGCTGCCAGCTTGGCTACGGGATATGCAATAAAACCAAATGCCATCCCGTCTACAATACTGTAAGTAAAGGGCATCATCACCATGATCAGAAATGCAGGAAAGGATTCAGTAAAATCACTGAAATCCATCTCTCGCACATTTTGTACCATTAGGCCTCCGATAATGATTAATACAGGTGCAATGGCACTGTCAGGAATATAAGCCAATAGTGGAATAAAGAAAAATGTCGCTCCGAATAAAATTGCAGTTACCAGCGGGGTCATTCCTGAACGTCCGCCTGCCGCAATACCAGCCGTCGACTCCGCAGCGGCTACCGCGGGACTGCTGCCCAGAATACCAGCAAAAATATTGGTCACAGCCAATACACGCAAGCTATTCTTAAAAGAATCCGGTCTTCCAATCATGTTGGTCTGTGCAGTAATCATTCCAACATTCTCAAACAACACAATCAGTAACAGCAAAAAAACAGCGATCCAGAAGGCTACCGAAGCGATACCTGAAAAGGAAAGCTCCCCAAACAATTGCCCATACTGTCGCACCGTTTCAGAGGTTCGTACCGTGCTTGTTGGTTCTACAGCTCCCAGTACGTATGCAAGCCCAGTTCCTGCCAAAATGCTGATAAGCAAACCGCCCTGAACGTTACGTACAAATAATACAATCGCGAGTAGCAACGTTACACAGGCCGTAATCACCTTGGGATCATTGAAATGACCAATAGCCACAAAAGTCGTTTGATGTGCAATTACGATCCCACTTTTTTGCAGACCGATAAAGGTCAAAAACAGACCAATCCCCACCGTAATTCCATGCTGCAAATTATAGGGAATCGCCTGACTGATCAGCTTGTACAATGATGTAAACGCCACAACGGCAAATATCACTCCTGTGACGGCAACCACCATCAACGCTTCCTGCCAGCTCAGCTTCATGGAATGTACGAGTGTGTAAGTGAAAAAGGCATTAATTCCCATACCTGGTACAACGACCATGGGAGACTTTCCGCCAAAAGCCATCAGCAGACAGCCGATCATCGAGGTCAGCAGCGTCCCGAGCATTGCCCCTTGAAGAGGGATCCCGGCATCTGCCAAAATGGTTGCATTAACCATAATAATATATACAACGGAAAAATAAGAAATGGCACCCGCGGCTAATTCCTTTTTCCAATGATGCTCGGGCTTGAAACCGAGACTTCTGGACCATAGCCCATCCTTCATACCAAAACCCTCCAGCAAGTTGTTCAATCTGTTTGCAGTAAGCTGCTTTTTTCAAAACAAAAAGAGCTGTAGCCTACTGTGACACCAAGAAGTGATGCACAGAACTACAGGTCTTAGGTTGAAACATACTACTGTAAATCTAACGAATGTACTGTCATGCTACATTTCAAGCTTATACACCAGCGTGCTCTAACAGGTCCTTGACAGCTACGCTGACCATAATCAATCCTGCTACCGGAGGTACAAAAGCATTGCTTGCAGGTGGTTGCTTCGCTTTCCGGATTTCAGGTGCGTTGGCAGGTACAATTTTTTTGGTAATTTCTTCACGCGGCTTCATTGGCTCCTCATCAGAGAATACAACCTTGACGCCTTTGGTAATACCTTCTTTGCGCAGCTTGGTGCGGATGACACGGGCAATCGGGTCCATTCTTGTCTTGGAAATATCGGAAACTTGAAAACGGCTTGGGTCCATTTTATTCGCAGCACCCATACTGGAGATCATCGGAATTCCCCGTTTCAAGCATTCTTTAATCAAATGAACTTTGTAAATAATCGTATCCGAAGCATCCAGCACATAATCCAGATCGTACTTGAATAGCTCCTCATATGTTTCTTCCGTATAAAACATGTTCAGTGCAATTGCTTCACATTCAGGATTAATCAGCTTCACACGCTCTACCATCAGATCAGCCTTTTTTTGACCTACTGTTGTCGTCAGCGCATGAATTTGGCGATTAATATTGGTAATATCTACGACATCCTTATCAATCAAAATAATGCGTCCAACACCCGTCCGCGCCAGCGCTTCCACTGCAATCGAACCGACACCGCCGATACCCAATACAGCTACCGTGCTATTTTTCATAACCTCCAGACCTTCCGTCCCGATGGCCAGTTCCGTGCGTGAAAATTGATGCAGCATATGGTAATCCTCCCTCACTGGTTTAAACTCTATGCTTGAACTCCAGCATACAAACCACGAACCCATTATCCATAAAAGGGTAACGGGTTCAAGGCATTTTATAATCTATTTACATGCCAACAGATGGCAACTTGCACTTGCAAAATCCAACGCTTGTTTTAAGCTTTAGGTGCAACAGGCTTCGGAGCAAGACGAATATGAAGCTGATCCAATTGAGCTTGATCCACTTCGGCTGGTGCATCCATAAGCAGGTCTGTCGCGCTGGCCGTTTTCGGGAATGCAATGGTTTCACGCAGATTTGTACGACCTGCAAGCAACATAACAAGACGGTCAAAACCGAAGGCAATACCACCATGTGGAGGCGTACCGTATTCAAATGCATCCAGCAGGTAACCGAATTTATCCTTCACTTCTTCAGGCGGCAGATTGAGCGCTTTGAACATTTTCTCCTGAACTTCACGTTTGAAAATACGCATCGAGCCGCCACCCACTTCGTAGCCATTCAGCACGATGTCGTAGGCCTGAGCACGAACTTGACCTGGATCTGTGTCCAAGAGGGCCAGATCTTCTTCCTTCGGACGAGTGAACGGATGGTGCTCCGCTACATAACGTTTTTGTTCTTCGTCATAGCCCAGAAGCGGGAAGTCTACGACCCAGGCAAATTTGAATTTGTTATCGTCGATGAGCCCCAAATGACGGCCAATTTTCAGACGAAGCGCGCCCAAAACATCAGCAACTACTTTTTTATTATCCGCAGAGAACAGCAACAGGTCGCCTTCTTCGGCTCCCGTACGCTCTTTCAAGGCTTCGATTTCTTCCGGTGTGAAGAATTTAACGATAGGCCCCTTGAATTCGCCTTCTTTCACTTGGATCCAAGCCAAGCCCTTTGCTCCATAACGTGCTGCAAAAGGACCCAGGTCATCAATGTCCTTACGGCTCCACGTGCCACATCCTTTGGCATTAAGGACTTTAACTTCGCCACCCTTTTCAATTACGGAAGCAAATACTTTTACCCCACTGGTTGCCACGATATCATTGACATTTATCAACTCAAGACCAAAACGCAGGTCAGGCTTGTCAGAACCATACTTGTCCATTGCCTCTGCATGTGTAATCCGTTGGAATGGGGTTTCCAGTTCTACCCCAACTGTTTCTTTGAACAATTTCACCATCAGACGCTCCATCATAGGCAGCAAGTCATCCTGTTGCATGAAGGAAGTCTCAATGTCGATCTGCGTAAATTCAGGCTGGCGGTCAGCACGCAAATCTTCATCACGGAAACAACGTGCCACTTGGTAGTAGCGCTCCAGGCCGCCTACCATCAGCAATTGCTTGTACAATTGTGGCGATTGCGGCAAGGCAAAAAATTCGCCTTCATGCACTCGGCTAGGCACCAGATAGTCACGTGCACCCTCTGGGGAGCTTTTCGTTAAAATTGGTGTTTCTACCTCAATGAAATCTTCACCGTCCAGGAAGTCGCGGAATACTTTTGCTGCTTTGGAACGCAGTTTCAACGTCTGATGCATTTCCGGACGACGCAGGTCCAGATAACGGTATTTCAAACGCAGCGACTCGTCTACTTCTACGCCGTCTTCAATGAAGAACGGTGGTGTTTTGGATGCATTCAATACTTCGATTTCAGTGACACGCACTTCAATCTCACCTGTAGGCAGGTTCGTATTGATCGTTTCTGCATCACGTTTGACAACAGTACCAGTAACCTCAAGCACATATTCACTGCGAACACGATCCGCAATTTGCAGTGCTTCACCGGAATAGGCCGGATTAAACACGATTTGTACAATTCCGCTACGGTCACGCAAATCTATAAAAAGTACGCCCCCTAAGTCACGACGGGTCTGTACCCAACCGTTCAATGTAACTGTTTCTCCGATATGCGCATGAGTCAATGCGCCGCATTGATGACTCCTTTTCATAATACACACTCCTGTTAGGTTTAGTAGTTAATGCTATATGACAGCCAGAGGGAAGCTCCCCCTGACTGATGTTACATCATGTTGTTTAGCCTAATTCTTCCACCAGCTGATCCAGCTTAACGGTACGTTGCTCACCGGTTTCCATGTTTTTCAGTGCAATTTCACCTTTAACCAGCTCATCATCACCCAGAATCGCCGTATATCTTGCTTTAAAGCGATCTGCCGATTTCATCTGAGCCTTCATTTTACGCCCCAGATAATCTCGCTCTGCGGAAAATCCAGCTTGACGCAGCTTGAACAGTTGTTTGGTCACTTCCGTTTCTGCCGCCTCACCCAAAGCCACCATATAGATATCCAGCGGCTTGGCTTCGTTCAATTTGACACCCTGATGCTCCAAAATCAGCTGAATTCGCTCAAGCCCAATGCCAAAACCAATCCCTGGCTGATCCGGTCCGCCCAGATCTCCAACCAATCCGTTGTAGCGACCGCCTCCACCAATCGTATCAATAGCACCAATGCCTTCGGCTTTGAATTCGAATGCTGTCAGCGTATAATAATCCAGTCCTCGTACCAGGCGTGGGTTCACTGTATATTCCACACCCATCGCATCCAAATTTTGCTTCACTTTCTCAAAGTGAGTGCTGGATTCCTCATCCAAACTATCCAAAATCGAAGGTGCCCCGCCAAATTTGTCCTGATCATCTTTGCTATCCAGCACACGCAGCGGATTACGCTCGATGCGCGCTTGGCTCTCCTTGGTCAACGTATCCTTAATGGGCATCAGGAAGTCCACCAAATGCTGCCGATAAGCAGCACGGCTGGCAGCATTACCAACGGAGTTGATTTCTACCTGTACTCCTTTCAAGCCTAGCTCTCGGCAGAATTGATACCCGAAAGCAATAACTTCTGCATCCAGCGCCGGGTCCATCGCCCCGAATGCTTCAATGCCAAATTGGTGAAACTGGCGCTGACGCCCAGCTTGTGGACGCTCATACCGGAACATTGGGCCGATATAGTACAGCTTAGTTACATCCGGTTCACCATACAGTTTGTTCTCCACATAAGAGCGGACAACCCCTGCCGTTCCTTCCGGACGCAGCGTCATGCTCCGTTTGCCTTTATCCTCAAAAGTGTACATTTCCTTTTCCACCACATCGGTCGTTTCACCCACGCCCCGAACGAACAAATTCGTTTGTTCGAACATAGGTGTACGAATCTCTCGGTAATTAAAGCGGCGGCTAATCTCACGAGCTTTTTCCTCGACCACTTGCCATTTTTCTACACTGCCTGGCAGCAAGTCCTGTGTTCCCGTCGGTTTTTGAAAGGCCATTTACGTATCCCCCCGTCATTGTATTTCTTATAAAAACAAAAAATCCCTCGCCCTGTTATCATTAACAGGGACGAGGGATTGTCGTTTACAAATCACCCGTGGTACCACCCACATTCCGGAGTTTACCAGACCACTAGCATACAAATGACTCAGTGTCCGTCAGCATTACACTGACTCCGCTCATACGTATAACGCCCGTAACGCGCAGTACGGCTATTATGCAGGATGGTCCGCTGTTTGGCATATGCCATGCGTTACTCAGCAGAGATTCCTCATTGTTCGCCGCCTGTTCTCGGGGAGGTCATTCGTCCGCTCATCAAGGGAATTTTTACAGCCTGGAAATTCCTCTCTGCGCTTGTGGGTTCGGAGTACTTGGTCCCGTCATCAAATCATTTTTCATTATTTTATGATTTTAATGAACTGCTTCGACAAAGTCAAGACATTCCCCCTAGAATCAGACAAATAAGTCTTATAAAAAGAAAATAACCTGCGGAAACGGTCCGCAGGTCTAAAAGATATATCAAAAGGGGGTCATGCTGTTATTATAAACAACGAATATTAAGGAATGATGTTTCGAATATTACAATTGTATTACAGCCACTCTAGTGTGACTAATTTCCTCGTATATCGACATTTTTGTGACATTCGCTCCCTTTTTAATCCAGCTGCGCCACATATGCACGATTGGAACGAAGCTTATAAATGATCTCATCATAATCGGCATCATTCACCTTGGCGGACAATACATACCGTAATTCATCATGATCACCGTTAATATACACATCTGTCGCACGGAGCAAACCTCCGTCATGATTCGTTGTTCCGCTCCGATCCTCATTCAGATCCCTTTGGGCTGCGCTAGAATTAATCTCGTCATTCTTCGCATCGGGTAGAATATTCTCGCCATAAGCCCCTGCGGCTGGAATCGCCGCACCCGCAGAACCTCCTGTACTCACAGAGCCAGTATTGTTATAAGGGACCAACGGAATTAAAACCCTCGTCTCCCGACCGAGCGTCTCATCCAGAGCACCTACTTCCAAATGTTCAGTTCTATAAGCCTGAAGCGAAGCTCTAGCGCCCTCAGCTTCATCTTCTGTGCGAAAATAAGCCTGAATCTGTTTAGCCATATCAAATCCTCCTCGTTTGGGAATTGTACTGGCATAAATCTAGGAAGCATTCACGGTTAAATTACAATGCCTTTAACAACTCACGCACAAAAGCGGGCTCATCCTTAGGAGTCCGAGACGTAATAAAGTTACCGTCCACCACCACCTCTTGATCCTCAAAATGAGCACCCGCATTAATCAAGTCATCTTTCAATGGAGGGTAAGCTGTAATCGTCCGGCCTTGTAACAAATCGGCACTCGCCAAAATTTGCGGCCCGTGACAGATAGCTCCGATCGTTTTTTTGGACTCATTTATTTCAGTTACAAACTTCAGAACATTTGCATCCAAACGCAGATTTTCCGGTGATGATCCACCAGGAATAACAACTGCATCATAGTCACTTGATTTCACATCTGCAATGGCTTTTTCAATAGTGTAGCTTGCTTTGCCTTGCTTACCGTTCACTTTTTCACCTTGTTTTAATCCAATAATATCTGCCTCATGTCCAGCCTTTTTCAGTTCATCATAAGGGACCTTCATTTCGGAATCCTCAAATTGGTCAGCCAACAAAAATGCAATTTTACTCATTATCGTTCAGATCTCCTTTCCGGTTATCCTTAAAGCGAGCTTAAAGTTAGGTTTGTTTGTTTACCACGCTTTGTTATTACCCGCTTGATCTGTGTTTATAACAATTCCAAGCAGTGAAAAAGAAAAAGGAGCCCGTTGGCTCCTCCCTGATGTACTGCTACATAATTATTTTCGATCTCTTTATAACCGCTTGAGACAATACGTCGTTAATGCTGCATTTACAAATGGCTTACCTACGCGGTAGGGCACCGCGTCCTGGCTTGTCCACAGCTGTAGCAACATGCTGTAATAACGCATCAGCATTACGAGTAAGGTTGATTGCCTCCCGCATACTACCAGGATAAAGTAGCACCGCGCTTTGATATCCGTCCATTTTTGGGGTCTGACGCATAGCTTCGTCTCTCCTATCACCCTTAAGGCTTTCCAGATGGCTGCTTACCAACCGGGATGACATTATGGTCCCTCTAAACGGCTATTTTATTCTCTTCTACTCAAGTTCTCAGATCATACCAAGAATGGATACCTACGAACGTTCGCTGTCCAAAATCAACGTCACTGGACCCCAGTTGGTCAAGGAAACATCCATCATAGCTCCAAAAATCCCCGTCTCGACCTCCAGGCCCTTGGCTCGAAGCTGGCTGTTAAAGAAATCATACAGCTTCTCCGCTTCCTCAGGTTTGGCCGCTCCCATAAAGTTGGGCCTTCTCCCTTTACGGCAGTCACCATACAACGTAAATTGGGAGACAGACAAAATGGCCCCACCGACATCCAGAACACTATCGTTCATTTTTCCTTCAGCATCTTCAAATATACGCAATCCCGCTGTTTTATCCGCCAAATAAACGGCATCGGCTGCCGTATCTCCCTGACCAATACCAACCAGCAGCATTAATCCAGTTCCGATTTTGCCGACCACCTTTTGATTCACTGTTACCTGAGCGTCTTTACAGCGCTGAATAATGATCTTCATTGCCTATCCGCTGCTCCTTTACTCTTCCCCTTACAAGGTGTTCACAGTCGTACCATGGCTCTTTCAGCCACCTATGAGTCTTTGTACCCAAGATGTATTACAAAGGCTATATAAACCTGCGTGTATGCTTCACAAGTTTATTGCATAATCCGATGCACGGTGTATACATCCTTCACCCGTTTGATCCGTTCGACAACAGAATGCAAATGATCCGTGTTACGAATAAGAATTGTAATGTGAATCATTGCCATTTTATTTTTATCTGTACGTCCTGTCACGGCCGAGAAGCTAGTTTTATTCTCAGAAATGGCCTGAAGCACCTCGTTCAATAAACCATTGCGGTCATGCCCTGTAATCTCAATATCGACACTATAATTGACCTCGGCTGCTTCTTCCCACTCCACTTCAATCACACGCGCCTGATCTTCGCCCACCCCCGAAGGAATATTCGGGCAATCGGTACGGTGAACAGATACGCCGCGCCCGCGTGTTACGTAGCCGATGATGTCATCACCCGGTACGGGATTACAACATCGTGCAAAGCGAACGAGCAAATTGTCGACGCCTCTGACGCTGACACCGTTGGTCGGTGTTTTTTTCCGATCACCCTGCGGTTTGTACTCCTTAACCTCGGTCGTCAGCTCAATTAGACGTGCCTCTTCTTGTTCCTTGCGCAGCTTCTCTGTCAAACGTGTACAAACCTGCGCTGCGGTTATACCGCCAAAGCCAATCGCAGACAGCATATCTTCAGAATCATTAAAAGAGAACTTTTGTGCCACATCCTGAAGTTTGTCCTCGCTCATCCACACGGATGGCTCAATATCACGCTTCCTTAGCTCACGTTCCAGACTTTCGCGGCCTTTTTCTACATTTTCCTCACGCTTTTCTTTCTTGAACCATTGCTTGATTTTACTGCGCGCGTGAGAGGACTGAGCAATTTTAAGCCAGTCCTGACTAGGTCCATAGGAGTGCTTGGACGTCATAATTTCCACGATATCGCCAGTTTTCAGACGATAATCCAAAGGAACAATTCTTCCATTTACCTTAGAGCCAATCGTTCGATTTCCAACTTCTGTGTGGATACGGAAAGCAAAGTCCAGCGGAACCGATCCAGCCGGTAACTCAATGACTTCTCCCTTAGGAGTAAAGACAAACACAAGGTCTGAGAAAAAGTCCATTTTGAGTGATTCCACAAATTCCGAAGCATCCTTCGCCTCGTTTTGCAGCTCCAGAATTTCTCGGAAAAAGGTGATTTTGTCCTCAAAGTTTGTGTTATTTGCCCCGTTGTTTTCTTTATAGGCCCAGTGGGCCGCAATCCCGAATTCAGCAGTGCGATGCATATCCACTGTGCGAATTTGTACTTCTGTAGGCTCTCCGTTGGGACCTACTACGGTCGTATGGAGGGACTGATACATATTAGCCTTAGGCATGGCAATATAATCCTTAAACCGCCCCGGCATCGGTTTCCACAACGTATGGATAATCCCCAATGTGGCATAACAGTCTTTAATGTTATCCACAATAATTCGAATCGCCAGCAAATCGTATATTTCATTGAATTGCTTGTTTTTTGTCGTCATCTTTTTAAACACACTGTAAATATGTTTAGGGCGTCCAGACAAATCAGCCTGAATCCCCATCTCTTCCAGCTTCTCTCTGATACGCTGTATGACATTATCAATAAATTGCTCGCGCTCTGCCCGCTTCTTATGCATCAAATTAGCGATGCGGTAATACTGCTGAGGATTCAGATAGCGCAAAGCAATGTCTTCCATTTCCCATTTAATCGCTGAAATACCCAATCGGTTTGCAACCGGACAGAAAATTTCCAACGTTTCATAAGCGATTCGACGCTGGCTTTCTTCCGATTGATATTTCAGGGTACGCATGTTGTGCAGACGATCTGCCAACTTAATGACGATGACACGAATGTCCTGCGCCATGGCAATAAACATTTTTCGATAATTTTCGTTCTGCTGTTCTTCCTTGGATCGGAACTGGATACGCTCCAGCTTCGTCAGACCATCGACAAGCATCGCACATGTATCGCCAAAATGCTCGCGAATCTGCGCCAAAGACACCGTCGTATCCTCCACAACGTCATGTAAAAGAGCGGCGATAATGGAGATGGTATCCATCTGCATATTAACGACGATATCAGCAACCGCAAGCGGATGCAGAATATAAGGTTCACCGGACTTACGAGTCTGGCCGGAATGGGCCTGCTCGGCAAAATCATAGGCGTCCCTGATGCGGATAAGATCTGCTTCTCTGGTATAGGCCCCGGCCTTTTTAAGTAATTGCTCTATCCCCATTCTGCTCTATTCCGTGTCCTTTCTATGCAAAATGGAACCCGCCGATCAATGTCGCGCAAAGGTTCCCTTTTAAAAGTGATTTCCTACAATTATGACGCTTAGCACGCCACACGTCAACTATTACAGGTTTGGCACTGTCGCATTATTTTGTCACACATGGTTAAGTAAAATCAGGATTGTTGACGAAATGAAACGAATTATATTGAAAAAATTACGAAAAGTAATTAATGTATATAAGAATAATTGAAAGAACTAAGGAGTGAACTGCGTTGCAACGCGAAATTCAAGTTAATGAAAAGCTTCCAGCAGGACCTGGGATCCTGCTCAGCGTACAGCATTTGTTTGCCATGTTTGGCAGCACCGTGCTGGTGCCCAATATTTTTGGCGTCGATCCCGGCATGATTTTGCTCATGAACGGTATCGGAACATTGTTGTACATATGGATCTGCCGTGGCAAAATCCCTGCCTATCTCGGCTCCAGCTTCGCTTTTATCGCTCCTGTCAGTCTTGTGCTTAAAAGTAACCCTGGCAGCAATGGCTATGCAATGGCCCTGGGTGCTTTCATCGTTACAGGTATTATTTTCTGTCTCGTCGCACTGGTAATTAAATACGCCGGGACACGTTGGCTAGACATCGTTTTTCCACCAGCTGTCATGGGATCAATCGTAGCCTTGATTGGTCTGGAACTGGTTCCGGTTGCTGCAGGCATGGCAGGCATTATTAATGCCGATCCTACTAAAGCCTGGACGCCAGATCCCAAAACGATCACCCTTTCCCTCGTTACGCTCGGTGTTACTGTTCTGGGTGCGGTGTTGTTTCGCGGATTTGCCAAAATCATTCATATTCTAATCGGTATCGTGGTGGGCTATGTGCTTGCTTATTTCATGGGTATGGTCAATACGCAGGCTATTGCGGACGCTCCTTTGTTCGCTCATCCCGCAATTACCACTCCAACCTTTAATGCCTCGGCTATGCTGACGATTCTTCCGGTTGCTCTGGTCGTCATCGTAGAGCATATTGGTCACTTGCTAGTGACGAGCAACATCGTCGGACGTGAGTTGTCCAAAGATCCTGGTCTCCACCGCTCTTTGCTGGGTAACGGGATTTCTACCATCATTTCCGGTTTTGTTGGTTCTACACCTAATACGACTTATGGTGAAAATATCGGTGTTATGGCATTAACTAAAGTGTACTCTGTATGGGTTATTGGCGGAGCGGCTATTATTGCCATTCTGTTGTCCTTCTCGGGTACGTTCTCAGCGATTGTTTCTAATATTCCGTCTCCAGTTATGGGTGGCGTATCCTTGCTATTATTCGGTGTGATCGCTGCCTCTGGTCTTAGAATCTTCGTCGAGCAAAAAGTTGATTTCGCCAAGCCAACTAACATGCTGCTCGCCACCATCGTGCTTGTGGTCGGAATCAGCGGTACTACGCTCACTTGGGGTGCGGTCACCTTGAAAGGTATGGCCCTGGCGACAATCATCGGTATTATTCTGAGTTTGTTCTTCAAGCTGGTTGATGTGCTCGGCTGGTCGAATGATAAAACGCAGGAACCTTTAACTGAAAAAACACCAGATTAATATCTATTTTTCAATTTTAAAACGCCGCTCCATGTTAGTTATGGATGAACACGCTCAGGCTGTATAGACAAGCGTGTAAGTATCCTTCTTACATGGAACGGCGTCTTTTTATGCACGGCTTTTTTATTTATTTTTAAAATAAGATATCACACACGAAAACGGGATACGACCTGATTAAGCGTATCGGAAACACCTGTAAGCGACTTGGCAGAGCTATCCAGACCTTTCAGGTCCTTTAGCTGCCGTTCGGATCGTTCCGAGACTTGGCCTGTACGTTCAGCTGAAGCTTTCGCAATGTCTGCAAGATAACCAATGGAGGCTGCAACTTCCTCTGAGCCTGCCGACATTTCTTCAGAGGCAGATGAGACCTCCTGCACTTCTATCGCCACCTGCTGAATATCTTGATTCATCGCAATAAAACGTTCTTCCACCTCACGTAAAATAGATACGCCTTCATCCATCTCCAGAGCCCCCTGCTGCATTCCTTCCAAAGCGAATTTGGTTTCTTCCTGCATGGATCGGATTCGACTTGTAATTTGCTCCGCAGACTCGCTTACGTTTACGGCCAGCTTTCCGATTTCTGAAGCCACTACAGCGAACCCTCGGCCATGCTCCCCAGCACGAGCGGCTTCAATGGAAGCATTCAGCGACAGTAACTTGGTCTGCCCACTAATATCCTGAATCATTCCAATAATGCTGCCAATTTGAGCGGACCGCTCATTTAACGAGCTTACTACCCTGCCTGCCTCATCCATAGACATTTTTGCTTTATGCATTCCTTGGCTGACCACGTTCAACCGTTCATTTCCTTGTTGTGCTTTAAGTTCAATCTCAGTGGTAGCCTCGGATACATGCTGTATAGATTCAGCAATACGCTGTATGCCAACAGCCATTTCTTCCATCGCAGTCGCACTTTCTGCTGCTGCGGCCAACTGAAGCTCTGCCCCTTCCTTTACCTGCGCCAGTTCTCCTGCATTATGGTGCGCATCTTTAGTCGCTCCGGAAATCTCCTGAGATATTTTTAAAGATACACCTGAGATTACACCTGACTCTTCGCTCAAGCGTGATGCCATTCCTCTGGTTGCAACAATCACCTTATTGATCCCATCAGCCATTTGGCCAAATTCATCTTTACGATGATGTGGTAATTCAACGGTATAATCACCAAGTGCCATACGATTGGTCATCTGCCTAATTTTTTTAATTTCTTTGATCATGCCTGAATTGTTAATCAATACCGCTCCCATAATTAGTAAAATACCTATAACACTAACAATCAGCAGAAGTTTAAGCATTTCATTCGCAGAGCGATTCAAATCCGATTCTGGCAGTAATACACCAATTTTCCATCCGGTTTGTGGGAGTGTTTCGTACATTATCCGGTAGTCCTCATTATCAATGTGTATGGATAGTTGTCCAGACATACCACTTTGAATAGATTGTGCTGCTTCCGCATTCATCGTGTTTTTTAACGGCTCGCCTGCTTTTAAGGACTGAAGACCGGATGACAGAATGGCTCCATTCTTATCCACTAAGATCGCACTACCTTGAGTACCAAACTTCATTTTTTCAATATACGTCTGGATACTCGTCATGTTTAGGTCGCCTGTAATGACACCTAATAGTTTCCCCTCCCTGTCGTAAAATGCTTTCCCTGCCGTAATCATATTGATGTTCAGCTTGCTATCGTAAAAAGGCTCTGTGAAATTTATATCTTTACCACGTTCCACGGCTTCTGTATACCAAGGCTGCGTTAAATAGTCATATTGCGAATCGTCATATTCAGTCGATTGCTTGACTAGCTCGCCGTCTCTATGCACATATATTGAACGGTATGTCACTCCTGGGTCATACGCATCTTTAGCAAAATAAATCCCTAACCCGTAAGTCATATCATTTAATGTCAGCTCTTGTTCAAAGAGTCGTCCATAGCCCTCAATGTTCATTTCTGTTCCCAGTTGTTCCGCACTCTTAGTCAGCATCGAAACAAGCAAAGCATGACGATCTACGTTAGCTGCAATATCTGCTTGAGCCCTCGACAAGGAATGAGCAGCATTTTGGCTTATTTCCGTATCCAGCTTCTGTTTGGCAAAAAAATAAGACAAAAAGTTGATTAAAATCAGCGTTATAAGTACTAACGGAACCAAGGTAGAAAGTGTCCGTGCTTGTAAACTCTTAAATTGAAATATACCCAATGTATATCCCCTCTGTTTCTTTTTACACTTTTATCGACATTTATTTTATTTTTTTATAACTATTTTCCAATAAAAACCGTGGTAATTTGTTACAATAAAATAATCCAATTTAATTACAATCAAAAAATAGTCCGATGGAGCAACTCTTTAGATAAAGAGATGTTCCATCGGACTATTTAGGCAATCCATGTATAAATATTTCCCGGGAAACCCCGGTTTCTAAACACTTAATACTTAATACTTAATACTTAATACTTAATACTTAATTAGGGTGAATACATCTACATCAGGCAGCTTTGCCCGTCCGTTGAGGTCAGACAGCTCGATAAGAAAGGCAGCCCCTGCCACATTGCCACCAAGTTGGCGTACCAAGTTAACGGACGTAGCGATGGTTCCACCTGTAGCAAGCAGATCATCAGCAATCAGAACATTTTGCCCCGGCTCAATCGCATCCTTATGCATAGCCAGAGTATCCTTACCATATTCCAAACCGTATGCTTCCTCAATGGTTTCTCCAGGCAGCTTGCCACTCTTACGGATGGGAATAAAACCAACACCAAGCGCATAAGCCAGAGGTGCACCGACAACAAATCCACGTGCTTCCGGACCTGCAATCAAATCAATTTTTAAATCAGATACCAGTTCCTTCATATCGTTGATCGCCTTGCGATACAGTTCACCATTTTTCATTAGGGTCGTAATGTCCTTAAAACTAATCCCTGGTTGTGGAAAATCGGAAATTACCCGAATATATTCTTTGTAGTCCAACTTAGTTCCTCCTACTGTAAACTTCTAATTAGTATATACATTTTACAAAACTACAAGGTAATATCTCAAGACGCACCTTTCATAAGCGACATGATCCAGCTCGTCATCTGGGTGGTGTCCGCATCCAGTAAATACCGCTCCATCTCAGCCATATTGTACAATTCCTGATAGCGCGGAGAAGCAGTTAAATCCCGCTTGGGCGGATTGGATACAAAACAAAATTGACCATCTGTACGAGTCAAAAATTCAAGATCCTCGAAGATGTCCAATACCTTGGATAACATGCGCACTGAACACGAGCACTGCCTGCTAAGAGCAGGTAGCATTGCTTTTTCATCAATTAGCTGTGTTCCCATTCGAGAAAGCACAATGTAAATACGCTTAAACAGCTCCCTATCGGGGCTCACGAGCCGGCCGCCACGCTCACTGATCGAATGAAGAAGAAACACGTTCTCTACATTCTCAAAGGTAGACCATAATGCATGAAACTGCTCGGGTGTATCTGGCGGCTCCAGTACGAACAGCGACTTCACAGAGTGCTGTGTATCTTTTCGACCATCACTAGGAGTAACGCTGCCATCTTTATCGTATAACCATAAGTATTCAGCGCCCACGGAGCTCGATGTCCGAAGCCGGGATGACGGATGGATCAACACCGCAACATCATTCTTTCGTTCCTCTAAGCTTGGATGGAAGATCCTCAGCCCTCGCTCCAGTTCGGCAAGTGGGTCCGATACTCCACGATAATCAAAAATTTGCGGAGCCTGCACACGAATATCCTGCATCATCAGCTGAAGTGAACGTTTACCGTTCCACTCGTTAATTGATAACTCGCCCAACAGATCTATGTCCGTTTGCTGCTGTAAAAAATCAGCCAAATCGCCACGTCGGAAGGCAATCGCATCCAACGATAAACCATTCTGCTCCAATAGTAGCTTCACATGGTTTTTCTCACGTCCCATTTTGCGAGCCTCGCGCAATTGAAGCCCCTGTAATATGAATCGTGGAGAAGGATTTCCCATCCCAAAAGGCTGAAGTAATTCCAGTTCTTCAACCACTTGTAAAGACACCTCATCCAGACGACAGACCATATCAGCCTCAGCTATAGGGATAAAATCCTCCGGTGTCAAAATGGAACCTGCATAGCGGTTAAGCCGTTCTTCGAATAATTCCAGATTGTCACGGGACAGCGTCATCCCCGCTGCCGAAGGATGTCCACCAAAATGCTCCATGAGCTCATGGCAATCTGTAAGAGCACTGTAAATATCCAATGCAGGAATAGAACGAGCAGAGCCTTTGCACATGCCTGTCTCCGCATCTATGCCTAGAATAATGGTCGGACGATAATACCGATCCAATAGCTTGGATGCCACAATTCCGACGACACCAACATTCCAGCCCTCACCAGCCAAAACAATCACAGATGGAAGCTTGCCTTCATTTAGTTTGGATGCTAATTGCTGCTCGGCTTGCTCCACAATGTGTTCGACCACTTGTTGACGCTCACGATTGAGCAGATCCAGCGCATGCGCAAGCTGGTCTGCTTCCTCCTCTTTTTCTGTCGTCAGCAGGGAAACTGCTCGTCCCGCATGATCCAGACGCCCGCTCGCATTAATCCGCGGTGCCAATGCAAATGCGATGTTGACCGAAGTCACTGTGGATATCTCCACACCCGCTACATGAAGCAACGCCCGAATTCCTGGAAATGCAGTGTTTCTCATGGATTGAATCCCTCTACGTACTATCGTCCGATTCTCACCATGTAGTGGCATCAAATCAGCTACCGTACCAATAGCGGCGATTTCAAACCATTCCTCGGGTACTTCACTCAACAGCGCCTGAGCCAGCTTCAGAGCAACACCAACGCCTGCAAGGCCTTTAAACGGGTAGGGACAATCCGGCAGCTTCGGATTGATCAAAGTATAAGCCTCGGGAAGCACAGCAGGCGGCTCATGATGGTCAGTCACAATCACATCGATTCCTAAGGAAGTCGCATAAGCAATTTGCTCTACTGCACTAATTCCCGTATCCACTGTAATGACCAGCGTCACTCCCTGCTGATGTGCCCAATCTAGAGCATGATTGTGCAGACCATATCCCTCATTAGAACGATGGGGAATGTAAATATCATAAGAAGCCTTCAGAAAACGCATAAGCTGAATCATCAATGATGTACTGGATACGCCGTCCGCATCATAATCGCCATAGATTAATATATGCTCGCCGCGCTCCAGAGCCTGGCGAATTCTCGGCACGGCCTCTTTCATGCCAAGAAGCAGAAATGGGTCGTGTACATCGTCCACACTTCCGTACAAAAAGCGGTTTGCTTCCCCGGCCGTAGTGACGCCCCGGTTCACTAAAAGCCGGGACAACAATGGTGAAATCCCCAGCTCTTCTGTTAACGGCTGAGCCGCTTCCAGGTTAACCTCCGGGGTCTTCCATCTGTACTGCGAATGAAGCAATCCTATTCACCTTTCTTTCATAGTCGGCCTGCCTTATTGAAGCAAGGACGACGCATCATTATCTGGCAGTTCATAGTTGGATTTATAAGGATACCCGGCTTGGTAAGAAATGAACTGCATTTGTACATGAGTCACCTGTGGAAAACGGGCTAACAGTAAATTTTTGGCTCGATCAGCAATTTCCTGCGCCTCCTGCACCGTAATCCGCGGGTTAACACTTATCGTTACATCCACTGTTATGAAATGACCCGTTTCCTGAGCATGTAAGTGTTCAACCGTTACAATACCATATACCCGTTGAATCGTCTCCATAAAGCGCTGGGAGTCTTCCTCCTGCAAGGGCTGTGCAGGCACCTGGTATGCGGTATTCATTACCATGAGATATCCTTTACGCAACACCAGACAGGCTACCAGCAAAGCTGCAGTTGGATCAAGATATAACAATGCAGGCCACTCCATTGCCTCGCCAGTCATTGCACCGATCATGCCGATCAATGCAATCAGCGATGCATATAGCGAGTACCGTTCATGGTTAGCGTACCGATCCGCTTCCGCTTTATGGCCGTGTTTAATCGAGTAGCGATATTGAAACTGAAACAACGCTTCTCTCAACACCAAAGCAATAAACACGGTAATTAATGCGTACAAACCGGGAGCTTGCGGTTCCGAACTGCTTAATGAACGAATAGCAGAAATAGCTAGTTGAAGTCCGCTCATCAGCACTAAAATAGCCAGCACCACAGATATAACCGTCCGAACTTTTTCACCGTTCCGCAACCGCGCCAGCATTCCGTGATCTGTACCACCCTTGGAAAACAGCATCTCCTGCAAACGGGAAGCACTATCCGCAGCCGTGTGCAGTGCATCCCCCATCAACGCCTTGCTGTTTGCTGCATAACCGACGGTTCCCTTTAGAACAGCCAGCGCGAGATTGCCTACAATTCCGCTCAACGCCGCAGTTTCTAATGATCGGCTGCGTTCGCTATTCACAACGTTTCCCCCTCAATCCTGAACTAACCATTTCCCGATAAAGCTCCAATCCAATATAACCGAATTCTTAAAACCTTAGAAAACCGCGCCCAAGCAGACGCGGCTTTCTCTTTAATTTATACTACTGGTATTTGCGTAACTTAAGACTTTGCAGTTTTGGCCGCTCCACCAGTTGTTGACGTCTTTTGTTTTCCCTTCAAAGCTACCCACAGCGGGCTGGCAATGAAGATGGAAGAGTAAGCACCGAACAGCAAACCGATAACCATCGCAAGCGAGAACATCCGAATGGACTCGCCGCCAAAAATGAATAGGCAGACGGAGGCAATAAACACTGTAAACACAGTTGCGAGTGAACGCGTCATTGTCTGTGCAATACTGTGATCGACGACTTGCTCCAAGTCGGTTCTGGACTTTTTCTTTGCAAATCGCAGATTTTCCCGAATACGGTCAAAAATAACGACGGTGTCATTAATGGAGAAACCGACAATTGTCAGAATAGCCGTAATAAAGGTCAAATCCACCTCAAGCCGGAAAATCGAGAATATACTAATGACGAGAAACGCATCATGCAGCAGCGAAACAATTGCAGCAACCGCAAAACGCCATTCAAACCGGATCGAAATGTAGATAGCAATAGCCACAGAGGCCAGCAAAATCGCCCAGATTGCATTTTGCTCCAGCTCTTGCGCCATTTCCGTATCCACCGTATTGACCTCAAATGATGCCTTCGGATCAAGCTCTTTGTTAAAAGAGGTTTTGAATTCATTCACTTGCTGATCCGTTAATACCTGTGAAAAACGAATGCCGAAACGCTCTTTACCTGGTGTATAATCCACCTCTTTGCCGATCCCGTTCTTGTTCAGCAAAGCTTGAATCTGTTCTTGTGTAACTGTCTTAGTCAAATTAACATCCACGTTGGAACCGGAACGGAAATCAACCCCGTAATTCAAACCAAATATCGATAAGCTCAAAATACCAAGCAATGTGATAATAATCGAGAACGTGTAAAACCACTTGCTCATCTTGACATATTTATAGTCCCAATTAAAGCGCACTGATATCACTCTCCTTCACACCAAAATACTTGGCCTTCTTCACAGCATCTGCTTTAACCAGCAGATTGAGCAAGAAGCGCGAGAAGAAGATATTTGTCAAAATACTCACGACAATATCAACGATGAGCACGAGAGCGAATCCTCGAACGGAGCCTGTACCCAGACCAAACATGACGGCTGCCGCTATAATTGTCGTAATATTGGCATCCATAACAGTACGGAACGATGCCTTACTGCCTGCAATGACAGAAGAACGAATCGTTTTGCCTGACTTGATTTCTTCTTTAATCCGTTCATACGTAATGATATTGGCATCCACCGCCATCCCGATCCCGAGCACGAAGGCTGCGATACCCGGAAGTGTGAGCACGAAACCGCCCAAATAAAAAATCGCAAGCACCAGCCAGGTATGAACGATGAGACAGAAGCTAGCTATCAGTCCCGGTACACGGAACATTGCAATCATAAAGATCAGAATGATGACCGAACCGATCAAACCGGCACGGATCGTCTGATCCAGTGACAACTGACCCAGTGTAGCTCCTACACTCTGAGAATATTTTTCCGTCAGTTTAAGCGGAAGAGCACCCAGGTTGATCGTATCTGCTAGCTTGTTCGCCTCATCACGTGTGTAGCTACCTGTAATCGAAGCACTGCCATCCGTCAATTCACTACGGACTGTAGGTGCAGACAGTAATTCATCATCCAGGAAAATAGCCAACTCTTTATTCATAAGTCGCTTTGTGATTTCTGCAAATTTAGCTTTGTCTTTTACTTTGATACTAATCTCAGGCTTGTTCAGCTGATCATAGCCTACCACTGCACCATTCTCCACAAAATCATTACCGCGGAGCTCAATTTTGCTGTATTGACCCGGCTTTTTAGCATCTGCTGCCGTTGCACTACGGAAGGTTAACTCTGCGGGTTTTTTCAGCATGGAGCGGACTTCCGCCTCATTAGAGACACCAGCAAGCCGCACGCGAATCCGATTGCTCCCCTCAGTTGTTACTTCCGGCTCAGTCGTACCAAGCGCATTAATACGTCTCTCCAAGCTTTGTGCTGTTTGTATCAGAGACTGGCTGGTTACACGTTGCCCGGCTTCCAAAGGCTGGGCTTCATATAAAATTTCAAAGCCTCCCTTTAAATCGAGGCCTAGTTTTAAACTTTTTAGTAGGCCCGGGCTTGTCCCGACCATAACACCAGTAGTTATGAGCACGACCACGATGAAACTTAGAATTCTCTTCATTCCGTCCCATGTTCCCCTTTCATTCTCAATATTCCTATTATAGCTACCCCTCAAAAAGCAGTCAATTTGAATGCAAAAAAAGACCCCCTTCTATTCGAAAGTGGAGCCCCGTAATGCGGACATCGTCAAATAGTTCATAAAGCTCGTCGCTTTAAGGGAAAGTATATCGTTAACGAGCTTGTGCAGCGGAGGAATACCCTCCTTTTCATATTTATGGCTGACGCAATTCCACACGTCCTTACTGGTGACATGTTCATAGCCTACGAGAATCAGCTCGTCTGCCTTACTTTGACAGAGTATCTCAATTGCGTCATCCCAATCCTGCTCATCCAGCTCTTCCATACCCACGATGGTCGTTCCTCCTCCAAGCGACTATCGGTTCCGCAGATCAGCAATTAGCGGGGTTATTGACTGCTTTATAGAACATTTCTGTCCTGATCTTGGAAAACCCTTCTTTTCGTCGAAAAATAGCCGTAAATCAACAATATATGCATTCATTTCGCTCGTCAATAGCAGAATTCACCACTCTCCCTCTTGTAGTCTGGATCACCTTGTTTCTAAGCTGAAAAGCTTGTCATGAACATGGACAGGTTCAGCATATCTTCTAAGGAAACACATAGACGCAGAATTTCATTTTGGGGAAGAGGGAGTTGCGATTGAAAAAGCAGACATTCATTCATGGAGCAATTATTTTATTGGCAGCGGGAATCATCAATCGGCTACTGGGTTTTATTCCCCGAATCGCACTCCCGCGTATCATCGGCCCCGAAGGAGTCGGCTTGTACCAGCAGGGGTATCCCTTTTTTATTGTACTAGTGACTCTTATTACTGGGGGCATCCCTCTTGCGGTAGCCAAGCTTGTAGCTGAAGCTGAAACGGCGGGGCAACCCGAGATGTCACGGCGTATTTTGCACACTAGCTTGCGCTTCACCATTACACTCAGCCTGATCGCCATGGCAATCTGTCTTGTGTTTGCACCTTGGATCACAAGCCATCTCCTGACCGACAGCCGTGTGTATTATACATTCGTAAGTATGAGCCCAATGATTGTCATTGTTGCTGTTTCCTCAGCTTATAGGGGCTATTTTCAAGGAAAACAAAATATGATTCCTTCCGCAAGTTCCTCCATTGCGGAAACCGTCATGCGCATTTTTTGCGTCATTTGGTTTGCTTACTTGTTACTTCCCCATGGGGTAGCCTACGCTGCTGCGGGTGCAATGCTTGGTGCTTTGGCGGGTGAATTCATTGGCATGGTTGTGCTGCTGTGGCAATACGCCTGGAACCAGCGAAAAGATCACATTCTTCAACCGAAGGCGCCTTTACCTTCAGAAGTTCATACCGAGCAATCATCCGTTTTATCACGTCTTATGTCGATTTCCGTTCCCGTTACTGCTGGAAGGCTTGTCGGTTCCTTATCTTATTTGCTCGAATCTATCTTATGCATGCGTAGCCTCGCCGTAGCAGGCATTGCAACTGGCGTGGCAACTGCACAATATGGAGCCATGCAGGGCATGGTTATTCCTGTGTTATTACTACCTGGAGCCCTTACCAGTTCGCTGGCTGTTTCACTCGTGCCTTCGTTATCCGAAGCAGCAGCAAAAGGGCATATTACCGCCATTCACAAACGTTTGCATCAATCGCTTCGTCTTGCTTTAGTCGCAGGAGCGCCATTTGCCGTAATTATGTATGTATTAGCAGAGCCGCTGTGTGTGCTGCTCTACAATAATGGCGATATTGCGGGCATGCTTAAACTCATGGCGCCCTTTGCACTTTTTATGTACATTCAGGCCCCGCTTCAGGCAGCACTTCAGGCGTTAGACCGTCCTGGAAGCGCCTTATTGAACACCTTTGTCGGAGCCATTATCAAAATTGGGCTGATTGTATGGCTTGCTTCCCAGCCTCAGTACGGTATCTACGGAGCTGTCATCGCCATCTGTATTAACAGTGCTATCGTTACCCTCCTACATGGCTTCAGTGTCAGCAGACTGCTTCGCTTTCGTGTACGTTTACTTGACTTCTGGAAAACCGGGATAGGCATGATCATTATGGCGGCAGCGGTATTATATACCTACAGACATTTAACGATTTTCGATCAAATGTGGCTCCAGTTTATTTTTTCCGCAGGCTTGGGAATTATTCTGTACCTTTTCCTGATGACCTTGATCAAAATGATCGACTGGGACAACCTCACACGCATTCCAATCCTGAGAAGATGGTTTAAAGCATAAAATAAGCTAATCTGAAGATTCTCCATAGACCGGTGGTGTAATATATACATCCCCTCTATGGTTGACCGAGCATAAGAAAACATCCTTAAAATCTTTGTGTCCCTTCGCTTGAATCTGATTTTTAAGCCAAAAACGGTTCATATCCATCCGTTCCAAATTTCGATCCAGCACCTTGCCATCCATAATTAATGGAATCGGCAGTCCCTCATATCTAAACTTTCCACCGATTTGTGGAGAAGGGTGGACTCTATTTTCCTGGTGCTCTTTGCTTATCAAATCATTCTCGCTTTGTTCCTGCTTTATTTTTTCGCGTTTAGCGCCATCGTAAATATCCTTGCTAATCACCGTGAGTTTACCTGTTGTTTCCAGAATGACATATTCAACCTCGTCCAAACTTTCTATATTTTGTTCACGAAGTTGTAACAGCAAGTCATCTAAGTTATAACGCTGCTTCGCCATTTCGTCCTTGTTTAGTTGTCCATTGGAGAACAATACACTGGGCCTACCATCAAATAGTAAGCGCAGACGCCGACTTTTCAGACTGAAATAGGAAATCCCGATTTGCAAAATTAACAGCACTCCTAAAGGAATCAACCCTTCATAAAGTGGACGTTTTATATCCTCCAGGCTGAACACAGCAATTTCCGCAATCATAATGGATATGACGAGATCGAAAACAGACAGTTTTCCGATCTCCCTTTTACCCATCAAGCGCATCACCAGATATACAATAAAATACATGAGCAGCGTCCGAAAAATATGAGCAAAAATATCGTGACTCAATAGGTTCGCCTCCTCTCCTGTACTTGCGACAAGACATTAGTCGTTCATTGTACACGTATTCTGACCGTTCCTCACTTGGCTCATACAAAAAACAAAAGGCTAAATTATTGAAATAAAGAGAAAGACTGCTTACGACTTGGTACTAACCCGGGAAGCTTGGCCATAGAATGATAATAGTTCAAACCTTGGTACAGGAGGAATTATCCATGGAGCTCATTCGCCGCTGGTGTTCGTTTCGTCTGGCCCATCCCATTTTATCCGGCTTATTTTATGCCTTTGCATGGATGCTGTTTGGCGCATTGATTCTTTCAATACTCTTGTGGATGACACAGATGCAAGAACAGGATTTATCATTGTATACGTACATCGTCCACGCATTCGCCATGCTATCTGGCGGCTTCGTCGCTGGTAAAAGATCCACGAACAAAGGCTGGTATCAAGGCGGTATTACAGGCATTCTGTATGGACTAATCGTTCTTCTAGTCGGTTTTTTGGCATTGGATGCAGGCATGAACGGTAAAGACCTAATGCACTTAGGAATCGCGTTTGTCATAGGAGCAGGTGGCGGGATGTTTGGCATTAACTTCAGCAAGTAAGTCGACATGTATGCAACACAAAAAAACCGAGCCTCCTCTAAGGCTCGGTTTTTGCATTACAATCGCATATTACGATTTAGAAACAACTTCCTCAGTTGCAGTGTCTTTTGCAATCGCATTACTAATTGCACTGCGGTCAAAGGTCAGCTTTGTCACATCATTCACACGCAAAACAACCACATCGTCCGTAATCTCCACAATTGTACCGTGAAGACCTCCGATTGTAATTACTTTATCTCCCTTTTTCAAAGCTTGAAGCATCGATTGACGCTGCTTTTGTTTTTTCTGATTCGGACGAATCAGCAAGAAATAGAAGATTACAAACATCAGAGCCAGTGGCCAGATCATTTGAAAAAGTCCGCCAGCTCCACCAGGTGCAGCCGCAGCTGTAGCAAAATGAAACACATTAAATCCCCCTTTCGTATACTCTCCCCTAAAACTTAAAAGCCTTTATCATTATCATGAAGACCGTACTGCTCAAAAAATTCATCGCGGAAATCAAGCAGCCTGTCATCCATAATCGCTTGTCTGACATTACGCATCAATTGTATTAAGAAATGCAAGTTATGATACGTTGTCAGTCGGAGCCCGAAGGTTTCATCTGCTTTAATTAAATGTCGCAAGTAAGCACGTGAATAATTGCGACAAGTGTAGCAATCACAAGCCGGATCAAGCGGGCCAAAATCGCTTGCATAATTCGCATTCCGAACGACAAGACGTCCTTGACTTGTCATCGTTGTCCCATTGCGAGCAATTCGGGTTGGAAGTACACAGTCGAACATATCCACACCACGAATGGAGCCTTCAATCAAAGCATCCGGCGAACCTACGCCCATCAGATAACGTGGTTTGTTGGTAGGAAGCAGAGGAACCGTATAATCGAGCACTTCATACATCAAATGCTTAGGTTCACCTACACTCAGTCCACCAATAGCATACCCCGGGAAATCCATGGAAGTCAAATCTGCCGCACTTTGCTTACGCAGATCTTCATGCATGCCTCCTTGTACAATGGCGAACAGACCTTGATCATGAGGACGCGCATGTGCCTCCAAACAACGCTCAGCCCAACGGCTGGTACGTTCCAGTGACTTTTTCACGTATTCATACTCAGCCGGAAACGGTGGACATTCATCGAAGGCCATCATAATATCCGAGCCAAGTGAGTTTTGGACTTCCATCGCCACTTCCGGAGAAAGAAACTTCTTATCTCCATTTAAATGAGAGCGAAAATGAACACCTTCCTCTGAAATTTTACGCATTTCACTTAAGGAAAACACTTGGAATCCGCCGCTGTCTGTTAAAATAGGACGATCCCAATTCATAAACTTGTGCAGTCCGCCCGCTTCACGGACAATATCATGACCAGGACGAAGAAACAGATGGTACGTATTACTCAAAATAATTTGAGCATCCATCGCTTTCAGTTCCTCAGGGCTCATCGTTTTAACAGTTGCTTGAGTTCCCACAGGCATAAAGGTTGGAGTCTCAATAACTCCGTGGGGGGTGTGTACACGCCCCAGACGTGCTCCTGATTGCTTGCAGGTCTTAATATGTTCGTATCTTATTGCTGGTGCCATATTTTCTCTACCATCCTTAATTAATAAATGAACATAGCGTCCCCGAAGCTAAAGAACCGATATTTTTGGTCAATCGCCTCCTGGTAAGCATGCATAATATTCTCTCTGCCAGCTAGTGCGCTGACCAGCATAACCAAGGTGGACTTAGGCAAATGGAAATTCGTAATCATTGCATCCACCACACGGAATTCATAGCCTGGATAAATAAAAATCTGTGTCCAGCCACTGCTGGCCTGTAGCACACCATCTACGAAGTTATTGCCCACCGTCTCCAGCGTTCGGCAACTGGTTGTTCCCACTGCCACGACTCTCCCACCGCGTGCCTTGGTTGCATTGAGTATATCTGCCGTTTCCTGTGACAATGAATAGTATTCTTCATGCATAACATGTTCTTCAATCGTATCCACCGACATCGGTCTGAACGTCCCTAAACCGACATGAAGTGTGATAAAGGCAACCGTAACGCCCTTCTCTTTAATTTGGTCCAGTAATTCTTCTGTAAAATGTAACCCTGCCGTTGGTGCCGCAGCAGAACCTTCGTGCCGAGCATAAACGGTTTGATACCGCTCACGATCATCCAGCTGTTCCTTGATATACGGAGGAAGCGGCATCTGCCCCAAGCGATCCAGAATCTCCTGAAAAATACCATCATATGAAAATGAAAGTACCCTTCCGCCCATATCTCCTTCTTCCTCAATAACTGCCTTCAGCTCATCACCGAAAACAATAACAGCTCCCTTTTTCAGCTTTTTGCCGGGTTTCACCAATGCTTCCCATCGGTCTCCCTCCAGTTGTTTAAGCAGCAGAACCTCGGCCTTAGCCCCAGTGTCTTGCTTGATGCCAAACAAACGTGCAGGAATTACTCTGGTATCATTCAGAACCAGCGTATCCCCTGGCTGAAGATACTGCACAATATCCGAAAATGTATGATGTCCCACTTCGCCGTTGTTTTTGTCTAACGTCAGTAATCTAGAAGCGGTCCGCTCAAGCAAAGGCGTCTGTGCAATTAATGTTTCAGGTAGTTCAAAATCGTAATCGTTTACGTTCATATATTGGTCAGTCCTTAACTATATCCACATTTTTGTAATAGTGTTGCAAAATTTTCTTGTAATCATACCCCTGCTCTGCCAAACCGTTGGCCCCCCATTGTGATAAGCCCAAGCCATGACCATTCCCTTTACCTGTAAAAATAAAGCTTTGCGTTTTGTCGATGACTCGTGCATGGCGATCTTCATTCATGACGACCACCCCGTTACCACTTGAAGTGCTGGTGCCAGATGCAGACAGAATTTGGGTGCCTTGTGTGCCGCTTATATGAGTAGTAACTCCATCAGCGCCTAATACAGTATAACTGCCGGTACTCGCAATATCAAACAGTGTGCTCGGCAGTCCCCCCATCGCTGAGCGATACATGTCCGGATATTTCACTTTTAAAGGGGTGCCATCTGCTTCAACCTCCAATACTCGCCCTGACGGACCTCGTTTGGTGACATCAAGGTGATTAATAGAGGATGGTACCGTGCCAGTTATTTTTCCTTGCAAGGACTTAGCGATTTGAGCTGCTGTAAAGGGGCCTCTAACCCATGCATAATCTCCGGATTGAGGCACCTTTTCCAAAACAATCATCTCTTCGCCCGGCTGCGCCTTTGCTACGGGTGTAACCGTTGATTGGATTTGGGGAATAGGACGCACATTTGTATTTTCCGCAGTGACGGTGATTTTGTCTAACCCTGCTTCTGTGACTCCCTCCAGCTCCTTAGCATTATCCTCGCGAATATAGCCTGTCTTGCCACTGGAGAGAAGTACGTGATACCACTCTTGTGCTCCTTTTTGTGCCGAAGTATCTCCTGAGCTGTCCACGCTCGCAAACGCCTCACCACCACTATTCCACACCTCGGAAGCATCTGCTGTCACACCGCCCGCATTAGAAGAGAATACAGCTTCGACCACTTTGCCGCCACTCTTAATAACTTCACCAGCTGTTGCCTCTACAGCCTCGTTGACATTCGCATGTTCTGAGCTCTTACCGTTGTAAGCTTGGCTTAGGGTGCCATCTACCACATTGCCGATCTGAAACCGATTGCCTTGGGCAAGCGCATAACTGCGAGCAGCTACCGCTTGAGCCTTGAGCGCTTCATCTGGCCATGAAGAATAGACCTCTGCTCCTACTACGGAATACAAATACTGCTCCAAAGGGACTTCATTTACAAGCGCCAGCTGTCCTGACGTCATGCCAATCTCCATGTCGCCGCGATATATACGCTGTGATCTTTCGACCACTTGGATTCCATTATTACCGCCGTTGACAATTACCTTGCTGTTATTAGAGCCACTTAGCATGTAATGAGACATCGCCTGTGAGCCTGTCGTTACTCCTGCTTCCTGTCTTAGAATCAGACCAGTTTGAGTAGTATTCACTTTGGAAAGGGTGAGTCTGGGCTGCTTGCTCTCCAGTTCTGTTTTCAAGGCCGACAGCTTGCTGTCATTACTTTCTTCTCCAACCCATACAGCGTACTGGCCTCTTGATTGAATTACTGTAAAAGCATCAAAGCCTGCGGCAGCAATAGTCGTGCGAACAAGATTAGCCTCCTGCTCGGTTCCGTAGCTTCCCGTCGACCAATGTTTGTTTCCCTTAACTTCGGCCTGTGCTCCGGTTGCTAAGGAAATCCGCTGCACAGCAGCCTGTGCCGACTGTTCACTAGCATATAATCCTGCATACACTTGATAGACAGAGCTACCGTTTTTTGAACCGATAAAAACAGTAGGTTTATCATTAGTCTTTTGCAGAGCTTGAGCCGCTTTTATCGCAGTCGCTTCATTTCCTTCAAATACCTTCACTCGATAGCTGTCTACACTAAAACGAGCCGTACTGTCCGGCAGTCCCATCCAAGCCTGAAAGCTTCCCCCACTGTTCTGGCCGACACTCAGGCTTCCTGATGATTTCAAAGTTACAGCGGGGACTGTCGCTTTATATTTACTACCTAGATCCGCAAAGATCACTACACGAATATCTTCTTGGGCGGCAGCAGCGTGAACGCCCGAAGACCAAGGTATGCAAGCTGTAGCTAATACCATAATAACTGCTGCTCGTTTGAAGCCGCCTGTCCACGCTCCGAAAGTTTTTTTTCGGTTCAATGTTTCTCCACTCATTTCTAGCTCCCCCAATTCTAGCTGACTAGCACTTTTATTACATGATTTATCGGATCTCGACCTGCGTATTTCCCTTTAAATACATCGGCGGAATAAACCAAATTTTGAACCCGCTCGAATCGGACTTACACACTTCTTACCTCAATTTATCTGTCTATCCATTTCATATCGCCATACTTACGAATAGCATTCAATGATTTTTAAAAGTGCACCATGGTTTTCTAGTCACCGTGGGTCTGTTGGCATTGGAATTCCAAGGTGAGCATATGCCGCCGGAGTCACCGTTCGTCCCCGAGGTGTTCTTTGTAAAAGACCAATTTGTAACAAATAAGGCTCATACACATCCTCAATCGTCTGGCTCTCTTCGCCAATGGTCGCAGCAATGGTGTCCAATCCTACAGGTCCGCCCCGGAATGAATGAATCATAGCCTTAAGCATTTTATGATCAATTTCATCCAGCCCGAGTGGATCTATTTGAAGTCTCCTTAGTGCCTCAGCAGCCAACTCTGAATGAATAATACCGTCTCCGGCCACTTGGGCAAAATCACGTACCCTTTTTAACAGTCGGTTGGCAATCCGCGGTGTTCCCCGTGAACGCAATGCAATTTCCTCCGCCGCGTCCCCGACAATCTCAATTTCCATAATATCCGCATTCCTAGACACGATGTAAGCCAGCTCGTCTGTCGTATAAAACTCTAACCGACTAATAACGCCAAATCGGTCACGTAATGGCGCAGAGAGCAACCCAGCCCGTGTAGTAGCACCTATAAGAGTAAAGGGAGGCAAATCCAAACGCACCGAACGTGCACTCGGACCTTTGCCAATCATAATGTCCAACGCAAAATCTTCCATCGCCGGATACATCACTTCTTCCACTGTACGATGAAGGCGATGAATTTCATCAATGAACAAAACATCCCCCTCTTGCAGGTTGGTCAGCAATGCTGCCAAATCTCCTGGTCTTTCAATTGCAGGGCCTGAAGTCGTACGTAAATTAACCCCCAACTCATTGGCGATAATGTTAGCCAGCGTGGTTTTACCCAATCCAGGCGGTCCGTACAATAATACATGGTCCAATGCTTCTTTACGCATCTTGGCTGCTTCAATATATACTTTCAGATTTTCCTTAACCTGATTTTGCCCGATATATTCATTTAGATAACGGGGGCGAAGGCTTAACTCCGCCGTCTGGTCTTCCATCATCAAATTGGCGGAAATAATCCGGTCATCCATATTCCATCGCTCCTCTTTTTACCAGAATCCTATCCACGGACATCAGCGTCCTATCCGGCAAACAACAGTTGCAAAGCCCGTTTCATCAAAATATCCGCTGAATCATCAGGTTTCGCATCTTTCTTCATTTTGCTCCATACCTTATCTAGCTCAGCATCCGTGTAACCGAGCGCCTTAAGCGCTTCACGCGCCTCACTCCAATACGAACCTTGACCTTCTTCTACAACAGGCTCCGCAAACAATCCGGTAGCCATTCCCAACGTCCCAATACCGTCCAGCTTGTCTTTCAAATCTAGAATCATACGTTGTGCCGTCTTTTTACCAATTCCCGGTAATTTGGTGAGAAATGTGATATTCTCCTGATAAATCGCCGTCACCACATGAGCAGGCGTACCGCCTCCCAAAATCCCAAGTGCCACACGCGGTCCAATACCAGATACATCGATCAGTTTACGGAATAATTGCTGCTCCTCACGGGTTGCAAACCCAAACAGTAAAATAGCATCTTCCCTTACATGATGATGAGTGTAAATAACCACCGGTCCTTCCGTTTTGGCGAACGCGTAAGGATTGGGACAAAATACCCGATACCCTACACCCTGCACATCCAAAACGACATATTCATTTTCCAAGTGAGCTACAGAACCACGCAAGAAATCTATCATTTTCGTAATACCTCATTTAATTTTGAATTTAGTCCATAGGAATGCGCATGACAAATAGCCACTGCCAAAGCATCCGCTACATCATCCGGTTTGGGCACAGCTTGGAGCTTTAGAAACATTCTAACCATCTCCTGTACCTGCTTCTTCTCCGCCTTGCCATACCCTACAATAGCCTGCTTTACCTGCATCGGCGTGTATTCCCCTATAGGCAAATTACGTTGTTTGGCAGCTAATACCAGCACTCCACGTGCCTGACTTACGGACATAGCCGTTGTAACGTTGCGATTAAAAAAGAGCTTCTCCAATGCTACCGCATCCGGCTTATACTTATCAATTAATTGCAACATGCCTTCATATACATGAAGCAGCCTGTCTTCTTCGGGGGTGTGTGCCTCCGTCTGGATGCAGCCATACTGCACAGGAACCACCTTACTACCAACCTTGTCTACAAATCCGAAGCCCACAATGGCAATACCCGGATCAATTCCTAGAAAACGCAAAAAAATCTCTCCCCTATCGCTCAAACATGACGTAACTAACCAACAGCCAGCACTATCGTCAATATACATGACCAAATCCCATATAAAGCGAACATATGTGTCGTTCTTTTCATTATAACAAAACTTTGTATCTAATAGAGGAAAAAGTTTAACCATGAGTGAAAACATAAAAAGAGACGCTACAAACCTCACCTCGTGGGCAAAGCCTAACGTCTCCGTACTTGGTGTAATCAATAATGCTGCTTTAATACCCTCTGTGTTCGCTCCACTGCAAAATCACTAAAAGTAGAGATTACACTGTTATACTCATTTATATCCTGTACACGGATTCCCTGCTGAAGTTGTTTATATACCCCTTCCGGCAAGGCCGTCTCCATGGACCCTATATCCAATTGAAAAAAGGTACGAATTACTTTTTCCTTTTTAGGTAGCCCTTCAAACAGTGTAAGCTGCCCATCAGTGCTTAAGCCCATATATGCGCGCTCTTTGCATGACTCTGACAAATCTTCCACTCTGCGCTCCAGCCACACTTCTCCTTTAGTATTAAGCCTTCCCTTCCAATCGGGATGTTGCTTCAGCAAATTTTCCAGCTGCTTTGAACTTAACGTTCCCAAGGAAGTGGTCTCCGTGCCACATACGTAGGTAGTTAACAAACGGGTCTTCCTGCTTATACCGGAAGCACGAATACTTTGCAATAGCTGCATCTGTGGGGATCGGTCTTCGGTCGGGCTATATGATAACTCCTCCATTTCCACCTCTGCCATAACGGGAGTAGCCAGTGGGTGCGACAGCATAGCCTGCATATGATTCGAAAACAGAACGCCCAAACCTGCCAGTAAACAAGCCGCACTAAAAATAGTACATGCCCACACTGCTCTTCTCCACTGTTTCCAGCGCCGTTTCATCTGTTTTTTCCAACTTAATCGCTTCACAGTAATCCCTTCCGTCCCACTTTTTGTGTTAGTGTGACCTGAAGATTACTTAATTATACAAAAGATAATAACATAAACAAAAAAGCCGCTGCTTCCAGCGACTTTCTTTTGAATCGGGATGACACGATTTGAACATGCGACCCCCTGGTCCCAAACCAGGTGCTCTACCAAGCTGAGCTACATCCCGAAATAGATGCCGGTGAGAGGACTCGAACCTCCACGGTTTCCCTCACGATTTTGAGTCGCGCGCGTCTGCCAATTCCGCCACACCGGCTTATGAAGTTAATGGCGCGCCCTGAGAGATTCGAACTCCCGGCCTTTTGATTCGTAGTCAAACGCTCTATCCAGCTGAGCTAAGGGCGCAAATATGGAGCGGACGACGGGAATCGAACCCGCGACCCTCGCCTTGGCAAGGCGATGCTCTACCGCTGAGCCACGTCCGCAATACAATTATATTCATGACGTATAAGTGCATGAATGGTGAGCCATGAAGGACTCGAACCTTCGACACCCTGATTAAAAGTCAGGTGCTCTACCAACTGAGCTAATGGCTCCCAACAGGGTAATGTAACTTTGTGAAAATGGCGGAACTGACGGGATTCGAACCCGCGATCTCCTGCGTGACAGGCAGGCATGTTAGGCCTCTACACCACAGTTCCATAATAGATTTAAATTGGTTGCGGGGGCAGGATTTGAACCTGCGACCTTCGGGTTATGAGCCCGACGAGCTACCGAACTGCTCCACCCCGCGACAGTAATAAGTATTTACTTTTTAAATGGTGGAGGCTGAGGGGATCGAACCCCCGACCCTCTGCTTGTAAGGCAGATGCTCTCCCAGCTGAGCTAAGCCTCCATACTACTATGACCCGTAGGGGATTCGAACCCCTGTTACCTCCGTGAAAGGGAGGTGTCTTAACCCCTTGACCAACGGGCCATGCTATAAAATAATTCTGGCGGAGAGAGAGGGATTCGAACCCTCGAGACGCTTTTGGCGCCTACACGATTTCCAATCGTGCTCCTTCGGCCAACTCGGACACCTCTCCATATGGCTCCCCGAACAGGACTCGAACCTGTGACAACTCGATTAACAGTCGAGTGCTCTACCAACTGAGCTATCAGGGAATAATAATTATAAAGTTCGCTTGGCGGCGTCCTACTCTCCCAGGACCCTGCGGTCCAAGTACCATCGGCGCTGGAGGGCTTAACGGTCGTGTTCGGGATGGGTACGTGTGGAACCCCTCCGCTATCGCCACCAAACATGAATTTGCTTCGCAAATTCTTCCGTAAGGTTATTCGGTTCATCACAGATTGTGTGAATGAATAGCTATACGCTTGTTGTATGTACTTCTACATACCTTCAAGGTGTTACACCCTGAAAACTGGATCCGAAACTTCATTGCGCCTTATCTTTAGGATAAGCCCTCGACCGATTAGTATTGGTCAGCTCCATGCATTACTGCACTTCCACCCCCAACCTATCTACCTCGTCGTCTTCAAGGGGTCTTACTAATTGGGAAATCTCATCTTGAGGGGGGCTTCACGCTTAGATGCTTTCAGCGCTTATCCCTTCCGTACATAGCTACCCAGCGGTGCTCCTGGCGGAACAACTGGTACACCAGCGGTACGTCCATCCCGGTCCTCTCGTACTAAGGACAGCTCCTCTCAAATTTCCTACGCCCACGACAGATAGGGACCGAACTGTCTCACGACGTTCTGAACCCAGCTCGCGTACCGCTTTAATGGGCGAACAGCCCAACCCTTGGGACCTACTTCAGCCCCAGGATGCGATGAGCCGACATCGAGGTGCCAAACCTCCCCGTCGATGTGGACTCTTGGGGGAGATAAGCCTGTTATCCCCAGGGTAGCTTTTATCCGTTGAGCGATGGCCCTTCCATGCGGTACCACCGGATCACTAAGCCCGACTTTCGTCCCTGCTCGACTTGTAGGTCTCGCAGTCAAGCTCCCTTCTGCCTTTGCACTCTTCGAATGATTTCCAACCATTCTGAGGGAACCTTGGGGCGCCTCCGTTACTCTTTAGGAGGCGACCGCCCCAGTCAAACTGCCCACCTGACACTGTCCTCGCACCGGATCACGGTACCAAGTTAGAACCTAGATACGATCAGGGTGGTATCCCAAGGATGCCTCCTCTCAAGCTGGCGCTCAAGATTCAACGGCTCCCACCTATCCTGTACAGATCGTACCCAAATTCAATATCAAGCTGCAGTAAAGCTCCATGGGGTCTTTCCGTCTTGTCGCGGGTAACCTGCATCTTCACAGGTATTAAAATTTCACCGGATCTCTCGTTGAGACAGCGCCCAAGTCGTTACGCCATTCGTGCGGGTCAGAATTTACCTGACAAGGAATTTCGCTACCTTAGGACCGTTATAGTTACGGCCGCCGTTTACTGGGGCTTCGGTTCATAGCTTCGCCCGAAGGCTTACCACTCCCCTTAACCTTCCAGCACCGGGCAGGCGTCAGCCCGTATACTTCGCCTTGCGGCTTCGCACAGACCTGTGTTTTTGCTAAACAGTCGCTTGGGCCTTTTCACTGCGGCCCCCTCGGGCTATTCACCCTACCGAGACACCCCTTCTCCCGAAGTTACGGGGTCATTTTGCCGAGTTCCTTAACGAGAGTTCTTCCGCGCGCCTTAGAATTCTCTTCTCGCCTACCTGTGTCGGTTTGCGGTACGGGCACCTTCTCCTGGCTAGAGGCTTTTCTTGGCAGTCTGAGATCATGACCTTCGCTACTATAATTTTCGCTCCCCATCACAGCCCAGCCTTACGATGTGCGGATTTGCCTACACATCAGCCTCACTGCTTAGACGGACATCCATCAGTCCGCGTCACTACCCTACTGCGTCACCCCATCGCTCATAGCGGATTACGGTGGTACAGGAATTTCCACCTGTTGTCCTTCGACTACGCCTATCGGCCTCGCCTTAGGTCCCGACTTACCCTGAGCGGACGAACCTTCCTCAGGAACCCTTAGGCTTTCGGCGGAT